>CAZEAN010000043.1:0-46649 GCA_964510225.1 uncultured Isosphaeraceae bacterium
CCTTTTGTCTTGGGCTTTTCCCAACCTTCAACCGTTTCACCACCCAACCTTCAGCCGCATCGCCTTGTGAAGGATTCTCTCATGCGAATGATCATCGCACTCGCCGTCTCAATCCTGACGACTACCTCGCTTCAACTCACCTACGCGGCTGAGTCAAACTACACTGCCGTGGTCCTCAAGGAAGCCCCGCCAGCAGAATTTGCAGCGCCGGTTTTGGAAACGCTCCGTGGTGAAGGTGTTCGAGTTCAGAACGCTGAGGGGAAGCCTGTCCTCGATTTCTGGCCTCTGAAGTCAATCGGAACTCCTCAGGCTCCAGATGGTCCGCAGGGAGCGATCCTTTACCCCTTCTTGACACCCGGCCAATTGGTTGGTGGGGTCCGAGTCTTTAAAGAACTCGGAGACTACAAAGATCAACCGCTACTCGATGGCGTTTACACAGCTCGCTACGGTCTGCAACCGATTAACGGCGATCACCTCGGCATCAGCACGCATCGTGACTACTTCTTGCTTTCATTAGCTGATGAAGACACAGAGACCGAGACCGTGACCGAGGAAGACCTTGAATATCTGAGTACCGGCGTTTCGGGAACGACTCACCCATCGGTGCTCTTGCTGCTCTCGCCTGATCAGCAGAAGTTAACCTCTCCTCAGATTGTCGAGGAGAGCGAGGCAGATCGGACCAGTGTGGTTGTTGAACTCTCCGTGACTCCTGCGGGTGCAGCCGAGCCGAAAATAGTCCCGGTCCAAATCGTGATTGTCGGCAGCGGCCCTGTTTGATCAAGGCCGCTAGCTGACTGCAGCCAAGCGACTTTCCTGCATCAATCTCAATCAATCAACGGTCCCCCGACATCCTGACTGAACCAGTTGGCCGACCTTGGCTGACCTGATCCCGAGGGCAATGCGGATGCCCCTAATCGTCCTTCTGGCGATCTTCCTTACCATGGCGATCCCAGAGGTTGACTACTCCAAACCACCTACTACGTTCGAGTCCACACCAAGCTTTCTTGAAGGGATTGCTTGGTTGATGGGTGGGATTCTCGTGGTTGGCCTCGTTGCGACCGTCTTGGGCAACCTCATGGCCTATTGGTTTGCCAAACGCGGTATTACTCTCAGTGGCCGGATGCGACTCCGGAAGATCACCCGAGGATTGGATCTCCTAGCACTCGGTATCTTCGCTACCTTGATCACGACCGGACAATGGCGCGAACTGGTTCAGAACTCCCTCGGACTCAACAGCGCAGTTTTGATTGATGAAACGCTTGTCTTTTTGCCATTTGTGCTCATGCAACTGGCGGCTTGGGGAGGGCTCTATAATGTCGAGTGCGCAGTCCGACCTCTGGAAGCTCGGCCGGGATTTCTCCGCCATCTGATCCTCAAGGCTCGGCAAGCCTACGGGCTCGTACTTCCCGTTGCCGCGCTCCTAATCCTTGTTCAAGATGTAGGTTTATTCGGCCCAAGTACTCCATGGCCTAACCCCTGGGTTCAGGTTGTTCTCTACGCCATCATCGGGGGTCTGATTCTGGTCCTTTCGCCGGCCTTCGTCCGACTTAGCTGGCCTTCCAGCTCTCTGCCCCCTGGACCTCTCCGCGATCGCTTAGAGGTTCTCGCACATCGGCTGGGCTTTCGTTTTTCCGATATCCGGGTTTGGGATACGGGCGGTTCGGTTGTTAACGCGGGTGTCACCGGTATTCTCCCTGGATTTCGGTATGTGTTGATCTCCGATGCGATGGTGGATCATCTGCATCCGCTTCAGGTCGAGGCTGTCTTTGGTCATGAAGTCGGCCACATTGCGCATCGCCACCTCCCCTTCTTCGGGCTTTTCTTACTCGGAAGCATTGGAGTCATGGCGTTGGTGGGTCTTGGAATCGAGCAGTATCTGGTCCTTGAAGGCTCCTTCGACTTCTGGGGAGACACTGTCCGGGTCCAGCTTGTGCTCCAGGCGGTCGCGATGTTTGTGCTCGCTTCGCTCTACTTCTGGTTAGTATTCGGGTTTGTTTCGAGACAGTTTGAGCGACAGGCCGATGTCTTTGGTTGCATCTCGGTTTCTTGCGATCGTCCCGACTGTCCGCCTCATCCTGACGTGAACGGGATGCCTGCAATCTCGCAAGGGCATCCCGAAGTCCCTTGCCCGGTGGGGATCGGTATTTTTATCGAAGCACTTTCAAATGTAGCAGTTTTAAACGGTATTGAATCGACTGCCTATTCTTGGCGCCACGGTAGTATTAGCCGTCGGGTCAGCTTCTTGCGGAATCTTGAGGGAGACCCAAACGCGGTCGAACGCTTCCAACAACGGGTCAACTGGCTCCGGATCGGAGTCGGAATCGGTCTCATCATGGCGCTCTTGATCGCCATCTGGACGGGTGCGATTGCTGCACTAAGTTAAGCGAACGTTTGATCAAGACCCTACCAAGTCCGGTTTGAACCAATCAGAGTCTTCGGGTTCTCAGCCCGAAGATCCTGTGGTAGATTGCCTCCCCTCCAAGTCCTAAACCGGACCAGAGCAAAGTGTCACTGAATCTGACAAACAAAAATTAAGACATGTATTATTGGTTTCGGTCTTATAAGAAGTTGGAAAGCCGGATTCTATGGATGGAAATGCATTGATGGACAAACAGGGAGGTAGAGCCGATGCCTCGATGGACGATCCGAGTCAAGTTGATCGTGGGTCTCAGTGTTGTGGTCGCGATGATGCTCACCCTCATTGGCGGCTCGATCCTTGGGCTCCAAGCGTTTCACCGGAGCAATTTGACCCTCACCAATCAACTCCGTGAACTAGGCGCCTCCAAGGAGCTAATGCGTGCAGTCTTGGAGTTGCCTGGGACCATTTCAAAGAACTTCGGGCAAGGAGACCCCCCTGAATCCGGTCCTAAGCGGGAAGCCCAACTTGCACGGCTGGTGAAGGCTCGCGATGCTCTCACCCGCTATCATGCCGAACTTCAGCGCAACAGTATGCGTGGTAATCGCGCTGACGGACGCGACGAGTTTGCACTTGTACTATTAATCGATGATGACTTGACGGGATTGTTTCGATTGATCGACCCCGATCAAGAAACGAATCCGATGTTCGCCAGGACCGCCCACTACTTACAGAATCATCCCGAACATGATTTGACACAATCAAGAGAGGCGAAGCGTAGTAGTGAGGCGAAGCGTAGTAGTGAGGCGGAGCGTAGTAGTGAGGCGGAGTCGATCGCTCCCTTCGATCTTGTTCAGGCTAGACTCGATCGCTTGACCGCCTCTGCAGCAGCACTTCCAGATACCCTCCATCACGACTTCTTCCTGGTACTCGAAAGTTCGAAGCAGCAATACCGATCGTTTCGGATCATCGTGTGGGTCTCCGCCCTCACGGTGCTCGCAATGCTCATCGGATTAACCAAATTAGTCCAACGGTGGGTCTTGATGCCGGTCCGAGTCCTCCATCGGGGAGTCCGACGAGTCGGTCGGGGTAACTTTGAATCTCGGATCGAACTCGATACCGGAGACGAGATGGAGGCGCTCGCCAACGCTCTTAATGAGATGTCAAAGCGGCTCGGTGCCACTTATGCCGACCTTGAGCAACAGATCGCCGAGCGGAGCCGACAACTCGTCCGCTCCGAACGGCTCGCTGGGGTTGGGTTTCTTGCCGCTGGTGTTGCCCATGAAATCAACAACCCTCTGGCCTCGATCGCGTTTTGTGCTGAGGCTCTGGAGCGTCGGCTTAACTCAACCCAGGAAATGCAGCAGGATCTCTCAGAAGATCATTCCAAGGTACTGCACGACTATCTCCAGATGATCCAGGATGAAGCATTCCGCTGCAAGCGGATCACAGAACAGTTGCTCGATTTTTCGCGTTGTGGTGAGATTCGCCGTCGTCGGACCGATGTTGTTGAGCTTGTCGAGGGTGTGGTGGAAATGATCTGCCACATCGGCAAATATCGCGCCAAACAGATACACTTTGAGCCGCAAGGTGAAATTCTGGCTTATATCGATACGCAAGAAATTAAACAAGTCGTTTTAAATTTAGTCGTCAATGCGCTTGAAAGTATGGACGAAGGGGCGAACCTCTGGATCGAGGCTCGGACGACTGGAGGGTTTGCTGAACTCGAGTTTCGTGATGAAGGTTGTGGGATGCCGCTCGAAGTCTTGGAGCATCTCTTCGAGCCTTTCTTTACGAGACGTCGAGGTGGTAAAGGGACTGGTCTCGGGCTCTCAATCACGCACCGGATTGTCAGCCAGCACCAGGGGGAGATCTTTGCAACCAGTCCTGGAGTCGGGAAAGGATCGACCTTTCTCGTCCGCTTACCTTCAAGACTGGTTGGAACCAACCAGCGTTCGAAGAAACTCGAGGACAAGCCCGATGATCGGCAGGCCAGCACAACCAATGATCGGCATCTCACTTGCCTAAGACAATCCTCAGATCAGTCCAGCGCAGAGCTGGTTCACGAATCTCCCCAATCATTTGAGGCTTAAACATGCGATTGGCTAGCTTCATCGGTCTTGGTTTACTTCTGGTTGCGATAGTCGCTGTAACCCCTATAGCGGTTTCACGCGGTCAAGCAAGCTCCCAACGCGCCCAAACGGTCGATGACCCAGAAAAACCGGATACTTTTGCGGGGTCGTATCGGATTCGATCCGGGCAGAAAAGCGGCAAGGTTCTCCCGGTTGAACGCTTCGAGGGACAGCTCGTTCGGATTACGGAGGACTCGATCGTCGTCCTCGATCTAGAAGAGAGCGTTCTCTATTCCTGCTCCTACAAACTCAAGACGACTACCCAACCGATTCAGCTCGAGATGGTCGCGACTGGAGGGCCTGCCAGTAGTCTCGGTGACAAAGCCAAGGGGATCATCAGACACGGCACCGGGGAGCAAAAGGGTCTCGTTTTACTCTGCTACGATCTCCTCGGAGAGTCGTACCCTGACGATTTCCGGACTCGGGCGCAGAGCGAGGAAAACCTCTTCGTTCTTGAGCCGATCAAGTAACTCGGGAACGATCGGTTGTCTCTCGAGGATCGCTGATTCACAGACTGACCGAAGCTCAGAAGTACGAATCGACCGACCGATTCCTAGGAGGGGAGTCACTCGTCATGGAGAAGACACAGCAGCACGGGCTTCGGATTCTGTTCGCTGATGACGAAGCCTCGCTCCGTAATCTGATGGAGCAGGAACTTCCTCGGCTTGGTCATGAGGTCACCACCTGCCCCGACGGCCAAGCCGCAATTCGTGCCTTGGAACGTGGCCGGTTTGACGTCGCCTTACTTGACCATCAGATGCCAGGACTCAACGGAATCGAAGTCCTGGAGAAGTTCCGGCAGTATAGCCCTGAAACACAAGTCATCATGATGACTGGACATGCAACCGTTGATTCAGCAGTCCAGGCGCTCCGGCTCGGGGCCTTCGATTATCTCACCAAGCCGTGCAAGTGGGCAGAGCTTGAGGTCCTGCTCAATCGGATCGCCGAACGTCGCGACATGATGAACCGAACTCAAGCACTTGAGACTCGATTGAAAGTCGCGGAAGGCTCACCTCGACTCGTCGGTAAGACCCCAGCGATGCAGGAAGTGCTCAGATTAATCGAGACGGTTGCCCCAACAGATGCGACCGTGATGATTCTCGGCGAAACCGGAACTGGAAAAGATTTGATTGCTCGGACGCTCCATGAGCAAAGTTTGCGCGCTAGTCAGGCCTTTGTCCCCGTGAATTGTGGTGCCTTGCCGGAGAATCTGATTGAGAGTGAGCTATTTGGTCATCGGAAGGGAGCCTTCACCGGCGCCGAAGCGAATCGAAAAGGGCTCTTCGAAGTTGCCAACGGCGGCACGCTCTTCCTGGACGAAGTGGGTGAACTAAGCAAGTCTCTCCAGGTCAAGTTGCTCCGGTTCTTAGAATCGGGCGAAATTCGACGCGTCGGCGAGAACGAGCCATTCCGTGTTGATGTCCGGGTTCTCTGCGCCACCAACAGAGATCTACGGGAAATGGTCGCGAATGATCAATTCCGCGAAGATCTTTTCTTCCGAATCAATACATTTGAAGTCCAGTCGCCGCCTCTACGTGATCGTGCTGATGATATCCCGATGCTCGTCGAACATTTACTCGATCGTTTCGCCAGGGGTACATCGGGACAGCGTCCGGAACTCTCCGGGGATGCGATCGAGACCTTGATGGCCCACGACTGGCCCGGTAACGTCCGGGAGTTGGCCAATGCAATTGAGCGGGCCTCAATCCTTGCCCGTGGCGGAGTGATAGGCGCAGAGCATCTCCCGTTGCATGGGATGAATCGAAGGCCGATCAGCGTCGTTCCCTCTTCAACAGGATCGACGCCGAACGCGACCGCGTTATTGGGACCCCATTTCCCGATGCCGGCCGATACACCGACGCTCCGAGATGTCGAGATGCGTTACATCCAAGTTGTTCTTGAAAAGCACCATGGCAACAAACCGGCCGCAAGTAAAGAACTTGGGATTGCGTTGAAAACGTTGTACAACAAGATCAATCAGCTTCAGCAGCAAGAAGCCTAACGAGACTCCCCTGTTCAACTGAGCCCGTAGAATCGTTCTGCATTCGCCGCGAAGAGTTTCCGGCGCTGATCGATCGGCCGAGTTGCCACGATTGATCGAAGCGCCTCGACCCAACGTCGGTACGATGAGCCCAGGAGACAGACGGGCCAGTCCCCACCGAAGATCACCCGGTCAGGACCGAACGAGTCGAGGCAATGGTTGACAATCGGTCTGAGGTCGCTGGCGGTCCAGCCATCTGTCGTCCGGGCAACGATCCCTGAAATCTTGCAGATAACGTTCGGGCATTCTGAGAACGCTTCGATGTCGCGGATCCAAGGATCTCGGTCATGCCAAGGCTCAATCGGCTTTGGGCTAAAGGCTTTGGGATCAGCATTTCCGCAGTGATCGAGGACGAATCTGGTCCCGGGACATCGCTTGGCAAGCTCGATTCCATCGCTGAGTTCGGTTGGACGAAGACAGAGATCGAAGCAGAGCTCAGCTTCACCGAGGAGCGTGACACCCTTGATGAATTCCGGGCTCAGACAGAAGCCTTGTGGTGCTTCGTCACTATGGAGGACTTGCCGGACTCCTTTGATCTCGGGCTGATCTTGGAATCGGGCGATGTAGTCGGCAAAGTCGGCCGAAGCAGGACGTCCACCGATGACTGCGGCGACGGTCGGGGCGTTAGGGTCCCGGCAGATGTCTAAGATCAGTTCGGCTTCCGCAACATGTTGCGCCGGATCCACGTCCACTTCCATGTAGATGGCCCGATTGAGGCCAAGCCCAGCAGTCGCCTCAAGGTAGTTCGAGGTCACGTAACTTTGTCGGAGGATTTCAGGAGCATCCGCGAGCCAAGGGAGGGACTGCACCGAAAGATCCCAAAGATGCTGATGCGTATCAATGATGGGGACGTGTTCCGACTCGGTAGCGTCAGCATGGTTGGACATGGTGAACAATCCTTGGGCGATTGCGGCTCCGGAAACCCCCCGGAGAAACCCTCGACGATTGGTGTTCTGTTTCATCAGTCGACCCTCCAACCATCGGAATCTTTCGATTCTTGTGGTGGCTTGAGTGATTGAGGTTCCGACCGATCGTAAGTCGGTCGATTCCCTCTTCTGATACCCTGATCGAGTGCGCGGGTCTAGTCCCTGGAACCAACCAACCGGGCCCTGACCTCTTCATTCTGGAAGAGTCCCGATACAGATCGGTTTCCCCAGGGGTTTCATTGCAAAGCCCCTCGATCGTTCAACCTGGAGAATCGGATCATGAAGTGTTCAACGATTAAATTGTTCTTCCTCGCGGTGTTTTCTTTCAGTGTTCTTCCTGGCGCGGTCGAAGCTGATCAGTCGTCAGCGAACCGGCTAAAGGACCAGGAGGCACTCAAGGAGTATGGAACGTTGGTTGGCCAGTGGCGCGGTGCAGGACAGCCTCGACGCGGGAGCCGAATCGGTGCATGGCGCGAATCCGCCTCGTGGGCGTGGGAGCTGACCGAATCAAGCGCAGCCTTGGCAATCGAAATAGAAGATGGTAAATGGCTTCGTTCCGGCCTTCTGCACCCCGACTTTGAAAAGCCAAGTCAGTTTCGACTTGATGCGGTCTTCCCTGATGAGTCGATCCGGTCCTACGTTGGGAGTACCGATGAGCGCGGTCGGCTCCTACTTGAAGCCAGCGTTGATACTCAAGGGATGGCAGAGAAAGTCGCCCGGATCACAATCACCCCCCTCCACAAGACTCGAGTCTTGATTCTATTCGAAGGAAGACGTCCTGGGAGCAAGATTCATCATCGCCTTGCTGAAGTGGGCTACACTCGTGAAGGTGTGACCTTTGCCGCTGGCGACGGTCAACCCGAGTGTATCGTCACCGGAGGACGTGGGACGATCCCAGTGACCTTCGAAGGGAAGACCTACTACGTTTGTTGTACCGGTTGTAAAGACTTGTTTGACGAGGACCCCGCCTCGATCCTCGCCGAGTACCGTGAACAACAAGGAAAGGATCCTCAGTAGGTTCGTCCGAGCACCTTGACAATCGCTCGTTTGACTTTCAATGGTTCAATGGACCCAGTCTTCCGGTAGATAACCTCACCACCGGGAGCAATCAAAAGAGTGTACGGGATTGGACCAGGCCATTCAGGGTCAAGTGCTTCGGCAAAGGCATCGAGATCGTCGGTCTCCAGAATGTAGTTCGAGGCGGAGACGTGATTCTCCATCAAGGTTTCGAGTGCCTTTTCTTGTTTGTCCAGCTTGTCGAGACTAATGGTAACCAGTCGGAAGTCGCGCTTGCGGTACATCCGGTGCATTGTTACGAACTCGGGGATCTCAGCAACACAAGGGCCGCACCAGGTTGCCCAGAGATTGACGACGAGCAAGTCGTCGGAGTCGTTTTGAGCCACCTCGGTGACACCCTGGAGGTCGATTATCTCAAGGGTAGCCTCCTCGGTATTCCAACGCTCCAGCGATCGCCTTGCATCCTCTCGCTTATCCGACCACTTGGTCGAGCACCCAAACACTCGAGTTTTCGAGACCGGAACCTCAGTACCCCTGAGCAACGCCTCGACGGCATTGATGGCGTCATGGGAGGTAACTTCGCCGACCTCGGCATCATCAAACCTCCCGTTGTATCGTAGAATTCGATCTTGGTCGAAAATGAAGACGTGTGGAGTCGCAAGGGCACCATAAGCACGGGAGGTCTCTTGAGTTTCACCATCGTAAAGATAGGGATATTTGTACTGATGATCACGCGCCCGGATTTTCATGTCTTCGAATGAATCACCGAGATCTGTATAGCCAAGTTCATCGAGACGGACCGCGAGTGGATCATTCGGTGAGATCGCCACGAATGCCACACCTCGGCTCGCGTATTCATCGTAGAAATTGGTGAATCGCTCTTCATAGGCCTGTGCCGTCGGGCAGTGGTTGCAGGTGAAGACGATGACCAGAACCTCGGCATCCTTGAAGTTATCGAGTCTGTATGTCTTTCCATCAACACCAGGGAGTTTGAACTCAGGTGCTTGGCTTCCGACTGCCAGCGTAGTCACGTCCTCAGCGGCAACAAGGGGAGAAAGTGCTGCACTGAGAGTGAGGAGGACGGATGTGGTTACAAGACTGGTAACGAGCGGACGCATTGTTGAAACTCCTGATTGATCAAGATTCGATCCGAGTGCTGAAGGACCTGGCTCCAGTTTGTCGATGCCGAAAGGCAATTCCAGTCGTACCAAAAGTGGTGTTAGTCTGATAGTTCTTGTCTATTGATTCGCGGAGTCACGCAGATACTGGACCAAGGCAAAACGATTGCTGTCGAACTCGATTATGATGTAACGACAGGCTCGCAACTTCGCTTCACTCAATCATCTCTGGATTCTTGAGCACGTTGAAGGATAGATCGACAACCTGAAGGGAGGGCTTGGTCCAGCGGTTCAAAAGGTTGTTACTTCTGTTGCAGCATTGAGAAACGAGGGATCGATCGTAATCCCGAAACCTGGTCCTGAGGGGACAAGAATCATTCCCTTCTCAGGGTGTAGACTGGAGGTGTTACTACTCACAGGAATCTCGGGGCTACCTTTGTATTCGGTGTAAGGACCAGGGTTGGGGATGCAGGAAACGAAGTGTGCCGCGTCCAAAAACCCCAGTCCAGAGCCAGACATGTGCGGTGTACAGCGCATACCAGCAGCGTTAGCCATCCGGGCGACACGGATCGAGCGCAGGAAACCACCGTGGTAGTGGAGGTCGGGTTGTACAATATCAACTCCACGGTTAGCAATCATCCATCGGAATCGATAGGTGCTAAACTCCTGCTCACCTCCAGCAATCGGGATTCTCAACGCGTCCGCAACCGCCTTGGTGTCACCGAGATGATCGAACCGACAGGGCTCTTCGAAGAGGTCGTAATCGTGCTCCTCCATCAACCGGCCGATCTTGATTGCCTCGTTGACTTCATACGAGCTATTCGCGTCAGCGTAGAGAGTGAAGTTGGGACCGAAAGTCTCGCGGACGAGTGGAATCAGCTCTTGGGAACGACCGAGTGGTTCGTCCTTGGCAACACCCATCCGACCACCGAGTCGGAACTTTAATGCTCGGACGCCAATCTCGGAGACGATCGACTCCAGGTATTCGATTTCCTCTTGAGGTGAATTACCCCGATTTCCACTGGCACGATAGACCGGAATCTCGCGTCGCTGAACACCTCCGAGAAGATCACCCATTGACTTCCCCGTGACCTTACCAAGCAGGTCCAGGATTGCAAACTCTGCCGCAGCCACACAGACCCAGAACGGCAGACCTTGATATTTATAATTACTTCGATATCGGTACAGGTCCACAAGAAGTGATTCTAATTTCCGGGCATCCCGATTAGCAAAGAAGGGTGCGACCCGATCTAGGAAAATGGGATAAGTTTGTCCGAAATGTATGGCGTTCGGTACAGAGAATCCCTCGACACCCTCAGTGGAGCGGACTCGGACAACGAATTGACGACCGTTCCGGAGCAACTCCATAGCATCGAGCGTTACAGGTGCATCGAGTTCCTCGAGGTCAAGGATCGGTGTTTGTTCGATCGTCTTCAATCGCTCGTTGAGGAGCTCCGGTTGATCGAGCCTCACCACCCCCAGGCGACCGAGGGTTACTGCAAGACCGCCACCACAGGAAGCTCGAATTAACTGTCGGCGATTGAGTACCACGGTTGAACTCCAGCGATCTCAGGCTCAACCGACGCCCGTCCTTTTGGGGTCGATTGTTGTGGTGTTCGACGGTCGTCCTTGAATGGCATCGAAGCTCTTGAAACAATGGGTTGACAGCAGTTGCGCAGCCAAAAAATAGCTAACTAAACCAAGGAGACTCGCAAGGATAAAACTCATTCCCTCGTCGTTGGTCAATAAACTGTAATTGTATCTGTTCGAATTATCGAGAAAACCGGACAACTGCCAGACTTCCTCGAACGAGAGTCCAGCAAGCCAGAGGATCATTGGTGTACATCCGACAAGAACAATTGGGTCATTAATGAACCAGACTGCAATGATCAGGTAGCCCAAGTTGGAAAGTAACATCAAACCAACCGTCCAGCTCAAGGCTCGTGTCGTCGTTTTCGAGGTCAACGAGAAGTACGTTCCGAGGCTGACGGCATACCAAACAAAGATCCCCAAGACGAAGATGGAGAGGAGAAGTCCGAAGAGGTGGAGGGCTCCAGCGAGGGTAGAAACAATCCAAACGACCCCGATGGGCAAGAAGAACCACCGAAGTGACCAAACTGCCCCAAGCATTTTTGCCTTCAGAATCTCTGTACTACTAAGATCAGTAGTTAGCAGACTTGTCCATGTGTCTTGTTCGCGTTCGACGGCGATCGAACTTGCCGCTCCGACGGCAACGCCAAGACCAATCAATATATAGGTCAACGCACCGATAATTCTTGTGGCTTCATTTAGTGATTCACGTGAGTCATAGTTCACCATGGGGCTGTACCCGAACGTAAGAAGCTCACCGAAGGCATCGAACCCAAGATCATAGAGGGTTACGCAGGTCGCGCCGATCACACCGAGAGCAACGAATGAGCCTGCGATCCGAGCCACGAGGCCAAGCCGGACACTGTACCGCTCTTTCCAGAGCATCGGATTGGTACCAATCGGGGGCCTCGGAAACAATCGGGGTCGAGGCTCTTTTCCTGATCGTCCAAGTCTTCTCTTCCCCTTCCGTCGTTGTGCACCTTCGTTCCGAAAACTAGGGCGTAGCCTGAACGTAGCCATTCCCAAGAAAAGTAGAGAGAAGATCGACTGTCCGGTAAGCATCCAGGCGATTTCGCTGAGACTATTCGATGAGATTCCCCCGGACTGGCTGAGGAACCAGAATGGGTTGGTGACAAGAAAGGGAGTGCAGACTGCATTGACGATGCTGGTGATCGGACCGTTAAGCGATGAGACGAGACTGATGAGGATGGACGGGACTGAGAGCCAGAGAAGGCAAACGAGATAAGTCCCCATGATGGCGTCGCGAACTCGACGTGCGAAAGCGGAGATCCCGACCGAAAGACTCGCCACAAAGAGCATGGAACTGATCGTCACCACATAAACGAGCCCGATCTCCAGCGGATCAACACCTCCGAAAAGGCTCAAAAGGCTGATGATCGGAAGCCCAATCGCCAAGATTACGGCAAGGTGAAGTAACTTCGCTGCTAGTTTCCCTAAGACGATTTCCGGAGAAGTTAGTTGGCTTGCAAGGAGGTAGTGGAGCGTTTTCCGCTGGCGTTCGTCAGCGACCACGCCTGCTGTAAAAGCCGGTGTCAGAAATAAGACTGTAAGCCCTTGTGTAGCAACTAACGTCCAGAAGATCGACTGCGCAAAATTACTCATTTCCCCGATCGAAACAAGTTCTTGTCCAAACCCAATGCTGCTGTCGTAGACTTGCCAGAAGAAGAACAGAAGAAGTAGACCATAACCAAACCTAATGATGTAATAGCGGCCCCGTCGAGCGGTCGTAAGCAGTTCGGTATAGAAGACAGGGCCGGGTAGCATTAGAAATACTCCACTTAATGTACAGAAGGCGTGCAGATCGCTTAGTGCGGCAATTGTCCCTCAACGGTCCAGTCGAACGCTCGCCTCATCTTCTTCCTGAACTCGATTGTCCAGCGGTAGTGTGTAGGATCTGCCTTAAGCATGAGCATTCGTGGTGCCAACAGGCTTAGCGCCTGAGGGTATCCCATGATCCGCTCCAGGTTGAGGAATGCTGGACCAGTGCGAACCGTTTGAGGTAGGTCAATCAAACGGATATAACTCACGCTAGGTTCAAAGACCGCTGCCCAGAGAGCGATCGTCGTTGCCTCACCCCGACCTTCGAGTGTGAACTCGGGATCTTCCCCAAGCCAACCACACAACTCCTGTCCTACCGCCAATGCCCGCCGAAGATCCCAGACGCGCATTCCATCAAGGGTTTGACCGAGGAGGGCAAACCGCCTCCGGATCTGGGTGTCTTCAGAGCCGCTTTCCCAAGCGTTTGAGCCGATCCCACGGGTTGGGATGATCAATGTGCTCGTGTTGTATACAAGACAGCTCGCGAGAATTGAATTCTTTACTGATGGTGGTGTGGCGTCGTCAAAATTCCAATGAAAATCCTCAGAAGTGTTTATTCGGTCGTAATCCGCAGGGGGAGGACTATCGTTGTCCACCCAATCAAACCAGGGCTCCCACTGTTGCCACGCATCTTGGTCGATTACCTCAACACTGAAGGTTCGATTGACCTCACGTCCTTGTGTGCTGGAGAGCAAGTACCCTCGCAATCGAACTCCTGGCTCTGTGGTGTAGTCGATTGCTCTCATCCTGAGAGAACCGAATTCCTTTGGCTCCCCATAACCAATGTTGAGAGGCACAATATCATCGTCGGAGGGCCAACCCGCAAAGACCTTGGATTCTAGCTCAGACATCCATTTCTCACGGAGCTTTTTCCAGTCCTCGATTGACTCGGGTACAGGCGGAACTTCAGCGATTGGTACGAACGTCTCGTCAATCTGATCGTTTCGAGCATCCTGTAAGATTTCACCGACATCGAGAACCCTTAACTCTTTCATTGGTACTCGACGGTCTGGTTCGTCGATTGCTTCAACTTCGGTTGGATTCCCTTTGAGCCAGGTTTCCATGAAGGCAAACGAAGGGTGCCTCAGCTCCTCCGTATCGGCGTGGCCTCCTGCTCCCATCACAAGGTCGAGTCGATCCGCCGCGTGATACCATTGATAGACATTTTCGAGTTGCTGATAGATCCGACGAACTCCAGCTTCGGGAAAGATCGGGTCGAGATCGCTGTTTTCCACCAAGAGGGCTTTGGGAGCAACGAGGGCGGCAAGTGTCGGAAAGTCCCAGCGATAGGTGTTGACCATATACATGCAGTCGCAGTGGCCAGTGATAACTCCATCAGGATGGGCCCCAGTAGGTCCACCCTGAACCAAATGATCACGGAGGTCTGTGATCCCAGCGACCGGGATTACAGTCGTTAACCGATCATCAAGTGCGCCGAGCCACCACGATGTTGCACCACCGCCGGACCGACCCGTGACACCGAGCCGATTCGGATCGACCTCGACGCGAGAACAGAGATAATCGATTGCCCGGATCCCATTCCAAGTCTCGATTCCCGCTGGGGTATAGCCAGCTGATTGCCACCACCAACGTCCTTTTCTCGCGGTACCATGATGGAGGCCGGGGACCTCACCGAGTTGTAGTGTATCAACGACGAGGCAGACGTAACCATTGGCGGCATACCATTCGGCATGGTGCTGGTAGTGTGCCTTGTTTCCAAAGATCACACCGTCACGCTCTTCACGACCATGACCACAGACGTAGAGAATTGCTGGGAGTGGCTCCTCAACTTGACGAGGACGATACAGATTCGCAGTGACGTAAAGCCCCGGCAGCGATTGGTAGAGAATCTTCTCAATCACAAAATCGGGTTGGTCGACTCGACCTCGGATTTCAGCTTTCAATGGAGTGCGTGGAGGGAACGGTTCAAGGCTGAGCATTTCACGGAGCTGGCTTTGCAACTCGGACCGAATCGCCATCCAATCTGCCGCAGTCTGTATTCCTTGTAACGGTCTCGATTCGATCTCTTCGACCTGATGCCGAAAATAATCGGCGAGTGGTAAGGTCGAGTCTCTCTCCTGACCAGTTTCCTGGAGCGTGACCGCGAGGATCGTGGAGAGGAGTGTGGCAACCAGGGGAATGCTGCTCATTCTTGATAGACTCCAAGTTCGAGTAGTTGCTCAACCGCTCGTCGGTAGATCACGCCTGAGAAAGAGTAATGCTCCTAGCGTGCTCCCCACCGCAAAGACACCGACTAACACTCCGAGATCTGTTCGGTACTCTCCAGTAGGATCGAGCGTAAATCCAACTGGAGCGTAATACTCGAAGATCGAAATGTTTGTTACCCAATCATAGCCTTCGACCGTCTGTGTAAAGACGAGTGCCGCGACTCCACTGAGTGTGACTGCGATCCCAAGGATCGCTGCACGGACACGTGAAAGGTCGCGTGCCGAGAAGATCAAGGTGAGGCTGAAGATAGAGAGCCCAAACGCCACGGTCATCAGGTAAGAAGGCAGCAACTCGAGGAGGGTGCCAGGAGCATCGATCTCGAAATAGAGTGGCGCCAGGAGGTGAGCGACGATTAGTGCTCCTGACGAAACTAAGAGCATAATAAGGGTGCTCAGAATCTGTGCCCCGATGTAAGTGATCCGACGGACTGGTCGAGTCATCGTGAGGTCCAGAGTCCCGCGTTCAATCTCACCCGCAACCGAACCTGAACCTCGAGCAATCGCCAAGCCCATCAACGTCAAGATGATCACGGGATGATTCGCAAAACAGACTTGCATGGCCAACGTTAGTGGACCCTCCGGGTCAAACAAGAGATCTTGTGGTACACCGAGGGCAAGGAAGAAGCCAGCCCCTCGGCTCCTTCCTCGTCGACGCGATCCTTCTTCCTCCCGATCATTGTCGTTCTCATCCGTCGACTCACTTGTTGAGCCTGAATCTTGATCCGAGGATCCGCTGTTTTCGGTAGCGACTTGTTCGCCATCTACTGAATCAGCGGGATCACCACCCTCGGCAATCGTTTCTCGGAGCGACTCCATTCGTTCTTGGAAGAGGGAGACCGACCAGTTCCAGAGCGTCGCGAGACCAAAGAAGATCACCACGGTAGAACCAAGTGCCCATCGAGACTCGCCCAGCAGCTTCTTGACAATCGTCAGTAGCACCATGTCACTTCACCTCTGCTTCGAAATCTGCGTGGGGGCCGTGGTAGCGGTCGTAGAGGGCTTTCAAGTCGTCGGTCCCAATTGCGATATCAGTAACGTCCTGTGTTGCGAGCCATCCCAAGAGCGGCCCGACATCGCCTCGATGCTCGAGGAAAAGCACTTCGCCGTTACGTTCCCGGACGGCGAGGCCCAGGTCTTCGGGATAAACATCAGGAGGTGATTCTCTGAATCGAACTAACAAGAGGCGTAGGTCGCTGCGACGCTGATGCATGTCTTCAACATGCATGAGGTCCCCCTTCCGCATGATGGCGACTCGGTCGGCGACTTGTTCTACTTCGGAGAGGACATGACCTGAAAAGATGACTGTCTGACCGGAATCCTTAGCATCCTGCACTAATCTTAGGACCTCGTTACGGGCAGTCGGATCGAGCGCCGAGGTCGGTTCGTCCAGAATCAGGAGATCGACGGGATCGGAAAACGCCTGTGCGAGGGCGAGCTTTTGCTTCATTCCGGTGGAGTAGGTCCTAACCTTGCGGTTGAGATCGAGCTTCATGACGGTCTCGGCTATCGCGAGCGCCCGATCAATCCCGACGCCACCTCGTAACGCACTTAGGTAACGGAGAAGATCGATGCCCCGGGTCCCTCCCGGCAATCGAACTTCCCCAGGGATGTACGAGACATGTTCGCGCACGAGGATGCTCTTCTTCCAGCAATCGAGACCGTCAAAGAGGGCCTGGCCGCGGGTCGGGCGAATGAGCCCGAGGAGGAGCCGAAGCAAGGTTGTCTTTCCAGAGCCGTTAGGCCCAAGAAGGCCAAAGATTTCACCTTTCTGGATCTTGAGAGTCACTTCGTTGAGTGCTCGGACCTTGCCGTAGTGCTTGGATAATCCTTGTGTCAGGATCATGGGACTTTCTTCAACTCCGAGGACATCGGTGACCGCTCCGTTGAAGGTCGTGCGTTTTGAGTTTGGGACGTCGATCAAGTTGACCCCGATCGACTCCTGATTTTAGTGCCTTCATCGAGCGATTGCGACGGCCTCGAATACGATTACGACAGAATTCGGAGTTCCGTCTCGGGGTGCGTTCAATCCCAACGTCGTTGTTGGCGGACCCACTCGATCTGGGCGGTGTGGTGCTTGCTATGCCAGGCATAGTAGGATAGGGCTTCATCAAGACGGACTTTCTTGCCAGTCTCAGGGTGATGGAACGAGCGCGCAAACTGGGTTGCAGGCAACCGCTGGATGCACTGGACCCAGCGACCGTGGAGTCCCTCCAGCAGCAGGAGAGAGGGAGCAAGGTCTCCGGTTCGGGCGTCGTCGAGCTTCGACCACAGCCCTTCGTTGTACGGTTTGATGGTCGGTTGATCTTCGGTCAGAGTCCATTTGAACCGCACATAGCTGTTCAAGTGACTATCAACCAGATGATGAGCGATCTGCCGGATCGTCCAGTTCCGGTAGAGCGTATCCAATTGTTCGTTTGAGAGTCCGTCCACGGCTTGACGGAGTCGAGCCGGTGCTTGAGCAAGGACCTCTGTGAACTCAGCGATCCGCTGGAGACCGATTTCGATTTCGGGAACAAACTCGCCGGCCGGGTTTCGAGGAGGGGTCATGATGATGGAGTGCCTTTCCATTGCCTCTGTTGTCGGCTTCAACTTGGGTGCTGCGCGGGATTGCTCGAAACGATTCCTACCCAAACGTGGTCGACGTTTGAATCGGAACGCTTAAAGTTATGCTGATAGTCAATGGGGTTGGAGGATGTCAATATTGAGTCGACACAATACAAGTTGTTTCGTTCGCTGTCGGCACTCCGAGGTTCTAGAGTGACACACGACATTGGAGTGTGTCGAAATTGTGTGGAAACCAAGTTCAATTCGTTGACGTGCGGACGGCTTACAGTTACGTTAATTAAGGCGTGCCCATCAGCCAATCACTATCTCAACTCTGAGCCAGGGTCGGCAGAGTTTCTATTCAAGGACAGAGCTTCGCAGGATCGGTTCTGCGGATCACTCTCGGACGAAGACTTCTCGGCTTCCCTCAGGGGAGGTCAGAAAAGGACTCTTGAGCATTTTCGTCTATTATCAACTATATGATGACGTGACTCGTCGGAGATTATCCCCCATGCGTATTCTCCCCATGTTTCGCCTCGCCTTTGCAATGCTGATCTGTTTCACGCTCGTTGCTGGCTGTGGCGGCTCCGGAGACACAGTCACAGACGCTGGCGAAATGTCGCCCGCAACCAAGAAAGCCGATGAACTCGGGCAAGAAGCCATGCGCGAGGCAATGGAAGCCATGGGTGAGCAATAATCACCCAACTCTGTTCTCGTCCCCTTCCCTATCCTCTACGGAGAACGCTTCATGCTACTGCAACGTCGTCAGCGCGGCTTTACGCTCATTGAGCTGTTAGTCGTCATTGCCATTATCGGTGTTCTCATCGCCCTCTTGCTTCCTGCCGTCCAATCGGCACGCGAAGCGGCTCGACGTTCTCAATGCTCAAACAATCTAAAGCAGATGGGTTTGGGATTGCACAACTATCACCAAGCCATCAATACCTTCCCAATGGGTAACGCACGTGCGGTTGTTGAACCTGGGAACCCTCCGACGTTCACCAACTGGGGAACTTTCAGCGCTCATGCGATGATGCTTCCTTACCTTGAGCAGGATCAAACTTTTGATGCCGCCAACTTCGATTGGAATGTTTGGTATGGCACCGGTGCACAAGTTAACGCGACGATCTGGAACCTTGAGATTTCCACCTTCATTTGCCCATCGGACAGCAACGCCGGCAAGGACCACCTGAACAGCTACCACGGTTCGTTCGGCACCGGCATGGACCCCTGGGCGACCGAAACGAATGGCATTTTCGCCCCTCGATTCACAGCTTATGGTATCCGCGACATCACCGATGGTACCTCGCAAACAATTTGTTATGTTGAGGCACTCACGGGCGACACCCAACGATTGAACCGTAGGCATCGTAAGATGGCTTCGGGCGTTGGGTTCCCTGGCGACCAGAATGCCTTCCTCGGGATTTTCGACGCACGCCAAAACCTCGATTTGATCAACCAGGCTGCTCAGAACTGTATCAATATCATCGATGGTGGGTCGCCGGGCGGTAACTCTAATCGTGGGCTTCGATGGCAGACGGGTTCACCTGGGTTGACGCTTACGAGCATTATCTTCCCACCAAACTCAAATCTCCACCAGTTCTCGGCTTGTCGTCTGGATTGTGCCCCTACCTGTGGGACTGATTTCGGGCACCTCTTCACCCAGTCAAGTGCGCACCCCGGTGGAGTCAATGTGCTCTTTGGCGACGGATCAGTCCGTTTTGTCAAAGATTCTGTTGAGCAGAACGTCTGGATGTCTCTCGCAACGCGAGACAGTGAAGAAGTTATTTCCGCAGACGAATACTGATCGCACCGTTGGTTCTTGACTCAGGCTTGGGCCGAGTCAACCCATCAGATCTCTTTGTTGATCTGATCGATACAGTTAAGTAATCGCTTGCAGGGCCGGAGTTAGTTCGGCCCTGCAAGAACGCAACTGCCTCGACCCGGTGTCCCTGTTAGGGCGGGTCTAAAAGGATAGTGAGGACTGGGCTCAGACCATCTTTGGTGGCCCCATGATTAGAATTGTCGTCGTTATCGTTCTTCTTAGCTGCTCTCTCTATTGCAGTCTGTCCATCGTCAGCCATTTCCCGGTCGAGCTGAGTTGATCTTGATACTCGGAGGGAGGTTTCTTCGGAATCCTGATCGTTTCCGGCGCTCTCTTCGACTTCAAGGGGGTTTGGTTCGGCGATTCTGAGGTCGAATCCGGCGGCATCAACGGGTACAGTTTCTGGGAGCAATGTGCCATTTGGCAGACCCTCTGCAAGTGATGTCCCTTGTGACAGTGCTGGAGTTGATCCGCCTTGCGCGGTCGGGGCCTCAGTAATCGTTAGTGACCAATCGTGGAGTTGGCCGTTCGTCAAGAAATACGTATCGTACACCGCTAGCGTCCATCTCCCCCGGGCGTCTTGGCCGTTGAAAGAACTGAGTGCAGATTCTGGACTGTAGGAGCCGTTGAACGGAGCTTGGCCATTGATGATTGACACTCCAGCATCATCATCGAAAATGGTCTCGTTGAAGTTGCTTCCGGCACCACCCTCACCGGTGACGAGCCAGATTCCCTCACCCGACGGCCCATAGAGGGCGACCCAGAGGTCCCCTAAATAGTTGTGATCGATGTCTATTTGTACATCGAGTTCGCCGATGGTGACTGCTGTGTCAACGTCAATCGTTGAGATCGTCGGTCCATAAAACCGATAGAAGCCAATACTCTTGGGACCATCGGTGGATTCGAATGTGAAGACCGTTTCGATTTTCTCCATGAAGAACTGTCCCACCGCTGCGTCGCTTGGTTCACCGGGATTTCCATCTTGATCCTGGTCCATCAAGTTTCCTGCCAGGTCGGTGATCTCGGGACCAATGGCGATGGTGTAGATGCCGCCTTCCGTCTGGAGATCGAAGTCGATCTCGAATGTCTGGGCGTCTACTTGTGAAACAGCGTTCAGGATGAGTAATCGATTGGTCGGTGATCGAACTCGGCACTCGTGGTGACATCCCATGCAGAGGTCACATCAATATCAGCATCAACAGTACCTCCGTTTTGCCCTGTATTTTCCAAGGCCCATTGGAGTGGGAACCCTGGATCGTCCGGTTCACCATTGATCGAGACAGTGTAGTCCGGCTGGGCAAAAAGGACCCCCGGGGTTGCTTCAAGCGATTCGATTGCTTCAGAAACCGAAACGCCAGCGTCCAGTTCGACTTGCCAGAGGCCGTCAGTCAATTCCGTCGTTGCCGAGCCGATTCCAAAATCGAGAGCACTTGAATCGGGCTCGGTCGCAACAAGTACTGATGAACTTCCCAAGGAATCAAATTCGATTGCGAGTACATCAAGTGGTACTGTACAGACTGTCCCCGACATCCCGGCGGCATTGAGCACGCAACGGGCTTCGAGATGTTCAAGCGTAAGCGGTGTGGTCCAGGATATCAGCGGTGCACGTGGGTCCCTCGACCGACTCTGGGGTCGATTCATGGTGCCTCTCTCGTGTTGCTGAAGGCGCTAGTTCATGGAGCGCGGTCGTATACTGGAGCGGGCCTCATGGTCGAGTAACGACCTACTCGATGGTCGACTCACGAACCCGCTCTGAAGGCGTAAGGGCCCCGCCCTACTCCAGGGTTGACTCGGTAGAGACCTTGGGCATGTCTTAAATCTCAGGAAATGAACGACACTTGCCGACACATCGGATTGATTTCCCAGTAACCACGCTTCTTCTCGTAGCGCACATGCGACACCGCTCAGAGCAGTTTAGTGCAATCCGAAAACATAAATTATTAAGATATTTTTGCTAGTCAAACACAGGAAAATATAAATGTTTAGATATAAATTTAACGCAACGATAGTGGTCGGGCAGTAATGTCAAGATTGCGTAATCGTTCGGAGTTGGAAATCGATCGTTGCGCCAGAACAAGTCAATCAAGTCTGAGCAGGTTCTGACTCGATCCGAGGGTCCGAGTCGAGCTGCCGGAGTTGGAATTCTCGGTGATCTTAGCCGAATTTTTGGAGGAGAACTGACGACTGGATTGTCAGAACGCCAGTTAATCGACCGGTTTGTAGAACTTGGCGATGACGCCGCCTTTGAGATCATTGTCCGGCGCCATGGGCCAATGGTCCGTGCTGTATGTCGGAGCGTCCTCCCGAATGCCGACGATGACGATGACGCGTTTCAAGCAATCTTCTTGGTCCTCGCACGGAAGGCTCACTCGCTTCGTCAGTGCGAGCTAGTCGGGCCTTGGCTCTGTGGAGTCGCTTCGCAGATCTCACGGAAGGCGAAGGTCGCCAACGCGAGGCAGGGAGTTCCGCTCAAGATTGTCCTCTGGCTGATGCTTCGCCAACTTGAACTTGCGTACATGATTAAGGATGGTGTACTAATCATCTCGTCACCGAGTCAACTCGCTTCCATGCTTGAAGAGAATCCAGTATTCAGCGGTACCGATGCCCAACGGATTCGGAATCAACGAGAGGCGCTGAAATTCGATGCTCTCGGTGGTGGTGGTTTTCAATGAGGATCCCAATATCACTGGCTACTGACTATCTCAATATCAATATGTATTGATTTGACTCAAGGTGAGAGTGTTCGACTCCGTTTGACTGGCGTTCTCACCTTGCCTTGTTCTGAGCCACATTACGTTGCTCCAAATCCACCACCGTTGCCTGGTCTTGATCTGAGCGTCTTTAGTTCTAAAACAAAATAGTCGTATGTGCTTGGCAGGTGGTATTCATTTCCACCAATGTTCCTCACTTTGTTGCATATTTGGATTCCGATCAACAATGACAACTGCCGAAGCCGCTTCCCGACCGAAGGAAGATCCGACGCTCGCCACTCCAGGCCCCAGCGTTGCAGAACAACCATATGACGCCATTTTACTGGTGAGTTTCGGTGGGCCAGAAGGACCGGACGACGTAATTCCCTTCTTAGAGAACGTACTCCGAGGTCGTCCTGTACCTCGATCACGCCTTCTCGAGGTCGCTGAGCACTATCAGCATTTCGGCGGGGTAAGCCCGATCAATGCCCAGTGTCGTGCTCTGATCGAAGCCCTCAAGCCTGAGCTAGCTCGTCGCGAGATCACCCTGCCGATTTATTGGGGGAACCGGAACTGGACGCCGATGTTGACAGATACAGTCATTCAGATGAAAGAGGATGGTATTCGTCGAGCTCTCGCCGTTGTGACCTCAGCCTTCAGTTCGTACTCAGGGTGTCGGCAGTATCGCGAAAACATCCAGCAGGCACGTCGTGAGGCCGTTGAGGATCAAGCACCGCGGATTGACAAGATGCGCGTTTGGTATAATCACCCCGATTGGGTTGCTGTCAACGCTGAGTGTATCACCAGAGCACTACAGCAGATCCCGGACGACCGACGCACGTCGGCACACATCGCGTTTACTGCACACAGCATCCCGACCTCGATGGCAGCAAACTGCCACTACGAACGGCAACTCAACGAGTCGTGCCGACTGGTTTCAGAAGAAGCTGGTGTGAACCGAGACCGTTGGAAGCTGGTCTACCAGAGCCGGAGTGGCCGACCCCAGGATCCTTGGCTCGAGCCTGATATCGTCGACCATCTCAAGTCCGTCCGATCAGAGGGTGTTAACGACCTCATTGTGCATCCGATTGGCTTCATCTCCGATCACATGGAAGTGATGTTCGACCTTGATGAAGAGGCTCAAGGTGCTGCTGCCGAGGTTGGCCTCAACTTAGTTCGCGCGAGCACTGCTGGGACGCATCCTCGATTCATCTCCATGATTGGCGAATTGATCGATGAACGAATTAACGCGCGTAGTGATCGTCAAGCAGTGGGCAACTACCCCGCTAATCATGATGTTTGTCCACCATTTTGCTGCTTCCAACCGGCTCGCCCTGCACGCCCTAACAACGACTGATACGCCATGAACACGGCAACAATCTGTGTTTCTTGAAGATACTGATTTTGGTCCCAGCCCCGTTCTGTATTGTTCGGGGCTCTAGTGCCTAACAATAACAATACTATTGTACCTGCTACATTACACCTAAGGGTTCCATCATCTCTTTTTGGTTGTAGAAACCATATATGTATCATTTCGGTAGTGTTTTCTGTGGTCATTATTGTCGGACATTGACGTTCCCCCTTGTGATCGACGGAACGTTCGCATCTCCACGCTGCTGGAAACCTGCGTGAACAATTCGACAATTGGCCGGATGCCGCTGCGTTTTGAACAGTAGACGAAGAGAAAGTCGAAGTGTCGATGTCCGTATCGATCTCTTCGAGAAGTACACCAGATCTGTACCCGACTCTAAAAGTCCTGTAGCATCAGGATAGGGGCCAGCAAGCGAATCAGGAACTACTCCTATGACTACCAACTTTGAAAACGATCCAGAGTTCGGCGCAATCATCCCGAAGAGTAAAGCGGGGAGAAGCTTTACGATCGGCAAGATCCTCGTGGTTCTCGCGATCATTGTGGTGGTGCTAGGTCTCCTCTTACCAGCCAACCGGAGTGCAGGGCCAGCCGCGCGGCGTGCCCAGTGCACAAACAACCTGAAACAGATCGCGTTGGCATTATATAACTATGAAGATGAACACCAGGCACTGCCGCCGGCATTCACCACTGACGCGAACGGGAGACCATTACACAGTTGGCGTACTCTGATCCTGCCCTATCTCGAATTGAGTGCGCTCTATGAAAAAATCGACCTCACGAAGCCGTGGGACGACCCGGTAAACGCGACCGCTTCCGCGACCGAGTTGGCTGTTTTCAACTGTCCAGAGACCGTTGACCCAACGAATGAGACGACCTACCTCGCGATCGTAGGCCCCGACGGCTTCCTCGCCCCCAGACGCTCCCGCCGATTATCGGAGATTACGGATGAACTCTGGTCCACAATTGCAGTGATCGACGCCAATGAAGACGACGCTGTTTCCTGGATGGCACCCTTCGACGCCAATGAGGCCACGCTGATGAAGCTCGACGACAAGGCAAAGCTTTACCACGCGGGAGGCACCAATGTCGCTCTCGCGGATGGTAGCGTGAAGTTCCTCAAGGCAACTACGCCAGTCCTGACCCGACGGGCACTCCTGACGATCTCTGGCAACGACAACGAGGCGATCAAGGATTGGTAAGCCCCCGACCGCCGTTGCAAACCCTCTCGCGCAGCTCAAACGCTGTCAGGGGCCCAAGCCAGCAGAGCCAAGTTGCAAGGGGGTCGACCCAAGGGGCGGCGATCGACGCAACCGTCGCCAGTCCCCCGACCAGCCTCAAAACGACCGCCGAGCATAAGAGGACGTAAGATCGCCACATCCAGCGGCGATGGTCCGCGAAGCGTCCAGTTACCGCTGCCCTCGCACCAAGTGAGATGCAGGTCGCGGTGGCAATCGCTAGTGCTGCTAGCCCGACCGCCGCGATGGGGCCTGCCACGGCGTGGTATGCCATCCCGAGTCCGCTTGGGGTCACCAGGAGCAGTACGCACGCGACTTGGATCCGTCCGAGATAGCGATGCCCAACCGGAAAACGAGCCCGAGCTCGGTCACTTACCAGGAACATGCCCAGAAACAGCGCGACGGGGCCGGAGAGGATGTGCACGTAGAATGCCCACCGATACGTCCCCCAGAAGTAGTCTTGTCGACGACGGAGGAAGCCCGAACTGAAGTCTGGTGGAAAATAGTTGTCATAACCCAAGACGACGCTTACGGTTACCTTGAGGATCAAGAAACATGTCAAGAGGGTCAGGATCCGCTCAGGAAATGTGGAAGAATGTGCTCGCATCTTAGGATTATTATCCAGACACGATGTTCACGGCAGTCCTACCGTGCCGTGAAGAGTCAATGGCCATACCTCATGCAGTTGGCCATTGTAGTATGTCTTTAGACTCGATCAGCTCTGCTCTGATTGGAATCGCTAGATTTGTTACGACTGATCGGAAACCGTGGCAGCGATGAATTTGTCGATGTCTGCGGCAATGAGGTCGATTTGTTGTCGGGTAGCAGCTTTGGCATCATCGATAGAGGTAGGAGCACTAGGGCCGGAAGTTTCGGTACGGGCAAAAAGGTAAAACTTGATCTTGGGCTCGGTTCCTGAGGGTCGTGCTGCGATCTTTGTTCCCGGGGCCCCGAGCGTAAAGATCAACATATTTCCTTTTGGATCCGGGAGTGGTGTGGTTTCCCCTGTCGAAGGCTTCCGGGATTCGTGTTTTCCGTAGTCATCAATCTGCTCCACCGCAAGCCCACCAAGCATCGATGGTGGGTTCATCCGGAGCGCTTCCATAAGTGATTGGATCGTCTCAACACCTGCCCGCCCCTCAAAGACCTTGTTAATCAATGCCTCACCATAATGTCCATACTCAGCATAGAGTAGGTCGAGGTATGTGAGGATTGTTTGGCCTTTGGCCTTAAGTGTGGCACCGAGTTCAGCGAAGAGAAGCGCAGCGACGGCCGCGTCCTTGTCTCGGACGTGAGTTCCTTTCATGTAACCATGGGATTCTTCAAAACCAAAGAGATAGCGTTCAGGGCCAATCTGATCGATCCGATCCCCGATCCACTTGAAGCCGACCAGGAGGTTGTCTTCAACTCCGACCCCTTGTCGTTCTGCAATCGCACGAGCCATCGGTGTACTCACAAGCGTCGTGATAATTGCATGGTTAGGTTTCAACTTCCCTTGTGCTTTTGACTGTTCGATCACAAAGGCGGTCAGAAGGGCTCCAATCTGATTCCCTGAGAGTGTAGTCCACGCTCCTTGAAGATCATCCGTAAGAGGGAGGGCGACCCCAATCCGGTCTGCGTCAGGATCGCTTGCGATCACTAGCTCTGCCCCAGTCTTCCGAGCTTCCTCGATCGCCGGCTCTAGAGTCTTTGGAACTTCAGGGTTCGCGACATGACCAGGTACGTTGGTGAAGTCTGGATCTGGTTGCTTCTGTGATCCGAGAACATTGAGCTTGGTGAACCCGGCCTTCCGGAGGGCCTCGCCACAAGCGGTGTCACCGACGCCATGCATCGGGGTGTAAACGATAGAGAGATCTCGGTCATTCGAGACCGATTCTCCGACCACCGCCTCGATGAACGCGGTGTCGACTTCCGGTCCGACCAAAATAATCGATCCATCGTTGATCCCGTCAGACAGAGGCTTCTCCGGGATCTCGCGTTGAGACGCCTCTTCGACACAGGCGATGATCCCAGAATCATCGGGTGGAATTACTTGTCCACCCGTCTTTGCATAGCATTTGAAACCGTTGTCCGACGGGGGATTGTGTGATGCCGTGATCATAATCCCCGCGTCGCAATTCAAGTGACGTACCGCAAATGAAAGGAGTGGAGTCGAGCGCATCTCATCGAAGAGATAGACCTTAAAATTCGCTGCGGCGAGTACACGGGCACAGCATTCGCCGAACTCCTTCGAGAGCCGACGTGCATCGCGGGCGATTACACAGGAGCAGTTGGCTTCGGGACCCTTTTGAACACGGATATAGTCGGCTAAGCCTCGGGCACTCTCGGCAATCGTCCGTTCGTTCAGTACGTTTGTTCCGACGGGAAACATCCGGCCGCGACGTCCACCTGTGCCAAACGGGAGTACGGTGAAGAAAGCGTCATCAAGTGCCCGCCAGTTTTCCTGAACGATCTCATCTTGAAGTTGGTCGCGGTAACGTTCGAACGCCGGTTCAGTGAGCCATCGTCGGATATTGGATGCTGACTCTGTTGAGATCAGACGCGATTCGGCTGCCTGGGAAACTCGATCGACTGATTCTTGAACCGTTGCCATCGGAGACGCCTCTATACGTTGAGTCCAATCAGGGTTTGAAAGGAAACTGTGCCGATCGGTAGGATCAGACGATTTGTTATGGATTGGTAGGGGTGTCCCCACAGGCTAGCGATCCGCGGACCACCACTCAAGTCTCAGGCGATCGAGATCCCTCAGACTCTTCTATTTGGTGTGAGCGGACGTCGATGAGTGCCCCAGACCAGCGGTGGGTCTTTCGGTCGTCGCAAGCGATGACTTGATCGAAAGTTATGAGAATCGTCTATGAGGTCCTGGCTTGTAATTTGGGCAACATTTCGGAAGCCTATTCCCAAGAATTGCACAATGTCAACCCCACTTTTTCCAAGGTGAGGTCTCTGAACAACAGAATATAACCTGCTATTCTCAAGGAACTTGTGGACTGGACAACGGAATTCTGGCCTATGACACAGATTCCTGGCACAGTCCTTGCTCTCGTGAAAGACGTCATCGCCAAGATCGGATTGTACTCGAAAACTGGCTCAAGCCGGACGGTCGATCCGCCAATAATTGTTTATAAAGTGGCCCTGCCCCGAGCGAGGATCGCACAGGGGCATCGAACCGACAGACAGGGAGGTCTGGATGTTCCACCAAGGGACTCGTTGCGCACCCGGGCTCGAATGCATTGAATCGCGGCAACTACTCTCGACCCTAGCCGGGACCACGGACCTGGCCGGTCCCTCCGCTGTGGAACTGGAGGTTCTTGAACAAATCAATGAAGCCAGGATGAATCCTGAAGCGGCTGCCGATCGTGTCGCTGAGGGACTCTCAAACTCATCGAAGGCAGCGATCCGACGGGACGGTGATGTCGTCGAGGCTGTCATCGAGGAAATTGCTGATGCTGAGGAGCGGGCGCCGATTATCTGGAATAGAGCCCTAGCTCAAGCTGCCGAGGCCCACTCGATCGATTTAATCGACCGGGGCGTTCAGAGTCATTACGGACCTAATGGTGAGACAGTTCTCGATCGCGCCGTAGACGCTGGGTATGAGAAACCGCTTCAAATTGCCGAGAATGTGATTGTTGGTGTAAAGTCGAGTGAACATGCGATGCAGGCTTTCCTGGCCGACTGGGCGAACCCTGACGATGGACATCGGAAGACGATCCAGCAACCGGACTCAAGTGCCCCTGACTTCACCGAGGCTGGTGTTGCAGTCGTTCCAATGACTCCAAAAGAGTCTTCTTCTCCACTCGGCCTCACCACGAGTGCTGCATCGAAGACCCCCACTTTTGTTGTGACACAAGTCTTCGGTCGTCCTTCTGAAACCGATGCCCACATCCTCGGTGTTGTTACAGATGATCGCGATAGTGATGATCAATACGATGTTGGCGAAGGCCTGAGTGACGTCATTGTGACGATCACCGACCTAAACTCAGGCAAGTCGATTACACTAAAAACTTGGGAATCTGGAGGTTACCAGGCGCCCGTCGGTGAAGGCAGTTTCCGCGTCGAAGCGAAGGTCAATGGACTGCTCATTGGATCTCGGGTCGTCACCGTTGACACAGAGAATGTCAAGGTTGACTTCCGAATCGATGAAGCCGTGGCCCCTCCTACACCGAAGCCGACAGTAAGACCAACAATCAGTGTGACAGCACCCGAACGCCCTAAAACACTGATCCCACCAGTGACTTCTCCAAAACTCAGTCTGAGCAACCAGGTCACAAACTCGAATATCCGACAAATAAAGGTTGCACCAACACTAGGTGGAGCGAACCTGTCGAACACAACAGTAAATAACAAGACAACAGAAGAAAGACTGACAGCACCCGATAAAACAGAGAGTTACAAGCCTATCACTGTGATGACCGGTTCCAAGGCTCAACCAACGCGTCCAGAAGTTGCCACGACAATCCAGGTTGAAGAAGCTGTCCCAACCACAACTCCTCAAAAGCCGAACAGCGTACTTAGTCTGATCAAAACCTCAGTACGTTCTTGGAAAGCTGTCCGCTAATCTAACGACTCGAAAACGAAGATGAGCCTCCGAATCCTCATGGTCAGTCGGATCGACTTCGATCAATCTGGCTGGTCATGAGGAGTGAGTTTTGGTTGTGAGGCCTTTTATTAGAGAAACACTTAAGGCCTACTTGCTGAATCTGCCGGCATCGACAGATGCCACTCCATGAGCATTCGATGTAGTCGCGTTGCAACGTCGGAGTGTTCATTAACAACGTTGCGTGATTCTTTAATATCATCCCCTAGATGGTACAACTGACGATTACTGTGATCGAAATTAACGTAGTACTTCCACTCACCATCGCGGATGGCAAGGTCAGGATTGTCCTGTTCGTTCGTCCCAGGGCGATCGGGAGGACGCCGCCAGCAGATTGGATCTCGGCGGCTTCGTTGAGTTTGACCCAAGAGGGTTGTCGTTAGATCTTCACCGTCAAGTACAACTTGATGAGGGACTGAAGCCTGTGTAATCGTGTATAGCGATCGATTGATATCAAGTGCGCAGAAAACCGATCGCTGATTTGTGGCACCGATTGCCTCAGTCGCTATGAGCCCGGGGCCCCAAACAATCAGAGGGGATCGAACGCCACCTTCAAAGAGCGAGGTTTTGCCACCTCGGAGTGGATCAGAGGACCCCGCCCCTTCCTCGTGACCATTGTCAGACATCACCAGAATAAGTGTATTGCTGGAGAGTTTTTGGTCGCTCCTAATCCGATCGAACAAGAGGCCAAGTTGTTGATCCATCGCATCAAGGACCGCGTAGTACAGTGCTCGTTTGGAACCATCGGTCTCATCGCGCTGAACCTTCGGTGGGTAGAACGGCGAATGAACGTCGTCCGGCCAGAGGTTGAGGTAGAACGGCTTGTTGTCCTCAACCGCTTGATCAATAAACGCCAGTGCTTCATCGACGAATACTGCCGTCACTACGGAACGATCGACCCATTGTATCGAACCTCGACCAAGCTTCGCGGAGCCAAGATCATACGGTTGGGGCGCCGTTCCGTTATACTGATCCTTCAACGGGAGTACACGAGGGCCTAGCCCTTCAAAATTTGTCAGGCTTTCATCGAAGCCATATTCGGTGATGAGTGGAGCATCCCCGACATCACGTTGACCTCCCATGTGCCACTTTCCGAAATGTCCGGTGGCGTATCCTGCCTCCTGAAGGGATCGTGCGAGCATCGGAGCGTTTGGATCGAGCCACTGCGCCATCCCTCGACGGTCGTTCGCTGCGCGCGATGCCAAGAACGACGAAATCCGCCAGCGTTGTGGGTACTGCCCTGTGGAAAGGGCAACTCGGGATGGCGAGCAGATCGGTGAGTTGACGTAGAACTGGGTGAACCTAACTCCTTCTGAGGCCAGCGAGTCAAGTTGTTCGGTGGTAATCTCTGTACCCCCGAAGCAGGAAAGGTCGGACCAACCCATGTCATCAATAAGGACGACAATAATGTTTGGTTGGTCAGCCTCACACAACTGTAGTGCATGACTCTGAGAAAGTCCGAGGATCAACACGATCAGGCTCGGGAGGAATTGTCTTGAAGTCATGGGTGGCTCTCATTGATGAAGGAGCTAAGTCGGCGGATTTGGGTCAATCATTCCCTTGAGTTGAATCAGGATCGAAGAGTCTCTCGTGTAGCTCAGAGAGTTCTTCAGCCGGGATCTTGATCACTTTTCGGTCGTAGGTCATGAGCCCATTGATTTCACCTTCAACATCGGTCGTCTGTGTGTAGACTCCACCGGCAATCCCTTGGCCGCGGAGTTCGTTGAGGAGGTTGAGTGAAGTTAAGTAGCGTTCCTTGTATTCGTCCTTGGTCTCGGGAAGACCACCATAGCCCCAGTTCCGGCGATCCTGATCCCAGAGATGGCCGATCACCGGAAATCCGTGGCCGCCGAACTCACCCATGACTTTGGTGTAGTCATCAAATCGTCCCCCTGCACCTTGTTCGAATGGAAAGCCTGGATGAGGGTAACGGTGTGCGTCAACAACATCGCCGACCGGCCAGAAGTTGCCACCACTCGCGATATTTATCAGCCTTGAGGGATCGCGCTGTTCGACCCATTGACCGACTTCCATAGTTCGGTGCTGTGCCCAACGTTCGTTGAACGGCACCCACATCACAATGGAAGGATGATTCTCAAGGCTTGTGATCATCCGGTCCAGTTCGAGCATGAACTGTCTGTGTTCTGAATCTGGCCATTCGGCATCCACCGGATTGGGCTGGAGTCGAGTCCAAGACGGTTGGGCACCACCACTAACATGATCTTGCCAGACCATCATCCCGAGTCGATCACAATGATAGTAATAGCGTCGCGGTTCAACTTTGATGTGTTTCCGGATCATGTTAAATCCAGCTTTTTTGAGCCAGGCAATTTCGAACTGTATTGCTTCATCGGAGGGTGGAGTGAGGAGACCATCGGGCCACCATCCTTGATCTAGGGGTCCCCAATGGAAGATGTACTCATCGTTGAGCGTGAACCGCCAATGCCCTGCACGATCCTTCGATCTCCCAACCGACCGGATTCCAGTGTATGTTTCAACACGGTCGATCACTTTGCCGGTTTCGTTTAATAAATACACTTCGATGGAATAAAGCGTTGGGGAGGCAGGGCTCCAGAGTTCCGCGTTTGGGATTTTCAGCGTGACTGAAGGTGCATCACTCGACGATTTTGCAACGACAGTTTCGGCGTCCTTAACCACGATTTTTGTACTAAGTGGAAGACTAAATCCGTCGATGACGGGTCGTACCGTAATCGTCTCTGACTTGGGGTCGGTCTTGATTTTCAGGTCTTTGACGTAAGTGGCTGGAACCGATTCTAACCAGACAGTCTGCCAGATCCCGGAGACCTGGGTATACCAGATCCCTCTTGGATTCAGGGTCTGTTTACCCCGAAGTTGCCACCCGTCGGTTTCGTCCTGTACCCGGACGATCAGTTCATTTACACCTTCTTGTACTGCGTCACTAATGTCGATCGTGAATGGGGTATTGCCACCTTGGTGCGATCCGACATGGTTGCCGTTAACGAAGACCTCGGCGAGGTAGTCAACCGCCTCAAAATTCAGTAGCTGGCGCGTTCCGGTTGCCGGGGTGAGTTCGAAAAATCGGCGATACCAGAGAGCCTCCGATGAGTCGAGGAGCCGCTGGACACCACCGAGCTTCGACTCTAGCGAGTACGGCACGAGGATTTCCCCAGTCCATTGCTCGGGGGTAGTCTCCGTGGCGGCTGGAGTGATTGTGTAATCCCAGTGACCGTTCAGATTGGTCCAATCGTCACGTTGAAGTTGGGGCCGAGGGTACTCTGTCCATGCATTCTCGGCATCGACCTCAGCACCCCATTCGGTGATTAACTCAGAGATAAATGGTTTTGTACTACGTTTTGGGGTTGGCAGTGGAGGAACTTGGTCTGAGCTAATGAGATGAACATCAATAAACTGTCCACCTGCTGTTTGCCTACAGTTGACTGCCAAGAGGTTGTCACCGACTCGGAGTGCTTCTTTTACATTTTTCCCAATGGGAACGACCTGGTAGTCAGTGGTGTATCCTCTGAGTGTTGCAATCAATTTGCCGTTGAGGAACACCTCGGCGTCCTCATCGTGGTGGATCAACAAGGCTGGCTCCTTGGGAATTGCCTCGACCGAGAAGCTCTTCCGAAGCCAGATTGCATTCGTTGCCCAGATGGTTCCGACTCGGGCTCCAGGGGTTTCCCTGGTTCCGAACCCACCGCTTCCTTCCCTCCAACCAAGCGGCTCAAAATCAGGTGCAGCCCAGTTCGCGGGAGGTTGTCGAAGTGTGTAAAGCCAACTGTCTTCGATCTCCGCAGAATTCCCTGGACTAGCAATGAGGAACAGTAGTAATGGCGTGATGGCCAGTGGAGCGAAGTCAGCGCGGAATGTTTGGCAGAGCGGTTTGAAGATCATGGCATCTGGCCTTGTCTGTTGGTCGTGCGGAGGAATGTGCAGGGGCTTGTGGGTTGGGGTGTTACCGAGCTGAGAAGGTGAATACTGTCGTGGAACGTAGCGTTTCGCCTGGTCTGAGAATGATCGAAGGAAAATGAGGTTGGTTTGGGCTGTCCGGAAAATGTTGAGTCTCGAGGCAGAAGCCGCCGCGACAAAGATAAGGACTTCCTGATTTTCCGATCAGTCGTCCGTCCAAGAAGTTTCCTGTATAGAATTGAATTCCAGGTTCGGTGGTTCGGACTTCCATCAGACGACCGGAATGGGGCTCAAAGACCTGAGCAGCCAAGGTCAATTCGTTCTGTTCCCCAGTCTTTTTGAGAACCCAGTTGTGATCGTAACCGAGCCCATATTCAAGTTGCTCGTGAGAGGCATCAATATCACGGCCGATAGATTTTGCTTCGGTGAAGTCGAACGGTGTTCCTGAGACTTGGGCGCGTTCACCAGTGGGGATAAGGGTGCTGTCAACCGGCGTGTACTCTGAGGCATTGAGCATCAATTCATGATCAAGGATGGTTCCTTGACCTTCACCCTTGAGATTGAAGTAAGCATGTTGAGTGAGGTTCACTGGTGTTGCTCGATCAGTAACAGCACGGTATTCGACCACGATTTCATTGTCTTGCGTCAAGGTATAGGTAACAACAACCTCAAGGTTGCCCGGGTACCCTTCCTCCTTGTCTTTTGCCAAGTAGGAGAGTTGGAGTTTGTTCTTTGTGGGCTCGAACGTGGCGTGCCAGACAACCTTATCGAAACCGATCGTACCGCCGTGAAGATGATTGGGCCCGTTATTCTGGGCGAGGGTAAATGTCTCGCCTTCTAAAGTGAATTGCCCGTTAGCGATCCGATTCCCGACCCGACCCACAACCGCACCAAAGTAGGGGCGGTCCACAGCATTGATATAGTCCTCGAGTCGGTTGTAGCCCAAGGTGACGTCGGCAATTTTTCCCTGGCGATCTGGGACTAATATTGAGGTAATGATTGCTCCGTAATTCGTTACCTTGAGCGTCATTCCGTTGTCGTTCTTGAGGATGTACAGCTTAATCGAATCGAAATCCTCGACTTGGGCTGATGCTGTTGAGGCCGCACCAAAGGCGGCAAGGAAGAAGGAGGTGACATTCATGGTGGACCTCAGGGCAAAGGGAATCTGTCCGGTCAGTTTAGGAGGGCGCTGATCGAAATGCGCACGACATGGTGTTGGGGCTTAAGGTACCTTTTAGAACCTTTACTTGCTACTCGGTCGGCCTCTAGAAGAATCGCGCCCGCTGGTGCTCGAAATTGTGCAGCGCGGTCGGCCATGTGCGTCGAGATTGATAAACCTGGTTGAACCTATGTTGAATACCAATTGGTTCGCCGTTATAACGTCATGAAGAAAATGTCATGATCGCTCGTTGTATCACCTCCGGTCGAGAGGCGGTTGAATCGTGAGGAGAACTATCCAGGTCGGCCTATTTCTCGCCACGGCGGTCATCGGTTCCACCTTCGCTTACGCGTCTTCTGCGCCGACGCAGGCTGCACCATCGCTGTCGTCCTTGGAAATTAGGCCGGATGCAATCCGCCTCGATGGTCCGATGGATCGACAGAGACTCGTGGTTACGGGGCTCGTTGATGGAGTCGTCACCGACTTAACACGAGAAGCGGAGTTTTCATCCGAAACTCCGGAGCATGTCATCGTCGATGCCGCCGGCATTGTTCAGCCGATTTCTGACGGTCAAGGTGCGATTGCCGCTCAGGTCCGCGGAGAGATAGTTCGGACGCTTGTCAAAGTTGAGGGGATGCGCGAGGCGCGTCCAATCACGTTCGAATACGACGTGATGCCTCTGCTTACACGGCTTGGTTGTAACTCGGGCCCGTGTCATGGCAAGCAGCGTGGACAGAACGGGTTCCAGCTCTCGCTACTTGGCTTTGATCCAGACTATGATCACCATGCACTCACCCAAGAAGCTCGGGGACGTCGGATTTTTCCCGCGGCACCTGAAATGAGCCTGCTTCTTCAGAAAGCGACAGGATCGATTCCGCACGGTGGTGGCAAACGGATCGAACCCGATACCGCAGCGTATGAGACATTTCTGCGCTGGATCGCTGGGGGAGTCGCTAGAGATCCTGAAACGACACCCCAAGTCGTCGGTCTGGAAGTCTGGCCTACCGAGCGAAGCATGAGCCCTAACGCTCGCCAACAACTACTGGTCACGGCAAGCTATTCAGACGGCTCAACCGCAGACGTCACTCACCTCGCAGCCTATCAGTCGACCGAGAGTGCCCTTGTCCAGGTTGATGAAGCGGGTTTGATTACATCTGGTTCGTTGCCTGGTGAAGCAGCAATCAACGCACGATTTGAGGGGTTTTTCGCAACAAGTGCGATTGCGATCCCGCTCGATGGGACTGTCACTGCCGATTTTTACGAGAATCTCCCTCGATCCAATATTCTCGATGCGATTGTTTGGGAGAAACATCAGAAGCTTGGAATTATCCCTGCCTCCAATTGTGATGATTCCACCTTCCTCCGTCGCGCTTCGCTTGATGCCATCGGACGACTCCCGACCCTTGCGGAGACCCGCGCATTCCTGGACGATCCCTCGCCTGAGAAACGGACACAGTTAATCGATCAGCTTCTCGATCGGCCTGAATTCGCGGAACACTGGGCGAGCAAATGGATGGATCTCCTCCGTCCTAATCCTTACCGAGTCGGGATCAAAGCGGTCTGGAACCTCGATGGTTGGATCCGACGCGCTTTTCGTGACGAGATGCCCCTGGATGAATTCACCCGAGAGATCGTGACCGCCAAGGGAAGCACTTTCCGCGAAACACCGGCGACAATATTCCGGGATCGCCGCGATCCTGAGGAGCTTACCACGATGGTAAGCCAATTGTTCCTCGGGATCCGACTCGAGTGTGCTCGATGCCACCATCACCCGTTCGAAGTCTGGGGGCAGGACGATTTCTACAGCTTTGCCGCCTACTTCGCCCAGGTCGGTCGGAAAGGAAGAGGTCTCTCTCCCCCGATTAGCGGGAGTGAAGAGATTGTTTTCGCTGGCTCTGGTGGGTCGGTGACTCACCCGCTCTCAGGTGAGACAATGAAACCGGAGCCGCTCTTTGGGAGCGCGCCCGCACCTGGCCCGGATCCTCGGGAAGCACTTGCCGAGTGGATCACGAGCCCAGAAAACCCCTACTTCGCCCAAGTGATGGCGAATCGAGTTTGGGCCGATCTCATGGGAGTGGGATTGGTCGAACCCGTCGATGACCTCCGGGCGACGAACCCGCCCAGTATTCCCGAATTGCTCGACACGTTGGCCAATCAATTGGTCGAGAGCGATTATGATCTCAAAGAATTAGTCCGCACGATCATGACGTCGCGCGTGTATGCTCTAAGCGCTGACGCGAATGAGCGGAATCTGAGCGATCTCAGAAACTACTCGCGACACTATCGCAAGCGGCTCCGAGCTGAGGCCCTGTTAGACGCGGTCTGTGATGTTACCGGGGTTGCAGAATCCTATGCCGCAGCTCCTCCCGGTTCTCGAGCAGTCGAGATTTGGACCCACCGGGTACCATCCCTTTTCCTTGACACCTTCGGTCGTCCTGATCCCAATCAGGATCCACCTTGCGAACGTGCACCTGAGACTTCGGTGACTCAAGTCCTTCACCTCATGAATGCTCCTGCGTTACATGAGAAGGTCACTAGCGAAGGTGGTTGGGCGGCAACTCTCTCGGAGTCCACCGATTGTCCAGAGGCGATTATTGAGCAGCTCTACCTTCGGCTCTACTGTCGATATCCGACCGAGGAAGAGCAACAAATCGCTCTGTCAGTGTTCGAGGAACCAGAGATTAGTCGCCAACAAGCGGTTGAAGACTTGCTCTGGGCCTTAATGAATTCAGCAGAGTTTCTCTTCATCAATTGACAGACGACGAACAAACCAACGACCAGATAACCGGTCTCTTCGATTGGCCGGGCTTTCTTCCACCTGACAGAGTGAGGTGTGACATGATTCGATCCCCGAATTGCGAAGGGATCAGCCGTCGGAACTGCCTTAGGCTTGGGCTCTCGACGTTGATCGGAGGGGGACTCGTTGATGCTCTCCGACTCCGTGGAGAAGCGTCGAGTGGACTTGATACTACAGTGTCGAGTCGTCCGACGAGTTGTATCTTGATCTGGATGGACGGTGGGCCAACTCATTACGAGACCTTCGATCCAAAGCCCGACGCACCTGCCGAGATCCGCGGCGAGTATGAATCGATCGAGACTGTTGCGCCGGGGATCAGGTTTTCGAAGCATCTGAGCGAACTCGCGAAGATCGCTGATCGCCTCGCAATCGTGCGGTCGATTCGCCACAATCAAGGGAATCACGGTGCAGGCAATCACTACATGATGACGGGTGCTCCGACTCGGATCCCCGTTGGCTGTGGTGCCTTCGTAAGTTTTCACCCGAGCCTTGGCTCAACCGTTTCTTACGAACGTGGTCCCGTCGGAGGGTTGCCACCGTACTTCTCGATTCCGAGGATGTCGCGCTCGGGTGGTCCCAACTTCCTCGGTGCAAAACACGCCCCGTTTGTTGTACCCGATAATCCGAACAGCGACGGATTCCAGGTTCGTGACGTCTCACCGCCAGGTGGTCTTGGGTCAGGTCGTTTTGATCATCGACGCGACCTTAGGGCTGCACTCGATCGTCTTGAGCGGATTCAGAATCCAACCGCTGGTGATCCCGTCCGTGCCCTTGATGAATATTACACTCAGGGCTTTGACCTGATGACCTCACGCGATGCTCAGCGGGCCTTTGACCTTCAGTCGGAGCCAGACGTCAATCGTGAATTCTACGGTCGGACGTCCTTTGGGCAGCGGTGCCTTTTAGCACGTCGGTTAGTCGAAGCTGGCGTACCGTTCATCACACTCTATGAAGGTGGTTGGGATCATCACCGGGAGATCTTTGACTCGCTAGATAAGAAGCTTCCACCATTCGATCGTGCCCTCGCCGCTTTGATCTTGGATCTTGAACGTCGGGGCTTGCTCGAATCGACCTTGGTCATCGCGCTTGGCGAATTTGGACGAACGCCGAAGATCAATTCTCGGGGCGGTCGCGATCACTGGGCGAACGCGATGTCGGTGATGTTCGCCGGTTGCGGGACGCCTGGTGGACAAGTCGTTGGGGCGACCGATCCTCGAGGCTACACGGCGGTCGACCGCATCCTTTCTCCTGAGAATTTCGCTTCGACTGTCTACACGAAACTGGGGATCGATCCGAACAAGATTTACCACACCCCACAAGGACGTCCTGTGCACCTTGTCAGTGATCCAAGTCCTATTCCCGAACTCATGGGATGATTAGATTGGATAGGGGCTCGATGGCGGGAACGACCTCTCTGATGATCACAACGCGCAGTTTCTGGTGGCTCATGACCTTCGGCCTTCCTAGTGTCCTGTTGGCGGATGGGCCGGAGGTCACCGCCTTCTTTCCTCCTGGTCTGCAACGTGGCTCGACCGTTGAACTTAAAGCAAGTGGCAAGTTCGAAAACTGGCCTGTGAATGTGCACGTTGACCGACCAGGACTGACAATCGATCCACTCGATGATAACGGTCTGTTTCGAGTCACTGCTGCTACAGATGCTGTACCAGGCTCTTACTGGGTCCGGTGTTACAATGATCGGGGGGCTTCCTCACTCCGTCCCCTCTTGGTCGGGGTTCTTGCGGAGCTGGTCGAGGTTGAACCCAACAATAGCCCTGTTGAAGCCCAAGAGATTGATTCGACATCGGTGGTGGTGAACGGTCGGCTAAACCAATCGGGGGATGTCGATGGTTTTGCAGTAGATTTGGAGGCCAGACAAACACTCGTCATCCGTGTTGAGGCACACCAGAAACTGGGGTCACCGATGGACGGAATCCTCCAGGTTGTCTCGCCGGAAGGGTTTGTGGTTGATCAGGTTGATGATGCCCCGTTGTTCGATCCCTTCTTAGTCTTCGAGGTACCAACAACAGGCCGGTACACCGTTCGGCTGTTTGCATTTCCGTCGGATCCAAATAGTTCCATTCGCTTCGCCGGCGGTGCGGACTACATCTACCGCCTGACACTAACTACCGGTGGTTTCATCGATCACCTTGAACCACCGATAATCGGCGTCGACCTCTCAGAAGAGGAAGCAAGTCGTGTACTGCTACCCGTTGGTTGGAATCTGCCGATGGAGGTGAGTCCACTCCGAGTCAGTCAAGTTACCGATCGAGAAATGGTCGTCTGGCATCCTACTATGGCGAGTGTAGTTACTGTTCGGCGATCTGACGTACCAATCATCCGCGATAACACACTAGAGGTTCCTCCCTGTACGTTGCCGGCGATCTTTTCTGGTTCCTTGCAGTATCCCAAGGAAACGGATTCCTTCAAGTTCTCGGCGAGCAAAGGGAAGAAGATTCGTTTCAAGGCGGAATCCCGAACCTTGGATTCGCTCGCGGATCCCGTCCTCCGCGTAGTTGACCAAGATGGTACTGTCCTCGCTAGCGCCGGTAACTCGGGTGGGGCTGCTGATCCAACACTGACATTTGATCCGCCGGGTGACGGGACCTATCAGCTCCGAGTCACTGACTTGTATAACCAAGGTGGTCTTCGGTACCACTACCAGATTGAGGCGAGGATTGTTCGCCCTCATGTTGCACTCAGTGTCGATGCCGATCACTTCAGTCTCAAGCCCAGCGAACCCTTGAAAATCGCGCTGAAGATCGATCGAAATGATGGCTTCGACCAGGCAATCCGGATCGAAGCTCGCAATCTTCCGGAGGGTCTTACAACTGATCCGGTAACTTCTCCTCCTGAAGGCGATTCGTCCAAGGGCGTGACACTGGTGATCAACGGATCCGAGGCGACTCCTTGGTCGGGGCCAATCGAGATCGTTGGGATTGGGGAAGACGATCACACGGTGGCTAAGACCACTACGAGTCTGGTTGGAGGTAGCGTGACCGACCAGTTCTGGCTCACAGTCCTTCCCAAGAACCCTCAATAGGCATCCCAGAAATCGGAGAAAGGCTGATGAGACTAGGTCGTCAACACGGCTACGTTCGAATGATCTCCTCTTGGGTGATCCTCACATCTCTCTCGATTACGTTCGATCTCCGCAGTGCCTCGGGTGACGAGCCAGGTAACCCCGATTCTTATCGGTTTGCACCAGTCGAGCCTGAAGGGGTGGCGATCTATCGAGATGATGCCGATCTTCCAATACTGGTTGTTCATGCACCGACTGAGATGCGGCCGTACATTCATCCGATCCGCCCACAGGATGGTCTTGGGGTCTTGACCGAAATGAGACCGGAGCACCACCCGCATCAGACTGGGCTCTACGTGGGTTTCCTTAAGGTCAATGGTCGAGATTATTTCCATCACGGTGGTAGTGACTACTTCCAGCGACAACGCTTTGTACCACCGAAGGCGCATGGCTCAACTCTCCAGTGGTTGACGCAGTACAGTTTACTCGGAGCAGATGGCGAGACGGCAGTTGATGAAACCCAGCGCTGGGCATTTACGGATCTTGAGCACTACTCCATCCTCGACCTGACCTGGACGGCAACTGCTGCCCGCGACATTACCTTCGGCCAACACGATTACGGTGGTCTTTTTCTCCGGATGCCTTGGCGAGCAGAGTCAGGCGGAGTGGCAGTCAACAGTGAAGGTGGAGCAAACGTTGAAGCGGAAGGGAAACCAGCACGTTGGGTCGTTGTTAGTATGCCAATTGAAGGGCGTGCCGACCCTGGTCTGATTGCAATCCTCGATCACCCTGAGAACTTCCGTCATCCCGTTTTCTGGCGCATTGATGGCCAACTGGGAGTAGGCCCTGCGGTAAGTCGCGCTGGCCCTTGGAATCTCGGTGCAGGTGAATCAATAACACTCCGGTACCGCTTGATGATCGATACCGGAGACTTTGATCCCACTGCGATTGACGATGAATGGGAGCGGTTCGCCTCAAGTTCGATCCGTTCCGGTCATGACCAGTGAGATCGAATCACCGTCAACGGGCTTGAACCGAGAAGCGATCCGAGCTACTTGGCTTCAGTGAGAAATGCGATAAGGTCACGTAATTCTTCGACCGAGAGATTAGATTCGAGATCATCAGGCATAATCGAGTCGGAGAGTGCTCGGTAGTCTTTTATTTGGTCAGCCTCAAAACGCTTAACACGACCTTCGGTGAGGTAGAGTTCAATCGCACCTCGGGCTTTATGGTCAATCTGGAGGCCCGTCCAAAGCTTTCCGTCCGTTGTAGCGATCATCCAGGCTTGGTACTGAATCGCGAACTGTTCCGAGGGTTCGAGGATCGACCGGATGATCGCGCGACGGTCCGAAGACTGAGCGACGTTGCTCAAGTCTGGCCCTAGTGTACCGCCCAGACCACCGATTGTGTGACATTGAGTACAGGACGATTGCCGAGAGAAGAAAACAAAACGGCCTGCGTTGGGATCACCTCCCCTCGCCAACACTTCTTCCCAGGCTTCGAGTGTGTTGGGGCGATCGCGTGTCGCCATCCCGTTGATCAAGAAATCAAGTTGATGGACAAGTCGGTTTTGGTTTGGTGCATCTTTGAGAAGAGCGACCAATTCCCCAGCTGCTTGTTGTACTGCTGCAGATCCTCGAAATCGGGACAACCCGCGAGCAGCGGCCACCTTGATCGAATCCTCGGGCTCCTCGAGCATCCTTAACAGGTCAGTCTCCTCGGCCGATTCAAGCTCGGCAACTCCCCAAAGGGCCTCGATCCGCGTACGTGTCGACTGAGCCCGATCCGTCATGAGGTTGGTGAGCGTACGATACGCTTGTCTTCCTCCTACCAGCGTCAGCTTTCGGATAGCCTCAGTTTTCAACGGGCCAGTCGGCCCTTCAGCCAGCTCGATCAACAATTGCTCCGCCGTTCTGGCTTCCGATTGGTCCATCGATGCAATCCCAAGTGCACGGACTTGGTCTGAGAGCGTTCCATTTGCTACCAACGATGTCAAAAAGCCCGCTTTCAACTTCCTCGGCAGTTGACTGGAGCGCGAGGCTGCTTGGGATCGAAAAGCTTCGATAAAGGGCTCCTCCAATAAAGGCACTGCGGCGAGATAGGTCTCGAAGACCGAGCCAGAAACAGGTGGGCGGTCTATGGCCAAGTCCAGGAACGGACGAAGGTCAGGATCGTGCTGTTCGGCAGCCCAAATGAGGGCAGCTCGTCGGATCTGTTCATTGGGATCCTTCAAGAGTTCAGAGAGGAGATCAAGATCAGGCGACGTTCCGAACCTGCGCGATCCGAGGAGGGCACCTAGTCGAACATGAGGATCGGAATGCCGGAGCCATGCTTGGCGTAGCGCCGTGGCACTCTGACCTGAGAGAGCGATGGTTGCCGCGTGTCTTCCGAACGGATCATCCCCCTTGAGTGTGCTCTTGATTGCTAAAGATGACTGTCTTGGGTCGAGACTGTACAAGCTTTTCAGCCGTTCCATCTCAATGCCTGGAGAAGGACTGAGCTCTTGGGGATCGAGCTGAGTATTTTCCTCACGCTGCCTCGTCGAAATCCGCCAGAGCTTGCCTCGGCTGTGGTTCGGATAATCGACCAGAACCCAATCCGTCATGTAGATGTTGCCAGCCGAGTCCGCAGCGAGAGCGACAGGTCGGAAGTCTTTGCCACCGGAGATAAGTACACTACGGTTAGACTGTACGGTAGTGCCTTTTTGACGAAGGCGGTGTTGTTCAACCGAATTCTCATTCCAGATGGTCACCAGTAAACTATCGGCATAATCTCGAGGGAGTGACGTTTGCTGACAATCGATCAGTCCCGAAGGTGCTTCACCCGTTGCGCCCGCGATAGGCAAGGTGCCGGGAAGCTCACCGTCCCAACCTTGGAATGGGTGATGCCCACCGCCTCCGTAGAGCGATCGGTAACCGTAGTCTCCGTCTGGAACGACATGAACCAATCGGTTTGGTCCTCGGGCGTCGGGATCGTTATCGACGCAGAGAAGCCGGCCCGTACGATCGAACTTGAGATCAAACGGATTCCAAAACCCGGTGGCATACTCTTCGAGATTGGTGCCGTCCGGACGAAGCCGGACAATACTACCTCCGTCACCATAGCCTCTGATGGTCTTCCCATCTCTTCCCCGAAGCTCGTAGCGTCGGCTCGCGGTGTTACCTCGGGTAACGTAGAGCCATCCTTCAGGATCAAAGGTGATCGCGAGGAGCCGGTTGTGGATTCCACCCTCCTCGGTGATCAAACGGAGGATGGTTTCTTGGCGCTCACAATGACCGTCGCCATCGGCATCAATCAGTGCGATCACTTCGGTCGAACAAACGACGAACAACACACCATCGGGTGAGAATGCCAGATTGAGACCCTCCTCGAATCCCTCCGCGAAAATGTCGAGTTCCTCGATTTTTCCATCGAGCCCTACATCGATTAGCCGCTTTACCTGATCAGTCTTTGGCCCATCATAATTCGTCGGTCGTGCGTGGGTATGGGACTCCAGCACATAGATCCGATCCTCAGGATCGATTGCGAGTCCGATCGGTGTAACGATCTCGGGATCTTCGAGGATAAGGTTAAGCTCAAGCCGATCATCGGCAACTTCAAGTTCCGAGAGATCTTGTGCGGAGATCGGCCTCGAAGCGTTTGGTAGGACGATCAGGATCACCAGCGCCAGCGGAGTGAATTTAACTTGGGCGTTCATCAACTTACCTTGGGGGACGATGGGGGAACGAAATTGGGATAATCTAGCTGATCGTCACGGATTCGAATACGCTGCAAGCTTCCACGAGAAGCAGGGAGATCCTTTGGTGCACGCTAGTATGACGTTGTTCAGTCGTCTTGCCTTGGTCTTGTTGGTCCTACTGACGATCATCCGATCGGTTGGTTTTTGCGCCTATGGTTTTTATCAAGTCTGCACACCACTGGAAGTCCATCCACTGGAATCGAAGATGGTCCACCTTGCTTGGCGTGTCCAAGCTGGCGAGACTCTCTATCCCGATTGGACCACTGTTAATCATGTAAGTAATTTCTTTGGACCTTGTTATTTTACTATTGTTGGATTTATTGGAAAGATAGTTAATGCTGATTTGAACGATCTTTTAATTATCGGCAGGGCTGTAACGATCATCGCGGTGGTATTGGCTTCTCTGGTGTTGGGTCTCTTCACGGGTCGACGGTGGGGGAGGATTCCAGGATTTCTGGGGTTTGCATTTGCCCTGGGTGGTGCACCCTTGGTTGGCTTTGGAATCATGGTCCGCCCTGACGTTCTCGCCGATCTACTCGGATTCACGGGATTTGTTGTCTTGGGCTATCAATCGGAATCGAGTGTACAGCGACGGACCCTCGGGATAGCATTCCTGGTGAGTGCGATGATGACGAAGCAAACTGCGGCGGTCTATCTGATCGCCAGCTCCGTTGCGTTGGCGTGTAATGGCCAGACTCGGACTGCTGTGGTCAACGGAGCGATCACGCTGTTCATCCTCGCGCTGGTGATTGGTCTGTCCATGATTGTTGCCGAGCCCAGAATTTTCGTATCGATGTTGGGAGAATCGAGGGCGCCAATAAGTGGCTCGACGTTTCGGATAGTCTGGTCGCGGCTCTGGGACCGATCTCCCGAGATCCCTTTCTTCGTCCTGGCCGGCTTTGGCTTCTGGTTGGTCGGCCCACGTGCTGACCGCGGGTTGGCTTCCCTGACGGCAGTGATTGCGACGCTCTCGGTGCTCTCGACACTGAAGCTTGGTGCTGACCTCAACTACTACCTAGGGCTTCGACTGGTCGGGGGACTCGGAGCAGCACAGATTGCCGGTGAAGTCTTAAGAGATTGTCGGCGCGGGGGATTGGGCGAAAAAATCTGTTGGTTCGCCGCCGTTGCGTTGGTCGGACTCGGTACCGTCGTGAGCGTGAAAGCCGTCGTTTATGCTCAGTCAGCATTCGTCGATGCACGGGACGAATACCGCGATCAGAGGTCGTTTCAAGGACGGGCCAAACTCGAGCAATACCAGCTTTTCTTTGAACTTGCGTCCGACCCTGATCACACGTTGTTGACTGATTGTGGCCCGATCGCGCTCCGACAGCGAGACCGCGCACCTTTTGCGGATCCGTGGTTGTTTCACCTTTTAGTCGAAAGCGGTCGGATTGTACCAAGCTCGGTAATCCAACAACTGCAGGATCGTGAATATGAATGGGTGATCACGACATCCGATCTTTTGGGATCAGACTATCTCGATAACCCCTTTGGGTTGCCTGAACCGGTTGCCCAAGTCGTGCGTTCGCAGTACGAACCAATTGCCGAGACGGCTGATCTCTTTGTCTATCAACCAAGGCTTGATAGCGTTCTCCAATCCCAAGAGTAGTGGATGAGCAACCTCGGTGATTTAGAGATCGTCTAGATGTGCTTCAACTGCGCGGAGCTGTTGCTGTAGTGTCCGATCGATCGGGTTTTCCTGGATTGCGAGTTGGTACCAGGCTCGTGCTTGATGCCATAACGAGGCCGATTCACAAGCCGATGCTAACTCAGCAAATGTGTAAGGCAATTCTTCAGGGTTGGCGGTGAGTGTTTCCTCGGTCATCTGATGGAGCTGATCGAGTGCGACGGCACGAGCGAGATACGTATCACCAAGTTCATCTTCGCCGATGGCACGATAGGCGGTGCCGAGGTTCCGATAGATTGGCCCGGGGTCCAATGGATCGAATTCCAGAGCTCGGAGCGAAGCTTCGATCGCGTTATGATAACGTTGCTCTGCGATTGCCAATTGGGCTTGTGCGAACTCGATTCCCGGATGTCCCGCGATCTTCGCTTCGAGAAGTTCCGAAGCACGTTCGAAATCTCCTTGGTCGATTGCCAACTCGGCACGGAGGACGATTGCCTCGGGGTCGTCCGGCGCGAGGGCTTGCAGTTGCGCTTCGGCTTGCGACAAGTTACCGATGGTTATCAGGTTGGCAATAATGCCGATCCGTGACCAGCGATCGGAGGGATCTTCCCGGACGAACGCCGTGAGCTGCTCGATCGCCTCTTCGGGGTCCCAGGTCGTTCTCCGGAGGAAACACCAGTGGAGCACTTCAAGAGCCGAGAGTCGGAACGGTTCACTGAGCATCCGAAACTGCTGGTCGATCGCCGAGCGACGGAGCTGGTAGCCATAGATGAAGATAAGCTCCCGGCGCGCTTGATCCAGGCTCGGATCCAATTCCAAGGCGTCTAAGAAGCGGGCTTCGGCCGCCTGGGCGCGATTGCGGCGGAGTTGCATCTGCCCTGCACGGAGATAACCTGCTGCAGCCATTGGG
>CAZEAN010000044.1:0-45446 GCA_964510225.1 uncultured Isosphaeraceae bacterium
GAACGATCCGTGCTGGTGGATCGAGAATCGTCATGTTGGTGAAGTCGAAATCGTCGGCCGCGCTACCACTATTAAGTCCGAATAGGACGGCTCCATTGCCATCAAATTGTTCAATACTGCTAGAGGGGCCATCGAAGATGTTGAGCGTCACAGCTCCACCGGATTCGAGCTCAAGGGTGTCGGTACCACCGCCGCCCGAGAAATCGTCGTTAGGTGCTTCATTGGCGGCGATGCGGAAGGTGTCATTGCCGTCACCGCCTGTGAGTGTATCAGCACCGAACCCCCCGATTACTGTGAGCCCGGGAGTTATCCCCGAGAAATCGAAGCGGTCATTGCCCCTTCGGAGATTTACGATCGGAGGTGCTTCGATGACATTCATGTTAGCGAAGATCAGCGTGTCAGCATCGTTGTTCGAATCACGACCGAATAACCCCAGCCCGTTGGCATCGAGTTCTTCAATACTGTTGGTCGTAGAATCAAAATCACTGAGAAGTACTGGGTTGCTGCCGACAAATCTAAGTCTGTCCGTTTCACTACCACCGTCGAGAGTATCGTTGACGTCAACGTTATCTCTGACAAAGAAGATGTCGCTATCAGCACCGCCATTGCTCTGATCACTTCCGAGGCCACCAACGAGGATGTCCCGACCACCAAGGCCATTCAGTGTATCGTTCCCTTGAAGACCAATGATGAGATCAGGGTCAGCAGTACCATTGATTGTTTGGGCGCTATTGTTTCCGAGAATGACATTGATCGAGAAAGTCGTAGAGTCGTCTGTATCGTCGATGACTCGTGCAAAGAAGGTTGTGGTCGTGTTCGACCCGAAATTCTGTGTGGTTTGGTTTGATGCACTCGTGTTGGTCCCCAGGAATGTCGTTGCGAGACCAGCCTCTGTGAGTGCAAAGCTGTAGCGGTGCTGAGCGTCCGGGTCTTGATTAACGATGTTCTCGATCGAAAATGTAACGTCGGCACCACTCCCTAGTTCTAAAACGGATTCCACTTCAAGTGTGGCATCGATGGGAGAGGATGCGTTGTCGGTAACCCGGATGTCGTCGAACGCAAATCCGTCACTGGGACCTGGGAATCCATCCGCTGGAAAGTTATCGAATTGCTGGAACCGGATCCGTGTCGCCGACGACAGGGTCAAGCCGAGACTTGTGGCGATCTGACTGAGGTTGAATGTGAATGTCTGATAGAGATTGAGGGACGCCGTTCCGACGAGGTCAACAAGCCGGAAGAAGTTGGTACCGTCGACACTGAATGAAACCCCGTCTCCGGTAGCCGAGCCAGTGAAGGACGCGGGCAGCGAGTCGTCTTCATCGCCAAATTCCCGCTGAGCAAACTCCAAGATAACGTCGCCGACGGCTGCACCAGCGTCTACCAACAGGGTCGCCTCATTGAGGGCGGGAGCGGTTACACCCACAAAGGTGTCTAGAACCAGATGGGAGAGTCCAGTGTTGGGCCCTCCAACGTCGGTAACCCGGATTCGTCCAGCGCCTGAGGTCTCGGTCTCCCATTGGAGTCCTAGGCTTCCATTTTCGAACCCCTCCGTCACGTCGAGGCTCGCTGCCTGAGCTGTGCTGAAGATGGCGTCAAAGGCGTTGATCAACCCAGCGCCGGTAAGGTTGTCAAACCCTGGCGCTCCGATGTCCTCGGCGGTTGAGACCAACGCAGCCTCCACCTGTTGGGGCGTGAGCGTCGGGTCGGCTTGGATCAACAGCGCGGCGATTGCTGCGGCGTGAGGCGCTGATGCGGAGGTCCCAAAGAAGTTCGGGAAACCGTCTCCCTCGGCATCACTGCCAAAGAACGTTGTGTTCGTTCCCTGGACAGCAGAGAATGTTGGTGTCGCCCGGACTTCGGTGGTCGGTTTCCTCGTGCCGTCCGCATTGAAGATGATTGGCGTTGGTCCGGTCGACGTAAAACTAGCCGGCACATCCTGGGCGAAGTAATCAACCGCCCCTACGGAGATTGCGCCTGCCGCTGCGGAGTGCCCCACTATCGTCGGTCCGTCCGTGGCGAACTCCTCAAAGGTAGCCGGACCGGTCCTGTTCGCGCCGAAGTTTAGGTACTTGATCTGAGCCGGATTCGGGCCCGAGTCAACCTCGATGATCACCTCGAGCTGGACGGCTACTGTCCCCGTGTTGCTAACGGACGGCACCAACTCGAACGGAGCCTGGAGTGCGGGGTTGTTGAACGTTGACCCCGTGATGATGTTGGTCGTTCCCGGTGGATTGATTAGGAAGATATCGACATCAGAATCGACACCTGTGGAAGTGAAGAACGGATCGTCCCACTGGAGCCCGATTTCAAAGGTCTGGCCGGGCTGGAGAGTGATCAGTTGTCGAGTATCGACTCCTGGACCAGGGTCGAAGTCGTGGAACGTCCCGGCAAAGAGAGTGTCGGCGGCAGGCCGGAAGTCCGACTCATATCCCTGGTTGCTGATGTTGCCCGCCGAGGAAAAGTAGGTTACGCCCTGATTCGTAACGACGTCGTCAACCGCCTGAGCAATGATGCCGTCCTGGAAGACTGGCTCGGCGAAGTTGAAGACGTCGTCGACGATAATGTCGGCGCCGAAGTTAGCCAGTGCGCGGATGTTGTCGGCAAAATTCTGCTGGCCACCGAAGGCGGTGGCGAAGGCGATGGTTGCACCGGGAGCAAGGTCGTGGATCAACTCGATCATCGCCCGCCCTTCATCGATCCCGGTTCCACCAAGGCCGATGTCGGCGAGGTCTTCCAGCACGGTGACGTTATTCGGCAAGTCGCCGGAGGCAACACCCGCCGCAACGCCACCGGGAATGTCGCCGAAACTGTCGCTCAACACTCCGATGGTCACGCCAGTGCCGTCGAAACCACTAGGCAAAAGATTCCGGAGCCGCTCGGTCTCGTGGACCAGGTCAGCCTCACTGGTGACCGACCCGACATTGGTTATCGATCGGGGGAGGAAAGATACGCCCTGTAGACCCTGATCGCTCAAGTTCTCTAGAGCACTGACCGCATGGAGTGGCAACAAACCCTCGATCAAGCCATATTTTGACGAGGCACCCCAGATTTGCATTCCAAGCTCTGTGAGCCTTGGAATCAGGCTATCCGGATCCCTGGTTGTCATCTGAACACCGACCCGCCCCGCTGCATCGAAGACCCAACGTTCCTCGACAGCCTCGGTTCCCCACAATGAGCCCCCAGGCTGGTCAGTCTGACGCAAGGAATCCCGCGTGGCGAGCCGCTGGAGATCGGGATCGATCCAGAACTCAGGCACAATGCCTGTTGGTTCGATTGCAACTGTTCCGATCTCTGTTAGACCAGTGGCCGATAGCAAGGTACGTTCCTCAAGCTCTAGGAGCCTCGGACGACAGCGACGGTCCGTCTGACTAGGGCCGTGATCTCGCTTCAGCGGGGAGACGCGTTGGGTCGGCATAGGTGCTCTCTCGAAATCGAATGGGATGCTTTGCAATCAAAGGTGCACTGACGACGAAACATACGGAGCTTGAGTGAGGCACTCGGGGAGGATCGATAGCATATTGTAGTGACCGAGACCGAAGAGGAACCTCGGGAAGACCGCATCGCAAGAAGCCAATCCCAAGGATTCTACACACTAAACTAACCTTTGATCTTCCTCTGAAACTAGCCCGAAAATGGCGGCTATCGGAATAATTTGGCGTGTGCGAGAAATGAGGCCGTTGGATTCGTCTGATTCCAAGAAGGCCAGCGTCTTAGCGGACGTGGATTGGATCTGGCAATAGGTCGTGCATCAATCGATCTGACTACTCCGTTTATTCTGTACAATAATTTAGTTGCGCGACACCAATCGTCTGATTCGATACAGAAAATAGCGTAGCTCGTGGAGAGGGATCGCAGCGAGTTGGATTCTCCTTTTTTGAGCGGTTTACTCTCCACACGCGTTCCTGTCGGACAAGGGTGTGACTACCAAGCTGAGACAACATCAATCATATAGGGGTCCCTTTCGACGGTGACGCCGCACCGCGTGCAGTCCACGCAGCGCATCCGGTAGGCCAGATAGACTACGAGGCCCCAGAGCGGCACGAACTCGAAACGCCGCTCGTCGAGGCGGTCATACGCCGGGCCGGGGCATCCGCAGCCGGAGCAGATCGGTCGGCTGTTCTTCCTCGGGAGCACCTGGACTAGCAGGGCCGGCCCGTCGTCGTGGTCCTCCAGGCGGGCCCGGTCATAGACGAACGACTTGATTTCTGTACCCGATTGAGGATCGTCTGGATACGCATCCTGGGGCCCCCCGGTTCGATGAAGCGTGGAAACTCGATCATGGTCGGGGGGTTGGTTCCAGGATGCGATTCTTCCTCTCACGTCGGGCCCGTCTGCCGCGTAAGCACCCACAGATTGATCCTGTGGAAGAGCCTAAACTGTTGGATCCTTCATGGCACTGGTGATCCACCGTAATGAAAGCACATGTTCAGCTTCGCCGGAGCCACTACAGCAGGACCAAGGAGGGTCGACTGACTGGGCATGGGTCAAGTTCATCGGGTCTGAAGGAAACGAGTGGGCGTTGCCTTAGTTGGTCGAATCTTCTGTCGTCTCGACTCGAATCAGCCGGATCGTGATCGGCTCTTCGAGTTCGAGAGTGAGGATCAGCGTGTCATCATCCTCGAAGCGATAGCGGACGTTGACCGAACCTTCTTCGCCATCTGCCCGTGAGAATCCGACTTCAAGGAGGGCATCTTCGTTCTTCTCAAACTTCCAGCTTCCGAGGAAGGATGTTCCTTCACCGTCTGCGCCCATGTGGAAGATGTTGCCCGTCCGACCGTCGAATCCCATCAAGGCGACCGAACGCTTCTGAGGATCGGTGCTGATTGACTCAAGCACCTTGCCTTTGATCTTCCAGGCATAGGTGGTTTTGAGGAAAGAGCCCTTTGTATCGGCATCGACCCAAGTGCCGAGGAGCCGATCCCAGTTCGATCGTCGGAGGATACTCCCAAGCGTCCGAGTCTGGGGTTCTGGCTCATCCTCCGTGACATGGAAAATGAAGTCGTTACTGAAGAGGCCGTTGGGATTCTGAACCTGAAGGAAGTGGATTCCGATGGTCGGTAGGGCTGCGAGACCGATCGTAACTGTCTCTCCCTCGGTGCTCAGCGTGCCCTCCACACGACGGCCGTCGACAAGGAGGTTGGCACCTTCTTGAATGTGACGACCGCTGACCGTCATCGTGGTGTTGTCACCGTACAAGTTCGGGAACTTCTGACGCCCTCGTTGCTCGTGGATCGAGCCGAGTGTCCAGAGGGCGGGTTGAGGATGGTCGAGATCAACATTAGCCCCGAGCCGGCCGGTGAAGGTACCGATGAAGCGACCCTCGGAAGCAAGACCGACTAAGCGATCGCGATTGTAGGAATCCTGAGTGCCATCTCGTGAAACGTAGGAGCCACCTTGGTATCCGGCGTCGTATTGAAGTTCGACGGGAGTAGCCTCCTCATCAGCGATAAAGACACCCTCAGCTTGCAGAATAATCCCACCTTCGCGGGCAGACTCTTCGAGTGCACTGAGGAGATCGATCACGAGTCGACCTTGTTCTGTGTCTGTTGCGGCCGATTCACGATTCAGGGTGACTTGTCGGGCAAAGGAGCCAGAGAACCCAGTGCTTCCCTCAAGGACCATATCCCAAACAGGGTCGAAACGTTCTCGACCAGCCCAGGAGAACTGCCAGACATTCCGTTCAGGAGTCCCTTGTTCGGCGACGTTACGGTAGAAGTCGAAATCGATGATGTTGAGACGTCCTTGGGGCAGAATCAGCCAGCGATCGTATGCACCGCGCCAAGTTGGAGCATCCATACCAGTTCCTGGAGTATTGGTGCTCACCAAGAAGGGCATCCGGTGGCAGTCACCACAGACGTTCCGTCGAGGCTGCAAGTCTCCGTCGATATGGAAGAGTCGGAAACCGTCTTCAGCTCGATCCGAGAGGACATTGGAGTAAGCACGCCGTTGAGCAGGAGGGTACGGTATCGAGAGCAGAAAGTGGGACAAGTCAGCGCGCTCTGCAGCGGACAAGGCCCCAGCCTTACCTTCGTCGTTAACCGTCGGATCACCCACGAGGATCATCGTTGACGCCAGTCCACCGTCGACGATCCCTAAAGTGCTGCTTGCGGGATCGTCCAGACTGCTGTTGGGCGGATCGTTCCCATAGACATTCGCACTGTTGTTTCCACCGTACGGGTCACCTGGGATGCCGTCCCAGTGGTACGGAGCAGTGTCGCGGAGTCCTCGGAGTGGCATTGTCGAACGAGGCATGATTTGGTCGCCCCCCGTGACGATCGGTGTCTTCAAGACCCAGATCAACTGGTCTGTGTGGCCGTCGGGATGGCAGCTCGCGCAGGAGAAGGTACCCGTGGTGGAGGCCGATGCGGTTTCGAAGGCGACCCGACCTCTCTTGACCACTGGGTGCGTTGGATCAGAGAGGACGACCGTGTCATCTACCTGCGGGTTACCGAGGTCAGAGAGGTCGATCAATGAGACCGTATTGGCGACTGCGTTAAGGACCCATGCACGCGATGGCTTGCCGCTATCTGAGGACTCAAGGGCAATCCCTCTGGGTACGGAATCGACATCGACGCGACCAAGAACATCACCAGTTTCGGTGTTAACCGTGAAGACTTTGTCCGATCCGGCTGCAGTGACGACAAGAGTGCTGTCGTCGTCCGAGACCTGGATCCCGAACGGTGTGGCGAGTGCCCTCCCTTGCTCGGGATGGGCGGGCGGTAGTGGTTCAAGATCGATAAACCAAGGTGCTTCGGCAGAATCGCCATTGAACGCGACGCTCGTGATCTGATTCAAGAATGCTCGATTCTCCATCTCGGCGAGGCCATGTTTTTTGGTACCAGCGCGGCCGTTAGAGTCGTTCCGCGCGTCGGTCTGAGCGATGAAGACACGACCAGTCGAATCAACCGTCAGTCCATACAACAGAGTTCCAAGCGTATCGACAACCTCAACAAGTTCATCTGTCTTGGTGTCGAAGACAAAGAGATCGCGGTCAGGGACATCGGGGTGTTTCACAATGTCCATGACGGCGCCAACAGAAAGAACGTTGTTGTTCCTGATGGCATGCTCCCAGGCGTCAAAGGTCACTAAGTCTCCATCGAACGGCTTTCGACCGCCTGAAAGTTGAGTCTGGTTGTTCGACTCAAACGGGACGACGTACAAGCGATCCCCTCGGACAGCAATGGCGCGGGGGTCCTGGGCTCGGATCTTGAGGGTCTTAGTCACTGCCCGGTTCGTCACATCAACGACTGCGATTCTATTTTCGGACGAGAGTGCGACGTAGGCCTTCTCGTTGCCAGCGAAGGTGATCCCCACGGGCTCGTCAAAACGGGTTGCCTTGGTCTCAGGATCGAACTCCTGAACGGTGGCAATCACTTCAAGAAAAGTCGGATTCGATCGATTGGTATCGATCACACTGACCGAATCTGAGATATGGTTCGCGACCCAGACTTCGTTGCCATCGGGACGGACCGCGATCCCAACGGGGTCGATACCGACATTGATCCGCTTTACGATGGAGCGACTTTCAGCGTCGATCACGTCGACCGTGTCCGCAGGAGTATTCGTCACATAAACCAGACCACTACTGACTGCAATCGGCGACGCGTGGGGACTTAGGAACGAAGGATGTCCGGCCTCGGATGGAGCTTGAGGGGTTCGAGCCTCCTCACGGTTCTCGCTACCGAGGTCAATCTCTGGCCGTTCGGGTTTACCTCGCCCTTGAGTGAAGAAGACACTCGTGAGAATAAGAGCGCTTAGAGTCAACCCAACCACAGGTCGCGTCATTGGTTCTGTCCTTTCGTCGTGTTCTGACTCACATGTACATCCGGAGACCTCGTCCCGGATGATCCCGACCCTGCGCGCTGAGATCGTGTACGTGACTTGTATTGCCAGCACGCGAGTTGATGGTACACCAAATTGTCACATCAAGGGACTACTGTGACGAAACAGTGCCGTTTTTGACAGAGGTTCGGAGTAGTTCAATCGAAGATCCGATTCTCGTGGTCCTCGTCTCATTGGTTCAGTTCGATTGATTATGCATGGATTTAATCGGTGCGATTGCGGCCATTTTCTCTCTAGCACCCTGGGATCGTCGTAACGAACACAAGAGTCAATTCGACTAGGTACTAAGTTACAGAGGCACAACCAGCCCACGAGCATCTTGAAGGGGTTGCTCTTCTCCCCGCTGGTGCTTCTGGACGGCAGGCCGCGGGGAGAAGTCGAAAAAGGCTGATTACCACTGAGATCCGGATCTCGAACCTAAAAGCTGGGTGAAGGTCTTAGGCTAAGAGGTTCCAGATGCGTAGTTGCCGACGAATGTGATGGTCACGAGATTCTCGTTAGACTCTGCGAAGCCAATCAGCCGCATTGCCAACTTCCGGAATTTGCGGTTCCCTGTGAGATCAAAGGCATCCATATAGCCCCGGACGGCTTCGGTGATACTGAACTGTTTTACTTCGCCTGAACGACCAAGTTCCCCTGCGCGGGTACTGTCGGAGAGGTCAACTCTCCCTTGGCCGTCAATCCGGCTCGAAAAGAGTGGTTCCGATGCATTCACTGCGTCGATGATCGCCGACAAGGTGATCGGGTCGTTCTCAAGTCGTGCGTAACGAGTGAGGTAAAGAACACCAAGCGACTGGTAATTCAGATCGAAACCACCACGCTCTGGCATGACACCGTCCTCTTCTTGAAGCGCGAGTCCTGCGGCAAGATAGGTCGCTGCTTCCGTGTCGAGTGTTGTATCCCCCGTCAATTCCGATGCTTGGAGCAAGCCTGCGGCGCGGAGGAAGTATCGATGGGTGAAGGGCTCGAGGTCGATCTCGCTGGTGTCTTGATCAACACTCACCAGCCAGGTAGACATGCGGTGGAGTCCATCGATCCAACCATCCCGAAAACTGTAATCAAAGACCGAGGAAGGTACTTTGTCGAGCGTTGCGATCGCCCGACCTACTGCCTCTTGAAACATCGAGGTACTGTGAACGGGATCACCGGTGCCAGGGAAGGAGCCGTTAGCTGCCTGTTGGTCGAGTCCCCACTGGATGACCCCAATACCACGCTTCAGCAGTTCGAGATCCTGGCTTGCGTAGGCGTAATCGATGAGATCCGCTCCGTTCCGCTGTTGCTCAATGTAGTAATCACCCCGCAGTCCTTCTTCCCAATCCGCGTTGACAGAAACAGCGCCGGAGTCGGCAACACCATGTAAGGCATAAGCCCGAGCGATCGCTTTAATGTCTGTTATTCTGCGACCAACAACCACGCTGTAGGTACCGTTCTCACTTGTTGTCGACATCACCACCACGCCGTCATCGACTTCTTCAGAGCCCAACGAGACATTCAGGAGCGAGTGGAGTGCGACCGTGACATCAGCCGGGTCAATGTATGCCTTGACACGGTCGAGATCACGGACGGCAAACGTCGCATGGCTGCCGATGTGGTCAACTTCACCTGGGGCGAATTCCCAGTAATCTCCACCGGGCATCGCGAACAGCTCCGCCATATCTTCGTTGATCCGAGTGGAGAAGGTTGCATCGTAGAGGTCGAACCCAACGGCATGGTTGTAAAATCCGTTGCCGTACATCCGACTACCCTCGAGATCACCGATAAAGGTGTCGTCGTTGGCGCTGTCGAAGAAGTAGGCTTCGTCTGATCCATGAGTAGCCGAAGCGTAGACGCGAGGAAACTCGTTTGCCGTCATTGAGAAGCCAGTTCCAGTCATCATTACCCGAGTGGGTTCTGCGATAAGCGTCTCATCGCCGCTCGAGTCAGCAACGTAAGCACGATCTTCACCGAGGCTGGAGGTTGCGGTGACGTGATCGAACCGCGTTGCCTTGATGTAGAATCCGGTCCCCTGGAACTTCACCTCGCCTGGCTCTGCATTGAGGGTGTCGTTTCCGTTCGAGTCGAGAAGGACCAGATGGTCTGAATCTCCGTCGTGTCCGTAGAGATAGACGCGGTCAAATCCCTCAATACTGCTCGTGCGTCCATCGGTACGTCCGATCCGAGCGAATTCAGGTCCGGCTTCCACAAGGTCGACGCCTTCTCCACCGGTCAGATAGGCTCGGTCGGCACCTTCCCCTGCAATTGCAGTGACTTGATCGAAGCCTGTGACTTTATGATAGTAAGTGTCGCCATAGATTCGATCCGAGCCCCAGTCTGACTTGAAGTAATCGTTCCCGTCAGTCCCTCCGAGCGTTGCATGATCGCTCCCGAGGCCGTTTGAGATGGCGTGGATCCGCTCGACATTAACGAGTGTTGTCTGACCCTTCGGTGTCACGAACGTGACGAAGCCAGGATCGCCTGTGACTTGGTCATCACCATCAGTGTCGTAAAGGTTGGCCGAGTCCTCACCGCCGCCTCCATCGATCTCAACCGAAGCCGGACCACGATACGAGACTTCGTAATCTGGACCCGACCAGACACCACTCATGCCGTCAGTCTCAGGTCGCAGATCAAACTTTTCTGCATCAGTTGACCCGACGATAATCACGTTATCTTGGTATTCGAGTCCAACGATTTCGATCGCAAGGTCCGTCCCCGAATATTCAAGCGAGGTACTCTCACCTCCGGGTCCAGAGAGAACTACGGAGATTGTCGGGACGTTGCTGGCGTCGCGTCCAATCTCAATCTGGTAGATGTCAGCAGCCTCTGGTTCACCGAGGTCCAAGATCTCCGCTCCTGGCAAACCAACGGTCAAGAGACAGCGCGATTCGAGGACGGAATCAGAGTGACCCTGGAAGTAGAAACTCGGCTTGTAGGCTGGCTTTCTACGTGTTGCACGCCGATGAGACCCATCTAACCTGATCGTCTTGATACCCTTCATCGAAAATCTCACTATAAGCGTCGACTGAGTTGAGAATTCCAAGTGGATGAATCATCGAACTAACGGATCAATGAGGATCGATCTAAGAAGTCTTGTGATCAGCGGGATCAGGGGTTGGTACTCATCGCTCTGGGGCGTTCCACAGGATTCAAGCTCGAATACCCACCCTGTCGCGTTTCGTCGGTAGCTCTTGAATGAAGCATATGCTTCTTACTTAAGACTAATTCCAAGGCTACGACGATGTTGAGTGCTGACAGCAAACAACAAAGATCGATAGCGTGCTTCCTAAGCCGCTGTGCTGTCTACACGACATGATGTACATTTCTTCTCAGCGGCACTCTTTTTCTGAAGTGACAAACGTGCGCTCCAAGAACCGGCACGAGTGCCAATTAATGCTGCTTGCAGACCTTTCTGTCGAACATGATGACCCAGGTTGTTCGACAAGACCAATGGATGACGAGCGGAGACATAGGATACTACCCATCAGTTCGTCTGCGAGAATCGATCTGAGGGTGAGACGAGGAAGAGTTATACGTGCTGCAAAATTGCAACAGGGGCCTTGGATAGGAACGAAAGAAGGGGTGGTAAGGGGCTTGAACGAAGTTAATTCTGCCTTCCCAAGCCCGATCTCCCTGAGATGGAGACGAACCACTTCTCCAGCGTGGGCAGGCGAACGACCTTCGACTCCAACTCCTTCATCTCCTTCTGACTCAGCTTGACTCCCGTGCTGTACGCCTCCCCGATCAGCACAACCTCGGGATGCTTGACCGTCCAGGTCATCGTCCCGGCATAGCCCAGTACCGCCCCGATCGAGTCCAGCAACCTCCGAAATCTTCAACACCGATCAAGGTGTGCAGTTCGCCACCCGCCGCTACAGCGAACGACTGGAGTCATCGGGCATGTTGGTGAGCATGGACGGTCGTGGTCGAGCGTTGGACAACGTGTTCGTGGAACGGGTTCGGAAAGTTTTTTTGATATATGAATATATCTATTTTCGACGGTGTTCAACCGTGCAAGAATTGGAGGAGGGTTTATCACATTACATTGGGTTCTACAACCAGGAGCGAGTTCACCAATCGCTTGGGTATAGCACCCCGAGGTCAGTTTATCACACGTAACCAAAGAGAACGAGAAGGAGTTGTTGTTGTTTTGATCATGAAGATCACCAGAGTGAATGACTTTTCGCGCTCTTCAGTGCGTGCATGCCATGATCCTAATCCCCAAACTCACAAGGAGTTGGTGTCCTGACCGATTAACGAGTATTCGCGTTATACTGGTCCGAACGATGGGGTCCACCTCACTATTCAGTGAAGCGGAAAGGCAGCATGCTATAGGCTACCTTATGAATGTGTATTATAAATATTTTCTTATGCAGACAAGCGTTTGCTTGCTTAATGCGAGTCTCCAATCAAATCTCGCGTCAAACCTGAATGGTGGAGGCCTTGATGATGTCCCAGGAACAGCGGCAAAAACGATGTGCAATCCAAGATGAAGGAGATCCCTTCCACTGTGGTGTGATCAATAATGGCATTCAGGTTCTGATTGTACCACGAGGTCGCATGATTCAAATGATGTATTTTGATGCCTTTGGAGAACTCGTGAATTACGAAAGCCGCCAGGCGCCGGGAGTTGAAGACCTACAACGGGGAATTGTCTCAGGTAAAGGCAGACAATCGCTCGCAGAGTTCGAGATTAAACGAAGCATGTTTACTTCACAAATATTGTATGAGCTAGAAGTAGTTTCACAGACGATTTACATCGTGCCATTTTCAATCCCTGAATTCGAATTCTACATCCACTTACTACCACCATATTTTCAATGGGCACTTGATCAAGGTCCCCCTTCAAAAGCCTCCAATAATGAAGAGGACTACGAAGCGGCTTTAGACGAATATGAAGTCGTCTTGCGGCTCACGAGAGAGTTCCAGGATGCGAACAGGTATGTCATCGACCATGGGAAAGAATACTGGATGAATGAAAATGGCACGATCGGAGACTCATGAACTGTCCACAAGACGCGATATACTGAGCTATCGACCCTTGAAAGGGCATCAACGATGGCTACGACCCTGCCACAGAGCGTAAGATCCGGCTGTTCACAACTAACACGCATGTTCACTACACCCATGATCCCCTGGGGCGGCTGGAGACCGTTGAAGTCGTCGAGCGCCATGACGTGGTTCTCGCGCCGGCTTCTGAGGTCACCCGCTATACCTACGACCTCGTCGGTAACCTCGACGAACTCCACCAACCCAACGGGGCGATCGCCCAGTACACCTATGATGCCTTGAACCGGCTCGATCTCCTCACCCATTACAAGCCGGACTCCACACCACAGACCCTCGCCGATAACGACAAGCTCGCTCAGTTCGACTACACCGTCCGCCCCGACGGCAAACGGACCAGTGTAGTGGAAGACCTCTGGATCAGCGGGGTCAAAAAGACCACCAACATCACCTGGCAGTATGATGAGCTTGGCCGCCTAATCGACGAGGCCATCGACCATTTCGACAACAACCTCGATCAGACTGACGCCTTCCTCTACGACCTCGTCGGCAACCGCCTGTCTCGCTCGACTGATCTTGGCAATGACGGTTCTTGGGACAAGGTGGTCGATGCCGTTTTTGACAGCAATGATCGCTTGGAGCGAGAACGCATCGATCTTGATGATAACGGATCAATCGATCAAGAGATCGTGTATCAGTTTGCCGCCACCCAGCAGTCGCACAAAGTGAAGCTGTTGCTTTGCTAGACACCCACTGTAAGAGGAGCGTTTCTATTCTGTCGGCTGAGAAGCCTGTTCCAGGTAGTCTTCGCGGATCGGGTGAAAGACATCCAGCGCGACTGAAGTTTGGTCGAGGTTGACCACGCGATGGGGGACGCCTCCAGGGATTCTCCAGATGTCGCCTGGTTGCACTGTCTTCGTATGCCCATCGATCGTTATTTCGAATTGACCAGAGAGAAGAATGCCCATCTGTTCGTGAGGATGTGAATGCTCGGGGACTTCTGAGTGAGGGGCGATATTGACCATCGAGAACATCAACTGTTGCCCCGTGATCAGTCGAAGGTCGACACCGGGAAACACTGCATCAAGGGATTGCCCACCCCCCTCAGCAATAAAATAAGCAGCGGGATCGCTGGAAAATCGAGGGTCGGTGCCATCGGTTGACATCAACGATTCCTTCCGTAGTTCTGGGCGACCCAGATTCCCCAGGATTGCTGGAATTCAAGTCGGTTTGCGCTGAAAAGGTAGAGGGTTCCGGCGTCGAAGTGCTCAGCACCCTCAAGCATCCCTCGGATGAAGGGACCAAATCCACGAGGCGAGGTGTTCGACAGCCACTCGAGCATACTGAATCCGATTGCCCTGGTCTCTTGGTCGCCGAGGAGCCCGTCGATCGCTTCAGACGAACGAGTAAGCCAGCCAGCACGATAGGCTTGCAAGGACTCGGCACGGAGCGTGTCAGTCCAAGTCCCGTAAGGATCGTAACGAGCGGCCATCAAGGCGCCGAGCCCTTGGCTGAGCCATCGTGGTGCCTCTGGAAACGATCGGATTAGCGCGGCGTTGATCCAGGTTGCCACCAGAGTTGTCTTCAGTCGCTCAAGCAATATCTCACGGCTCTGACGGTTCAACTCGTTGCTTGCAGACGAGATCGGATCGATTGCTGAAACATATGGCACAAACCGAGAAAGCTCAAGATGGGGATCGGTGTCGTCCGTCGATAGAAAAGTGTCCATCGATTGATTAAATCGATGAAATGTTGGGACGTCTTGGAATAGATAAACGCTTGTTTCTAAAGAAAACTTGTCTGCCAGATCTGTGCCGCGGCCGAGGAGTTTGCTGAGTGTCTTACGAGCCTCGATAAGTCCATCCAGGAGTTCTCTGCCGTCTCGTTCGGAGATCTCGCCGAAAAGAATGAAGTGATCGTCGACCAACAACGGCGGGTCCGCTTCGGGGTCGATCGCTCGCCAACGTTGCAAGGCAACCAAGGCAATCCTCGAGAGTCGGTCGGACCGATCCCGATTTGCAAGCGTCGCATTCTGAAGTGTGCCAGACGATTCCACGAGGCCGACTAACGGCTGGTCGAACGAACTCGATGGATCATTCGGAGCGCCCTGGGTGATCCAGCGCTCGATCCGGCTGATCGTCTCTGGGTCCAATTGATGCTCGACTCTGTTTGCATGATCGGAAGCCGAGCGGCGGAGGTAGGCTAAGAGGGGGCTCGCTGCCGGGTCGTCGAGCGTGATGATCGCTCCGGACTCCGAACCAGCCATCAACCGTTCGTAGGATGAAAGATCGAGGCCGCCCTGAGGATTCTCCGGATGGTGACATTGGAGGCAACGCGCCACCATGAGGCTAGCCACATCGAGGCCAAATCGGCTCTCGGTCCCAGGCTGAACCGGCTCCTTATCTGAAAGCTCAGTAACGCCTGAAATCGCTTTGTTTGGCTTGCAAATTGAGCAGGCTCGATAGCCACGGGCCTCAGCGAGCCCGGGATTCTTGAAGACCACGCGACTTGAAGCCTTGAACCTCCGGGCTGAATTGCAGCTTGGAGCGTGGTAGACGGTGGAAGATCGAGAGGCCACGACCAGCCGTCCGAACGGGAGTTCCTCTTGGTAGACTGGGCTGGGGGCTAGTCGAAACATTACGATAAACGTGATACTGAAGGTAATTACTTTGTGGTAGTTCAATTGGTTCTAACCCCCAAGGCCACACCCAGACCTAGGATTCAAGCAGTAGTTTCATTGTCCACCACCACCGACTAGGTACTCATTGTACCTGTTGACGTCGGCTTTCGAAATGCGATAAACGACTCGCATTATGAGAATTGAAATGGTGGAATCTCAGACTCGACAGAAGATTCAACACTCCCAGCCTCACCTCAGACAATCAACGCAGTTTTCCCCTTTCCTAGTCATTTGAGCCATGACTCAGAATTGTCCCCTATGCTTCCCTGGTGCTCGGACGCTCCAACGTTTACGTGCCTGAATCAGTTGGCACGATGGATGCTCTTCCGAACTCCGAGATCGTCCAGAAGCCTGCAGATTGGGCCCTCGACGAGTTGGTTTTTCAGAGAACTCCAAGGTTGCCTGGACAAGTTCCCGAGTTGGCCGTATGACGGGGACTATTCAAAAGGGGAGGCGCATGAGCTTAGCACGCAGACAACTGAGCGGTACGGTTCCTAGAATAAAGCTCTTCCGCGGAATGGACGACCCTCCAACGAGCATTGACGTGGCGCCCTCGCTTGCTCCGTTACGGTTCGAGCCGATCCTCAAACGATTGATTTGGGGTGGTCGTCGTCTTGGGAGCGTGCTCAACAAGCCGATTGGTCCGGAGGCTGACTACGCTGAAAGCTGGGAACTCTCGGACCATCGAAATGGGCAGAGCGAAGTTGCTGAGGGTCCTCTTCACGGAACTTCGCTGCAAGAACTCGTTCACAGTCGTGGCGGCGAATTACTTGGAAGTACCCTGCAGCATCATCAGCAGTTCCCGATATTAATCAAATTCATCGATGCGGCTCGAGTCCTCTCAGTTCAAGTCCACCCAGACGACGAGATCGGTCATCAGCTCGCTAATGACAACGGGAAGAATGAGTCTTGGGTAGTACTCGACGCCGAACCGGGTAGCCTTCTCTACGCCGGATTAAAGTCAGGTGTAAGCCGGACTGATTTTGTGGAAGCCGTTAGAACAGGTCGTATCGAGGAACTCCTTCATCGCTTTGAACCACGCCCCGGCGACTGTATTCATATCCCTGCTGGAACCGTGCACGCGATCGGTGCCGGAGTTCTGCTGGTGGAGGTCCAGCAGATGTCTGATGCCACCTTCCGCGTCTTCGACTGGGATCGTGTTGATGCTGAGGGAAAACCTCGGAAACTCCATGTCACTGAAGCACTTGAAGCAATCGATTTTGAACGAGGACCTGTCAATCCGATCACCCCTCAGAGGGAAGTAATTGAAGGGGGGATCCTGGAATCGCTCGTCCACTGTGAGTTCTTCGAGCTTGATCGGCTCCGGTTGACTGGGGAGAGTCTTGTTGGCGTCGACGATGGGTCCCGGTTTACGGCGCTGGTGGCCTTAGAAGGGCTCTCGGAGATCGAGTTCGACTCGAACCGCTATCCCCTCTCGCCAAACCAGACAATGCTCTTGCCTGCTTCTGCGGGTGCTTGTCCGATCAGAGTCCTCGACGGCGAAGCGATCATTCTGTCCTGTACAGTACCTGGAGTGAAGGATTGATTCGTGACCGATCCGCTCTCGAATTCTCCCTCAGGATTACCGTCGGCTTATATCACTCGAACAGCACAACCATGGATTCGGATTCCGAGTGCTGTCTGGGGAGCCGCTGACCTCCGGGCCATTTTGTTGGCAGGACTCGGCTTACTCCTTACACACTTGGGCTGGTCAGCACTTGATGCTGCTTTTGGAGTTGAGCCGGGGAGTACTCGGGTTGAGTCGCTTCAGCTCGGATTCCTGGAGAATGATCTCGGAAGCTCGTCTTTCGGGATCGGAGGCTTTCCGATTCAGATCTCGTTACGTGTTTTCCAACCGCTCTCGATGGTACTTGGTCCGCTGGAGACGGTAGCCGAGGTCGGGCAGGGCAACTCGGCTTTCGTCCGGGCTCTGCTGGCGACTCTCTGGGCCTTGCTGATCTGGGGACCTATCGGTGGCGTTCTGGGGCGGATCGCCATCTTGAAGGCAACCGGAACAACCGAAGGGACCGGTTTGCTGACGATCATTCGATTCATCGTCGGACGGTTCATTGCCCTCATTGCGCCGCCACTGGGACCTCTGCTTGTGATCGGCCTCCTCGCGATTCCTGGAGCCTTGATCGGCTTGATCGCCTGGACCGACCCGAGTGGTTCCAACTCAGTCGTTACAACGATCAGTGGCCTCCTCTTTCCGATCGCACTCCTCTGTGCGATTCCGGGTTCGTTGATCTTGGTGGTCCTCGTTGCGAGTTGGCCCCTGATGGTGCTGACTGTTTCCGCCGAAGGTGAAGATAGTTTCGATGCGATCAGTCGCTCCTTCAGCTATGTCACTCGTCGACCGTTGCACTACGCGGGCACGGTGGTCCTCACGGTGATCTCCGGGGGACTCGGTCTGATCCTCATCGGTGCCTTTGCAATCTTGACAGTCCGACTCGCGACCTGGTCCATGGCACTAGGCGGCCCTGATCAACTCTTGGTCCAGCTCTACCAGATTCCCCCGAGTAGCGCTTCCGAAAACGCCCCGGTGATTGTGTTCTGGCTCCGAGGGATCAGTTTGGTCATCGAGGCTTGGCTCTTTAGCTTTTTCTGGACTGCCGTGGCGAGGATCTATCTGTTGCTCCGTCTTGAGGTCGATGGGACTCCTTGGCACTATTGCTATCAGCCGAACGATGAGTTGGAATACTTTGCTCCTGAGCCTGATACGTCGGAGATTGTTGATTCCGGCCCTTCATCAGCGAGCGCTCCGGAAAACGGCTAGGAGTGCAACACGCATTCCGGGTAGAATTTTGTGAATCCTCGACGACGAACATCGAACGGACCTCAATTAGTACAAGACATCAAATCAACAGGGAACTGATCCGCTATGGGCAAGGGTGACAAACGATCGGCCAAAGGGAAGCGATTTCGGCAGTCTTATGGTAAGAGCCGGCCGAAGGCTCGGACTCTCAAGAAGAAGAAAGAAGCCGCCCTCGCTCCAGCGACTCCTACTGAGTCATAGTTCTTAGTTGTCAAAGAGCATCACGAGATTCCGTCGTCTGAAATTAGGCAGATCCGACTCCTTCAAGGTCCGAACCCTCGATGAAGGTCTGAAAACGGCCTTCGAATGCGGAAGCAACAACGGGAAGCTCGGACTTAAAAAGGAGATCGTACGGATCTGCTTCGTCCGCCTCGGGTAGTGCCAGAACAGCGAGATCAGCCGCTTTCCCGGCCTTAAGACTTCCCGTGGTTCCTTCAGCCTTCAAAGCCCAGGCGCCGAATAGTGTTCCCATCGTGAGGATCAAGGCACCGGAGACTTCCGGATGCTCGGCCCGAAGGAACCGCATTTCGTCCAGAATGCTTAAGCTTGGATTCGAGGCCAGGCTATCGGTCCCAAGGCAGACGATCACACCGCGCTCCAGCATTGAATGAAACGGATGAGGGCGGTGTCCGAACCGCGCATGGGTTCGCGGGCAGTACGCGACGGCGACTCGGTGACCGTCGTTCGAGGCTTCGGGACGGAGTTGCCAATAGTCGTTCGGTTCGAGATAAGTTCCGTGTGCGAGAATCCAATCGGCTTCACGCAACGCGCCCTTCCGGACGTAATCGGCTGGTGCGGGACTCAGAGGTTCCCAAGAGTCGTCCCAAGCGCCGAGTTGTTCTAAGAACTCCCGGAGTGGTCCTTGACGGGTCTCGAGAAGCTCGAATTCCTCGGGCATTTCGGCGAGGTGGGTCGAGAGGGGAAGTCGGCTTGAGGCCGCCCGATGGTAGAGCCATTCACTGGTACTGTACGGAGCATGAGGACTCAGGCCGGGCTTTGCGTTGATCGTGTTCTGGTCCAGAGGCCCGATCGATTCGATCCAATCCCAGGCGCTCTGAATTGTCTCCAGACCTCGCATCCGCTTCAGACCGATCAACTCCGCAAAGACGGTGGCGCGGATCGGGGCTTGGGTAATCGCGGGCCAACTGAGCCCGGCAGTCGTGGTATCGGCGAGCATGGTCGTGCCGGATTGGATCGCTTCGGAGAGATTCTCTTGGATTCTTGCTTGCAGTGTTTCGAGTGAACCGGAGTGACGTTGCTCTACGACCCGACCGAGCCACTCGATCTCATTTTCAGAAGGATTTGCCTTCGACGGAGAGGGAGGCTCGATCGCCGAGAGTTCGAGATGAGTGTGGGCGTTGACAAATCCTGGGGTAATCGCAACGTTCCCAAGGTCAAGATCTGGGGTCAAAGTCCCCGCGGGTTGAACGGAGACGATCCGGCCTCCACGGATCATCAGTAAACCCTCTGCGATTGGATCACTCTCAACCGGAAAGATGTAACGGGCCCGCAAGGTCAGTGGATTCGACTTCATGACGGTTCGCGATCGGACTCGAGTGAGGGGCAGGAGTCGGGCAGAAGGCTCTTGATTGGTCCGAAGAGAGCGGGGACCCTGACTCCGAGAATCGAGGAGGAGCACCTGGGAGAGGGATTGATCGAGGTTGTGCTCCGAGTCGGCAATAGGCGCTGAGCAAGACGATCGAGCTGAGCGTCCCAAGAACCAGCCAAGGCCAATGATAGCGCAACGCTTCCGGATCGCGATAGAGCCAGGAGACCGCGCCGACCGAATCCGATGCGATCAGTCCCGCGAGCGCGGATGGAACCAAGATTGCCAGGGCATTGTTGAAGAAGTGAAAGAGGATGCCAGGTAAGACACTCTTAGAACGGACAGCGAGAAGCCCGAGCACCACGCCTAACGCACATGCATTGAAGAACTGTGTTGAGATACTGAGGAGAACATGAAGTAAGCCGAACAAGATCGCTGAGAGCAAGATCGCCGCCCCCGCCCGATCTCCGGGACGGAGCCCGGAGAGAATGTAACCTCGGAACGCAAGCTCCTCCGTGACTGCAGGTAAGAGTGCAAAGATCAGGACTGCGACCACTGGATTCGGGACTTCAGCCCCGAGGGTTTTCTGGAGCGTCTTGATCGATTCCGGCGTCGGGAAGAAATGCTCGATAACCCAACGGAACTCAAAGACGAGCGGGTGCAATAGTACGGCGAGTAAGCCACCGAGGAGAAGAGTCCCGGTCCCTGGCCAGCGGAGCCCTAGCGTCCGTCGACGATCAGACGTGAGGAACCAGGTCATCACCAGCGTGGGCCCCAAGATGAACAAGAGCTGACCGAGCAATAAGGACGTGACGGTATTGATCCCTGGCCGCGTTACGAGAAACGAGGTGTACCACGACAGCGCGATGATCAAGAGAAAACAGAGAATCGACTGCCCTGCCGACGGAACCGGTCCTCGGGCGTTAATCTGATAGCGGCACCAGGCGACCGGATCAAACCGCTCCGACTCCCGAAACAAGACGTCTTCCGTCCGAAATTGTTTGACCGCCCATCGGAGGGCGATCCCCGCATAAGCCAGGGTCGAGATGATGACCGGGACGAAGTAGGGCCTGACCTGCGCATACTGTTCGAGCATCAAGTCCTTCAGAAGGAGAGAGACCCCGGTCACGGGAAGAAGGCTGAAAAGAGGATTCAGCTCCACACCTGGCATCAAGGTCAGAAAAACAAGAGGGAGGGCGACCAAATAGAGTGGGGTCATATAGTACTGCCCCTCCTTCATACTCCGAGCTAAGACCGCTAGTGTGAGGCAGATCGCGCTAAAGAAGCCCGAGAGAGGGATCACCAAGACTACGCTCCACGCCAGCGCCCCCATCGAAGGGGGCCGAAACTGGTCGATTGTCTGATTCGGATCTAACGCTCCCGATCCTATGGACTCCGTAAACTGTCCCGCGATCACTCCCATCGTTAATCCCATGCTGGCGAGATTAAGGAGTGCGGTTGCCACACTTGCTGCCATCACCGTCAAGAATTTGCCGATCACAATCTCAGAACGAAGCGACGGTGTAATCAAGAGGGTCTCCATTGTCCCTCGCTCTTTCTCACCGGCGCAGAGGTCGATCGCGGGATAGAACGCACCCGTCATCGACATCATCACTAAGAGAAAGGGAAAGAGTCGCGCCCAGAGACTCCCTCCACGTGCTGAGTTCGCGCCAGACTCTGCAGCCGCATTAATGGCTTCGACCAAAAGTGGATCTGTGTAGCTTTCCGTTTTCTGATCCTTGAGGAGTCGATCGGCAACGATGGCGTCCTTCCAGCGGTCAAGGATCGCGCTGAGTCTCCGATACGCCTGGAGACTCCCGTCGTCGGTCGGGAGGTAGACGATCTGGACCTTGGGTTGTTCTAAGGCTTCGATCTGATCGCGCAAGTCGGGAGGAATGATCATAATGGCATCGACTTGATCATTCTGAAGGGCGCTCAACTGACGATCGGATTTTTCCCAACCGTCGTTCGGTTCCGCGATTCTGAGATCGAGGACAGATGATGACCCTTGACGGAACTCTGGGTGAAACTCGGTCTGATCGTCGGACCCCTCCGCGAGCAATCCAGGTTCGTTGAGGAGTCGGTGGGCACCAACCAAGACAACCGTCTTTGGTCGTTGACCGGCTGTGAGTTGGATCATCGAGAGCCCGAGGATCGGATAGAGCAGGATTGGGAGGCCGAAGACCATGAAGATCGTACGTCGATCCCTCAACTGATCCTTGATCTCGCGACGCAAGATAAGCTTGATCCGTGACCATTTCATCGGTTGCCTGCCTCTCGATCCGACTCGAGAAAAAAAGGAGGCCCCTTCGCTTTGAGACCAGGAAATCAAGACAAGTGAAGGGTGCCAGTTGCTATCGAGGTTCGAGACCAGCGGCGATTGCTTTATCGGTGTGAGCCACGAGACCGAAGAAGAGTTCCTCGAGGTCAGGTTGTCGGTGGGCTTCCAGGAGTTCGTTAGGCCGACCGATTGCGCGGAGCCGTCCTCGGTAGATGATTCCGAGACGATCGCAGAGTTTCCCCACTTCCTGCATGGAGTGGCTTGAGAAGATGATCGTTTTTCCACGATCGCGGAGCTCGGCAATCTTGAGAAGAACAGCGTGAGCAACGAGGATGTCGAGTCCCGACGTCGGCTCATCAAAAATCAAGACTGGTGGGTCGTGAATAATCGTTCGGGCAATCGAGACCTTCTGCTTCATCCCCGTTGATAGCTTTGAACAGAGGGTATCGCCGAAATCATTCATCTGGAGCCAGTCGAAGAGTTCCTCTATCCGATCGATCAACACCCGCGGCTCAACTCCGTAAAGCTCGCCAAAGTACTGCACCAATTCCCGGGCCGTCATGCGGTCATAGACTCCGGTTCCAGCCGACATAAAGCCAATCCGATTACGGACCTCCGTCGGATTCTGGACGACGTCGAAGCCAGCAACCGAGGCTCGACCGCTCGTTGGTCTCAGAACGGTACTCAAGATCCGGAGTGTTGTCGTTTTGCCGGCTCCGTTAGGACCGAGGAGACCAAAGACTTCACCAGGGCGACACTCGAAGCTGAGGTCGGTGACCGCAGGGATCTTGCCGCGTCGGTAGTCTAAAAACGACTTAGAGAGTTGCTCAACCACGATCATCGGTAATACTCCCGATGAACCTCCGAGGCACGTTCACGTTCAAAAGACCTCTTTAGAACAACGTAGTTCTCATTCTTTAAGGCCGGGTTGAATTCCTCGTTGCGTCCCTTCGAGAGGGCTGAGATTTGATCCAAATCTCGACGGCACCTTTCAGTATCGTGTTCATGGAGTATGATGGTGCACCATTCTTGAACAAGAACTGAGATTGAGAGGTCGTGGCGGCTCTCCCTCGAGATCCCTTCTCCTCAGACCCACGTAACCAAAGGGAAACGATGGCATCGCGGAACGCCCAGATCGGGCTCGTTCTCTTCTTGATCTACCTGGTGCTGTACGGCGGGTTCGTCCTCCTCAACGCCTTTGCTCCGAGCACGATGGAGTGGCGGCCGATTGCAGGGATCAACCTGGCAATCCTCTACGGGACGGGGTTGATTCTGGTCGCCTTTGTCGAAGCGATCCTCTATGGCTGGCTTTGCCGCGCATCCGGAACTCCCTCGAGTTCGACCCCGACGACGGAAGAGACGAGCTGATGATTTACGAACCTTCAGTGATCGCGGTGGCTGTCTTCCTCTTTTTCGTCGGGATCACGTTGGGCCTGAGCTTTTATCTCGGCCGTCGGGCCAAGTCGTCGGAAGGCTATTTCGCCGCCGGCGGTCAGATCCCTTGGTTCGTCAACGGCGTTGCCTTTGCCGGTGACTATTTGTCGGCAGCGTCGTTTCTCGGGATCTGCGGGATGATTGCCTTCTATGGATACGACGGCTTCCTCTACTCGATCGGGTATCTCGCCGGCTGGATTGTCGCGCTCTTCGTCGTGGCCGAACCGATGAAAAGACTCGGCAAATTCACGTTCGCTGATGCGTTGGATGCGCAATTTCAATCACGGGGGATCAAACTCGTGGTAGGAATTAGCACCCTCGTGGTCAGTCTCTTCTATCTGATCCCACAGATGGTCGGTGCGGGGGCCTTGATCCGACCCCTCCTCGGCTTTCCGCAATGGCTCGGGATCTCACTTGTAGGCGCCACGGTGATCGTGATCGTCGTGACCGCAGGGATGGTCTCGACAACTTGGGTTCAGTTCCTCAAGGGGACCTTACTTGTCGTCTTCTCGTTCGTCTTGACGATCTTGATCCTGGTCCGAGGCTTTCAGGTTGATCAGGAGGGGGAAGACGCCTACCGCTTCCGGACGCTCGGTCCAATCAGCAGCTCGCTTCTTGAAGGGCCGACGATCGAATCCGAGAATGCAACGACCTTCCGGGTCGTTCCTGACGAAGGAGGGTGGGGCGAGACTGACTTTGTCCGGCTCGAAGAATCAGGAAGCGGACTTGTCTCTGTCTGGAGTCAGCACGAAGTCTCGGAGTCAGGAACCGTTTTACTCCGTGAAGCACAAACGATTTCGACCGGATCCAATGGAGAGATTCTCGTAAACGGTCTCCCCAAGGGGAGCAAAAAAGGAGAGCCTGAACTCCACCCGGTCGGCCAACTGAGCCAACTTCCGGGCAATCAGAAGGAGACAGGACCACTTGGTCCCTTCAATTTCTTCCGGACTCTCCAGGAAAGTGAAGTAATCCTCTGGAGTTCGGAAGTAGTGACCGAAGCCGATGGTCGGACAACCACAGTCTACTACCAAAAACCGACCCCAGGGAGCCAGGTCCTCCGTCCTGGAGAGCATCCACGATTCCAAGGGATTCGGTCAGAACGGTTCCTCGACAAACTGAACTTCCTGTCATTGATGCTCGCGCTCTTCTGTGGGACGGCATCACTCCCGCACATTCTCATCCGGTACTACACTGTTCGGGATGGTGATGCGGCGCGGAAAAGTACGATCGTAGGGATCGCTAGTATCGGCTTTTTTTATGTCCTCACGCTTTATATGGGCCTCGGGGCAATGACCAGCGGTGCACTTGATGTGACCAACAGTAACATGGCAGCACCACTCCTGGCCCGGAGCCTGAACCAGTGGCTCTTTGCGATCATCTCGGCGATTGCCTTCACGACCGTCCTCGGGACCGTTAGTGGCTTGATCCTGGCCTCAGCGGGTGCGGTTACACACGATCTCCTTGCGGGTGTTTTTCGAGTGAAGCTGAATGAGATCGGGATGATTCGGATTGCAAAACTGAGTTCGGTTGTCGTCGGGCTGGTGGCGATCCTCTTGGGGATTCTCTTTCAAGAGATCAACGTGAGTTACCTCGTCGGATGGGCCTTTAGCATAGCGGCCTCAGCGAATCTTCCTGCACTGGTGATGTTGTTGTTTTGGAAGGGAGTCACACGGCAAGGGATCATCGCCGGCGTAACCGTCGGCATGATCGGATCACTAGGCTGGATCCTTCTCAGCGGTGATACTTACTCGAAGGTGTATGGTCTCTCCGCAGAGTCTGCACTGGTACCGTTCAGCCAACCGGGGATTGTGACGATTCCACTTGGGCTCGTAACATTGATTGTGGTCTCGTTGCTGACCCAACAACGCCAGTCGACTTGATGCCAGGGGATCGATGCCACGGATGGGGGGCTAGGGCTCTTCATCTCGGATGAGTGATTGAAACACCGTCAACCACTCTCGGGTATCGGTTGATACACCGCTCGGAACGGAGTCAGTATCACAACTGGTCGGCAAGAACAGGCCCCCTGCGAGTTGAATAGCCGTTCTGAGAAGCACGCCCCTGAACTAGATCCAAAACGAGTAATATCATGACGCAACGGATCTACTCGTTGTTCTTCGGTATCCTCGGGATGTTTCCCGGTCTCGTCGTGGGGCAGTCGTTCGACTCAGATGTCGCCTCGCTGATTGAGGACTCTTGCATTCACTGCCACGATGCGACCACAGTCACCCGGCTTAACTTCGAGACACTCGGAGATGATCTGGCCGATCCCGAAACCTTCCGCCAGTGGGAGCATGTCTTTGATCGTATTAAGTCGGAAGAGATGCCTCCCGAGTCCGAACCAAGACCGGACCCCGCCTTGGTTGAGTCTGCGCTGAGTGGATTGAAAGAGGCATTACGGTTCACCAATCTTGCGGCGCAGCGTGATCAGGGACGAGTCCCTGCGCGGCGACTCACAAAACTCGAATACGGTTACACCATTCAGGATTTGCTTGGGATCGAAGGGGATGTCTCCCAACTCCTCCCCGACGAACACGACTCAGGAACGTTCGATACGGTGGGAGCAACCCAACGGATTTCAGCCGTTCATGTCCGAAGTTATCTCGACGCGGCAGAGATTGCACTTGCGGCTGCGATTCGGTTGCATGCTAATCCTTATCGAGAATATGTCTTTGATTTTATCAACAGTCCGTTCTTAAATGAATTCCACGAGAAACCACTAGACCAGGGTGGAAACGTCACCAAACGGCTCAGTGATGGGATTGCCCTCTTTCTTGACATCGATTATCTCCTCCGAGCTAATGCCCATGGCTTTATCGTCAGTACACCGGGACTCTATCGGATCAAGACAAACGTTGAAGCCTATCAATCAAAGAAGCCGGTAACGTTTAAGATGATTCTCCGTAAGCCAAGTGGCAATGCGACGCTACTTGGAGCGTTTGACCTGGAGCCAGGCAAGCCAAAGGCGATCGAAATTGAGACCTACTTAGAGCCAGGCGATACCTTCTATCCGACCTTGGCGAATGAAGGGCCGGCGGAACGGATCTACGGCGCTCTCTTCGCTTCACGAGGGGCAAAGAACTACAAAGGCAAGGGGATTGCCATCAGATCGCACCAGGTCGAAGGGCCTCTCTTGGACTCTTGGCCACCGCCCAGTACCGACGCACTGTTGTACGGTACGGAGATAGTTTCGAACAACGAAAATATCTATCGACGCTTCGTTCCTGAACTCTCGAAAGCACCGATCGAACACGTCAGAGAAATCGTCACCCAATTGGCCCCACGTGTATTTCGTCGACCTCCCATCGACGGCGAGGTTGAGTCGTTCGTCGCCCTTGCAATTACACCGATTGAAGACGGGCGTACGTTCGAAGAGGTCATTCGCGTTCCGGTTCGTTCGATGCTGACCTCACCCCAGTTCCTCTTCTTCGGTGGTGAGCCCGGTCCTCTGGACGACTACGCGTTAGCGAATCGCCTCTCCTACTTTCTCTGGAAGAGCATGCCCGATGACGTGCTCTTTGCCCACGCTGAGGCAGGCGAACTCAGCGAGCCAGAGGTCCTCAGCGCTGAAGTAGAAAGGATGCTTGAGGATCCGAAGTCGGAGCGGTTCGTCCGGGATTTTCTCGGTCAATGGCTCCGCTTGTACGACATCAACGTCACGACACCTGACGCAAACCTCTATCCGGAATACGACGAACTACTCGGCTGGGTACTGCCCCAAGAGACAGAACTCTTCTTCAAGGAACTCATCCAGGAGGACCTCCCGGTCCATAACCTCGTTGATTCTGATTTCACTTTCGTGAATCGTCGGCTCGCTGCACACTACGAACTTGATGGAGTTGACGGTCAAGAATTGCGACGTATTGAACTCCCGGAGGACAGCCCCCGTGGTGGTGTGTTAACCCATGCCGGAATTCTGAAAGCAACGGCCAATGGCACTGTGACTTCACCTGTCACGCGGGGGAACTTTGTGCTTACAAATCTCCTGGGAACACCACCCTCGCCACCACCACCTGGGATCGGTTCCATTGAGCCTGATACCCGAGGGAAGATCACGATCCGAGAGATTCTGGCAGCGCACCGTGAGGTCGAATCGTGCAATCAGTGCCACCGTCTCATCGATCCTCCCGGATTTGCGCTGGAGAGCTTCGATCCAATCGGTCGCTACCGCACGAAGTATCGTGCAACTGCTAACGGATTGACTCGGTTCTTTCAACAGCAGGCCTACCGGGATGGACCGCCGGTTGATCCAAGTGGCGTCACTGCTGATGGGGAAGAATTCTCGGGAATCGACGAGTTCAAGGAGAGTTTGCTCGGTCAAGAGGAGCAAATTGCAAAGCACTTGATCACGCAGTTGGTGATCTACTCTACCGGTGGCGAAATCCAATTTGCCGATCGCGAAAAGATCGAGGCGATCGTTGAGCGGACGAAGCCGGAGAGCTTCCCAGTCCGGTCGATCATTCATGAAGTCGTACAAAGCAATCTCTTCAGGAACAAATAGAGATTAATCGGAGAACAATCATGATGAATCCTCTGAATCGACGGACATTTCTCCGGGCTACTGGTGTGTCGTTGGCCTTGCCATTGCTCGAATCGATGAGTCCGGCATGGGGGCGTTCGGTCGAACAGCCTCCCCGACGGTCGGTCTTTATCTGCACCACCCTCGGGCTCTATCCAGCATTCCTCTGGCCCAAGACCTCAGGGCCGGGTTATGAATCGACACCGTATCTCGATCTTCTGAGCGATCATCGCCAGGACTTTACCTTGTTTTCTGGTCTTCAGCACGAAGATCAGTCGGGTCGGCAGCCACATGACAGTGAGATCACCTGGCTCACTGCAGCACGTCGACCCGGGATGGATGGTTTTCGGAATTCAATTTCGGTCGACCAAGTTGCGGCGAGCAAAGTTAGCTACACCACGCGGTTTCCGTCGATCGCTCTGGGGAGCGATACAGGGCTCAGTCAATCCTACACCAGTGGTGGTGTCATGATTCCGTCGGAGACCAGTCCGGCGAACCTCTTTGCCAAGCTCTTTTTGCAGGGTAAGCCCGACGAGGTCGCACAACAGAAGCAACGACTCCATGACGGCCGGAGCATCCTTGACCAACTCGGATCTCAGACCACCAAACTCAAACGAGTTACCAGCGCTTCGGATAACGATCTCCTGAACGATTATTTCGACTCCGTCCGTAAGGCGGAAAAGGAGATCGCCGAAGTTCAGGGCTGGATCGACAAGCCCAAACCCGTTGTGAGAGCCGAACAGCCGTCCGATATCCGAGACAGGGCCGATCTCATCGGCCGGATGCAGCTCCTGATGGACCTCATCCCGTTAATTGTGCAAACAGATTCGAGTCGGGTCGTCACTGTGATGATTCAGGATCACTATGTGGTACCGAAAGTTGAGGGTGTTACAGGGAATCACCACAATCTTTCCCACCACGGCCAAGACAAGTCGAAGATTGAACAACTCCAGAAGATCGAATCTGAACTCATTGGGTGTTTCGGCAATCTTCTCGTTCAGATGAAGGGTAAGAGCGAAGCAGGGAGCACTTTACTCGACTCCACTTCGATACTCTTCGGGAGCAACCTCGGTAACGCCAACGCACACCACGCTCGGGATCTTCCAATCTTCCTCGCCGGCGGTGGCTTCGACCACGGTCGATATGTTACTCAAGATAAGAACACCGACACCCCACTCTGCAATCTCTACGTGACGATCCTCAACCAGATGGGGATCGAAACAGAATCGTTCGGCCAAAGCAATGGCACATTGACCTGGTAAGGCACTAACGTATGCCCCTTGCAATCAGCGTACGAGCGTTGAACGCAAGGGGTCGATGTGTCAATCTGTTCCAATTGCTCAGTTGTTGGCGACGACAAAGTTCACCATCCGACCCGGTATGGCGACAGTCTTCCGGATTGTTTTTCCTTCGAGCAGAGCCGTGACCTTCTCGTCGGTTGAGGCGATCTGCTCGAGTTCCTCTTTCGTCGCCTTTGATGGCACAGTAATTCGCCCTCGGACTTTCCCGTTGATTTGTATCGGGATCTCCACTTCGTCATCAACCAAGAGAGCTGGATCGTAGGATGGCCAGGGTTCATAAGCAAGCGTTTGCGGATGCCCGAGCACTTCCCAGAGTTCCTCGGCGAGGTGAGGAGCGAGAGGGGCCAGCAAGAGGCTGAAGGTCTCCATCGCTACTTTCGGTCGAGGATCGCGGCCGGTGAACTCGTTGACAAACTCCATCAGTTTGCTGATCGCCGTGTTGAAGCGCATTGCTTCGAGATCATCGGTGACACCAGCGACTGTTCGAGCCACGATTTTCGCGGCACTTTGGTCGAGTTCGACATCCTGGACCTTCGGAGAGAGTGTGACTTCCTCAGCCTTCTCATCGACCACCATCCGCCAGGCCCGAGCGAGAAATCTCCAGACTCCTTCGACGCCTTTGGTACTCCATGGCTTGGTTGCTTCGAGGGGGCCCATAAACATTTCGTAGAGCCGAAGACTATCTGCGCCATGCTCTTCGACAACCTCGTCAGGGTTGATCACATTGCCTCGGCTTTTAGACATCTTGTAGGCACGGGCATCTACCTTGATCGATTCCTGGTCGACAAGGACGAAGCTGTCTCCTTTCTTGGTAACCTGTTCTTCCTCGAGTTTGACTGCTTGTACCGTGACCTCGGTACCGTTCGACTGTGCGACCCCCATATTATCCTGGAGGTTGTAGACGTCCGACGTCGAGACCCAGCCATTTTCTGAGGTCTGGTACCCAGTGTATTCCGTCTCGCCGAGAATCATCCCTTGATTCACGAGCCGTTGGAAGGGCTCGATCGTACTGACCAGGCCATTGTCGAAGAGTACTTTGTGCCAGAAGCGGGCGTAGAGTAGGTGAAGGACGGCATGTTCCGCACCCCCGACATAGAGGTCAACGGGCATCCAGTACCGCTCTTTTGCGGGATCCCAGGGTTGTTCGCTGTTCTTGGGATCGATGTAACGTAAGTAATACCAACAGGAACCAGCCCATTGGGGCATGGTGTTGGTTTCACGGGTGTAAGCTTCGGAATAGCGGACCCAGTCCGTAACCTTACTAAGTGGCGGCTCTGGGTTACCGGTCGGCTGGAAGTCATCCACTTCGGGGAGTTGGACGGGGAGTTCATCGGTCGCGATAGGATGCGGCCGCTCATCCTGATCGAGGAGGACAGGAAATGGCTCTCCCCAGTACCGCTGCCGACTGAAGAGCCAGTCGCGGAGCTTGTAATTCACCGATTTCTTGCCAAGTCCGTTCGACTGGAGCCATTTGGTGATTGAGGCCTTCGCTTTTGCGGTGGGTTGTCCGTCAAGGGTGATCTCAGGATTACTCGATTGCGTTGCGACCTGATACTCGGTGAAGGCTTTGGAAAATGCCGAGGGATTGGCTACGTATTGCTCCCGGGCCTCAGCGATCGTCAGATCGGGGTTGTCGAGCTCACCACGGTGGGCTTCCAGCCACTCATCCGTTGGGGCGACGACCGGACGGATCGGGAGGTTAAACATCTTCGCAAACTCAAAGTCACGTTCGTCGTGCGCCGGGACAGCCATAATGGCACCCGTCCCATAACCGATGAGGACATAGTCAGCAATCCAGATCGGAATCGGCTCACCGTTGACGGGATTGATGGCATAACCTCCCGTCCAGACGCCCGTTTTCTCTTTGGCGAGGTCGGTCCGATCAAGATCACTTTTATGTGCAGCGATTCGGCGATATGTTGAAACCTGGTCTGCATACTCGGGGGTTGTGATTCGATCCACGAGCGGATGTTCCGGCGCGAGGACCATATATGTAGTGCCAAAGAGGGTGTCGGGCCGTGTCGTAAAGACTCGGATGACGTCATCAGTGGGTGTCGCTGGCCAGCCTCCCGATTGCCGAGCCTGTCGCCAGTTATCAAAATCGCGCTCGACCTTGATCTTGAAGTCGACCTCAGCTCCTTCTGATCGGCCGATCCAGTTCGCCTGCATCTCTTTGATTGCTTTGGGCCAGTCGACGTGCTCGAGGTCTTCGATCAACCGATCGGCATAGTCTGTAATCCGGAGCATCCATTGCTTCAAAGGCATCCGGACAACGGGATGGCCACCGCGTTCCGATTTCCCGTCGATCACTTCTTCGTTGGCCAGGACAGTACCAAGGGCAGGGCACCAATTCACTGGCACTTCGGCACGATAAGCCAATCGTTTCGAATTCCGATAATTGTCAGGATCGTTGCAATCGCTCGGAATAGGCAATTCTGCGATCGATCGCCCCTTACCACGCCTCGAATTGCCGAGAGGATCCGTCCAAGAATAGTCAGGATCGAACCAGGTCTCATAAAGCTTCAAGAATATCCACTGAGTCCATTTGTAGTAATTGGGATCGGTGGTGTCCACCTCACGCGACCAGTCGTAAGAGAAGCCGAGTGACTTGATCTGGCGACGGAAATTATCGATGTTCCTCTGTGTTGTGATCCGAGGATGCGTCCCGGTTTGAATGGCGTATTGCTCGGCAGGCAACCCAAAGGCATCCCAACCCATCGGGTGCAATACGTTAAATCCGGACATCCGTTTGTATCGGCACAGGATGTCGGTTGCGGTATATCCTTCGGGGTGACCGACATGAAGACCAGCACCGGAAGGGTAGGGGAACATATCAAGGATGTACAGCTTCGGCTTCCCGTCGACGAGGTCTTCAGCGCGGAAGGTGTTGTGACGCTCCCAGTAAGATTGCCACTTCGCCTCGATCCGTTGGGGATGGTACGCCGGCATCGACCTCATTCTCCTGTACAAGTTCTTTCTTCGGATTGCTGGAATTCTTCAGAACTTCCAGCATAGCGGCACTCTCCCCAAGAGACCAGCGGTCGAGCGTCGGTTCGCATTCGAGAGAGCAAAAGGCTGTTTCGCGCGATTATTGGTGTTTCTGCGGCCTCACGGTCACCGGAATGGTAAGAGTTGCAATTCCGTGCGCCCGTCATGCGGTTAATTAACTTGAGGAAAAACCAAGATTCTGTATTGAGAACGACTGCCTTCGTCTGTTCAGGGTGTAGACTTGAGTCGTAATCCGGACCCGTTGGGTGATCAATTGCCACTACTTGACACTGGTTCGGCATCCCCCTTGCAACTCCCAGCTATCCGGCAACAGTGCAGGAGTACAAGTCCGTTGTCTTGTTGGAGATTCCCCCATGAGATTTGAGAGTCGCGAGAGAGGGACCGGGCGACTGGTCGTAGTGATGATGGCGGTTATTATTGCAGTGCCGTCTGTTGGGTGCCGTCACCGACGATCGATGTTGCGGCCGTCCTTTACGAATCCAGAGCCAGTCTTGATCACCCCGAGTCAGTCATCGACCAAGGTGATTCCTTTGGACCCCGGTACAGAGACGGTTCTTGAAGGTGTCGAGAGCTATGGTGTGCCTGAGGAGTACCTGGTACCCGAGGGAAGGACGATCGAATCTGAGTCTGGGCTGCCCGATCCAGTTATGCCGGCGCCTTCGGAGGAACCGGAACTTCGATTGGAGCCAAACAGTTTAGATTCAGGAGGTGATCCGCAGTCTTCTCAAGTTTCGCCACCCTCTGTTGAACGACTCCGAGGTGAGTACGGACCAACAACGCGTTCGAGGCCGTCGACGGGCGGTTCACGACCACGTTTGACTGGTCTTCAGGGACGTGTGCAGGCGATCACAGACGATCCAATCGACCTCGTCCAGCCGCCGAAAGTGGAGCGGCCCTGGCAGTTTGTCGTCCTCCACCACAGTGCGAATCCATCTGGTGGTTATGCCCAACTTGATCGTGACCATCGCGAACAGGGAGGTCTTGATGGCTGTGGGTACCATTTTGTCATCGGCAACGGGACCGGGAGTCCAGACGGCTTGATCGAAGTTACCCGACGCTGGTCGGATCAACGTCCGGGTGCTCACTGTCGCGATGCCGGGTCAGCGAATGTTAATGAGTACGGGATCGGGATTTGTCTAGTGGGCAACCTGAATGATCAGCCTCCCACTACGAAACAGGTTGAATCAGCTCGAGTCCTGGTCGCCTATCTTCGCCAACGTTACCAGATTCCGACCCAACAGATCGGTACGCATGCAGCCCTCACCTCACGACCGACCGTTTGCCCAGGAAGTCGATTCCCGACCGAAGAGATCCTCGGGGATGCTGCACTCGCTCGTCTCAGGTAGCGATCGATAACCGATCAATCTACACAAGAACCTCAAAAGGTGCTTGGTCTGCTCAGAATCTGGACTTGAGATCCGGAGTCGAGCAGACCTTAGCCTATTGATGAGGATCCGGAACGGCGGAGTGCCTCGCGGAGCAATGCGACGACGGTAAGTGAGTCAGTAATCTCGCTGCGGTCGAGCATAACCATCGCTTCGTTCCAGCTAAATCGGCGGATGTGCAGTTGCTCGGTCCCTTCAGGGTTGCTCGGCCCTTGAGAGAGTCCGCTGGCTCGGAAGAGATAACCGACTTCGTTAGTCACCGAGTTTGAGAGGTGGATCGTACCGAAGGGTTCGAGGTGACTCGCAATGAGTCCTGTCTCTTCCTGGAGTTCCCGGAGCGCGGATTCTTCTGGCGTTTCGTCGAAGGGGCCGCCACCTTCAGGGATCTCCCAGGAGTAGCAGTCGAGCGGGTAACGGTATTGTCCGACCATCCAGATCGAACCATCAGGCTCAACTGGTAGTACCCCAATAGCGCGGTTTTCAAACTGGACGACCCCGTAGATCCCTTCGGCACCATCGGGGCGAATGACTTGGTCTTCCCTAACCTTGATCCAGGGGTTTTCGTAGACCGAGCGACTCGAGAGCGTTTTCCAAGGATTCGCGGTGGGGTCGAGGTCGTCTGGTCTCATGAGGGAGAATCAAATCCCTGATCGTTGAAGGCTGGCGACAACGTCGGGGGTTACGTCTCTTCCACCTCGGAAGTTGTTGATGAACGATCCGATGGTGTAGATTGGTCCCCACGGAATTCCCCACCAGCCGAGGAAGAGCGAGATCATCGTAAAACCGAGGCCCTTGACAACGGCACTTTCACCGCTGCGAACGAAATGGATGTTGCTCGGACGCTTGAATGTGATCAAAAGTAAGGAGATGCAGTATTCAAAAATCACGAAACGAGCACCGTTGCGAAGTTCGGTCGAGAGATCTTCTCCGTCGATCCCTTCTAAGCCGATGATTCTCATACAGATTCTCTTTGGTCATGAGCAATGAAACTAAAAGTCTTGGCCCATCCCAGATGATGGACCAAGCCGTTGCGCGATCGGATTATATAAACGAGCACAGCCGAAGGGGAAGCACCTGCCGATGCAGGGACGATCTCTCAGAGTGGCTAGACTGTAATTTGATCGGCCGTTGCGGGGTCTTCGACAAGTGAAAGTAGGAGTGAGCGTTCTTTATCGCGCGTTTCGCCGATCGCTGTAACGTAGACGGCGGGGTCATCTTTCACCGGGCATTCATGTTCGCAGATCCCGCAGCCGATGCACTTCTCGGCGTCGATGTAAGGTCGCTTCAGTTCGAGGGTCTTGCCCCAACGATCGATAATCTCGACATTCCGAGTAAAGATCGACTTCGGGCTAGTCGGGCAGACTTCCTCACAGACCACACATTCGGTATCCATCGACCAGGGAAGGCAACGCCCCCGGTTGTAGAAGGCCGTTCCAGTTTTGATCGGACCTTGGGCTTCGAAGGGACCTTCACCGAGCTTCTCAGCAATTGAGATTTCACGGATGGCCCCGGTTGGACAGACTTGGCTGCACAGCGTGCAGTTCAACTCGCACCAACCCATCTTCGAGATCATGATCGGGGTCCAGAGCCCTTCGATACCACCCTCGAAGAGCGAGGGTTGGAGGACATTGGTCGGACAGACCCGAATACACTGGTCGCACTTAATGCAGCGCCGGAGGAATTCGTCCTCCGCGACAGAACCTGGTGGTCGGATCACTCGGCGGTCAAAATTTTTGCCGACCCCTCCGGAGAGTCGGGCCATCGGGAAGAAGATCACTCCAAAGAGACCCGCGAGCATCACCGAACGTCGCTCTAGCTGCGGCGCAGTAATCTCACTTGCTTTTCGAGGAAGGAAGCGGAACTGAAGAGCATCGTGGGGACAATCCTCAATACAGTTGAGGCAGACAAAGCACTCACTCTTGCGGAGGTCTTTGTGAGGATCAGAGGCACCTTCGCAGCTCTTCAAGCAGAGGTCGCAGTCGGTACAACGGACAGGATCGCGGTCGATCCGCCAGAGAGCAAACCGACTGAAAACGCCGAGGAGCGCACCGAGGGGACAAACAACCCGGCAGAAGAACCGTGGGATATACCAGTTCGCTACCAAGAAACCGATGAAGATCAGGCCGACTACCCAGGCGAACCAGTATTCACGACCTTCCGAGTAGACACTTTCGGTGCCTTTGTGGACCGTCGGCAAGACGCTGGTGGTCATCGATCGGACCGTCAACGCGATCGGATCGAGTAAGCCGATTTGGAGGGACGAATTGTTGATCTTCGATGCTTCCGCAGAGCGGGCCAAACCAGACCCAACGGCATCAAGCGTTTCAGGGACCCCTGCTTTGAACAATCCGATCGTCAGCGAGACGGCTGCAATTGAGCCAAGGATGACGGGAAGCGAGACTTTGGGGTGAAGCTTGGCGACCCCAATGATACCGAACGCACGGAGGAGTCCATAAGCGCCGGCGAGCACTAATGCCCCCGCCCCGATCATTCCAAAGATCCCAAAGGCTGAATTGAGTCCAGCCATCGCAGGGCTCAATTCAAGATCGGCGGCTTCCGCCGCTGCAAGGGCTGATTCGCTGTAGGCTTCGTTGATACGACCAGGTGCGTTCCAGAGGGCTGGGATGATCCAGAGGCTCGCCATCGCAATCATCGCGCCGAGAATGTAGTACTTGATCGAGTAGATCCGTCGGTATCGATTCACCTCAATCGCTTGTTTTACATTCCGGCGATTACCGATGGAGCCGAAAAGATGGTGCAAGATCCCAAACGGACAGATCCAGTTACACCAGACCCGGCCGACCATCATCGTGATCGCGAGGATGATCAATCCCCAAAACAGATTCCGATAGATCGTGTGCGTCGTTAATGCGGTAGCGACCGCGACCAGCGGGGATGCCTCCAGAAACCAGGAGACTGGCCACCCCTTGAGGTACCGTAAGTCGGTAATGAACAAGAAAAAGAGGAAGAGGCCGAGTGCCAGCGCCTCATATATGCGTCGGATCTTGACCATCAGACTCCCCTGAGACTTCGATCGATTCTTGCTGGTTGTTTAGACTTCTGCCAAAAACGGAGTTCGATCTTTTGGGTAGCTTACCAGATTGTCTTCCTCTTGTTGAACATAATGATTCTGGCAAACCTTAGAAAAATAGACTCAGCCAATCGATCAGAGATAACTTGCTTCCGATCAAGTACCGAGTCCCGAAGCACCTCACCGCCCGGAAGTGATGTTGGCTTCGTCGGAACTTCTGGTGGCCGAATGGGTTGTTAGGTTTCGATACGCGGTGTTTTCAAATTCGGCCGATCAGCCAGTCAAGTAGGAGAAGGTTGACAACGAATTCTCCTGTCTTTGCGAAAATGATCAATAATCGGCCCCTTTATTGCTCTTTCGACATGAATCGACCCATTTTAGGAGTTCGCTTGACATGGCTCGGACTCGGTCGGGCATCGAGGCTGCGAGATCTTCTGACTCACTTGGGTCATTCCTTAGATCATACAGCTCCCAGCTTTTCCCTTGATCACCACTGTAGAGCTTGTAGCGATCTTCAATCCATGCGAGCTGATTACTCGATTGAAAGCCAATCGGCATCCCGCGACGAGTGGTGGCATCATCAATGAAGGGCAAAAGGCTGATCCCATCGTAAGGGCGGTCAGGTAATTCAAGATCGAGGAGATCAAGAATCGTTGGGAAGTAATCACTCGTCACACAAGGGGCGTTGATCGTGCGTCCCCCTGGTATCTTTCCGGGCCAAACGAGGAGTCCAGGGACGCGGATGCCTCCTTCGTATAAGCTCCGTTTGCGACCTCGGAGCCCCGCAGTCTGCCCCGCTCCCTTCTCGGCGCTGTGTTCGGGCCCATTATCGGACGAGTACCAGAGCATCGTTTCCTCGGCGATCCCTAGTTGATCAAGACGAGTCCGGAGTCGGCCGATTTCGTCATCGAGAGCTGAGAGCGAACCATGATAGTGTTGCCCGTAAAGCCCCAACGGATGATCCGGGTAGAGTGAACGGTGTGCGTCGTCTGCTACTACTGGTAAGTGTGGGGTGTGGAACCAGAGGACGGCAAAGAACGGTTTCTCATCACTCGCCGCCGCTTCGATAAACTGCAAAGCACGATCCACGATCAGCCTGGAATCGTCACCTCTGAGTACCTCGAACGGAACAGTTTGACCATCTTCGGTCCAGTAATAAGTTCCATAGAAGTCTCCCTGAGGTACGCTTTTCTTTGATGCACGTGAGACCGGACTTGGATTTTTCATTGGTTCAAAGGTCGGGACTTTTGCTTCGGTCGAGAAACAGGTATCGAAACCTCGATGCCAAGGCGGAGAATAGATTGCCTCGGATCCAGGCCCACCTCGGTTTGAATCTTTGATTTGGGTTGTTAATGTTCCCAGGTGCCACTTTCCGAAATGGCCAGTCTTGTATCCTTGGGCTCGGAGAACTACGGCCAGTCCAATTTCCTGAGCTTTTAGGGAACCCACGTTGGCGGAGTAGATCCCGAATCGATACGGGTGGCGTCCTGTTAGGCAACTACCACGGGTTGGACTACAGACCGGTGCCGCTGCATACCAGCGATTGAACGTGATCCCCTCTTGGGCCATCTGATCGAGATTCGGGGTTTGGACAAGGGTGTTTCCCTGATATCCCGTGTCTCCCCATCCTTGATCATCAGACATCATCAGGATGATATTCGGTGGAATCGGTTCAGAAGGAGGTTCGATTCCCCGCACAGTGCTTGCGAGAGTTGTTGCACCAAGGAAGGCAATGCATGCGTAGGAGAATGTGATGCTGAACTTCAATGGTAGGACCTCGAAAAGCAAGATGACTGGTTGTGCGGTCGGACTTGATGCAAGACGTTCGGTTAGATCGGAGCTGCTCTCAGGATATTGAGACTTCATCGAACAATCGAGAGGGGCCTGAATCGCACTAGACCGGTTCTCACTTGTGTGTAGCGGTCTTGATGAAATGGAGCCGACGTTGGTCTTAGTTTTTCTTCTTTGCCTGGCGGGACTCGCTACGATCGAACGAGAACCGCACTAACCAAGTTCATGAGAAGGGTCTTGGATGCGGTAAGGCAGGCGAATATGATGTTCGGGCGCTCCTGCAGATCCGGGACGCTTCAAATCCCGATTCTGCAACACCACTGCAATTCTTAGTCCACATCGCTTGATGAGCATGATGAGCCAATCATCAGGGGACGTGCAACAGAGGGTTATGAATCGATGATCATTGGGAATCGGGGTCGTAAAGTCTCTGCGCGGGAAGCTCGATCGACAGAACGCAAGATTCGACGCGGTATACAACGCTTTCGAGCATCGATCGATTGGCTCGAGCCACGAAGGTTGCTTGCCATAACATCCGAGATCAATGCGGGAGTCCTCACCATCGTCGGAGACGATGCCGATGACGTCATTGCTATCACTTCCGAAGGCGGTGATGTCAAAATCAACGGAGCCGATCCCGATACGGGGATAGCCGCCAGTGAGACAGTGACCGAGATCGTTATCGAATCAGGAGCAGGAGACGATTCGATCGATTTGAATCTCGTCAACGCTGGTAGTTTTACCGCGCTGACCAGCACGACAATCGATGCCAGCACTGGCAATGACCTGGTTATTGGCTCGGCGTTGCCTGATGAGATCGATGGTGGGCTCGGCGATGATACAATCCTCGGCCTCGGGGGAACTGACCAGATTCGAGGCGGTGCGGGGAACGACGATCTCATTGGTGGTCAAGGTAATGACGGCCTTTTCGGTGGTAGCGACGAAATGGACCCGCCCACATTAGCTGGGTTGACTCCAAATGATGAGATTGTCTTCTTCAATGTGGATAATCCGACGGAGATCCTCTTAACCCTCGACATCACAGGGATTGGAGCCGGAGAGGAGGTTGTCGGGATTGACACTCGACCTGCGACCGGCGAACTCTATGCCCTGACATCAGACATCGCCGATACAGGTAGACTCTATACGGTCGACCTCACAACGGGTGCAGCGACATTGGCATCGACTCTGAGTCCCGCTGATGGTGACCCGTTTGTTGGACTTACAGGGACTTCGTTTGGAATCGACTTCAACCCGGTCCCAGATCGACTCCGGATCGTCAGTGACGCCGATCAAAACCTCCGAGTCAACGTCGACACCGGGGCAGTCATTACGGACGGTACTCTCGATTATGCCGACGGGGATACCAACGACGGAGCCGATCCCAACATCGTCGGGGTTGCTTACCTGAACCCCTTCCCCGGTGCGACGACAACGACTCTCTTCGACATCGATTCCGACCTCGATATTCTGGCGACCCAGACGCCACCGAACGACGGGACGTTGAATACGGTCGATGATCTCGGTGTCGTGATTGCCGAGACGGTTGGTTTTGATATTGTCTCGGGGACGAACCAAGCGTTCGCAAGCCTCGAAGTCGGGGCCACTGGGACAAGCGAGCTCTACGAGATTGATCTAGACACCGGGGCGGCCACGCTCATCGACGAGATCGGGACCCCGGGGATTTTGCTCGAAGGACTAACAACCGTTCGTGATGATGATCTCATCATTTGGAACAATGGAGACGGTAGTGATCTGATTGAAGGAGGCATAGGTACTGACGTTCAGCGAGTGAACGGTGCCTCGGCCGGTGACATGTTCAACGTCGATGACAACAGTGGCCGACTCCAATTCGAGCGGACCAACCTCGGACTCTTTATGCTCGACATTGGGACTACCGAGATCCTCGAAGTGCAAGGACTCTTGGGTGAAGATGTCGTGACAATCAACGACCTCGCCGGTGTCGACGATCTCCGGGCAGTTGACGTATTCGGTGGAGGTGGTTCGGATCGCCTCGCTCTTGCCGACGGAGCAACACTCCTGGGCGGGATTTTTGATGGTGGTGTCGATGTGGACTTCATCGACTACTCAGCATACACCACAGCAATCGAGGTCGATCTGAGTGTCGGATCCGAGTTTTTTGTCGCCGACCTCTCCGGACTTCAAGAGGTCCCACCGAACATCAGTCCGGCATCCGGGGTTGGTTTCTTTACGCTGAATGAAGACGAGACCGAGTTAACCTTTGATATTAGCTATCAAGATCTTCAAGGCCCGATCCTTGGTGGAGCTGGGGCCCATTTCCATCGTGGGGCTTTCGGTGAAAACGGCCCGATTGTTCGTGGCCTTACACCTGATGAACTGAATGGAGCGATGTCTCCCGATGGTGTTTTCTCGGGCGTCTGGAGTTCAACAGATCCGGAAGGATTTCCGACACCAACGAGTGGTCCGCTAACCGCTGAATTGGTCGACGATCTCAGAGCAGGCGACATCTACTTCAATCTTCACACCACCGAGTTTCCTGCTGGAGAGATCCGCGGGCAGCTTGTGCAGGATGGAACGGAAGGTGAGGCCGACGGTACTGCGGGACTCTTTTCTGTTGAAGGAGTTGTCGGGAGTTCTGTCGCTGACAGAATTACGGGGAGTGATCAAGATAACATCCTGATTGGTGGCCCTGGGAACGATACACTTCTTGGCTTTGGTGGAGACGATACCACCATCTGGAACAATGGTGACGGTAGCGACATCATTGAAGGCGGGGCCGGCGACGATATTCAACAAGTCAACGGTGCACCACTCGGTGATCAGTTCACAGTGATGGCCAATAACGAACGACTTCAGTTCGATCGGATTAACCTTGGCCTCTTCACACTTGACATCGGTACGGTGGAAACGCTGGACGTGAACGGTGGCCTTGGCGATGATGAATTCACCGTTGGCGACCTCACCGGGGTTGAGGATCTCATGGTCGTTGACCTTGACGGTGAATTCGAGAACGACATCCTCGATGCCTCACTACTCCCTGCAGGTGTGGTAACCACCCTTCTTAAGGGTGGGGCTGGTAATGACGCAATCACAGGAAGCCTCGGGATCGATATGATTGAAGGTGGGCAGGGAAATGACACCATCGTCGGAGGCCCTGGGAATGACATCATCGACGCCGGACTCGATGCCGAGGAAGCACTCTTTGCTGCACTCAGATCGGACAACACCGCGCTTGTCTTCAACGCCAACACTTCCGACCAAGTCCTGGAAGTTCCGTTGACCGGACTGGAGGCGGGCGAGAACGCGATCGGGATCGACTTCCGGACCAATTCAGTTGACGTGCTTTATGTGCTCACCGATTTGGGCAACATCTACACTGCGGTTTCGAGTGGTCAACTCGCTTTTCTCTCGACCTTGAGCACTGCACCAGACGGCATGAGCTTTGGTGTAGACTTCAACCCGGTTCCGGATCGGCTTCGGGTTGTCAGTGATAGTGATCAAGATCTGAGAGTCAACGTCGAGACGGGTGAAACGATCATTGATGGTGACTTGAGTTACGCTGAAGGTGATCCGAACTTTGGGGAAGACCCCAATGTTGTTGGTGTGGCATACTCGAACAGCTTCCCACCATCTCCTCGGACGCCTCCTCCGGGAACGACGCTCTATGATATCGACTCGGACCTTGATCTTCTCGCAATCCAGAGTCCTCCTAACGATGGGACCCTGGTTACAGTCGGCTCCCTGGGGGTCGATACCACTGAGAGTGTTGGTTTCGATATCCTCTCTGGTGGCGTTGAAGTGGCATTTGCCACGCTGAGTGTGGACGGTATCACCGGGCTTTACGAGATCGACCTTGCTACGGGTGCGGCGACATTGATTGGAACCGTTGGTGATGGGACTGATGATCTAATCAGCCTTGCTGTAGCCCAGGACAATGATCTCAATATCTGGAATAACGGCGATGGGAGTGATTTGATCGACGGTGGTGCTGGATTTGACACGCAAGTGGTGAATGGTGCACCTGCTGGAGACAACTTTGAAGTCGGAAACAACGGAAATCGAATCGAATTCGAGCGCACTAATCTCGGTCTCTTTACGCTCGATATCGGCTCGTTTGAAACCCTCACCGTCAACGGTGCCGACGGGGATGACACGATCGATGCGTCTGACCTTGAGCTAGCATTCCCGCTGACCCTCAACGGGGGCAATGACAACGATCTCTTGATCGGTGGTCCTGGCGACGATGTGATCGACGGTGGTGCTGGCAACGATCGTATTGTGCCGAATGCTGGTCAAGACCAGATCCGCAACGGTAAGACAACTTCGGGTGACTACGACGGGGATGGGATCGCCGACCTCTCCTCGTACGTCTTTGATTCTCTCTTGAACGCTGGGATCTTCCAGATCGAACTCTCAACCGGAGGGGAACTGGTCGAGGAACTCATCGGTCTTTCGTCGAACGACATTCCTCTGGCGGGTGACTTCGATGGTGACGGGCTAACCGACATTGCGTTGGTCCAGCCATTTGGAAACGCTGGACAACCTGATGCCAGTGTTTGGGTATATATCCAATCTTCCGACGGCGCGAGGGTGGAAGTTCCGTTCGGTGCAACCGGTGCTCTTGATCGTCCAGCCCAGGCGGACTTCGACGGCGACGGTTTGACGGATATTGCCACGTTCCGTGCCGACAGTGACCAGACACCTGGTGCTGCTGAGTGGTTTATCCTTCCGTCGAGTACAGGCGAGGCGTTCTCAGTACCATTCGGTGCAGCAGGAGGAACTGATCTCCCTGCGGTTGCCGACTATGACGGTGATGGCAGGGCGGATATCGCTACATTCCGTCCTATCCCGACCGACGAAGATGTAGCGAACGGTGTTCCTCCTGTAGCCCAGACGTTCATACTTCCTTCGGGACCCAATCAGCCTAACTACGCCACAACAAACGGCGCCGCAAGTGTTCAGTTTGGAGCCACAGGCAACGCTGATCAACCCGTGCCGGCGGACTACAACGGTGATGGTCGTGATGACATCGCACTCTTCCGGTCAATTAGCGACCTTCCGGACGATGAACGGTGGTTCGTCCTTCCTTCAGACGGTGCTTTCCCAGGCTTCGGTATCGGCTTCCCGGTGATCTTTGGAGATGATGGCCAGATTGCTGCTGTTTCCGACTATACCGGTGATGGTCTCCCCAATTTGACAGTCTATGACACCGATACCGGGACTTGGTCTTTTGGTGATCTGGACGGCGATCTGCTTGGGTCCCGAGTGTTCAACCCAGTGGGTGTCTCGGCGATCCCCGTATTATCTCCACTATTCTTCCGACTTCAGTTTACCGACAATCTTCAGATGACTCTTGCTGCAGAAGTTCGAGTTACGCTTGATGACTCGGAGGACGCTGAAGCGAGAGCAGTTGACATGGGAGCACTGATCGACGACGTATTGGAAGATTTACTCCAGAGTGATTGATCAAGGTGAGCTACATTTCGTAGAGAACTAGATTGTCCTCGGTGGGCGGCCTCTTGGCGCCCACCATTCGCTAATCGAAACGACTGACTTGTATCTTTGAATACAGTTCGATTATTCCTCCGAGACGAGGATAATCATCGACCGCGCTTCAACGCGGTAGCGTGACATTAATTCCACCTTGGGGCCTTCGTCCAAGCTAAGTGCGTCTTCGGGTGATTTACGCGCGGTGTCTACTGTCCGTCGCCAGACGCGACCTGATGGTGACGCCGGTATCGTAAAGGTCAAGGGCCTCCAGAATGCGTTAAAAGCGATGTAAATGTCGCGGTCAATAACATGGTCACGGTCACAGCCACGGCCATCGAACGCAAGTGCGAGCGCGTGGCTCTGCCAATTGAAATCTGGCTCACCCGGCTTGACCCCATGCCAGACAACATCTGGGGGGTGTCCCTGACCGCCCCGATTGAGAAAGGTCCGGCGTCGGAGGACGGGGTGGCGCTGACGGAGCGCGATGAGCTGCTTCGTGAACCGAAGGAAATCTGCATTACTCGATTCGAGCGTCCAATCAATCCAACTTGTCTGATTGTCTTGGCACCAGGCATTATTATTGCCGCCCTGGGTTCGCAGAAACTCATCGCCGCCGAGGATCATTGGAACCCCTTGGCTTACCATCAGGGTTGCCATCAAGTTCCGCGCCTGACGACGGCGGATGAGAAGAACTGAAGGATCTTGAGTTGGCCCCTCTGCACCACAGTTCCATGAGCAGTTGTCGTTGTGGCCATCACGGTTATCCTCGCCATTAGCTAGGTTGTGTTTCTGGTTGTAGGAAACCAGATCGTTGAGGGTAAAGCCGTCATGGCAGGTAATAAGGTTGATCGAGTGAAGCGGACCCCGGTCGGCGTAGAGATCTTCACTGCCGCAGATCCGAGTTGCGAGTAGCGGGACCTGTCCATCATCCCCACGCCAGAACCGACGGACATCGTCACGATAGCGACCGTTCCACTCAGACCAACGGGCACCACCAGGAAAGCTACCTACTTGATAGAGGCCGGCGGCATCCCAAGGCTCTGCAATCAGCTTTGTATCCCGGAGTAAGGGGTCTTCACTGATCATCTCCACAACGGGTGGCTCCATCAAGACGCGTCCCTTTTTATCCCGACCAAGCACAGAGGCAAGGTCAAAGCGGAACCCATCAACATGGGCTTCAGCAACGAGGCTTCGGAGGCAAGCGAGGATCAGGTTGCGGACTACAGGATGATTACTGTTGACTGTATTGCCGCATCCTGTGTAGTTGAGATAGGCACCTTTATCATCGACGAGATAGTAGAGACCGTTGTCGAGCCCCCGGAAACTGTAGGTAGGGCCGCCATCACCCCCTTCTCCG
>CAZEAN010000045.1:0-44982 GCA_964510225.1 uncultured Isosphaeraceae bacterium
GATTCGAACCGGGGAATAGCGGATTTGCAATCCGCTGCCTTACCACTTGGCCACGGCGCCGGGTTCTAAACGAACAATAACCTTATTCGACCCGAACCGTAAACGCAAGTCGCCACTGATCAGAGGAGTCAGGTGTTCAGCGTCGGAACCGATTCGGAGCCAAAAGATTCTGAGCGAGACAATTGATCTTAAGAAGGAATCCCAGAGAGCGTCACTGCCAGGTCGAAGCCAGTCATTCTCCCATTAATCTATGTCAATCCAACGCTCTTGAAGATTCTGAAAGAACGGTTCGAGGTCAACATTTCCGCCCGTCAGGATAACTCCGATTCGTTTCCCGGAAGCATCGGGGATCCGACCTGAGAACAAGGCAGCAATTGGAACGGCACATGAAGGTTCAATAATAATATTGAGCCGTTCCCAGATGAACCGCATCGCCTCCAAGATCTCAGTTTCGGTGACGGTTACAATCTGCTCAAGATACTTCTGCAGGACCACAAAGGGGCGGACCCCAAGTGCCGTCCGCAATCCATCGGCAACGGTCGTTGGATCATCCGATGGTTGAATTTGATCTAGCTGAAGCGATCGCAGAGCATCATCGGCGTTGGCTGGCTCGGTACCGATAAGACGAGTAGAGGGTGAGCGTCCCGCGACAGCGAGGCAAGTTCCCGCCATCAGCCCACCACCGCCAACTGGGGCGAGAATAATGTCAAATGGTCCGACTTGTTCCATGAACTCAAGCGCCGCGGTTCCAGCACCTGCGATCACGTTCCAATTGTCATAGGGGTGGATAAGACAATACCCATGCTCTTTAATCAGTTGATCGACAGTCGACTCACGCGCCTCCAGGGTCGGCTCACAGAGGACCACTCGTGCACCGTAGCCTTCGGTTGCTGCTTTCTTAATCGAAGGTGCTGTCCTGGGCATTACGACACACGTCGGGATTCCAGCGATCGAGCCGGCAAGACTGATCGCCTGGGCATGGTTGCCAGAGGAATGTGTTACAACACCCCGAGTTCGTTCCTCCTGAGTTAATTGTAAGACAGCGTTGAGGGCACCTCGAAATTTGAAGGCTCCGACGCGCTGAAAGTTCTCAGACTTGAGAAAGATCGAGGCCCTCGAGCGTTGATCGAGTGCAGCACTGGTGAGGACAGGAGTCTGGTGTATGAGTGACCTAATCCGTTCCAATGCCCCTTGAATTGTGGTCAAGTCGACTGGGATCGAATTGGGCTCGGTGAACGCAGATGCCACAGGTTGCTCGCCGAACAAGGGAGTGGACGTAGGTTTGTGAATTTGTCCAAGCTCACCGATTATGGATTGGAACGCAAGATCTTTGTCAATTCACCATACTGTCCGCCGACTGCAACATCGCCAGTTGCCGGATGGACTGCGAGTGCATAAGCCCAACCGGTCAGTGCTGGGTTCTCATCTGTGATTTGTACAGAGAGGGGATCAATCCACCGTACAATCCCATCGGCACAGCTCACAACAACCTCAGAGCCGTCCGGGAGCCATCTAAGATCTAATGGCTGGGACGGAAGCCGCACGAAACGGACCATTCGGCCGATGGATGGCTGCCAGAATCGGACGGTACGATCATCACTCGCGGATGCAATCATCGCTAGGCCAGTTTCTCCGGGGCGGAGGCCAATCGCGTTGATCGACATGGTGTGGAGGTCGAGGCTCCGAATCAATTGATCGTTCGCAAGATCCCAAACTCGGAGGGTATGATCACGGCCTCCACTGAGAAGCAGAGAGTCATCCGAGATCCATGCGACTGATGAAACTCCGGCCGAGTGGCCTTCGAGTCGCTTGCTAATGCTTCCAGTTCTAGAGTCAACCAACGCTATACTGTGGTCAAGACTTGCCGAAATCAGTGTCTCATCATCAATCCAGAGGACACCGAAGACGGAGTCCTCTTGAAGGCTTACTGATTCGAGAAGCTCGCCAGAAGGCCATGAGAGGATCTCGATGATGCCTTCGACGCCTGGAACCCCACCAGAGACTGCGAGTTGGTCCCCAGAAGGTGCAAACGCCAAACGATGTATGTTTGGAATCCCGGATTCGATGACAGTATGCAACTTGAGTTCAGGCCAGGTATATACGAGGACTCCCTTCTGTGAGGTTGCAACTACCGATTGCAGATCGGGGCCAAAGGTCATCGCGGTGATCGGGGGCTCGGCAGCTCCTGTCTCCATACCGAAAAGAAGAAGGGCCCCAAGCGTCCCGAGTAGCCTGCGACCCAATCGGATCAGAAGAGCCATGTTCGATCTCAAGACAGGGAGGTGGTAAGACACAATGAGTGGAGAGCCTTAGTCAGGCAATCAATTCCTGTAGGACGCGAGCACCCTCAGGTGCAACACGTACTGGTCGGCCATCAGGAGTCTGTAGCTCCGTGAGAGGATCGATCCCAAGCAACGTATAGATTGTCGAGGCAAGGTCTGCAGGTGTGACAGGAGCTTCGTTGGGGTATTCACCAAGACTGTTACTCTGACCAAGAATCTGGCCACCCTCAATCCCACCACCAGCGAGTGCGATACTAAAGACATTGGGCCAGTGATCTCGTCCCCCATTGGAGTTGATCTTTGGCGTCCGCCCAAATTCTCCCATCAAGACCACCAGGGTTTCATCGAGCAGTCCTCGGTCGCTCAAGTCTTCGATCAGGGTCGCGAAGGCCCGATCGAGTGCAGGGAGCTGTGCGTTCCGATCACCGGGATAGCGCTCTTTCAGTTGAAGTAGATTTGTGTGAGTGTCCCAACCTGTACTTGTTACCGTAACAAAGGGCACGCCACGTTCGATCAGCCGACGTGCCAAGAGGCAGCTTTGACCGATACTGTTGCCACCCTCTCTCCCGTATTGGTTTCGAAGTTGCTCATTTTCCTGGTTCAGATCGAAGGCTCGTTTCGCATCGGTTGAGGTGATGAGGTCGAAGGCACGATCGAGGTCGGGATTTAAGGGACCAGCGTCCGAAGTATCACGGACGCGGCTGAGGTCATCAATGATGTTGACAAATTGGTGACGTCGTGAAAGACGACTGATGTCGAGACCGTTGGGGATGTCGAGGTCTTGGACCTTGAAATCACCTCGGCTCGGATTGCCACCAATCGAAAAGGGTAGGGTAGTCGTTGGTAAGTAGCCGTTCCCCTTGAGATTGGCCGTAAACTGAGGCACTGCGATGTTGGCTGGTAGGACTCCCGCACGCTCGCGTAAGTGTGCAACGGTTGCACCGAATGAGGGGTAATCGAGTGCTGGAGTAGGCTTGTAACCCGTGAGCAGGTAATGAGTCCCTAAGTTATGTTCTCCGAGCGGTGAAGTCATCGACCTAATCACAGCGATTTTGCCAAGAATCTTCGAGGTCCGGGAGAGACACTCCCCAACCCTCACCCCAGGAATCGCCGTAGCAATGGAGTCCAAGGGTCCGCGGACTTCCTCGGGCGAATCTGGTTTGGGGTCAAGAGTCTCAAGATGAGTCGGTCCGCCATCGAGCCAGATCAGGATACAAGAACGGGCCTTGACAGCTTGAGACGACGCCCCTGCAACACGTCTCGCTTGAAAGAAATGACCAAGCCCGAGGCCAAATGCAGTTAGACCACCGACACGGAGGCAGTCACGTCGGGTGATCCCATCACAGCGCGATTTATAGTCCACGATCATGTTCCTGCGTTGGTGTATTGCTTCACGTAGTTAGTCATTTCGACCAAACTCTGTTGATGCCAGGAGACCCCAAATGATGTCTTCGAGAACCGCTCGTTGTTCCGTCTTGGATTGTGCCGTACAAACTTGCTCGCTCCAGTACACACGCTCACGATCATTGAGATGTCGACTAAATGCCGCTGTGTAAAACTGATCAACAATCTCAAGCGGAGGGATACCGGACTGGAGGAGTTGGTCGAGTCGACTACCCGCTGTACCGATTCGATCGTTAAGCAACCGGCCATTGAAGAGATGGAGAGATCGCGGTAGACCTGGAGTTGTGTTTGTTGCCCCTTCACAAGATGTTTCGCGGTCACAACGGCCCAAGACATCGAGCGAGCGAGAGGCTACTTCCGGGTCGACAAGTGTCACGGCGCGGGTACCAAGGGTAGTTTCACCGTATGGTTCAGTGACTCCCAGGACATCCGTAAACGCATCAGCTAAGACTTCGGGTTCGAGCGGTCGCTTCAAGGCGTGAGAGTAAAACTGGACGTCGGTACGATTCTCTGGTGTCGTAAGACTACTCCGACTGTAAGTCGAACTGGTGGCAATGACCCGAAGGGTGTGTTGCAGCTGGTAGTCGTGCTCGATGAAGTCGGCAGCGAGTTGCTCGAGTAACTCCGGATGTGTAGGCGGATTTGTTGCGCGAAAGTCGTCGACTGGTTCCACCAATCCTCGACCCATCAGATGACGCCACAAACGGTTCACGATTGCCTTGGCGAAGTACGGATTATCGACCGAGGTTAACCAATTGGTCAATTCGAGACGCTCATCACCTGGCTCGGACTGAATGAAGCGGTCACCGGGGATCCGAGGCGTTGCAGGTTCGAGGGTCGCAGGATGGATGACGTTGCCGCTCGGATTTGCCTCAATCACTCGACTACGCTTGACCTTGGCAAAAATCGCGGCGAGTCCGTGGTAATCGTCCTGAGTCCAGCGATCAAGCGGATGGTCATGACAGTTCGCGCATCGGAGCCGAGTTCCTAGGAAGAGTTCACTGACGAATTCAGCTTGCTCCCTCGGTCCATTTACCGACCGATAGAAATTCGGAGGGCCATGGGTATGGGTATCGCCATCCGCCAAGAGAACCGTCCGCACGAGTTCGTGATATCCAGTCTCTTGCTCCACTTGATTCCGTAGCCACGCATAGTAGACCGGAGCACCCTCGGGATCGCCTTGTTGTGGACGGACACGAAAGAGCTTGGCGAGCTGGTAAGTCCAGTAGATGTCGAAATCGTCCGACTCCAGCAACCTCTCGACGAGATCCTGGCGCTTGGTAGGACTCGGGTCATTGAGGAAAACATCGACGACATTGGGAGCAGGGAGCTTTCCAGTGAGATCGAGGGTAACTCGACGGAGAAAGCCGCTGTCATCGACCGTTGGTGAAGGAGGAATCCGTAAGGTTTTGAGTGTTCTCAAGACCTCAACGTCGATAAAGTTGTGTCGTGGGATGTCATCAAGTGCGAGTGGCTCCGCTGAAAGCGGAACGATCAACTCAATAGGGTTGACATACTCCAAATAACGAGCAATAAGGAGGTGACGCCCGGGCCGATTAACTTGAGCCCGAGCATTCCGCTGATCGATGGTGATCGCGGATGGATCCTCGGCCTTGAAAACTGTCCATCGTGTCACATCGAGCGCCGTACCATCCCTGTAGTAAGCAACGGCACGTAGAGGAATCGACTCATTAGTCGAGTTTCCGTTGTACGAGTCCGGGCTAATTTCAAGTCGCTCCAGGGTCCGACGCGAGCCGGCCTCTGCTCCCTGACGAATCCAGTTTCGAAGAATCAATGCACTCTCCGATTCCGCATCGAAGAGCAAACCACCCCCGTGCTTCAATCCTAACGTGGGCTTCTCGAGTAGGAGGCTGTCGGACGGGTAGACGAGATTGACCCGTCGCCCCTCGAGTTGTTGGACAATCGCTTCGTGGTCGGCATTGGGGTTGCCACCATAGAGTGAGAGTTTGAATCCACCCCGTCCTACTGCAGCACCATGACAAGCCCCGGCATTACAACCGTGTTTGGTAAAGAGCGGCATCACATCATTTTCGAAGTCGATGGTAGGTGAGCTATCAAGACCTGTCGTTGTCGATGCACCCATCGTGCTCGGAACTGACTGAGAGCTTATGAGTAGAATGATTAGGGGGACAACAAGATGATTCATTGAGTAACGCTCCGATCGACCTTGAGTCCATTATTGTAGCCACTGTACCAAAGTCGATCAGCCGTGGCGATCAGTACTCTGTGCGTTGGTAGGTTCTCGACGTTTGTTCGACGTAGTTGACCTCGTACTTCATCGGTAGACAGTAATTCAAGGATTGCTGGGAAGGTTGAGTGTCGACTACTTTTTCTTGGTTTTCTTGTCGTTCGATAGGTCTGATTGTGAGGGAAAGGCTGCATCGTACAACTCAGTTGCCTCTCTCAGAGTGATTTTGCCCGCCTTGATCAAGACCGAAAGACGTTCCTTGAGGGCACGCTGAGGGCCGGTAAGCCCATCGCCCTTCATCATCATTTGCCCACTTGTTGCAGCCCCTTCCGTGAACCAACCGCTTGCAATCTCACGGTCGACTCCGACTACCTCAGCCAACGCACCTAAGACGTGGGGATCTGTATAAAACGACATTCCTTGAGGAAACGCGAAGTTCTGGGTAACGACACCATCCTTCGCAAAAATCAATGTTTGTGAGACTTTACGGTTTAAGCCATAGACCCCTGGTCCATCGCGGCCATTTTGCGAAATCCCGATGAAATCGGTTCGCTTCAAGAACTGGTCATCATATTCTTGGCCGATTACTCGGGCAATCTGAGCAGGATCATCACCAAGAAAGACGACAGAGACATGAAGACCAGACTCAGCAGACCTCGAAGCAATTGATGTCCAAGTTGTTAAGCCAAAGACTCCCTTGATTCCAACAAGACCCTCATCCATTAACACTAATACCAGGGGCTTTCCCTCAGCAACTTCGACCGCGTCGATGACACGCCCCTCTGTTTCACCCATAAGACTCAGTGCTGCGAGTGGAGGGAGCCGTTCGCCGCGTTGCGGTCCTGAGAAGAGCCTGTCATTCCCAGCGAGATCAAAGGCCAGAGGATCCTTAACACGGACAATAATTGGGGCCCCATATCCAGGTTTCTCCGTACCCTTCTTGACGTCCTCCTTCTTGGACTGGCCGTGAGCCAGTTCTAAGTTGAGTAAGAGCGCGACCAACATCACGAACGGTATTCTCTTAGAGCTTTCTGTCATCGGATCAGATCTCGTGAAGGTAAAACGAGGATTGCGAGTGATCGAGGAGAAGCGACGCCAACATTATCATCTAAGATCGACCTCTTGGCGACCTGCGGATCAGATCCGTAGACTGTCGTTTTGGATCGCGTTCGATCTTGCCCGAGACGGAGTTAGCACCTCGACATCATCAGAGGACTCTTCAAGCATGATGGTCAAGAAGACTGCCCACATTGTTGGATTCATCGGAGTATTCGTAATCATGACCGCTGCCGCCCCCCAGCCAACCGATGATTCCAAATCGACTGAATATCCGAAAGCGCACCGGGGGGAAGTGGTGGACAACTATCACGGTATCGAGGTCCCCGACCCATACCGTTGGATGGAAGAGATCGACTCCCCCGAAACGCGGGAATGGGTCGAGAAACAAGTGGACACTTTCAATAATTATATCGATACAATTTCGGAGCGAGCAACGATCGAATCGAGGCTTACAGAACTCTGGGATTACGAGAAGTTTGGAATCCCGTTCGAAGAGGGAGGTCACTACTTCTATTCCTACAATAGCGGCCTTCAAAACCAGAGTCTCTGGTATACGACTGACTCGCTATTGGAAGAAGGGAAGGTCTTGATAGACCCCAACACATTCAGCGAAGACGGTACTGTCGCTCTCGCTGGACTTTCGACCAGTAAGGATGGGTCTCTCATTGCATATGCACTGGCGGACGGAGGCTCCGACTGGATCCGATGGAAGGTTCGCGACGTAGCGACCGGAAGAGACCGTGATGATCTTGTCGAGTGGAGTAAATTCTCCGGTGCGGAGTGGACGCCTGACAGCCGAGGATTCTTCTACGGAAGGTTTCCTGAGCCGAAGGAAGGTGCCGATCTCAAGGCCGCCAATTTCAACCAGAAAGTCTATTACCACACTCTTGGAACTGCACAGTCGGAAGACCGCCTGGTTTGGGAGGATCTGGAACACGAGGACTGGCGTGCTGACATCACCGTCACCGATGACGGTGCTTACTTGCTCTACACAATCGGTAAAGGCACTGACGATAAGTATCGGCTTCTCTGGAAACCACTCAACAGTGAGGATGAACCAACTCACCTCGTCGGTAACTTCGATGCCGACTACACCTTTATCGATAACGAGGGTCCTCGATTCTTCTTCCGGACCGACAACGATGCTCCACTCGGCCGCGTAATTGCGATCCATCTGCATCATCCTGAACCAGAATCGTGGGAGGTGATCATTCCCGAGGCGGAGGATCGGACACTTCGCGGAGTCAGTCGCGTCGGTGATTTTCTCTTCGCGAGCTATCTCAAGGATGCGAAGACACAGGTGTTGCGTTTTGGCTTGGACGGGGGAGAACTCGGTGAAGTCGAACTCCCAGGAATTGGTACTGCGTCTGGCTTTGCTGGAGACCGAGAAAGTACCGAGACATTCTATTCGTTTTCTTCCTTTGCACGCCCATCGACTCTCTATCGCTATGATTTAGCAAGTGGGGCTAGTACGGTCTACAAGCAACCTCAGGTCGGTTTCGACCCCGATGCTTACGTGACTGAGCAGGTCTTTTATGAGTCGAAAGACAGCACCAAGATTCCAATGTTCTTGACCTACAAGAAGGATCTGGAGATCAGTCCCGAGACTCCGACGTTACTGTACGGTTATGGTGGGTTTAACATTCCGATTACACCTCGGTTTAGTCCAGCACGTCTTGTCTGGATGGAGATGGGTGGAGTCTACGCGGTCGCCAACATCCGAGGAGGTGGAGAGTACGGCGAAGCCTGGCACAAGGCCGGTACAAAGAATAGGAAGCAGAACGTCTTCGATGACTTCATCGCCGCTGCCGAATGGCTAATCAAGGAAGGCCGGACATCTACGCCGAAACTCGCGATCCAAGGTCGGTCCAACGGTGGATTATTGGTCGGTGCGTGTATGACCCAACGGCCTGATCTCTTCGGCGCATGCTTGCCGGGAGTTGGAGTGATGGACATGCTCCGCTTCCAACGATTTACGATCGGATGGGCTTGGACAGACGACTATGGATCATCCGACAACGCAAATGAGTTCGATGTACTATACAGCTACTCACCCTACCACAATTTGAAGCCAGGGACTTGCTACCCAGCAACACTCGTCACGACAGCGGATCATGATGACCGGGTTTATCCTGCACACAGTTTCAAATTTGCGGCTGCTCTTCAAGCGGCACAAGATTGTGAGAATGTTGCCCTCATTCGGATCGAAACCCGGGCAGGTCACGGCGCTGGGAAGCCAACAGCGAAGGTGATTGAGGAAGCCGCAGATGAGATGGCGTTCATGGTAAACGAGTTAGCGATGTCCACCTCCAAGGAAGAAGATTAAGCTGCCGATGTCTGTGACTTCACGATGGACTCTGCCGCTTGTTCGTTGGTGAAGTGTTGAAACAATCGGCGACGCTTACGAATCCCGTAGGCCGTCACTTGCAAAACTGCCCACCAAGCGATCCCATGGAGTGCAAAGGACCAGGTATCCCAACGTGCCATCAAGAAGCCGACCGCACCCATCGGGATTGCTGCTTTGAGAAAGCGGTCGCTACAGAGCCAAGCGGTGGCCGCGAGACCAAAAGTGCTCAACATTCCCCAGGCAGCGGGGTACCAACGGGGATCGATCCCAGTCATTTTGTTGCTGACCGCAGCGCTGAACGAGATGATGAGGAATGTCGCCCAGAGTCGGGTGAGAACCGACGCCAAGGGAGTCGATTTCCACCAAGGCCCTAGAAGTTGCCAGAGCAATCCAAGTTGTACGATCAGTTCGACCAGCCAGAGCCAGACTATTAGGGACTGGTAGGACTGAAGGAACAGAATTTGGTCGATCCCAAAGAAACAAAGGTGGAGCCAGCCGATGAGGAGGAGCGCGCGGTCCCAACGACTTTCGATGGCGACCCGGAGGAGATCAAGTCGAAGTTCTTCAAATGAGATTTGTTTCGACCTAAGTTGAGTCTGATGTTTCATTTGTCACCCTTGTTCTGACGTTCACACCGTTTCACTATATCACGTGTGAACTGAAGTGCGTGGCAAGTCAAGTAGAGACTGTTGGCTAAGGAGAGTTTGCCATTATTCGTGAGGAGAGGAGAACCATGAATCAACGCAAGATGGGCAGGACCGGACTCCGGGTCTCAGAACTCTGTCTCGGTACGATGACGTTCGCGGGGCAATCGGACGAACCAACCTCGCGACGGATCCTTGATCGTGCCACCGATGGAGGGATCACCTTTATAGATACCGCCGATGCTTATCCTATTCCGCCCGATCCAACCACCGCCGGACGAACAGAAGAAGTGATTGGACGTTGGCTTCGGGGTCGTCGGAATGACTTTGTCGTGGCGACGAAGTGTCGGATTAGAGTAGGTGACGGACCCAATGATGAAGGTCTCTCCCGTCGTCATGTGCTAGCGGCCTGTGAGGCAAGTCTCCTTCGGCTTCAGACGGATTGGATCGACCTCTATCAACTTCACTTACCCGATCCGGAAACGCCTTTGGAAGAAACTCTCCGCGCCCTTGATGACCTAGTCCGTTCAGGAAAAGTCCGCTACATCGGAGTTTCCAATTACCCAGCCTGGCAAATTGCACTCGGTCTCGGAATTAGTGAGCGGCTTAGTCTCGCCCGATTCGATTGTGTCCAGCCACGCTACAATTTGCTCTATCGCGACGCCGAGCGTGAACTCTTGCCGTTCTGTCGGGATCAAGGGCTCGGCGTGATCGCCTACAATCCGCTTGCTGGTGGGTTTTTAACGGGAAAGTATCTTGAACAGTTTCAGGAATCGAGTAAGCCTCCCGATAATACACGATTTACGCTGGGGATCTCAGGAGAGCTTTATCGGGATCGATATTGGAAGGACGCTCAGTTTAATGCGGTCAAGCGTCTCAAAACGCTCGTCGATGACAAGGGACTCTCGATGGTACGGGTCGCCGTTGCTTGGGTCCTCGCTCAAAAGGGTCTGACATCTGCGATAATTGGCGCGAGTCATCCCGACCAACTCGATGAATCACTCGCCGCCAGAGATCTTGAGTTGGATCAAGAACTCACCGAATCTTGTGACGCCGCCTGGTGGTCACTTCCACAGCGTCCACTCTCACGCTAAGGGTTGAGCTTCTCTCTCGATCCACCGTTCCGATTGCGAGAATCCCGGGAGATTCCGTCCGATCTCGATGGAGTTCGATTGTCGGTTTTCCCAGTCGGAGGCTCGTCTGATAATCGAGCGCACGTGATGGCTCTTCGCCTGATCATGAATCTGGGTCGGTTCGTTGAATTCATTCTCCAGACGTTGCTCGCGATGCCCATGACTTTGATCATGCGGCCAGGCCTCGTGCTCCGGCAGTTCGAGCGAATTGCCTGGGGAACTGTTCCGCTCATCGTCGTTGGTGGTCTGAGTGTTGGTCTCGTCACTTGGCTCCAGACACATCGACTCTTGGTCCGCTACGGCGTCGAAGCGACAATGCCGAGCGTCCTTGCTGCCGCTGTCTTGGTTGAAACCGGCCCTATTCTGACCTCTGTTCTCGTCGCCGCACGCATTGGAGCGGGGCTCGCCGCCGAACTCAGTTCGAAAGTACTTACTGAAGAAGTGGAAGCCGCCGAGATCCTTGGAGCACCGACGATACCAAGTTACGTTGCGCCACGGGTTCTAGCGACACTTGTTGCGGTTCCCCTCTTGACTGTGCTGCTAGATGCCGCCGCTCTCTTCGGTGGGTTTTCTGCAGAACGGATCGGTGGCTCAATGACTTCAGTCGAATACCTCGGACGATCCCTGGACTACCTTAGGCTTCCCGATGTCTTGTTCGGGACGCTCAAGACAGGACTTTTCGGCTTGATTATCGGAGTGACCTCCAGTTGGTTCGGACTTCGGTCTCCTCGATCAACCGATTCGATCGGACACGCGGCGACTCGGGGCGTTGTGGCATCGATTCTGTTCATTTTCGTTGCCAACGTGTTATTGGTCAGTGGGATCCAGTGGGTTCGATCAATCCTATCGGGCAACTTCTTGAGTTGAGCGTATTGGTTTGAATCCCTAGGAGTGAAATAAATCGGGTCGAGCACCGAATACCGGAGCAAAAGGGGGATTGTCGAATGCAACATGAGATCGGGCCTGTACGCGCTGCTGTCAACGGACTCCTCTGCCTCCTGATCCTCGGCGCCGGTGGACTCGGTGCTTACAAGGTTGCTGAGCGGAATTGGCAAGTCCAAGAGACCGCAGAGTTGATCGCCGCATTTCCCGAGGTGAGCGGAGTCGAGCTTGGAGCTCGGGTCTATTTACAAGGGGTCGAAGCGGGAATCGTCCGCAGTATCGAGCCCCCGAGTCAACCAGGGGGATTGGTCCAAGTCCGGATCGAGATTGATCCAACCCTCCGACGGCTCTTGAGGGAGGATGCCGAAGCGCGGATCACCTCGAGGGGAGTAGTCGGTGCACGGGTCATCGAACTTAACGCTGGATCGCCCGGTTCTAATTCCTTAGCCGAAGACGCTCCGATCGTTGCGACGCAAGGAGTCGATCTTGACGACCTGGTATCGGAGGCATCGCAAACGATTGCCCAGGTGAATCAAGTCGCCAGGACTGCAGAGGCAGGACTGATCGAGATCCAAGAACTCACCGAGTCCATCCGCAACGGGGAAGGGGCGATTGGACGACTAATGGTCGATGACGAGCCAATCGATCAGCTCCTTAGACTTACAGAAAAGGGAGAGCGGACGCTCGATGATCTCGAAGAAAACCTCGATGCCATCAAGGGAACGTGGCCGATCTCCCGGTATTTCGATCAACGGGGTTATGACGATCGCGACCTCGTTCTCTATCGACCCAGTGCCAGACAACTGGTCCGGTCGTTCCCTGAGGATCAGCTTTTTAAGCCGGGTCGCGCGGTATTGTCGGAGTCAGGTTGCCGACTTCTCGATCAATTGGCGGCTTGGATGAAGCCCCAGCTTGAGCCGGAGACGGAAATCGTCATTGCGGGTTTCTCGGGGCACCAACTTGACAATGATATGGCCGAAATCTTGACGCAGCGCCAGTCGGAAGCGATTCGCTCCTATCTTATCGATCGACACGCGCTGGATCGACGAGAATGGTGGCGCAAACGGATCGTGACCGCCGTCGGCTTCGGGAACCAGATACCTCGGACACTCAAGCAACGGTCAGAACTTAGTCAGCCTCGTTCTCGGATCGAGGTTTTCCTCTTCACGTCGGAGGGGTCGACGAGTTGACAGATCGCTCTTCGATCAGTTCCGATTAGCTAATGACTTTTTCTTTGAATGAAGGCTAAATCTAAGTGCCTTGGTTCCGAAGGGTCTCCATCGATCAATCGGCGGTCTCAGGAGGATTCCGACTTGGCGTCGCTTCTCGTGGTACAAGGATCGGATCGCGGGAAACGATTCCCTTTAAGCAAGGAGCCGATTTCGATCGGCCGTGAAGGCTCCAATTCGATTCGTCTCATCGACAGTGAAGTCTCGCGACGCCACGCCGAGATAAGACCCGACCAAGCCCATGGATTTCAGATCGTCGATCTCCAGTCCGCCAATGGGACGATAGTTAATGGTGCGTTAATCAGTCGGGCGAAACTTGTCAGTGGCGATCGGGTCCAGCTCGGCTCGACAGTGCTTCAGTTTGAACTCGGTTCGTCGATCAGCGACGACCTGACGAAGCGTGTCGACCTCATGTCGATCGCGAGCCCGGAGGATCGTTCTGCAATCGTCAAAAGCATTCCGGCTGATGCTGGGTCTGACGTGCTTTCTAGCCCCGAAGCAACGGGGGAATGGCTGAAGGTCCGACTCGCTAACCTCTCCGTAATGTACCAAGCTACCAAAGCAATTAGTCATATCATCGATCTCAATGAGTTGCTTCCGGAGATCCTCCAACTCGTTTTCGACTCGATCGGCGCTGATCGAGGTGCCATCCTTTTGACTGATGATCAAGGAGTCCCACAACCTCGGGCGGTCCGATGGCTTGACCAAGCGGTAGATCCTGACGACCGGATGCAGATCCCTCGATCGATCGTTGATCACGTACTCCGTGAAGGACAAGGGGTAATTAGTGCGAACGCCCCCGGTGATCATCGCTTTGGACCATCCCAATCAATCGCCGATTACGGGATCAGAGAAGCGATCTGTGTACCTCTCCGAGGTCGACACGCCACACTTGGGGTGCTCTATGCCGACGTTCAGAGCCCTGCAGACGTGCTCATGTCTCCATTTACTAAAAATGAACCGCACCAAGGTCGTCTAACGCCTGAGAATTTGATGCTCGCCGTGGCCATCGGTCATCAAGCGGGCCTTGCGATCGAAAGCACCAACTTCTACCAAGCGAAGATCGAAGCCGAACGTCTCGCCGCGGTGGGCCAGACAATTGCTACCCTGAGTCACCACATCAAGAACATCATGCAGGGGATCAAGGGCGGAAGCTATTTAATCGAAACCGGGCTCGAGGAGACTAACGAAGCGATCATTCAACGCGGATGGACCATCGTCGAGAAGAATCAGAATAAGATATACAATTTAGTAATGGATATGCTTTCTTATTCAAAGGAGCGCGAACCTGCCCTTGAGCTAGTCGATCTGAACGAAGTGATCACTGAAGTAGTGGAGTTGATGCAAGCTCGTGCCACCGAGCTTGGGGTCACTCTTGAGTGGCATCCGCTTGCTGGGGACGCAGAATTCTTAATCGATCCTGAAGGGATTCATCGCGCCGTACTCAATATTGTGACGAATGGGCTTGATGCCGCCGAGGGTCGCCAGGATGCCCGCGTAAGAATCAACCTCGAACGGGTCCCGGGAAAACGCTTCCTCCGCATTCGAGTTCAAGACAATGGGATCGGGATCTCTGAAGAGGAGCGAGCTACCATCTTCCAAGTCTTCTCGTCCACCAAAGGATCACGCGGTACCGGTCTTGGCCTCTCCGTCTCCAAGAAGATCATCGAGGAGCATGAAGGACGGATCTTGGTGGAGTCCGAGGTTGGTTGTGGGTCGATCTTTACAGTCGAGCTTCCCATACGTGAACCAAACGACCTGAACGACGATCCGCTCGCTACATCCGTTGATTCCTGAGTCAGGGTTGATGCACGCGAGGATTTCCAGAACCGACTCAAGAGTCTGCGACGTTCGAACGACCACGGACACGAATTTGTAGATGCGCTACGGCTCGATCACGGAGTTCAATCCATAAAGGATCTGAATGGGGGACAAGATTGAATGACTCTGGAATTGCGGCGGGTCTTCCCTCTTTATTAATCTGTGCAAACTGCATCAAACCGTCCATCCAGCGAGTCTCAACTTTATCAAATGGTGATCCAATCAAACCGACGACCACGTGGGCACGAGCGCGATGAACGGTGGTCCCTCGGATCTCAACGACCGTTCCCACCGGGACTGGTCGACAACAGCGGATGTCAAGAACCCGCGCTAAGACGAGATTCGCCTCAGAGCCAATTGACCGATAAGCGGTAGCATAGGCTGCCTGCAACGCTAATTTAAGCAGTTCCCCCGCATAAAGTGTACCGTGGTGATTGGTGTCTGAGGGGAGAATGAGCTGGTGTGTGAGTACTTCGATAGGATCAGTTTGACTCAAGTGAAGTACTCCCTCACTTACCTGAAGCACTGAACCGGTGGAGCGTGTCAAGCTCATGGAGTACGCTAGCACGTTACCGTTAGAGTCACAACGTCAACTCACCACTGTTAAAGCACAATGACAAAACTAAGCAGCCATTATCCTCAATAAGGCGGTAACGCTGCGCACAACACAACTAGAAGCAGCGAATGGCCATCCTGGTGTTAGTGAAAGTGTTCTGAAATGTAACCTAAGCTTTCTTAGAAGCCAAGCAATCTCGCTTTACTAAGTGAGAAGAGTATCGTTGAGCGAGGATTACACAGCGTGTTGTTCTCCGCTGGTTGGATGACTTGGTTGCGTTCAGCACAATCCTGCCATTGCCTCAAGTGTATAACACTCATCATGCACTACCGTAAATCTGCCATGACTTGATGGCAATCAGCGCGATGGCACGCGGTCACCCACGAATCATCACAATCGAATGGAGATGGTCACACCGTCAACGGAGTGACGTAGTACAGACGAAATCAAGATTAGCGTTGGGTGTTGTCAATCAAGTGTATCCTTTTTCTAAAATTCACTTGATTCTGCATGGATCCAGTCGTGAAATACCATGCATTTGACGATTGGCTGGCCTTTAATCAGACCGTCCCTACCATCGCCATTATTTCACATGACTCAGAACCCCGTTCGCTTTTGTCCTCGAAGGACAATAATCGTTTAAAGGAGACGACCCAGGTTCCCGATTCAGCTCTAAGTTCCGTAGGGCATTCAGAGTGAGACGGATTTTCTACTCGCTATGACGGAGGTTGGTCACATGGATACTTCAAAAAACCTCCATCCCGCTGTCATGGATTTCCTCGACGATCTGAGGAAAACTCGTGGTGCCTCGCAGCACACACTCCGAGGTTACTCAATTGATTTAACCCACTTTCTGGAATACCTAACGTCGTCCAGGATAGCCGACCCGATGGACGTTGATCCGAAACGGCTTCGAGGTTTTTCTGCCTGGCTCTCTTCTCGGGGAGACTCTGCCGCGACTATGGCTCGTCGCCTCGCAACGATCCGCTCATTCTACCGCTTCCATCGCCGCCAAGGTCGGATCACGAAAGATCCTGCCGCAGCACTCAGGAATCCGAAGCAACCCGCACGACTTCCCCGCGCTCTCCAAGTGGAAGAGATTATTCAGTTGCTCGATTCGATTCCTACGGATACACCACTCCACCTCCGCGATGCCGCGATGTTTGAAGTACTCTATGGTGGAGGACTTCGTGTCTCAGAGTTGGTCGCTGTCGATCTCGACGATTTAGACCTTGAGCGGCTTGCAGTTCGAGTTCGAGGAAAAGGACGACGCGAACGACTAGCGCCGATTGGACCAGAAGCATCCCGAAGGGTGAGTCGATGGCTAGAACAACGTCAGCCCAAAACAGCGGACGAACGAGCAATCTTCCTCAATCGATTCGGAAGTCGACTTTCGACACGTAGTGTCGACCGGATTTTTCGGGACTATCTCACTGCGGCAGGACTCGACCCTGCAGCTACTCCCCACGCACTCCGTCACAGTTTTGCAACCCATTTACTTGATCGCGGGGCTGATCTGAGGAGTGTTCAGGAACTTCTTGGGCATCGGAGATTAACGAGCACTCAGATCTATACTTATGTTTCGCGAGAACGACTCATTGAATCTTATCGAAAGAGCCATGCGCAAGGGCTGGCTAACCCGACCTCGAAGCACAGAGACCCCCAGAATCATACTGATCCTCAACAAGATGATCGGGGTGAGTCTCCAGCAGCCTAATCGTTGCTCCGCGTTCCACTGATTTACAAGCGTCGCGTTCCTCCTCCCAACGTCGAGGTTAGTACCACTTATTCAGACTCCTGACTCTTTGTCGAGCCTCATTGCGATACCCTCAGCGCAGTGATGTGGCACCTGAGAAGCATCATGAACCAGATCCGGATTCTCATCGTCCATCCCGATCCGTCTGCCCGCGCACTCTTAACTTCCATGCTCCAAGCACTGGATGTTGAGCTGGAGCTTGCGGATAGCGATCGGGTAGCAGCACGTTTGCTGGAACAACAGACCGGATGCTGCGACGTTCTCATTGTCGGGGTTGATCCGGAGGATGACGACGGTCTTGAATTGCTGCACTATTCAAAGCGAAAGTTCCCGAATCTACCCGTGGTGCTCCTTTTCTCAGTTGCGAGTGCTGAACGGGCACGCGAAGCGAGGGTTCGAGGGGCATCGGCGATCCTGAAGTTTCCGTTACCAGCCACACATCTCCGGGCTGCACTCGCTCAAGCCATCGGACGAGAGTTTATCAACACTCCTCATCAAGTAAAAACCGAAAGATCGGCCGATCCTCAGGCCAACATCACATCGGAGTCTGCAGGGCAAAGGACCGAGACGAGTCCGCCTGTGCATGTCTCGGCCGAAGAAAGTAATGAATCAGAGCCGGGATCATGGACCTTCTTGAGTAGTATTGTTGATACTGACCCTCCTCTCTATCGATCGACGAACGAGGCTCAGTTTGATCATGAGCCGCTCAAGGATGAACCGATCTTAATCGGCCAAGACGATAGTCTGAGGCAAGCGATCGAACTCGCCGAAACAATCGCACCGACTCGAGCACCGGTCCTGATTCAAGGAGAGTCTGGTACAGGTAAGCGACTTGTGGCCCGTGCTCTCCACCACAAGAGTACTCGAAGGCACGGACCATTTCTTGAGCTTCGTTGCCTTGATAGTGAAGAGGCGGATCTTGAGCGGGACCTGCTTGGCGTGCAGCCACTCATCGGCAACTTGGAGGCGGGCAAGTTCGAGGATGGGAAGGGTGGTAGTCTCTACATCGATGATGTCGCTGCCCTAAGCCTTGATTTGCAAGAATCGTTGCTCCGGGTCCTCCGCGACAACAAGTACGAGCCCGTCGGATCCCATCAATTATTTTCTTCGGACGTTCGTCTGATTTTTGGGACCCGAGAGAACTTAGTCGATCTCGTCGAGCGAGGCGAATTTCGCCAAGATCTCTACTATCGGCTCAGTGTGGTCAGTCTCAAATTACCACCGTTGCGGCATCGAGGCGCAGACATCGAGCGACTCGCGGAACACTTCCGAGCCCGTGCCGCCCGTCGTGCCGACCGACCCGTAACGGGGTTTGACGCTGAAGCTCTCGCCTTACTCCGACGTTATCATTGGCCCGGTAATGTCCAGGAATTGGAAGCTGTGATCGAGCGCGCTGTCTTGATTGCACGCCGAAGATTGATCGAGCCGGGTGATCTCAACCTCCCGGCCACGGGGCCTTCGAGTTCCAGCCAAGATCAGCTCTACCGGCCCAACCCGGGAGCGATCCGTCCACTCAAGGAAGCGCTTGAGGAACCGGAAAAGAAAATCATCCTCGAAGCCCTCCAAGCGCTCGGGTGGAACCGTCGCGAGACCGCCCGGATGCTTGATATTAATCGGACAACACTATACAAAAAGATGAAGAAGTACCAACTACTAATCGATGAACCAGTTTGGACAAATTAAAATTTCGTTCTACTTGCGACGCTGCCTTGATCTAACAGTCGATATATTCAAGTCTAAGATTATCAATTACTTCAGGGCATCAAGTATTGATTGAGCCCCGAAGTAATTTAGTTAAGCAAGAGTGAGTTAGCTCTTAATAATCTCCTTGACAGTGCCGCCGGCCGGAATCATCGGGAGGACATGTTCTTGGTAAGGTACTAAGACATCAAGAACATACGGCCCATCATGGGCAATCATCTCCCGAAACGCTGCTTCTAGCTCGTCCTTGCGGCGAACCTTTTTCGCCTCTACACCAAATCCTTTCGAGATCGAAAAAATGTCAGGTTAAGTGACTTGGGGTAACTCACCAGCACCTTGACCAACCGCTTCCGGGTGATCCACCGGCCCGAGGTATGTATGAGCGCGGTTTCCGGCAAAGAAGCGATCTTCCCACTGAACGACCATTCCCAAGTGCTGATTGTTCAGGACCACCACTTTGACAGGAAGCTTCTCGCAGTGGACGGTGGCCAACTCCTGGATGTTCATCACAAAGCTACCGTCGCCGTCGATGTCGACAACGAGTTTATCGGGGCAACCTGCTTGCATCCCCATCGCTGCAGGGAGGCCATAGCCCATCGAGCCCAGACCGCCTGACGTTACCCAGGCACGCGGCTGCTTGAAGGTTGTCCACTGAGCCGCCCACATCTGGTGCTGGCCAACTCCGGTCGACATCAAGAAGTCACCATCCATGATGTCTGAGAGTAACTTGATGGCATACTGGGGAAGAATGGCATCGTCTCGATCGGGGAACGACATTGGATCGGCTGCACGCCAGGAGTCGACCTGTCGGTGCCAATCTCGATAGTCGCCCGGTTCCGCTTGAGGGATTAAGGCTTGAAGGGCAGTTTTTACGTCTGAATGGACGGGAATATGTGCGAATTTATTTTTGTTAATCTCAGACGCATCAATATCGATATGAACGATCTTTCCATGTTTGGCAAATTCGGAGAGTTTGCCGGTCACTCGGTCGTCGAATCGGACGCCGCATGCGAGCAAGAGGTCCGCCTCGTTAATTGCGTAGTTCGAATAGACCGTTCCGTGCATCCCAAGCATGCCGAGGGAGAGATAGTGATCGGTCGATAGTGCACCGAGCCCTTGGAGCGTCATCGCTACAGGAATTCCGCACTTCAGCGCAAGCTCGCGGAGTTCCTCGGAGGCACCCGACGCAATCACCCCTCCGCCACAATAAATGATCGGTCGAGAACTGGTTTTGATAGCCTCAACAACTTGGTCGATCACCTCTGGTCGAGGCAGTGGTGGCAAGTGATATCCGGGTAACTGCATCGCTGGATCCAGATCGACGTCACGTAAGACGGTATTTTGGATGTCTTTCGGGACGTCAATCAAGACCGGCCCGGGGCGGCCGGTCCTCGCAATGTGAAACGCTTCTTTCACGATTCGGGGAATGTCACGGGCTGACTGAACTAAATACTGATGCTTGGTGACAGGTCGGCTGACTTCCACCATCGGCGTTTCCTGGAAGGCATCGGTACCGATGACACCAGTCGGAACTTGACCCGTGATGGCCACAAGAGGAATTGAATCCATCTTGGCATCAGCCAAACCAGTGACCAAATTGAGCGCTCCAGGACCGGAGGTGGCCATGACAACCCCAGGCTCACCGGTGACCCTGGCATACCCCTCGGCTGCGAAGACGCCCCCTTGCTCGTGGCGCGGCAGAATGACGCGGATCTGCTCGCGATAGCCCGTCAAGGCTTGATGCATCGGCATGCTCGCCCCGCCAGGATAGGCGAAGACGACCCGAACGCCATTTCGATAGAGCATCTCGACCAGGGCTTGGGCCCCTGTCAGGGGATCTTGGGAGGTCCGGGGCTCGTTCTCGGCAATCGTGGCCACTGTATTCCTCGGCGGCTGGCGTTAAGGTCATTGAAGGGCAAGCACGCTGCTCTCGGCCTATCGGGAGCATACAATTTGATATTGTATGAATCCGACTATCCGACCGACAACCGAGCCTGGAAGTTCACTCTTTTGACGAAATCGATCGTACTGCTCTCCGGGCACTGATACCTTGCGTTCTGATTTTAGGACCGTGAAGATCGCGGAATGCGGGGATCATTTACTCGACAATTTCCGGATTCAATGAACATGCACCTCTTAGTAATATCACTGATCGTCCTCTTTGCAGCTCCAACGCTTTCTCAAGCCTCCGATCAATCGACCGTGGATGTCTCGGGCAGGTTTTACTGTGTACAGTGGTCCCCGGACCGTCGAGTCCGTGTCAATTCGCCCGATACCGCGACTGGCCCTTATCGAAATCGATCTGAGGCGGCGGCGACTGGTCGGTTGTCCATTCCGCTCGAAATTGAACCATCGACGATTGAATCCGCCTCGGTTTACCTCGAACTCTGGGGGGGACACCCCGGTACGGCCTCGAAGGGATTTCAAGTGAACAATGGGCCAAGGATGGCACTCCCGGAGGTCGGAGTTGCCACGCTCAATTGTGCCTATCATTATCCGATGGTCCAAATTGATCCGGTAACATTGAACCGTGGAAACAACATAGTGCAATTCGACTGCGTGAAAGGTGAGAGTTTTTGGGGGCACTACATTATTGACCACGCCGCGTTAATTCTTGGACTCGATCGTGACCATCCCGTCATCGAGGGATCTCGCCTCAGTGACTTCAGAGCCGAGATCGTTCCCAACTTGTTGAATGAGGGCGAAACGGTTGAACTTCGTCTCGAAGTTGCCAAGCAATATGAGGACATGATCACTGAAGTTTCCTATCAAGGATACTACGATGGTTACGATGAAAACGGAAACGGCAAGTTACTAGACTGGCACGGTTTCACCAAGAAGAAGGCCCAGACTGGGGGAATAGGCAATGCTCAAAGCCCTCCGTTCCGGGCTTTGTGGGATCGCTCGATGCTACTCGATCGGAAAGAGGAACCCATCCTGGTCCGCGCAGTCGTCCAGTTTGGTGATGACAGTGGTCTTCGTTTTATGACCCCGGTTTCAACACTCCCGAGACCAAATCGAGAAGGAATAGAGGTCACTTATCATCCAGCGCAGGAGTTCCCCAAGCCGTTTTGGTCGCGGGACAGCGAGGAAAAGACATGCGTTTTCGAGGTTGATTTTGATACCGAAAGCATTCTCCGAGCCGAACTCCATATGACCATTTGGGATGGCGGCCGTGGTGAGGTTGAGAACCCAGTCACGCTGAACGGCCAACCGGTCGAAATCGCGGGGAATGGTCGACATGATCTTCTCTATCGGGTGGTCGATCTCCCAAAAAGTATCCTCAAACAAGGGAGAAATCGGCTCCGAGTCCTTTCAGAGACGGAGCATCATGGAATCGAAGTCCTCCTGCCAGGACCAGCGCTGATTATCAGGCGCCAGACTTCCAACTGAGCAACCCGCGATGTTGGTCAAGCCATCGGGACAACGACGGCTCCGTTGAGTTCATCATCCTTGATTGAATAGTTGTCGAACTGAACGGAGTAGTTTGCTTCGAAGTGGGTCCGGATTCTAGAAAGTCGCCCATTGTCATAATTAAGCGACGTTACGAATCTTGATCCTAATGGTTCCTCGATCACGCTTCCATCAATGACTACGATCTCTCCCGCCTTCAAGACCCAGCGGGGTCGCTCGAACATCCAAGTTCGATCCGCCACTGGGTTGTAAATTGCAAGATCTGCATCAGCACCGATTCCAAGTTGCCCTTTTGTCTTGTCGATCCCGAGAATCCGCGCAGGAGCAGCACGCGTAAGAACCGCGATTTCGTAGAGGCTATATTCCCGATCGAGATCACCGAGGATCGTTCGCGATCGAACTTTGGCAGGGAGCCGGGCGAATGCTTCCTTCCTAAAGCCCCGATCCATCAGGAGATGAATAATCTGAGGATAGTCGTAAAATGCGCCACCATTTGGGTGGTCGCTCGTCATCGCGATCCGCCAGGGGTCATCCATCAAGAGGTACCACTCAAGGGCGATCGCCCATTGGATCGCTGTGATCAAGTTGGATTCGGGCCAATACTCGATCGGGATGACACCGCAGCTACTCTCGTTTTCAAGGTCAGAGGCCGAAAACTTACCTCCGAGTTGCCGACGGAGCTGATCCCCTGCGCGGGGATCTCCAGTGAGAATCATCGCCGGCCCTGCGCTGATGTGACCAACATCGACGGTAATTCCCTCTGACCGTTGCACTTGTTCCACCAAGTTCGGCACGGCAGAGCGGAAGCTTCTCGGATCGGCAGGATCGCCTCCGTAGCTGTGAAATTGGATGTGCGCGAAGTGACCACGGGCTCCTTCTAATGCCGCCATGGTTGCCGAGGTCGTTGTCCAATTCCCTGGAATTCCAAGATTGTTGCAGTGAAGATGGACTGGGTGAGGTAATCGGAGTCGATCCGAGGTCTGTGCCAGGCTCCGCACTAATCCCCGAGGTGAAACGCCAAAACCACTAACGGGATCATCGAGTTCCCGGAAGGACTTCCGACTGACTTGCTTGTAGTCCTCAACATCACCGGGATTAACGACCTTGATCGCATACCCTCGAGCTGCCTCAAGAGCCCAAGCGCAGTAGGCATCGAGTGCGTCATCATCACCCTGAGCCACGGAATCAAGGACAGCGTGGGCATTGCCGAGCAAAACGTAGAAACCGTTATCCAAGATCGGGGTCGCGTTAAGCTCATCGTGAGCAGCACGCGCGTGGAGTGGTGGGATCGCGGCATCCATTGCCGTGGTGTACCCAATCCCTGCGAAGAGTCGTCCCGTCGATCTGGTGGTCGGTACGCGTCCAGGTGGGGTCGAGAATGGCGCTGCAAGGCGCCCGGTTCCACCTCTCCGAGCTCGGTAAGACTCAGGAGTGAGTAGACGGCCCGAATTCACCTTAGGGCCAGCGATGTGGCAATGCATGTCTACACCGCCTGGCATGACGACGAAACCTCGGGCATCAATGGTTTTGCCAGAATAGCTCCGAGGATCGTCGGGGGGCTCCACAAACCGACCGTCCTGGATCCAGAGATCAATTACGAGTCCATTGATCCCGTTGATAGGATCGTAAACAGTCCCGTTCGCGATGTGGAGATCAGGATTTCTCATAAGGTGGGGATGAACTCAAGGCCGAAGGACACTTGGATACCCTGAAGCTTCAGCGTATTTTAATTTCCATCATCTTGAAGCGATTGGTTCACATAGTCCATCATCGGCCTCATGGAATTCGTCTCGATTCCGTGGACTTGCGACTCCGACTGCCAGAGATTTTTCAGGGAAGCCGAGATTCCTGGGTCGCCTCCTGTGAATTCCTGGACGAGGCTCATCCATTGTCGGGCCAACACCTTGGCTTCTGGATCTGAAGCTGGAACGCCGCGATCCATCGCGCTTTGTACTCTTTCCATCAAGAGAGGCCATTCCGCCTCAACCTCTTTGATTCGGGTCTCTCCGACCTCCTCCGCACGTGTCTTCAGTTGTTCCAACTGTTCTGGTGTATAGTATTTCTCAAACATCGTGATCTCCCTGATAAGGTCGAGTAATTCGTCGACAGAAACTGGCTCTACGCCATCGAGTCGCTGATCAAGTTGTCCCAGCCGCGCTGTAAGGAGTCGCAACTGTTCGGATTGATCAACGAGCCGTTTTAATTGGATTTGAACCAACCGACGGACGGTGACCTCCGGATTGCTCAGACACCTCCGAATGGCATCGAGTCCGAGCCCAAGCGCCCGCAACGTCGTGATCTGCTGTAACCGCTCGACGTTCGCCTCGTTGTAAAGGCGGTGTCCTGCCTCCGTCCGGATCGCGGGAGTTAACAAACCGATCTGGTCAAAGTGATGAAGCGTCCGCACGGTGAGTCCCGTCCGTCGTGCCAATTCGCCCACTTTGAGGAGTGTCGTGCTGTTCATCAGGTCTCACCCTGGCGTTCGACGCCGTTTGCAGGCTGTTAGAAAGATAGAACCTCACGTTACGTCAGGATCAAGGGTGCCTGCTTGGTTTTTTTCTGCTTATCGCCTACCTTTGGGTGGAGCTTGAAGTTGCGTAAAGCCACAAGCTCGCCTCCGACCCATGATGATCAGCCTCCGCTCTAATAACTGACCAGCGAGTTCCGCCGATGTCTGAGTTCGAGTCAAAGCAGGTAGAGTTCATTCTTCCTGAAGAGCGACCCTTGCGTTACTCGTTTTGGGCAGGTGCCTTAGCGATCCGAGGTTCGGTGACGCTCCGGGTTGCGCTCGATGTTCTTGTCTTTGGACTCCTGACGATTGTGATCGTCTTAGGCACAAGGGAGATCGAACGGCGACTCAACGTTGTTCTGAATGTTCCGGTCGCTCCCTTCGAGGCGGTTGGCGCAGTTTTAGGCGTCCTCCTGGTCCTCCGAACGAACGCGGGGTACGACCGATGGTGGGAGGCTCGTAAGCTTTGGGGGGGGATTGTGAATCAATCGAGAAACCTCGCGGTCATCGCTCTTACGCATGGTCCAGCAGAACTTGCCTGGCGGAGTCGAGTGGTGCGCTGGATTGCTGCGTTACCTTACGCGATCCGAGACCAGCTACGTTCTCGGCACGAGCTTCCTGAAATCCGACGACTCCTCGGGGAATCACGTGCTGATCGAATTTCCGAGGCGGGCCATATGCCCTCGATCGTCGTTACAGAAATCGATCAACTTCTCCGGGTCGCTCTCGAGCAAGGAATGCACCCGATGGCATTCAATCAGGCGCAGCACGAGCGAATTCTTTTGGTCGATCATCTCGGGGGTTGTGAACGGATCCTCAAGACACCGCTAGCGCGGTCCTCTGCGATTCAAGTACGCCGCTTCGTCTTGCTCTTCTTGATCACGCTCCCGTTGCCACTTCTCGAGAAATTCAACTTTCTGCCGTGGGGTTATATGTTAGTGCCCATATTCATTATGCTAACTGCCTACCCACTTCTTTCACTCGATCGGATTGGTATGGAGCTCCAGAATCCATTCGACCCCAGACGCGTGGATCATCTTCCTCTGGACTCAATCTGTACCACCATCGAGCGTAATCTTCTGGAGCTTCTTGAGAACTCTGTCCGTGACGAAGGAGTCGATCTTCCCGATGCAAACCGTAAGCAGAAACGGATGGAAGAATCACCCCACGACACACAAAACACGTTTATCTCATAAAAATTCAACCATTCTTTGTTTCATCACCTCTGCCGGGTCGTCTTCCCTCCACAACTCGACGCAAAACGATGTAGAAAATGGGCGTGAAGATTAGACCGAAAAGCGTGACACCGATCATCCCCGCAAACACAACAGTGCCAAGAGCACGTCTCATTTCAAAGCCGGCTCCGGTTGCGATCACGAGTGGGACGACTCCGAGGATGAACGAGACACTCGTCATCAGAATAGGCCGGAGTCGAAGTCGGGCGGCATCGAGGGCGGCATCGAATCGAGTTGCTCCCTCATCTTGCCGAGCCTTCGCAAATTCAACGATGAGGATGGCATTCTTACTCGCCAGACCCATTAAGACAACAAACCCAATCTGAGTGAGGAGGTTGTTGTCATATCCTCTATAGTCAACACCAAGGATCCCTGAAAGAAGGCACATCGGAACGATCAAGATAATTGCCAAGGGTAAAACTAAACTCTCGTATTGTGCTGCGAGTACGAGGAAGACAAAGAGAACACAGAGCGGGAAAATCAAGGCACCCGAACCTTCCTGCCGCTTTTGTTGGAAGGCGATATCCGTCCACTCATAACTAATCCCCGGTGGCAGCATCTCCTCAGCCAAGCGTTCCATGGTGTCAAGCGATTGCCCCGAACTGAAGCCTCGCATCGTATCGCCGTTGAGGTCCGCTGAAGGGTAGAGATTGTAGCGGATGACGCGATCAGGCCCTGTGGTCTCGCGGAGCCTGAGGAGTGAACCCAAGGGGACCGCGGCTCCTCCTCGGCTCCGGACTCGAAGTTCAGGGATGTCGCTGGGATCATCCCGAAATTCGACGTCGGCCTGTGCCGCGACTCTGTAAGTTCGGCCCAAAAGATTGAAGTCGTTCACATAAGACGATCCGAGATAGATCGAAAGTGCTTCGAAGATATTGCTAAGGGGAACATTAAGCATCCGTGCCTTGGTCCGGTCGATCTCGGCGTAGAGCTGTGGTGTCCCTGCGCGGAAGGTCGAGAATACTTGAATGAGCCCCGGCTCTTGGTTCGCGGCCATTGCCAACTGATTCGTCGACTCTTGGAGCTGATCAAGTCCAACCCCTAGACGATCTTGAACCATCAGCTTGTAGCCGCCGCCGGTCCCGAGCCCTCGGACTGGAGGAGGAGGAATCACGACGATCTGTGCCTCACGGATCCCCGCTAGTTTTGTCCGGAGATCTTGCAAAATAGTCTCAGCCGAGGGACCGTTCTCAGCCCGTTCGCTAAACGGCGTTAAGGGAACGAAGACCGCGGCTGCATTGGCAGAATTGGTCCGAGTCGCCCCGGAGAATCCTGCAAAGGCGACCGCATTTTGAATCCCCTCGACTTCCATGGATCGTTCGACGATGGTCCGGGTTAATTCATCGGTTCGCTCCAACGAAGCGCCATCGGGGAGTTGGGCACTGATAATCAAGTACCCTTGATCTTGCTGCGGAATGAACCCGGGGGGTACTTGTTGGAACTCATAATAAGTCGCGACCAGAAGCCCAACATAAGCGAGAAGAGCGAGCAAGGAGACTCGAGCGATCCGTCGGAGGATCGCCACGTAGGCAGCTCCTGTCTTGTCAAGCGACCAGTTGAACGCGCGGAAGAACCATCCGAAGAGGAATCCCCAGATCCGATCGAAGAGGTCACGTTCCGCGTCACTCGCTGTCAGCAAGAGAGCACAGAGCGCGGGGCTCAACGTCAGTGAAACGAAGGTAGAGATCGCTACCGAGATTGAGATCGTCAATGCAAACTGACGGTAGAACGCACCATTGATGCCACCGAGGAAGGACGAAGGGACGAAAACCGCGATCAAGACCAAAGTTGTCGCAATTAAGGCGCTACTGATCTCATCCATAGACTTCCGTGCGGCATCTTTCGGCTTAAGCCCCCGCGCGATATTACGCTCGACGTTTTCGACGACCACGATCGCGTCGTCTTCTACGGTTCCAATCGCCAGGACCAAACCGAAGAGGGAGAGATTGTTGAGTGAAAAGCCCAGGGCGAGCATCGCGGCGAAAGTACCGATTAACGAAACTGGGATCGCCAGGAGTGGAATGACAGTCGCACGCCAACTCTGCAAGAAGATCAAGACCACCAATGCAACTAAGAGGATCGCCAAGCCGAGTGTTTGAAAGACCTCAACAATCGACTGCTCAATGTACTCCGTAGGGTTGTAAACAACTCGATGCTCAAGACCAAAAGGAAACTCTGCAGAGAGTTCATTCATCGTCGATAACACCGATTCCGCGGTCGCGAGCGCATTTGATCCCGGTTGCTGGTTGATCACCATCGCGACCGCTGGCGTTTCGCCGAGGTAGCTATTTACCGAGTAATCCCAAGCACCCAACTCCACTCGCGCGACATCACCAACCCGGACAAGCCTGCCGTCAGTATCACTCCTGACGATCACTTCTTCGAATTGCTCAACGTCGCTCAGCCGACCCAGTGTTTGTACCGGAAGAAGCAATTCAGAGTCGTTACCGATGGGCGATCGACCGATCGAACCCGCGGCGACCTGGACATTCTCGGCACGGAGTGCTTCAACGACCTCTCCGGCAGTCATTTCCAAGGCCGAGAGTCGATCGGCGTCAAGCCAAACTCGGATGCTGTATTCACGTGCTCCAAACACTTGAACACTACTAACGCCCGGCAAACGCGCTAGTACATCGCGGACACGCAACAACGCATAGTTACTGATATAAAGCTGGCTCCGACTTTCATCCGGCGAGGTCATGTGAACCACGAGGAGCAAGTCGGGAGATTGTTTCTGCGTGGTAACACCGATCCGCCGGACTTCCTCAGGAAGCCTTGGTTCCGCGACAGCGACAAGGTTCTGGACGAGCACTTGTGCAATATCGAGATCTGTACCCAACTCGAACGTAATCATCAGCCGCATCGAACCGTCGTTCGATGATTGCGACTCCATGTACGTCATTCCTTCCACGCCGTTAATCTCTTGTTCGAGTGGCGTGGCGACCGTCTCGGCGATGACTTTGGGTGAAGCACCCGGATATTGTGCTGAGACCACAACGGTCGGTGGAGCAACTTCGGGGTACTGTGCTACTGGGAGGGACTGAAACGCGAGGGCTCCGACAATCGTGATGACGACGGAGAGCACAACCGAAAAGATCGGCCGATCGATAAAGAAGTGGCTGAATCTCATGAGCCCCTTTGCTCCGATTCCGCGTCCACGGGCACATCGGCCACTTCCTTGGTTTTTGCCGGGTAGATCCCATCTATGGGGACTTCACGGGCCCAGCGATCTTCGTCCACTTCTATATTCCCCGCAGTGACTCCGACTTGGATACCCTCGCGTAAGCCTTGAATACCATCGATCACCACAAGATCATCCGCGGAAATGCCCTCCCGAATGATCCGGAGTCCCGCAACATAAGGACCAGGGACAACGGGCTGTCGATGGATGACGTTGTCGTCCCTTACGAGGAAAACAAGCGACTCACTTTGGTCACGAACAACCGCACGGTCGGGGAGCAAGATCGCTTCATGAAGGCCACTTCCGGGGATCTTCACTTTGGCGAAGAGACCTGGCGTCAGAATATTGTCAGGATTCGGAAATATGGCCCGGCCGCGCATCGTTGCAGTCTCGAAGTCGATTTGGTTATCCACGAAATCCATATTGCCGCGACGTTCAAATTCAAGCTCATCTCCAAGCCGCATTAAAACCGGTGTCGCGAAGTCGCGTGAGCTTGGTCGCGTCCCTTGGCGTGAGAGACGTACATATTTGATATACTCACGCTCATCAGCATCAAAATAGCAGTGGATGGGATCCAGCGAGACAATCGTGGTTAAGAGCGTCGCTTGGCCAGGATCACCGTTAACTAGGTTTCCTTCAGTAATGAGGTGGCGCCCAATCCGACCGGAAATCGGCGCTTCGATCGTTGTAAATTCGACGTCCAATCGAGCACGCTCGACGCCGGCCTTGGCGGCGGTTAAATCCGCTTTGGCCCTTTTCACTTCACTTTCGCGGACATCGTACTCTACCTGAGTCGAGACATTGCGACGAACTAAGGTTTCATAGCGTTGGAGTTCCCGATTGGCCAGCTCGAGGCGTGAATTGGCTCGCTCTACTTCAGCGTTCGATCGATCCAAGTCGGCCTGGAACGGTCGAGGATCGATCGTGAAGAGTAGGTCTCCTTTGTTCACCATCTGGCCATCATTAAAGTGGATGGAGTCAAGATATCCACTGACCCTCGCGCGGACCTCGACCGATTGAACCGCTTGCAGCCTCCCAGTGTAATCGTCCCACTCGATGAGTTCCCGGACGACCGGTGAAGCGGTTACGACTTCTGGGGTTGGGAAGCCTTGTGGGCCACCGGCGACCTCTGGTTGATCGCAGCCCGAGAGCATCAACATCAGGGCGACACAGGTGGCGGAAACAACTAACGTATTGATCTGCACCATCGGTGAGAGTACTCGGAATGGATAATAGAAGAACTGGAGGGCGGGAACCGAATTGGGCATGGGTCTGTTTCAGTCGGTACTAAAATCCAAGTTAGGCATGGAAGAGCGTAGAAAAATCATAGTTGTTTGAGAATTTTTTGTGAACGATCATCAATACGTCTATTGGAAGGGACGACTTCAGCCGCAATCGTCCTACATCCTCTATGTCGTGCGGACGATCACTTTAGTCGGCGAGCGGTGTAATTCCAGAGCGCTACACTTCCCATTCATAGCCGGCGATCAGATTTAGATTTACGGATCGAAGGACCCCACAGGTACAACGGTCCACAAAGCCGACAATAACCCTTAGCAAAGGTACATGCTGGACTTAAAGGTTCTTCGGAGAGACCTTTACAGCTGTCGCCAATCTGGCGAAACGGAACGCACAGAACTACTCAACATGGTCCTATCGACAGAAACGCTGAATCCGACCGGCTTCGGCAATTGCCATCTCACGAGGAGGTCGCCCGGCCGGATTCGTTATCGTCTTAACACCGACTCAGGCGATCAGTTCTTGGACCACTCGGCCGTGCACGTCGGTCAGGCGGAAATCACGGCCCTGGAAGCGGTAAGTGAGTTTGGTATGGTCGAAGCCAAGCAAGTGCAGGATTGTGGCGTGGAGGTCATGAACGTGGACCGGGTCACGACCGACTCGGAATCCGAGTTCGTCTGATTCGCCATACGTGATCCCGGGCTTGATTCCGCCACCCGCGAGCCACATCGTAAAGGCATCGGGGTGGTGGTCGCGACCATCAGAGCCACCTCCTTGGACCATCGGTGTCCGGCCGAATTCGCCACCCCAGATGACGAGCGTGTCATCAAGGAGACCGCGCTGTTTAAGATCGATAATCAAGGCAGCACAGGCTTGCTCGGTATCCTTGCAATTCGTTTTGAGACCGTTCACTAGATTGCCGTGTTGATCCCAAGACTCATGAAAGAGCTGCACAAACCGAACGCCGCGTTCGACGAGTCGCCGCGCCAGGAGGCAATTGTTCGCGAATGAGGCTTTGCCTGGCTCGGCACCGTACAGATCTAAGACATGATCTGGTTCCGCGCTGAGGTCCATTAGTTCCGGCGCACTCGACTGCATCCGGTATGCCATCTCGAATGAATTGATCCGCGTCGCAATCTCGGGATCGCCGGCTTCATCGAGACGGATCCGATTCAACGCGTTGATCGCGTCGAGTGAGTCGCGTTGCAATTGATCGTCGACACCGGGCGGGTTTGAGAGATAGAGGACGGGATCGCCTCCATTGCGAAACGGCACTCCTTGATAAACTGTAGGGATGAATCCCGATCCCCAATTGGCATTACCCCCACTGGTCCCTTTGGCACCGGAGTTGAACACGACGTATCCTGGAAGGTCACGCGATTCTGATCCGAGACCGTAACAAGTCCAGGCCCCAAGACTCGGTCGACCGAACTGTTGGGCACCGGTGTTCATTAAGATCTGTGCCGGTGCGTGGTTGAACGCATCCGTGACCATTGACCGGACTATGCAGAGGTCATCAGCAACTTCAGCGAGTTTCGGCAAAAGCGTCGAGAGTTCAGCGCCTGACTCGCCGTGCTTGGCAAAGGAGAACTTCGGACCCAGCAGTGTTGAGTTCGGATTGATGAAGGCTGCGCGATACCCTTCGAGCAACTCCGGTGGTGGTAGCGTGCCGTCAAACTCAGCGAGTTTCGGCTTGTTGTCGAAGAGTTCCAGATGACTGGGGGCACCAGCCATGAATAGATAGATCACCCGCTTCGCCTTCGCCGTTAGCGGAGGGGTTTTAGGGGCAAAGGGGTCGTCGGCAACACCTGTACGCTCGGAAGCATAACCGGTCTCACTTAATAGTTGACCCAGTGCAATGGAACCGAGTCCGACACCACACTGTTGGAGGAACCAACGTCGCGACAAGAGTCCAGGTGCTTCACCGTGATTCCAGCGTGTTTGGCAGTTCATTGAATGGTGGCTCTCGTAGTCTTTGCGGGATTATTCTTTGGTGAGTGTCTCGTCGAGATTTAGGAGCACACGCGAGACGACCGTCCATGCGGCACGCTCGGCGTCGCTCGTTTCTTTACCACTTGCTTCTGACGATGAACTTGGCTTGCTCCTGTTTCCAGCGAGAAGGCTCGCGAGATCCGCTGCACTGGAGTGGAAACGACTGAACTGCTGCTCCAAGAGATTGAGGAGGACTTCAGTTTCGGACTCGGACGGGGGCCGCGAGAGACAAATCTGGAACGCATGGTTGAGTCGATCCTGGGGACTGGCCTCGGGACCAAGTTCCTCAAGAATCCGATTGCTGAGACCCCGAGCAGCATCGAGAAAGACTGGCTCGTTCAATGTCACGAGTGCCTGGAGCGGCGTGTTTGAACGTGACCGACGCACACAAGACGCGTTTCCTGGCGGAGCGTCAAAAGCATCGAGGATCGGGAAGGGGACCGAGCGATAACGGAACGTGTAGAGAGCTCTGCGGTAACGATCCTCATCCGTAGTATTCCAGACCTTGGTGCCGTAACTTTCAGGGGGGAGGAAAAGGAACTCCGGAGCGGGTGAATAAACGCTTGGTCCCCCCACTCTCGGGTTCAAGAGCCCAGCCGCCGAGAGGGCGAAATCACGGACGATTTCGGCGTCAACGCGAAATCTTGGCCCGCGTGCCAAAAGCCGATTCTTCGGGTCACGTTGATACTGCTCGATTGAAGCCTGCGAAGACTGACGGTACGTCGCCGACGTAATTATAAGCCGATGCAAATGCTTAAGGCTCCAGTCCGATTCCATCAATTCCACTGCAAGCCAATCAAGTAATTCGGGATGGCTCGGAGGGCTCGCCTGGGAACCGAGATCTTCGGAAGTCTCTACGAGTCCAACCCCAAAGTAGCCTTGCCAGACGCGATTGACGATTGATCGTGCGGTGGTCGGCGCATCACGATCAACAAGCCAGCGTGCAAAAACAAGACGCTCTCTGTTTCCACGCTCGGCATTCTCGAGGCTGTGTAGGAAGGAGGGCACTCCGGGATCGACGGGTTCGGTCGGCTTCAAGAAGTCGCCACGGTCCAGGACATACGTCGTTCGAGGGTTTTCGCGGGCCTGGAGGACGAGCTGTGAAGTCCCCTCGGGATGTGACTTCCAAAGTGATTCGATCTCGAGATTGACCGAAGACCACTCCTTAATCGTCGTTCGGAAGTAAGAAAAGAGAAGATTGAGTTGTTGAGGTGCTCTGTCTTCGGGGTCGATTGCTAAGACAGTCCTCACGGCATCAGGTACCGGATCCGCGACTGGAGCTTCATTGTTGGTGACGAGGAATCGGAACCGTCCGAGATTGTTGGACTGATTGTCATTGCTGTTCCAGCCACCATGATTCTGCACCAACTTGAAGGTGAAGACCGTACCCGATTCAAAGGAGACCGGTTCTTTGAAAACGAAGACTGCTTCACGAGATACGTTACTCCGGCCAGGACCAATATCGATGCCCCACGCCGTCTTTTGGTCGCCGTCGATTGCGTAATCGATTGGCCCGGTCACTCGACGTTTGCCAGACTTGTCGTCAAAAATCGCGGCAAGCTCGTTCTCTGGGGGATTCACCTCCGCTGTTGCTGCCGCAATCTTTATTCGGGTCGGCTTGGCGGATCCGTCTGCAGGGCCTGCTCGGACTTCAAACTCGGTCAAAGCGAAAAGCCCATTCGGGGCTCGGCCTGGTCCTCCATGGGGCAGGTTAGGGGAGTTCAACACTTCAAGCTTCAGACCGGTTACCGGAGTCGAACTTACGGTTGCTTTGAAGTCGGCCGAAATCTTGCTTGGAGCGTAACCTTGGGCCAGAATCGAACCATCGGGCAATGGGATGTGTTTTTGGCCACCGCTAAGATCGGTTTCGGGCTGAATGACTTGCCATTCAGAGTCACGGCCAATCTGTTCATCTTCCCAACGTTGCAGTCTTTCAGGCCAATCTGGGAAGTCTTGTTTTAAGTTGGTCTCGAGTTCGGCAATTTCGCTGAACAGTTGATTACGTTTAGCTTGTTCTTCTTTGGTGTAGACCGTCATACTTGCTTCATACGAATTATTTAAAAACGCAAACATCTCATAATATTCACGCTGAGATATCGGATCATATTTGTGCGTATGACATTGAGCACACTGTATGGTAAGGCCCAGCACTGCTTTTCCAAGAGCATCCATGCGGTCGAACATCGCCTCCATCCGGAACTGCTCAGGGTCAACACCGCCTTCCTCGTTTATCATCGAGTTACGGAGAAAACCGGTTGCTACCAACTGATCTTGGCTCGGATTCGGTAGGAGATCGCCCGCGATCTGCTCCACAATGAACTGGTCATAGGGGAGGTCTCGGTTAATCGCGTCCACGACCCAATCACGATACGGCCAGACGACTCGTGGTTTGTCTTTCTCAAATCCGTCGGAGTCAGCGTAGCGGGCGGCATCGAGCCAGCGACGCCCCTGCAGCTCACCGTGGTGGGGTGAAGCGAGCATCTGATCGACGAGCCGTTCATAGGCGCCTGGTTTCATATCGTTGAGGAATGCCGTTACTTGGTCGACTGAGGGAGGAAGTCCCACAATGTCGAGACTGAGTCGTCGAATCAGCGTGTTCCGATCTGCTTCGGGGGCAGGTGCTAAGCCTTCATCCTCCAGTCGTGCGAGTACAAATAGATCGATCGGATTACGAGCTGATGTTGGCCCCGCGATTTTAGGTACCATCGGACGTAATGGCGGCGTGAACGCCCAGTGCTCTTCGAAAGGTGCACCTTGTTTGATCCAATTCGTCAGGACTGTGATCTCTTCGCTGGAAAGCTCTAGCCCAGAACGAGGTGGCGGCATTTGATCAATTGGATCAGTAGAAGTAATCCGCCAATAGAGTTCGCTCCCTTCTAGATCACCAGGAACGACGGGAACGGCTCCTGATTCAGTTTCTTCAAAGAGTCCTGTGGCATCGTTGAGTCGAAGCCCAGCCTCGTTGTCGTCAGGTCCATGGCACCGGAAGCAGTTGTCCGAGAGAATCGGGCGGACATCGAGTCGAAAATCTACTGGCTCCTCCGCAAGAGCTGATTGCGGCAGAACAAGTCGGAGAACAGCGATTCCAATGGTAATTCTGAGCATCCGTAAGCGGCTCATCGTGGTCAAACCTCGAGAGCGTTTGGCCTGGGCTCGATCGACCCGTACTATTGAGTTGACGTCGAGCGATGGCGAAAAACAGTGGAGGGATCTTGATTGAATTTAGCTCAACATCCTTACACGAATCATGTTAAACAAGCTCCTTTGTGGGCTCAACGATAATCGTCCAAATTATCGTCCCACAGATCGGGACAATCACCCAGGCTTTACATGATATCGTTACTACTAATCATAATACGTTGCGTAAATCTTAGAATCGGCCAAGTTGTCGGGCAGGCACTGTCTACATCCTTGGCCAATTATGAGCTTCTCAGTTTTCCTGGCAAACTCGATCATTGAGACTACGACAAAGTTAGGGACGGACGCCTACGACGAGTCGTTCGATACAGGTCATTGTAAAAGAAGGCTGTGCAGGCAGATAAACGGATGAGGAAGGGTCGACTAAGTGATCAAATAGGATCCGGTGAGCAGGGTCAAGATAGTCGACGACGCGAGTCTGGAGTTCGGCTAGCTCATAGGCGACGAAATCGAATTCCCTAGTTGACAAAGGTGCCAGACGATCGAAGGCGTGGGTTGCAACTTTGAGATCTCGAAGTCCAGCATCAACCATCAGATGAGGAAGGCGACGACCAATGAAATAGGATCGTGGGCGTTGCGTCTCCTCCACGAGTGCGGACAGCTCGGCATCTCTTAGTGCAAGTTCCAGGTGTGCGTCTTACGAAGTCCATCTGGCAGAGTAAGCGTCAAATCAACCACGTCGTCGGTTCGACACATACTTCACTCTTTTGGTTTGACTGATTCGGCCAGTTTGATCGAGATTCTGTTGTCGCCGGTCTCTACATCGATCACTTTGATCATGCCGGAGGTGGAGGCGAGGAGAAGGATCGACCCGTCATGGTCGAGAGCGATGTGCGTGGGTAGATACGGTAGCACCTTCTCGCCGTTCTTGGGCGTCAATCTCTCGGGTAAAATGTAGGCAATGGTCAGCAAATCATTCTGAGTCGGAACATCGAAGACAGTAACCTCTCCACCCACATCCCGCTTGAATCGCTCCTTTGCCAACACCCCTGGAATCGGTCCGTAAATCGAGATTCCTGCGAGACGTTTTCCGTCTCCACTGAATGTGAGCCACACTATACTCCCTAGGCAACTCCCAATCTTTGACTGCTTTCCCGTTTCAACCTCTCGCATGTAAATGTCTGAAACGGAGGACAGGTTGTCGCTATCGACGAACGCTATGGTCTTGAGGTCTGGTGAAAACGCAGCAGCCATGGCTTGATTCGGCGTCGCAAACTCATGCAACACCTTATTGTCCGGAACTGAAAAAATACGAACTTTCCGATACCCTGCCTCGGCGCGCATCTTCCCATCCGAACTCAGACTCGTATGCGGCGGAACACTGGCCTGCGTTGGAGTGGGCGTGAAGACGAGCGCCTTGTCCGGATCGTACTTGAACTCCGGTCCCTCCGGTTCTTGGGCATGAAGCTCCAAACATGGCCATGCCAGCAAGCCAACCCAAATGGCTGTCGCCACGGAATAACGAGGACATCGAAACGACTTGTGCTTCTGTTTGAGTGTCTGCATGAAGTACGCCTCGTGTAGGGTGTAAAGCCAAGATAAAGGCGGACGGTGGTCCGAGCTATCGAGGGGTTCATCGTGTCCGTCTTGCGGTGAACGTCTTGCGAACGACATTCGCGCAGGGTAAAGGCGACTGACAGCCGCTTTTCCCCACACGTTATCGCCAGCCCCGGGTCGAATCCAGACCCTGCTTGCCTGGGCCGGCCCGTCAGGACGCGACCTTGCGTCGCGTGTTCGGCTGGGCCGCGAACCAGGCATCGGGCAGCAGCGCTCCGAGCCCCTCGGCGGGATGAGTCGGGAGCCGCTCCAGCACATCCCTCAGATAGGCGAAGGGGTCACCTTCGAGCCGCTTGCAACTGCCGACGACGCTGTAGAGGATCGCCGCAGTGTGGCCGCCCCGATCGCTCCCAACAAATAAATAGTTCTTTCTTCCATTTGCCTGGGCACGCAGCGTCCGCTCGGCGAGGTTGTTGTCGATGCTCAGCTCCCCGTCGCGGGTATAGGTCTGCAGGTCCGGCCACTGGTTCCGGGCGTAGGCGATTGCCTTGCCCAGCGGGCTCTTCGGCAGCACCTGACGCGACTGCTCGTCCAACCAGGCCCCGAACGCCTCCAGGATCGGTGCCGCGTCCCGCTGCCGTATCACGCGTCGTTGTTAAGGGAAAGTCGACCGGGGCGGCCCAGTTATCGCAACCCATCATGGCGATGCGGCAGGCCGCGAGGGTGTGCTCCTCGCGCTGGTCGATCCGCTCGGGCGTCGGCCGCCGCCGACCGGGATGGCCCGGCGTGGCTCCCTTGGGCTTGTTCCGGCCCTTGGCGGTCGGCTTGACGTAGGGGGGCGTCTGCCCCGAGGGGGCCGACGGATCGGGTGCAGCCGACGGCGTCGTCTGAGTCTCGGCCAGTTGCTTGGCCAGGTTCAGCAGCGCGAAGACGACCGCATCCTTGCCCTGCTCCAAGATCCGCGTGGCTTGGTCGGCGGTCAATTGCGCACCGAGCAAGGCCTGAAGCGATCTGGCGTCAAGGGTCTCGGTGCTCGCGATCGTCATGATCCCAGTGGAATCTCCCGGTCATCGCAATGCAAGACCACTGAATTCCGCTGAAGGCTTACCTTTGCTGCAGTTTTCTCAAAATCTGGGACCAGAATCTGGGAAAACTGCGTCGTAGCCGCTAACCTGCATCGGTGGCCGCACCGCAGCGTGGGAGTGAACCCAGGCTGCGTAGGCACCAAACGGGTATCATCAACAACAAGCGGCAATAATTACATCGCTATCCTTCCAATACCCGAATCGGAGAAAACAATGTGGCCTTTACTTGGACTCGTATTGTTGGGTGCCGAACCTGCTGAATTGACCGTTGATGAAAGACCCCAGCCAGAACTTAAAATCGAAGTTCGTATCGTCGAATTGAAACCAATCAAAGGAGTCACGGAGAAAGACCCTAACTCTTCAAACCATCTGCACGTCAAACCAGCACTGGTGGTAACTCCAGCGGATGTCACCTCGGTACAGAAGCGAAGGCTTCGAGGCCCCACCATTGGAACCAAAGAAACAGGATTCAAACACTATCCGCGCCTCGTGGTTGACCTTCAATTGACCCAAGAGGCAAACCGGCGACTCAAAGCAGCGGTTCTGAAAGCTCGATCTGCAACAACCACAAGAACTCCACTCATTGCAACGGTGGTCAACGATAATTACGACGGCACCTGGACCAAGTTCGTTTTGGATGACCCAACATCCCTGGTCTACTGGAGTAGATTTGGCTGCCAGATCGGCTGCACGGGCGACGAGGAAAAGGCGGAAAGGTTGATCAAGTTCTTTACTCCATTGAAGAAGAATCAGAAATCAAGTGACAACGAATGAAACTTGTAGCCGCTGTGGTAGAACGACTCGTAATGGTCAGTTCAACGAGCAAATCGATGACAAGTGTATCGCGCTTGATCCTTCTTGGTAGGCCGTGAGTGGTGATTGGTGTGCGTTTCTAACCATTATTTTGGGGTGAGGGACCGCTCCTGTTCGGGTTTGGATTGGGTGAAAGCCGCTACCCTAGCAAAGGAAGATTTTCAGGCTGACCTATTCTGGAAATTCGCGATTCCGAATCATGATAATGTCTTCGGTTCTGAGTCCACTCCCAGGGTCGCCGATCGTGTCGCGTCTCTAAAGGCTCCTCGAAGAATGAGCACAAATGGTACCCACCAGATTAAATCATTCGTAAGGAGAATAACTCCAAAGTTCGCCGGTAGTGATCCTCGGAAGACTGCCTGTGCAAACCCGATCGGACCAAAGATTTTGCCGAGGAAACCAACAAGAACAATCGGCCAGTGTCGGTAAGGGTCAGACGCGGCGATTCCGTATCCAATCCCATAGACACCGACAATCATTCCCACGCACTGCCACAACTCAGGGTAGTTGGGAACGTCCATACCCGACCATCGAAATAAGGCGTCTGGCATCAGGACAGTCCAGAGACCAAAAACGAGATTGTAAAGGGCCGCGAGGAGGAGCACGGTCTTCATCCAAGGAGCCCCAGATCGAGGAGTACCATCTCCGAAAATATTCATCGTAGATGTTTCTCACGCGTTAAGAAGTAAGCAGCGGCAATGAATACGGATTGAAAAAGGGTTCGTGCCCATAAGATCGTAGGATTGCTGATCCCGAAGATTGGAATCTGGTTGATTGCCACATGGAAATGTGCTGGAAGTATCGCCACGAAGTAAACAACAAGACACCAAGAAGCCACTTTGTGAAGCTTGGGGATCCATAGACTTACAGAAGCAGCGAGTTCCAAGAATCCTGTTGTGTAAATAATTACTGTATGCAAAGGAATGTAAGGAGGCATCGCAGGGAGAAAAAAATGTGGCGTTACTAAGTGGAGCAGGCCCGCCACACCTAGTATCCCACTGAGAAGGATTCGGATTACTTGACGCATTGAGAGTCGTTCCCTTCTAAACTTCAGTGTGTGCAGACGATCATTTGTTGACCACTCTTACGACAATTCCAAGTCGACGTCCGACCTACTCACCATCCTCGGGCTCGTTCGATCACTTGCAAAGTCTTGAGCCCGTCTTCAGAACTAACAAGAACGGAATCAAGACCTCCTCGAAGGGCATTTCCAAAGGCGCGCGCTTCCAGAGTATGAAGAGGAACCGAGGCCACCTTTTGAGTTGTTGTGCGGCCTGTTTCATCAACACGTCGGAGCGTAGTGGCGCTACCGAGCAAGAGGTCCGTGGCCTCAATCGTGCCGGCGGAGCCAGAAATCGCGAACTTAGCCTCAGGTCGTTGGGGCTGGTTCTCGATCACGGTTTCCAACTCTGCCGTGACGCCATTGGCAAATCGGAGCGTCAGATGGGCACGGTCATCAGTTTCGAACTGATAGGCTTGGTTCGAGAGTTGAGCGTCCACCTGATCTACTTCACTCGCGATGAACCAGAGAGCCAGGTCGATTAAGTGGCTGCCGGCTTCACAGAGAGCCCAGCCACCAGAGAGTTCCTTGGACTGATGCCACTCACTCGGCGATGGATGATGGAATCGAAGAAGGGCGTGGACTTTCTCGATCCTTCCAAAGCGGCCTTGAAGGTAATCCTGTCGGAGCTGCTGCAAGATCGGATGCTGCCGCATATGGTGGCCAATCGAAACTACCAACGACGGTCGTGCGCTCGCCGCATCTACAATTGCTTGAGCCGCACTGGCCGTCGTCGCGACTGGTTTTTCCACAAGGACATGCTTACCGGCTTCCAGACAAGCGACCACTTGGTCGAGATGCTTGTGAGGTGGAGTGACAACCCAGACCGCCCCGATATCAGGACGATTAAGGAACTGTTCGAGGTTGGTTTCGATCTTCGGTTGTGGACCACTCAGCCTGCCGAGTGATTTGGTCAGATTGAAACGCTTGAGGATTCCGAAGCGAACCTTACGCTCCAGCCAACGGCCACCAAGTTTTGCCGCGGTTCTCTCACCTCGGACGCGATAGAGTTCAGAGCACGCGTGTTCAGGATTCCGTGTCAATATGGATAAAAGTTCACCATTCCCTGAATCGAGAATCGCTCGAGCCGCGGTTAATGCGAAACCCGATCCTCCCAGTATGCCCCAACCAATCGGCTTCGTCTCAACATTGACCACAGGTAGACTCCCAAGCGTTCCCCGATGCGATCCCACGTCGGGCAATCCCCGATCGAAAGCACACCGATGATGTTACGGTTGATCATCAGTGGTGGACAGACTGGAGTAGACCAAGCAGCATGGCGCGCAGCCCAGCGGCTCGGACTGAGAACTGCAGGTTGGATGCCCACTGGCTTCATGACTGAACAGGGACCTCGTCCTGAGTTTGCCGAACTGTTCAATGCCCGATCAAGTTCGTCGGCAGATCCGGACGACCGAACCCGCGCAAATATCGACGAAGCTGATGCGACTATCATCCTTGCTGATGATCAGCCTGGTCCGGGTACAGCTTTGACCATCTCGTATTGCGATTCGCGTGAGTCGGCCTATCTCTGCGTGGAATCTAAGCTTTTTGACGATCCCGTCAGCATTGAGTCAACGGCCCGATGGATCAAGGAACAGCAGGTCGCCGCGCTCAACGTCGCGGGGGACCGGGAGTCGACGAAGCCAGGGATTGGTGAGAGGGCGGAGATCTTCCTCTCCGAAGTCTTCATACGGGTCATCCTTGGACGATCAACTTGACTGAAGAAGTTGTGCAGCCTCGAGTGCGAAATAGGTAAGAACGCCGTCAGCCCCGGCCCGTTTGAAGCAGTAGAGGCTCTCCAGCATTGCTTTGTCTCGATCAAGCCAACCTTGATCTGCCGCGCCTCGAATCATGGCATATTCACCACTGACTTGATAAGCGAACGTTGGAAGCCCGAATGCGTCTTTGACCCTACGGACGATGTCGAGATAGGGCATCCCTGGCTTTACCATCACTGCATCGGCCCCTTCAGCAATATCAAGCGCGACTTCGCGAAGTGCTTCATCCCCGTTGGCCGGGTCCATCTGATAGGTCTTTTTGTCCCCAGAACCTAAGTTGGAGGCTGATCCCACAGCGTCGCGGAACGGACCGTAAAATGCGGAGGCGTACTTGGCCGCATAGGAGAGGATTTGGACATCCTCAAAGCCTTCGGCATCAAGCGCGGCTCGGATTGCACCGATCCGGCCGTCCATCATGTCCGATGGTGCGATGACATCACAGCCGGCCTTTGCCTGAACGATCGCCTGCTGGCAAAGGACTCCTACTGTTTCGTCATTCACTACATAATTATTACGCACCAGCCCGTCTTGGCCGTGGCTTGAATAAGGATCGAGGGCAACGTCGCAAATGATTCCGATTTCGGGAACTTCTGCCTTCAACGCCCGGGCAGATCGGCAGATTAGGTTCTCGGGATTTAACGCTTCCTCAGCATCGGCGGTCTTTAGCGTTGGATTGGTAACCGGAAAGACCGCGAGAGCCGGAATCCCCAGTGCTGAAGCTTGCTGCCCCGCCTTGACCAGCCGATCAATCGTGAGTCGCTCGACACCCGGCATTGATGGCACGGGCTCACTCCGGTTTTCCCCCTCAATGACAAAAAGGGGCCAAATGAGGTCGTTCGCCGAGAGCTGATTTTCCGCCACCAACCGACGCGCCCAATCCCAACGACGGAGACGTCGGAGACGCGTGGAGGGGAAGCAACCTAGGTTGGAAGGCAGTCGAGGGCCAGTCATCAAGACTTCTCCGGACGTACTGAAAACGAGCGATAGCAAATACAGAGTTCTTGGTTTCTTGTGCAGAGCCGAGCCAGTACTCACCGCCTTGACTTGCCTTGACCCATCGAGTCGGGAACGGTGATGATGTCAACGCCCTCCCAGAGCTGAAGTTATCTTACCCACCTTCAACCTTAAGGCCAGTTCAGTGCCATCAATCTCGCCGACCCTTGCCTCCTCTTCGCGACCGATTGATGCTCTCGGGGTCGCAGGTGCAACTCTCTGCTGTGGACTCTGGGGAGCTAATGCCGTCGCTGTCAAGTACTCCGTGCCAGCGATTCCGGCGTTCGGGTGTGCAGGGCTTCGCTTTCTACTAGCACTCCCGGTTGTCGCGATTGTCTGTAGGACGACTGGCTCCAAACTCTGGGCAGGATGGGATCGATGGCAGTTAGTACTCGTGCACGCACTCTTCTCCTTTGTCCAGATTGGTACCTTTAATCTAGGAACAAGCCTGAGTCTAGCAGGACGCGCTTCAGTCTTCATTAATGTGCATCCGTTAGTTGTCGCACCTCTCTCTTGGATTATACTCGGAGAACGAATGGGAACGCGCGGCTTGGGTGGACTCGGAGCGGCGACGATTGGTGTGATCGTCTTACTTTCATCGGGCTTTGATTCGGCTGGGAGTATTACGGGCGACTTGATCGTGATTGCATCGGGCATGATCTTCGGTGCACAGACAATCACCCAGAAGTGGACCTTTCCCAAGATCGCCCCGGCAACGCTTTTGTTTTCTCAATACATTTTTGCGATACCTATGTTTTTTATTTTTACATTGAGCGTCGAGGGATTGCCCACGGAGCCGATTCCCTTGGAGGCGATCCTGGGACTCTTATTTCAGGGGCTAGCCGTTTCAGGGGTCTGTTTTTCGACCTGGTTTCTCATGCTGAAGCGTTACCCTGCGAATCGGCTGGCGACACTTGCCTTCATGACACCGCTCTTCGGCGTTGGGTTGGGAACCTTGATTCGTGGCGAAGCGATGCGTTGGGAACTCGCCGTTTCTGGACTTCTCGTTGGAATCGGGATTTATCTCGTTGCCTCGGACCGCGTGACGCATCGAAGCCCATCAATGATTGAGTTGCCCGGCGAGGATGCACTCTAATTGGGAACTTCACGCAGGAGACTGAAACCAAACGAGACGGCTTAGGAACCTTCCGTCTCGCCCTCAGGAGTCAGATTCCTGCAGAAAGCGTTTGGTCTCTTCACGGAGCGGTTGGGAGAAGATTTGATCCGGGGGCCCTGATTCGACCACTTGCCCCTCGTGGAAAACGTGGACCCGGTGGGCCGCGCGTCGGGCAAAGTTCATTGCGTGTGTCACGACAACCATCGTTTGCCCTTCTCGTGCCAGGTCGGCTAGCACCGAGAGTACTTCGGTCGTCATCTTTGGATCAAGGTTACTCGTCGGCTCGTCAAAGAGCATCGCATGTGGCTCCATTGCAAGGGCTCGGGCGATTGCTACGCGCTGCTGCTGCCCTCCCGAGAGTTCGGCAGGCCAAGCTCGTGCGCGATCAGCAAGGCCAACGCGCTCCAAGAGTCGGAGACCACGTTCTTCCGCATCTGACGGGGCAACCCCGAGCACGTGGATCGGCCCTTCAATAACGTTCTCGATCACCGTACGGTGCGGGAAGAGGTGGAATGATTGAAAAACCATCCCGAGTCGCTGGCGGACCTTCCGAAAGAGACGTTCGCGGTCACGGCCAGTTGTTTGGTCATCGATCCGGAGCCTATCGAATTCGATCATCCCTCGGTCGAACGTGTCGAGGCCGTTCAAGCAACGGAGAAAGGTGGTCTTGCCCCCTCCTGAAGGTCCCACGAGGACAGCAACTTCGCCGCGATCGACGCTCAGATCGACGCCACAGAGCACTGCTCGAGTACCATACTCCTTGTGGAGTCCAGTCCTCCGGATCATTGCACTTTACCTCCCTCCGACCTCAATAGAGAGACTTGGCTCCCTCGAAGTCGTCGCTCCGA
>CAZEAN010000046.1:0-10456 GCA_964510225.1 uncultured Isosphaeraceae bacterium
GGTCGCTTACGTGCTTGCTAATCGATCCCATTGCTTCAACGCACCAAACCGAGTGACCGCAGAATGCTTACCGGATGGAGTGAGCGCGGAACCGGTCATCATCGGCGGCAACGAAGTACAAGTCCCAATCGTCTTCGATGTGGCACCAGATGCTCCATCGAGCTTGGGTGAGGTCCGACTAGTCGGTCGGGGACTCTCGGGTGATCGGAAAGAAATGGTCGCGATGGCGCGTGACGATTCCAGCATTCAGGATGAAATCATCCGCTGGGCGGTCCCAGGGAGCATCACCCAGCCACCGCCTCAGAATAATCAAGCTGCAATCGCCCGGGTTACCCGAGGGTTCATCGTTGCGGTCCGACCGGAGGCTCCCTTCCGAGTGAAGGCCGAACCCGCTGAAGTCTTGGTAACACAAGGGGAATCGTTTGAGTTGAAGGCGATTCTCGAACGCCCCGAAGATTCGGAGATCGAGGTTCAGATCAATGCAACCGACTTACCCAATCGTGTCGGTGGTGCAAACGTCAAGATCGAGAAGGACAAAAAGGAAGGAACTCTGAAGCTCAACGTCCCCAACAATGTTGAACCAGGAATTTACACCATTCTCTTGCGAGGAACGGGGAGTGTGACCATTCCCGATCCAAACGACGATTCAAAAACCAAGAAGATCAACGTTGTTCAGCCTTCAAACCCCATCACATTGACGGTCCGGAAGAAGTAAAGAAATCCGGAATCTCATCTCAAAACAAGACTCACCAGGACCCGAAGATGAACTCCCAGACCCGAAGATCGATTCTCTGCCTTCTTCTGCTCTCCGTGCTCCCGCTTCAAGCAACCGCCAGGCAGGAACCGATTGTTCCGCTGATTCCCGATCGTGACGAGCCTGTGAGCTACTTTCTAGAAATCCTCGATATCTTGGACAGTCGCTGTAGTGGTTGCCACAACACAGCGTTAACTGAAAACGGCCTCAATATGGAGGAAATCAGCGGACTCCTTGAAGGTGGTGAGAGTGGTCCTGCAATCGTCCCAGCGAGTGCTGACAAGAGCTTGATGTACCAGATGGCTGCGCATCTTAAAGAACCGTTCATGCCACCGGTTGAAGACAATTTGAAACCGATGACGCCGGAGGAACTTGGGCTTCTCAAGCTCTGGATCGATCAAGGTGCACGCGACGATACCGACGAAGTACTTGAATCGATGGACGAGTCGGAAACGACCATTGAACTCGGTGAGTTGCCCCCCGGTATCAATCCTATCCTTGCCCTCGATTTGAATCCCAAGGCAGCGGCCGTAGCCTGTGGCCGAGCAAACGTCGTCCAAGTCTACGACGTTCTCTCAGGAATTGAGATCGTCCGGCTCGGCGGTCATCGTGACTTGATCCAGTCGATCCGTTACAGTCCTAATGGCTCCAAGCTTGCTGCCGGAAGTTATCAGATCGTGACGATCTGGGATGCACCTACCGGCGCTCAGGTCCACACACTGAAGGGGCATGGAGATCCAATCCACGCAGTCGCCGCGAACCAAGATGGATCCCTGGTTGCCTCGATCAGCGATGACAAGACCCTCCGAATCTGGAAGACAGAAGATGGCAGTGAAATCCGTCAGATCAACCTACCGAACGGTAGTTCGGCTCGTTCGGTCGCACTCGGTGAGGATGGTTCGGTCGTTCTAACAGGAGGCTCGGATGGGGTCGTCCGACTCTGGAAGGTTGATGACGGCTCAATGATTAGTGAGCATCAAGTCGAGGGTGGTGCAATCAACGCTCTGACATTTGTTGGTGCTGACCAATCTGGAATCGGAGCAGGATCGGAAGATGGCACCATCCGACTCTGGAAACTTGAAGGAGCCCTTAACGAATTTGGGTTCGAAGCGGAGCCAGAGATCCTAGATGGGCTCAAGGAGCCTCTCGTTGGACTCGCGTCAGTCCACACCAAAGACGGAACTCGGATTGTGAGTGCAGGTCAGGATGGGAGGCTCGGAATCTGGTCGATCGGCGATACGGTCGCACAACTGACCCTTGTCGACGGAGAAGCGGGTCCGTTCACGTCGATTGCGGCAAGTCCGGACGGTACCACGATCCTCTGTGGAACCGCTGAGAGTGGTGTCCAGCTCCGTGACGCGAATGACGGCCATCTGATCCGTCAATTGGATGGGCTCAGCGGACCGATTCATGCTGTTTCATTCGGACCGTCTGGAAATCGGGTAGCGGCATCAAGCGACCAAGGCTTTAAGATCTGGGAGCCAGGGACCGGAGTTGGTGTCATCGCATTTGGGCACGTCCAAGAAAGTGACCCACAGAACACCTTCCCTGTGAAGGCGCTGGCATTCCTTGATGATGGTCGGATTGTCAGCGGAGGTGATGACAAGTTCCTCAAGGCCTGGGAGTTCGGCGGTCGTTGGGCGTACCAGGAGACTCTGGAACCGCATCAGTTCCGTGTCTTGGCAATCGATTTCAGCCCGGATGGTACTAAGCTCGCTACTGGCGGAGGCTTTCCGTCGAGCAGTGGAGAAGTCACGCTCTGGGATCTGGAGTCGGGACAACCACTGTACCGACTCGACGAGCTTCACTCCGACACCGTTTTCTCAGTGCGATTCAGCCCAGACGGTACAAAGTTGGCAACTACCGCAGCCGATAAGTTTGTGAAGGTGATCAACCCAGAGGACGGTTCCTTCTTGAAGGACTTCGAAGGACACACCCACCACGTCTTGGACGTTGACTGGAACGAAGATGGAACGCAATTGGTGAGTGCTGGTGCCGACAACGTCTTGAAACTCTGGAATTTTGAGGCCGGTGAGCAAATTCGGACATCACAAGCGGCAGGGAGTCAAATCACTGGAGTTAGTTGGGTCGCAGGTAAACCGACTCTGTACGGATCTTCGGGGGATTCCACAGTCCGGCAGTGGAATGCCCAAAACGGTCGGATTCAACGAACGATGGGTGAGCCGACTGATTATGTCTTCGCGGTCGACTCTTCCAACGATGGTTCACTCGTCGTCGCGGGGGGCCAAGAGAGTGTTCTCTACTTCTGGCGCGGTGACAATGGCCGGTTGATTCGCAAAATCGAGCCCCCTGCCGAAAAGCAAGCTGCCGATGTCCCTGCGATTGCATCAACGAACGAATAGTCCGTCATCGAGCACTACATCATCGGCGTCTGCAAGCTGGGAATATGTAGACGCCGATGATTTCCGCGAATCGAATCGAAGCAAGAATCAGCAGCGATTAGCGTCCGACTTGTTGGTAGCCTGGTGTGACTTTATCGATGTCCACTTCCAAACTTCCTTGCACTTCACCTCGAACGAAATCGAGCCCACTCATCAAGAGTCCCTGGAACTTGGGATTGGTCCAGACATCTTCTCGGTGTCCGAGTGAGGTGTAAAAGACCTTGCCATCACCGAAGGTCTTGGACCAGGTCATCGGATAGTTGGGGCGATCGTAGTCTTTCCCCTCCATCGTGCCGGTTTCCTGAACCATAATTACATGCATCTCGGGCGAGAGGTTCCGGAATGCATACCACTCTTCAAGCATCGAGAAACCGGAACCAAAAGAACTCACGCCGGGAAACTCGGTGTCTACCACCTTAATCGGTTTGTTCTGCTGAGCACCGTGTCCGCTGAACTCCCCACCAATCATCTGGATGTATTCGCTCGGAGGACCGTTCGGCGAGCTGTGGAACGTGTCCGAGGCACAGTGCATCCCGACAAAGCCGGTTCCTGCGCGGATCGCATCCAAGAATGCCTTCTTGCCTACCGGTGTCATCGGCGTCGTACCATCCGTACCCGGCGTGGTTAGGTCGCCGGTCGTGTAGAATGCGAAGGCGTCCCATTCGCTGATTTGGTCGGGATCAAAGAGAGTTCCATCCTTCGACGCGGTGACATCGTAACCATGTCGAGCACCTGCTTCGATGAAGATCCGCTCGGCGAAACTTAACGCCTCCCCGCCTCGATTGACCACCGAGTGTTGAAATCCTGAACTCTTGGTGAAGAAAAGAACCTTCGGTCGCTGCCGAGCGGTACCAGCCCTGAGGACGGACGTGGTGCCGAAGTAGCCAACGCTGGCGCCCGCGGCAACGAGTAAATCGCGACGAGTCATGCTCATAGTAATGCCCGAAATAGATTTGAGGTGAGAGCCCCTGATCCAGACCCCAAATTGAATTGCCAGGATCAACAGGATCAAAAAGTTATCTTAACGTCCTCAAACTCCCCTGCGCACCAGGGACCGAAGAACTGAAGAACTGCAGTTGCCGGGTCTGATCCGGGCGGTTACCCTCACCGACGAGCATCTGAGGGCAACGAATCTAGGAGTTCAAGGGACTCAATCAACTCTTGACTCTGGGCAAATATTGAAGCCCATTGTTGATCCCCTGCGGTCTCATCTTCATTGTTGTCCTGACGACTTGGAAGACCGGGAGATAAGGATGTCGCAACCCGACTCGACCTTGACACCGACGACCGATCTGAGCCAGCTCGACCGGCTCAGCACCGCGCTTCGGGGTAAGCTTCAATTCATGGACTACCTCGTCCGCGCGGCCCTGGCTGATGTGGAACGCTTTGAGACCGAGACCGATCCTGGGACTCGGATCTTTCTCCGACAATTGATCGAGATGCATAGCAACAATCTCTCGGTCGAATCGGAGCAGATGACGCTCGTGGCCGAGCTTGCTGAATCTCTCGACCAAATCCTCCACACCACATCGATCGATCTCGACCTGAAACAGGAGGCCCTGGCATGAGCACCCGAATCGTAACCCTTCAAGGGCAAAACGGTGACCTCGGGGTCACGGACTCCATCGCGAAGACACCAACACCGCCTTTGACTTCAACTGATTCAAGACCTGTTGGTCTGACTCAGAATTCAAGCGAGCTTGAAACAAGTCAGGCAGAAGACACAACCAAGGAGTCAGCCGAGCGTTCGGATCTAAAGCAATCTCTGACCGAACTCCGGGGACAAGCGCAGTTTCTACTCTACCTGACTGATCAGATTGAAGAGTCACTCGATCAATTCCACAACGATTCCGAGGCGGATGCCGCCCATGCCGCATTCCTCTGCAAAGTCGTCGGTATGTACTCGGGACAACTCGAATCGACCTACCAAGGGATGGGGAGTCGAGTTGCTGAAACCTGCCAGGAAGTCTACCTGACAACAAGTCCGTTCGATCTCAGCTAAACCTGGGTGTCCGACCGAACCAACTCATTCCGATCCGGCATCAGGATTGATTCCGGGTCGGATCGCGGCCGGTCGGCTCCCGCCGAAAACCCGTCCGACGCCGAGTCGTAGAATAATCTCAAGTGCCTTAATGACTTCGGCAGTATTGATCTTTGAGCGGCCCGCGCGCCGATCTTCGAAGACGATCGGTGTTTCAGTAATCCGACAGCCGACCCGACGACACCAGTAGAGGATCTCCTCCATAAACGAGTATCCCCGCGATTCGATGTGATCAAAGTTGATTTCCGCGAGTTTGGAGACGCGATAGCAACGGAAAGATCCGCTGTTGTCCTTCGAGGGAAGGCCAAGCAAAACCCTTGCGTAGGTGTTGATCCCAAAACTCATCAGCTTCCGAGTGAAATTATATTGCCTACTTTCGATCCCTCCGCCTGGAACGTAACGCGAGCCGACAACAACGTCGAACTCAGTCATGAGTGCCACGAGATCAGGGATAAACCGGGGTGGGTGACTGAAGTCGGCATCGAGGTTGAGGATCATCTCGAATTGATGGCTAATCGCGAACCGCATTGCTTCCAGAATAGCGGTACCAAGCCCCAGCTTTCCGGTCCGATGCAGTACCTCAACCTGACCGAGTTCGGCACGGAGTTGCTCTGCCACCGCTCCCGTTCCGTCGGGGGAGTTGTCGTCGATCACTAGAATTGTCGACTCTGGAACATATTTACGAATTGCCCGAATCAGCGGCCCAATGTTTTCAGCTTCGTTGTAGGTCGCAAGCGAGACGAGGAGTCGTGGTATGGCGGTTGAGTTGGGGGAGGCTTCAGTCGTCACCATTGAGGATCCGAGAGGGGCTCATAAAGAGATCGATGCTCGAAATCGACAACGATCGTGAGTCTAGTTTGAGGAGTCTTCACCTAATGATCCTACACGTTACCGAATGAGCGAACCACTTGATTCAAGAAGACTTGGCAAATCGATCCTAAGCGAGACGCTGACACCTAAAATCGTCGACGTCCAGTTTGAACGTCGACGTTAACCAATTCGTCGTCATTTATTATACGAGCCCAACCGCAACACCGGCGAGAGCTTCTCCGATCTCCGTAAGGCTGTAGTAGTTATTCTTCCCCTGTCGACGTGGTGCGATAATGCCACCGTGGCGCAAGAGTGCTAAATGATGACTGACCGCTGGTTGGGTCTGGCTGAGTTGCTCACAGAGTGCTCCCACATGTTGTTCTCCCTCGGACAGCAGTAAAACAACCTGCAGTCGGGTCGGATCACTCACATGCTTAAGGAGGATGGAAGCGCGGCGAGCTTGCTGGTTCCGTTGTTCAACCTCGTCTACCAATTTCTTCGACGTTCTCGGACGAGAGGTGGAGATGGCCCGAGCCGGGGTTCTTGTCGCGGACATTTCTCTCTCCTGTTGATGTTCGACACAAAGCCAATTGACGAAACAATTTGCCAACTGGAGTTGCAGTGCAAGTTCAAGAATGTACCACTCAGTATCACTTGCAGATCGATTGGTTTTTTCGATCTATTCCCTCACCTCTTACAGTCTGAACGACGCCTTCGTCCCGGTCGAGGGAATACACCGAAGTGTATCGATTTGTCTCCAGTTTGCAAGAGATTACCACATGAGATTCGCTGATCTCAGACAAACCAGCGGATTTTGTTCTGACGAGCTTGACCCGGAACCGATCCACGCGCCATCAATAGGGAAATCGCTCGTCGATCGGACGTGCTGCGAGTTCCTTCAGGAAATTTCCGAGGCGTTCCACCACGAGCGACGTCACTTCAGTGCCTTTCTCCGGAGTCGCCGGACGCGGATCACCTGCGCCTGAATTTGTGGTAAGGAGATGCCAAGGTCTCGTAATGCTGACCCATCCTCGATTCACCGCCTCGAAGGCGGTCGACGCTGTTGCACCCTCATCGGCACGTTCTAATCGCACCAACTCTGGAAAATGTGCTAAACCCATACTTGTTTCTAACTCACCTGCATGATCACCCGGGTCTTCAAAGATCCGGTCGTAGGAGTCGCTCGCAACCTGATACCAATTACAGAGAAAGAGCTGGACCGAGGTAGAACCGTAAGCCTCCCGCAGATACCACTTGAGATCGTTCCCTCCATGACCATTGAGTAACAGACATTTCTTTAGACCATGATTTTCGAGTGAGGCAACAAGATCAGCAATCACTTGGGCAAGGGTTGACGGATTCAGATTCATTGAGAGCGGAAAACGCAACTGATTGGTCTCGGTTCCGAAGGGAATCGCCGGGAGGAGGACAACGCGTGCCCCGGCTTCCGCAGCTTGTTGGCAGGCTAGCCTACCGATCACCTCAACTTGAAAGGTGTCGGTACCGTAGGGCAGATGAAGGTTGTGCGGTTCCGTCGCGCCCAGTGGGATGACGGCGACCTCGAAGGGCTCCAGCTTCTGGACATCTTCGTAGGTCAACTTGGCAAGCTCGAATGACGCCATCAACCTCTCTCACCTTCTGTTGTCGAGTTGGGTAGAACTGGGACTAAACTCGCGGAGGCATTCGTTTCCTGTACACTTGCTTGTTATCTTTCGAGTGAATTGATCCAGGTCGCGACTCGATTCACTGGCTCGGGATAGTTGCGCTGAGCAAACGCTTGGGCTTGATCGATCGAGAGCAATCCCGCACGCGCGAAGTTCTCAATCGCCGTTAGGGCGGCGAGTGTCTCGTAGTCATTTCCTGACTTGAGTACAACGGCTAACACCACTGTTGCCGCCTCAACCTCTCCAAGATAACCGAGCGCCTCAGCGGCCACCACACGGACGTCAAAATTGGAGTCCTCCAAAAGCGCGAGGAGCGGTTCTCGTGCTTGTGCAGCTTGGTCTTTGAGAATAAGGCAACCCGTTGCCGCCCAGTACCGGATCGGAGGGTAGGAGTCATCCATGAGGTCGATCAAGTCTCCGAGCTTCGAACTTGCACGCGCTGTCCCCAGAGTTGCCGCTTCAAGAACACGTTTGGCGGGATAGTCGTCGCCCTGGGCATAATCGTAGAGAGTGAGGTCGCCCCGGAGTCGCTCATACATCCCCTCCGGAATCAAACCAGCATCACCAGTCTTGAGAATCTCGTCATGGAGGGTCTGACGCAATTGATCGATCTCTCTTCGGTACTCCGGAGCGTCGATCAGGTTATTGATCTGGTACGGGTCGTCGGCGATGACATAGAACTCCTCGCTCGGCTTCTCCTGCCAGTAGCGCGCTTGGACAGCATTGCAGCGACCATCCTGGAAAGAGTCGTACCAACTCTGCATGCTCATCAAGACCCGGAAGGGATAGCTGTAGTACTGCCCCCAGGGGCGGTGCGGTGAGAAATTCTTCACATAGAGGTACTTCGAGGTTCGGATCGCGCGAACGGTGTCGTAGCGTTCGTCCATCCGACCTCGGAACAGGAAGACGTGATCACATGGCTCACTTGCTTGATCACCGAGGAAGGCGTTCCCTTGGTAATTCTCCGGGATCGGTACACCCGCGAGGCTGCAGAGGGTTGCAGGGAAGTCGACGAAGGCGACAGGCTGGTCGATCCAATCGCCTGCAGCGGCCGGGGCAAGGTGGCGGTACTTTTCCGGAAACCGGATGATCAACGGGACCCGTGTACCGGAATCGGTGATGTTCCGCTTCCCTCGGGGGAGGGCACCACCGTGATCGGAATAGTAGAAAACGATGGTGTTCTCGGCGAGCCCCTCTGCCTCCAGTTCGTCGAGTAGTTTCCCGACGCGCTGGTCCATCAGCCAGAGGTTGTCATAGTAGCGGGACCAATTCTCACGGATGACTGGTGTGTCTGGGTGATAGGGTGGCAGGATTACTTCATCAGGAGGGACAATTCGTTCGGGGGGGAAGGCGCCAGAATCGCGCCGTCGGAGATAAGCTTGGTCGGTTGTCTGACCTTCGTGCGAGAAGCCGATATTGAAGACGGCGAAGAACGGTTGTCCTTCAGGGCGATCCTTGTAGTGGGCCTTGTTGCTACTCGCGTCCCAGAAGAAGCTCGGGCTCCGTTTGCCATCGATGGCAACGTTATAGTCAGTCTTCGAGTTGTTGGTGCAGTAGTACCCACCTTCGCGGAGAACCTCGGGATAGAAGTGAAACGACGAGGGAATCGCAACAGTGCTCCGGTGGTTATGGATCCCGAGGGTGGTGGCATACATCCCCGTAATCAAAGTAGAGCGGGCAGCCGAACAGACCGGTGCGGTCGAGAATGCGTTTCGGTAGCGGACCCCTTCGGTGGCGAGGCGGTCGATGTTCGGAGTCTGGGCGAGTGGATCACCATAGCAACCGAGGTAGGGGCTATTGTCCTCGCTGACGATCCAGAGGATGTTGGGACGCTCCTCCGCCGTAGCGGGGAAGGCGCTCAGTGTTGTTCCCAGTACAACGACGATCGACAGCAGAAATCGCATCAGGCTTCTCCGTTGGTTCATGCCCCTCGACCCGGTCCGTGCTCGGCTTAGTGTAACGCGAAGCGTCGTGGCGATCACCTGGTTAGCTCAGAGAACCACGCGGCGGGTCAGCCTTGGCTGCAAGGAGGTGACGTCAGTCTGGTTTTTGTCCGAGTATCATGGCATCATCGCAGTAACAAACGTCCATACTTTCTACGGTAGTCAGATTGAGTTCGGCACGATGAATGATGCGTACCCTTTTGATGTTTTCCTCAGCTTCAACGCTGCCGATCGGGCGATCGTCCGACGGCTTGCGGAACGTTTGCGTTCTGATGGCGCCCGCGTTTGGTATGACGAGTGGGAAATAGAGCCTAGCGACGACGTCCCATCGAAGGTTGAGGAGGGCTTAAGTCAGTCCAGTGTATTGCTCCTCTGTATGTCCGCCAACGCTTTCGGTTCCGATTGGGAACGCCTTGAGAACCAGGCGCTCCGTTTTCGGGATCCCTTGAACCGTGAGCAACGATTGCTTCCGGTTCAACTCGACGAGACTCCGGTTCTGGGAACACTTGGCGAGTTCTCCTCCCTGGCTTGGACGCAGCCAGATGACAAAGAGCAGTATGAAAATCTATTCAACTGGTGCCGTTCACTTGCGGCAGCAGCAGCAGTCGCAAGCATACCCAAGGATCGCTCTCTCCTTGAACAGAGGGTCCAGCTTGGCGGCGAGGTTCACTTAGATCCGAAGCACATCGCGTCGTATGCATTTCATCCGGGCAAGAATCAGTTGCTCACCGGTGGGGAGGATGGACAAGTTCGTCTTTGGGACCTGACAACTGGCCAGTGTCTCCGCACAATCGAAGGACACACGGATCAAGTCGGGAGCGTCGCCTACAGCCCGGATGGAC
>CAZEAN010000046.1:10556-44758 GCA_964510225.1 uncultured Isosphaeraceae bacterium
ACAATCGAAGGACACACGGATCAAGTCGGGAGCGTCGCCTACAGCCCGGATGGACTGCAGGCGCTCTCGGGGTCTTACGACAAGACGGTCCGGCTGTGGGATCTGGAGTCGGGACGATGTCTACGCACACTTGAAGGACACACGGGTCCGGTCCGGAGCGTTGCTTGGAGTACGGATGGCAAGCGTGCGCTCTCTGGTGACGAAACAGGGGGTGTCCACGTCTGGGACCTCACTTCATTGATCAGTGAAGTCCGTTCAACTTCCCCATCGAGTGTCAGCATCACACCGGCATCAAAGCAGTACCAGTACAGCAACGCCAAGGTGCTCCTCGTGGGTGATACGGGCGTCGGCAAGAGTGGTTTGGCACAACGGTTGGTGCACGGCTCCTTTGTGGTGACAAAATCGTCGCATGCACGCAAAGCACACATCTTGAAGAAAGAGACGGTCGAAGAACCCAGTGGGGTCGCACTGCATCGGGAAATCGTGCTCTGGGATCTCGCCGGTCAGCCGGCTTATCGACTGGTTCACCAACTCAGTATGGAAGATGCGGTGTTGGCCTGTGTCCTGTTCGATTGTCGTAACGAAACCAACCCCTTCGAAGGACCCTTGTACTGGTCCCAAGCGTTGCAACAGGCCCGGACTAACGCCGAACTCAAGAAGATTCTCGTCGCCGCTCGGATCGATGTCGGCGGACTACCGGACAGCAGAGAGCGGATTGACACGTTTGCCCGCGACAACGGATTCGAGGGAGCAGTCATCGCCACGAGCGCCCTCAACGGAGAAGGTTGTGACGAACTCCTGAGCCGAATCCTCGAAAACATCCCCTGGGATGAAGTCCCCACCATTACGACTACCGACGTGCTCGCTCAACTGCGCAAGTACGTTGCTGAATTGCGGCAGCGTGGCGACGATCCGAATCTCAAGAATTCCGCCCCGGCGCTGATGACGATTGCGGAACTCCACCAGGGCTTTGTCACCCACTATGGTGAGGAAGTGTCACTGAATGACTTCGTAAGCCATCTGCAGCGACTCGAACACTCGGACGACCTTGATCTCCTCGTCTTCGAAACCGCTGGTGCCACACCGCAGACCGATGATCTGGTCCTGCTCGATCCCACACGGGTCGACGCCTACGCCAGTGCCTTACTGGTGGCCGCCAAGGACGAACCCGACGGACCGGGACATCTGCTCGAATCCAGGATCCATGCCGGGCAATTCAAGCTCGATGCCGGCGAACGGATTCCCGATCGCATGCTCGAAGCCCATCTGTTGTGGTATGTCCTGGAGAGTCTCCTGGATCGTGAATTAGCGCTTCGGGAGGAGATCCAAGGGCAAGATTACATCGTCTTCCCATCTCAGTGCACGGCCGAACTCGCGTTCCCTGGAGCCGGTGTCTTTGGTGTGGCTTATGGGTTTGCTGGTCCGGTACAGAGCATCTACGCCACCTTGATCGCGCAACTCGCGCACTACGAGGGGTTCCGCAATCGTGAGTTCTTCCACGACGCTGCCATCTATCAAGCCTCTGGCGGTGGCCGGTGCGTGATCCGCTTTAGGAACCAAGGTGGCGGTAGGGCGGAGTTGGAAGTCCTCTTTGACCCAACCACGCCGAAGGATGTCCGGCAGGGTTTCCTCAAATTCGTCTTTCAGCATCTTCAAGCGAAAAGCAAGTTAGACTCCGTGACCAAGCGTCATGCGTTCATTTGTGCCAACGAAGATTGTCGTGAACGGTTTGACGACCGTGCTGTACAGACTAATATTGAGAAAATGTTCAACGATTTGATCTGTCCCTTCTGTCGGAAGACTACCCCGCTGGTCGACGTCTTGAGGCCCCCCGATGAGGCCGCCCAGAAAGTTGCCGAGCAGATTGACGACGACGCCAAGGTCGGAAAGCGTCGGATGACCCACAGTTTGGTTATTAAAGCCAAGGAATCTGAGGGAAAGTTTGATCTCTTTCTGAGCCATAACTCTGGGGACAAAGAGGAAGTTGAGAAGATTGCGATCGCGCTGAAGAAAAAAGGGATCCGCGCTTGGTTGGACAAGTGGCATCTTCAACCGGGCGAAATTGTGATCGATGCCATGGAGCATGCCATCGACTCCATTCCTTGTGCGGCTCTGTGCTTCGGTCCCGCCGACCTCGGCAAGTGGCACATCGTCGAAATCCGCGCTTATATCGAAAAGTGGGCGAGCAAGTCCGCTCGGATGCTCCCCGTGATCCTCCCCGGAGTCGAGAACGTTCCCGAGCTGCCGCTCTTTGTCCGTCAGACCCTCTGGGTCGATATGCGTAATTGGGAAAAGGAGGGTGATGACAGCTTCTATCGGCTAATCTGCGGGATCGTGGGGAGGGCACCTGGTGATTCACCACCGAGGCGGTTTGGAGTCCGGGAGGTGATCGACTGGCAAGGCTTTGACTTCTAAGCGCAACAGAGGCGGACCGGCACAAATCAAGAGCGTGAGTTAATCCAAGAGCGGCTCTGGCTCCAACGGCCCGCCTTCGGGAAGAAACGGCGCGAGTGGGCAGTTGGAACAATCGGTGGTTCGGGGTCGGCAGTGCCGTTGCCCCAGGCGGTCCAGCCAATTCGACCAATCTGCGAGCAGAAGAGGGGGGTTGTCGGCACCGGTAGCAAGTTGACCAATCGTAGTCCGGGCCTCCTCTTCGTCAGCGCTAGTATCGAGCCAACCGTGGCGGACAAAGATCCGGTAGGATCCGCGGCTGATGGGGATCGTGGGGCGTTGCAGACTGTGGAGGAGGATGGCGTCGGCCGTCGAAGCACCAATCCCCTTGAGGGATCGGAGTTCATGACGCAGTGATTCGGTGTCACGATCAAGGATTGTTTCGATGCCCCCGCTTTCAACCGCCCACTGGGCAAGTCGGATTAGCGTTCCGACCAATCCTGGCTTGGGACGCGATCGACCTCGTTGCAGGACCTCGCTCAATTCAGTCGCATCAGCGGCTGCAAGCTCTCCGAGATCAAGTAACCCCGCATCGCGGAGCCGCTCGACGGCGTCGGAGGATCCTCCGAGCTGCTCGATTGCGGCTGCGATCACTGCTTCGGCTGGCTCGAACGACCCAAACGGTGGCTCCGACCGACCATACGCAGCAATCAATGCCTCCCTCATGGAGGCGGCCTGGTCTTGAAGGGAGGCCATGGCGGTTTCCGTTGTCGGTGGATAACGAGCCGAGTGTAACCGCGATGTCAGACAGCGTCGAACGAGCAACGTTACGGCCCAGTTTGCGAAACCGGGCTTTCCCTGCTCTCTTTCAGCACGTCGTGCAACCGCTGAGACCACCGACTGAGCGAGGCTCACGCAGTAGCAGCTGCTTTCAGCGTGTTGTACTGCTTCGTCAGTTTGCTCTTTCGTCGCGCTACCGTGTTGGGATGAATCACCCGACGGATCCCCGCCCGATCGAGTCGAGCCATCGTGATCCGGAAGTCAGCCTCAGCGGCGTCGAGATTGCCTTCCTCGGCAGCTTTTAACGTTCGCTTGGTGTAGGTTTTTATCAGCTTTCGGACGATCCGGTTACGGAGTTTTCGCTTTTCATCCTGTCGGAGTCGCTTTTTGGCTTGCTTCGAATTAGGCATCGGCGATCAGGAAATGGGTAAGACGATCAGCTTCGGGGTATCTGAGCGCAAAGCTTGATCATCGGAATTGGAGGATGATTCAACATTCGGAAGCTTGGTATCATATCAAGGAGAGAGTCGTTGGTTCAAGCTCCGAAGCCGCTGCGCCACATCGAGATACCCGAAATTGTTCGCAGCGACCTCATTATAGTGCTCCTCTGCCGACTCAAAGTTACCTAATTGCTCGGCAATCCGTCCCAGTCGGTAACGGATTTCGTTGATCTCGTCATAATTATCAGCGTCGGCAGCCTTCAACGCTTCAGCGAACGATCGCTCGGCCAGCTTAAGCACGCCGGTGGCTTCAAATGATTTGCCGGCGTCAATCAACGCGGGGATCTTGTGCCGGATCGAAGCGCGTGCAGCCTGAAATTCGGCGATCGCTTCGTCATGGCGGTCTGCGTTGGCGAGAAGCCGGCCGAGGTCGAGCCGGAGCCCAAGATCCTCGGGATTCTGTTCCACGCGACGCTGCGCTTCAGATAGTTCCGATTCCGCCAGCTTGGCGGTGAGTCGACCGAGTTTCGCTTTCAGTTCGGGATCTTCGGGAGACTCGGCGAGCTTTTGCTTGAGGGCCTCGATGGCCTTCTGCATCCGACTAATCTGAATTTCAGCGTAGACTCGTCGGAGCATCGGATCATCCGGAAGAGCCTTCAAACCGCGACCAAGCGCTTCTTTAGCGTCGTCGAGCCGCCCTTGCATGCGATAATGCTCGGCGAGGTCGAGGTACGGCCGAGGGCTTGCGGGATCCTGCTTGATTTCGAACTCGGCACGCTCTTCCGGACTCATCGCCTGTTGTTTTCGGAGCATCTCGGCTTGAGCTTCTGCTCCAGAGCCTGAACCATGCTGATCAGTCGGTGGGACTTCGGCTCGTTTGATGGCGTCATGGAGCCCGCCGATCGCTATCGTATCGCTCGCCGAGAGAGCGTGGATCTGATGAGTTGCATCTTGATCATGAGGAGCAAGCTTCTTGATACGCTCCCAGCAACGGATAGCACGCTTGAAGTCTTCGACAAACTCGTAGACCCGCGCCATGTGTTTCCAATAGGAGAGGTCGTCGCCCGCTTGATTCTGGACCGACTCCATTGCCCATTTCGCAAGTTCTTTCGAGTCAAGACCTTGTGCGACTTCAGCAAGCTCCCGACTTAGGCCGAGGTCCCAAGGATTCAGCTCGAAACCATCCTCACAAATCTCGAAAGCTTCCATCCACTTGCTCCGACTTCGCGCGGTTCGTACACGGAGTCGGATCGGTTGAATCTTCGCACCGACCAGTTTGCCGACTTTGTTGGGTTCATTGCCAAATTTAAGGCGTTGAACTGCCCGGAGCGCATTCCGAAACCGGACCACAAGTGGAGCGATCCTACAGGCGTTGCGGTACATATCGATCGCGTACGGATAATTCCCCTTGTTGGCGGCATCAGTGCCATATTGAAAGAGACTCTCAGCCTTCTGGAGGTCTTTTTCATCAGGATCCGGGACGGTGCTCATCGCGACGACCCTCCAGTACGGAACGGAGGAACCCAAAGATCAAAGGGAGGATGCCGAGCGGCGTGGTCGACGCGGATCTTCTAGCATGAGACAACCAACGACCCCTATCGATCACGCTATCATATTGTGACACTTGGTCAACCATCCTCGGTTCCAATTAAGACTCGACCCATGGACCGACCGGGTCGAGATCGTGGTAGCAAGGCGATAGACTTCAACTAAGCACCCTCTCAAATCGTGATGGAGTTGAGTGATTATGTCGAACGCAACCGTCCTCCGAGATGCTGGATTGTCCGGACTCATCGATGGTCCCCTCGAACTCCTCGCCGGGGGCTTTGAATTTACGGAGGGCCCGCTTTGGTGCCCCAATGGGACCTTGATCTGGCAAGATCTCAAGACAGAAAAAACTTGGTCGATTTCGGATCAGGGCGGGGAAGCAAATGTTCTTCGCGAAGCGACCGGGGCCGCTAACGGACAAACCTTCGGTCCGGACGGCAAGGTCTACTTCTGTGAACAGAATGGCCGACGGATGTCTCGGATGGACTTCGATGGATCAAACGTCGAAGTCGTCGTCGAGACCTTCGAAGGGAAGCGCCTTAATAGCCCTAATGACGTTGTCGCACGACCGAACGGGATCCTCTACTTCACGGATCCGGCTTATGGTGTCCCGAGCCCCGAAGCAAAGGAGCTTCCTTATCAAGCAGTTTTTGCCCTGACGACCGATGGAACTCTGCAGAATCTCATCCACGAAGACTTCCACAAACCAAACGGACTGGCCTTCGCGCCCGATGGCAACACGCTTTACGTCTGCGACACCGGGAAGTACCACGTCCGCTCATTTGTGCTCGACGAGGCTGGCGGCATCATCCCGGCTTCAGAAAAACTCTTCGCAACAATGGACCCCGGAGAGCCAGGTGGACCAGACGGCCTTAAAGTTGATCGCGATGGCCGCGTCTATGTCGCCGTTGCACTCGGAATTTGGGTCTACGAGCCCGATGGCACACTCCTCGGGATCTTAGAGACTCCGAAACGTCCCTCGAATCTCAATTGGATGGGCACCGACGGTCATGTCCTGGGCATTACCATCGTCGACGAGGTCTACCGAGTACCATTCAAGATCCAAGGCCTCACGCCGCCGTTTCTTCCTAAATCCTGATTAAAAAGCAACTTCAGATCAACGAACCTTCAGTAGGTATCAAGCAAAGCCAGCATGATCTAGCGATTTTGACAGCAACAAGCTGGTCGTTCCTAATCAAGTCGATCTTTAGGGCGAGTATTGCTGTCTTTACCTCGTTGGGCTCGGAGAGATCCTATTTGTCCTACGCGTTTACGCTTGGTCTCCTCGCACTCGTTGCCGTTGATCTGTAGAGTCTGTGCGGAAAGAGTCTGAGCGGAGGAGGATGACGGCCAGATAGACTTCAGACTCGACGAGAAGATCAAGAATCTGAGCACAATTACGACGAATCATCATCTCGGAATTCTGAACGATCATCTCCCGTCTCTTACCGGCGAAAGCCTTTCACAATCTTAATACACCGACTATTCCACGATAACTCGGATGCATAAGTGGGCAAAACCCTCGGGACGACGTGTTACCTCGGACTCTCATGTAAGGTCGATGCAGTCGCGACCTCGAAATTAACAAGTTTTATAATTAGTTGAAAGTAAAAGCCGAGAGGTTAAAGCCACCCAGGCTAATGTCCGAGGCAATCAAGGCAACTCTTGACCGAATGATGAACCTCCTCCTAGCATAAACCGTAGCTCAGTTAATCCATTCGGGTTCCCGACTTCTGCCTCAATTTGAACATCTTGCCCCACCACGAGATGAAAACACCGAAGCCTGTAGATTCACCCGTCGTTCCCGATGCTGACAATGCCTCCTCCAAGCCGGCAACCGAATCAACGGGGACAGAGGCCGAGTCGAAACGTCCCGAGGAACCTTGGACGCCAGAACGGGTCTTAGAGTGGAACAACTACTTTGATCTGTTTGTTTCCGGATTCGTTCTCTTGCTCTGCTTCGTTGCAGCAGCGAATGTGATCAACTCTCCGACAGTCTGGACCTACCTCAAGGCTGGTCAGATTATCGATGAAACTCAGACCCCGCTGACGACCGAGCCCTTTTCATTCGCTGCTCAAGATGAACCCTGGGTCAATATCTCTTGGCTTTTTGAGTGGGTTTCTTATCGACTCTTCGAAACCGGCCAATCAGTCGCACGAGCCCTTGACCAAGATCAGATCGCGGAATCGACGGGTGCTGGGGTCTTAGTGGCGGTCGCTGCATTGCTCCGACTTTTCGCTGCGTTGGCAATATTGGCAATCCGTCGACCTGGTCCGGGGCTCTGGTGGACTGCCGTAATGGCAACGCTTGCCCTCGGCGTGACGTTCTCTCCCGTTGGCGGCGATACCATCCCAGTTGTTGTCGGCGGAATTGCAGGCGCTGGTAGTGTTGCTCCGGAGAGCTGGGGCCTCATGTTCCTCGCAATCGAACTTCTTCTGATCCACTGGGCCTACAATTGCGGGCGTCGGAATTGGCTTGCTGGAATCATCCCGCTCTTCGTGATTTGGTGCAACGTTGACATTTCATTCTTAATCGGGCTTTTCGTGCTCGGTGCGTACGTCATCGGTTTTGGGATCAAGCCAAGTCCGCTCGATGAGACAGCAAACGGGCGTAAACGGCCTCATTTGATCCTCGGGTTATCCGTCCTCGGTCTTAGCGCCCTTGCATGTCTTGCGAATCCAGCGACTTATCAAGTCTATGGGGCGGCGTTAGCTCCGTTGATCGACGTCTTTCGGCCGACCGTCGACGTGATGACGTTTGATCGGATCTCACTCCTTCCTGGAACAGCTCGGGGGACCGAATCACGCGAACTCCTTGGTGGAGAATACAAAAAGCTTGTTGGACTTTATGGTCTCCTCTTTTGTGCTGGGTTTGGTTCGTTCCTGCTCAATTGGAAACGGTTTGACCTCGGTCGATTCCTGACATTCCTCGTCAGTTCGTTTCTGGTCGTCCTTCTCTGGCGCTTCCGCGACTTCTTCGCGATCATTTGGGCCGCAACGATCGCAATCAATGGCCAAGAGTGGTACCACGGGTTCTTCGGAACCGATGGTAAGGTGGGATTTGCCTGGCAACTTTGGTCACGAGGTGGTCGCCTCGCCACGATCGTCCTTTTGACAGGGGCAATCCTGATGGGCGTCTTGGGCTGGAACAAGCTTCCAGGCGAGGCGCGGTTTGGCTTCAGCGTTGAGACCGACGGTTTCGCCTTCGAGGCTGCTGATTTCCTCCGCGAACTCCCAATCGAGGGGGAGGTGATGAACCTCAAACTCTCCTTCGGTGACGCCTTGAATTGGCGGGCCTATCCCGACCGCCGATCCTTCATCGACACCAGGCCAGCGTCATCACGGACATCCAAACTATTGACTGAATATGACCAGATCAGGAAGGGCCTCCGTGACGGTGATCCCGAGGCTTATCTACCGATTCTCGATCGGTATGGCGTCAGTGTCGTCATGGTTGAGGATCCCCAGGGTGGTGGTGTCTTCACGCCGACGATGCAAGCACTCGACGCGAGCCCAGACTGGGTCCTCTTCTACGACGACGGACTTGCCTTGCTTTACGGTCGGATCGATACTTCTGAGGCCGTCCCTGAAACCGATCGAACGACGTTCCGTGATCTTGAGTTAGCTCCTGAGAAGATCGCCTTCGGTCGTGGTAACCCTGTTGGCTCGTTTGATCGACCTCCTCAGGCCGTCGACTTCATCGACTTCTTCTCCAAGGGTCGGACACTCGCACCCATGCAGTCGCATGTCCGCTCCGCCCGACGTTGGATTGAACGCGGCCGCAATCGTGCCATCGCAGTGGCGACCTCAGAGACAGACCTAATTGCCCCGAGTCCCGCTGAGTGCCTTCTCGCGATCCAAGAATGCAGGAATGCCCTTTCTATCCGACCCGACGATACAGATGCTTTCTACACGTTGGCCGAAGCCTATTCGTACTTGCTTGCCCAAGAAAACGCAATTCTCTTCGAATCTGATCCCACGTTGGGTAACAATCTCACACCACCGATCCGAATTCGCCTCGAACAGCAGATGGTCGCGTTAAACTTCTTCTTGCAGACGGTTCCCCGTCCTTATGCACCAGCCGTTCGTGATCTCGTCCAGGCACGCCACTTTGAATTAGCACGGATCTACCAGATCAGTGGCTACTCTGACCTTGCACTTGAGCAACTCGGTAAGGCGATCGACCTCTTCACGGGAGAACCGTCCAGTGAGGTAGATCAGCAGTATCGTGATGACCTTAAGTCGGATTATGACCTTCTCGCGGAACAAGTTGAGCAGATTCGTGCTCAGCTTGATCAGGAAGAAATAGAAGGCCAGGTAGATCCAATCCAACTCGCAGAATTTGCCCGACAACAAGGCGCGGTTGGGGAAGCAATCCGACGTCTCGAAGAGACGATTGATTCGGGCCTCGACCCCGGGATCGCCAGGTTGCGCTTGGTCGATCTCTACTGCGATACCGGCCAGCCTGATCGAGCGATCGAGTACCTCGGTGGACCTCGGGAGCCAACCCTTAATTCAGGACCAGGGTCAGCCTCGTTCCGCCAAGGTAGGGTCTGGTTCTTGCTCGGCGACTACCGGACAGCAACGGATCTCTGGGGAAGCCTTGCGGTCCTCTTACTTGAGCGGAGCCGGACCGGATCCGCACTCAGCACAACGTCCGGACTAATGCTCGGTGACCCAATGGGTGCGTCGCGAAATGCGATGACAGTTTCAAATCAACTCGCCCAGCAAGCGCAATGGGAATATCTCTTGGGGCTTGCGTTGCTTGAAGGTGGTTACCCAGCCGAGTCAGTAGAACCGTTGCAGGTCGCTCTTGATCTTGATCCGGAGTATCTCGGGGCCGCCATCGCCCAGTACTATCTTGAAAGCCTGGGATCCACTGGAGACGAGACGACCGAGGTATCTCCGACGACAGAAGTTGAGGATGATCTCCCAGCACGCCCGGAAGTCCTCATCGAGGTTCCCGAGCTGCTCATCGATTGAGAGCCTGCCACCAACTAATCGGTCGATGGCGTGATAAGGATGGACCTTTGACTCAAGCGTGGATCTCGGTCTCGGATCGGCTCGATTCCCGATGACGAAGCGCCGCAGCGACAAACGCGTGAAAGAGTGGGTGTGATCGCGTTGGCTTCGACCGGAACTCGGGGTGGAACTGGACGGCGAGAAACCAAGGATGGTCAGGGATTTCGACGATCTCAACGAGTGAGCCATCGGCATGCGTACCGGTCGGAATCAGTCCGTTCTCTTCAAATTTTAGACGGTAAGCGTTGTTGAACTCGTAGCGGTGTCGATGCCGTTCCCTTATTTCTTCCGTTCCGTAGGCCAAATGGGCCAGGCTCCCGTGACGGAGGAGACAGCGTTGAAGACCAAGGCGCATCGTTCCCCCACGCTGTCGGACGCTCTGCTGTCCTTCCATGAGTGCGATGACGGGATGAGGGGTCATACTATCGAATTCGGTGCTGTTCGCGTCCTCCCACCCCAGCACGTTCCGAGCGAATTCGACCGTTGCGCACTGCATCCCAAGACAGATCCCAAAAAATGGGACGCCTCGGAGGCGAGCGTAACGGATCGCCTCTACCTTCCCTTCGACTCCACGCATCCCGAAGCCACCGGGAACTAAGACACCATGGACGCCGCCGAGGATCGTCGCGGGATCCTGATTGCTTAACTCTTCCGATTCTACCCGACGAACCACAACCCGGGTCCGATGTGCAATCCCAGCATGATCAAGCGCTTCATAGACAGACTTATAAGCATCACGATGCTTCATATATTTTCCGATCACGGCGATGGTCACTTCATGATTGGGCTGTCGGCAGCGTTCGACAAGCTCGCGCCAATCGTCGATCTCGAGTGGGCCGGCCTTAAGATTGAGTTTCGAGACGATCAGATCATCGAGCCCGTTCGCGACAAGGCTTAAGGGGACTTCATAGATGCTAAATTCCTTATCACGTTCCTCGATCACCGCCTGCTGCTCGACGTTGCAAAAGAGAGCGATCTTGCGTTTCATCTCCTCTTGGATAGCGTGTTCTGTACGACATATTAGTACATCTGGCTGAATCCCGATTTGCCGGAGAACTCCAACTGAGTGTTGGGTCGGCTTCGTCTTCAACTCTGCGGCAGCTTTGAGATAGGGAACTAACGTGAGGTGGATAAAGAGACAATTGCCACGACCAAGATCGAGAGGGAGCTGGCGGATCGCCTCCAAGAAAGGGAGGCCTTCGATGTCGCCAACTGTTCCCCCGATCTCTGTAATCACGACATCAACGTCATCGGTGACAAGCTTCAGGACAGCCGCCTTAATCTCATCGGTGACGTGAGGAATCACCTGAACGGTGTTCCCGTCGTAATGCTTCCCCTCACGCTCCTTCTGAATCACGGAGAGATAGATTTTTCCGGTGGTGTAGTTGCAGTCTTTTGTCAGCGCCGCTTCGGTGAATCGCTCGTAATGTCCGAGGTCGAGGTCAGTCTCGGAGCCATCGTCGAGTACATAGACCTCGCCGTGTTGATACGGGCTCATCGTCCCAGGATCAACATTAATGTAGGGATCGAACTTTTGGAGCCTGACTCGGAGTCCCCGGTGCTCTAAAAGCATCCCGATCGAGGCGCACGTCAGCCCCTTGCCAAGCGAACTGACAACTCCACCGGTCACGAAAATATGCTTCGCCATCTCCTAGTTCCCCTCTCTCGGAACGAAAGGGAAAATCATACCATCCAGAGAAGGGAAGGTCTGCCTCGGCTCGGACCCGTACTACCCAAACTTGAGGATGACTCTTGGCCAAGCCGACCCGACTAATTGGAGACCGATGAATCATCCGTCTCAATCGCGCCCAAAGCATCGGCCATTAAGGCGGCGGAAGGCCAACGATCGCTGGGGTCTTTTTCGAGCGCACGTCGGAGGATTCGATCAAGTACTTCAGGAACATCGGGACGATGCGCACGGATCGGAATCGCGGGATGTTCGAGGGTGATGGTGACCGCATCGGCACGCTTCGGATCAAAATCAAAAAATGGATACTTACCACTGAGCATATGGTAAAGGGTAGCACCCGCGCTGTAGATGTCTGCGGGTTCACGGACTTCACGGAAGTTTCTGATGTGGTCGGGTGAAAGAAACCCCATGGAGCCACCGAAATCGCCCTCCATCGTCAATCCACCGAAGCCACCTTCATCCCGAAAATTCTTCGCGAGGCCGAAGTCGGAGAGTTTGACGAGAGGTCGACGGGCAGACCCCAAGACTAAGACGTTCGACGGTTTGATGTCGCGGTGGACAAACCCCCTACTATGTGCGTGATCAAGTGCCATCAGAAGTTGCTTACCGATACGGACCGCAGCTTCAACCGGGAGTGGTCCCCCGAGTTCTTGGATCCACTCCGTTGCCCCTTTGCCATCGATAAATTCCATCAAGAGCTGAAACTCACCCTCATTCTCGATCGCCTCGAAAAAGGCCACAATGTTTCGATGTCGGAGGTTTTGGAGGACATTCATCTCGCGGAGGAAGTACTGTCGGGCTCGTTCACTCGATGCCGCAGCGGGGATCATGATCTTGAGCGCCACGGGGAGATTATCACTACTTCGCCGTGCGAGATAGACATCTCCCATCCCGCCACCGCCGACCCTCCGTTCAATCCAGTAACCGGGCGGGGCCTTGGGAAGTAGCTTTCGCTTTGAGGCACAACGTTCGCAGAACCAGTGTGCGACCTCACCAGGCTGGGCCGAAATCGAGAGGCCGGGAGGACTCATCACCCCGCAGCCCCGGCACGCGATCTCGACCTCACCGGAGAAAGCGATCTCGACCAAGAATTGACTGTTGCCGGCCTGGATAAGATCGCCTTGATGGAGTCGGGACTCAACGACACGGACACCGTTGAGTTTGATCCCGTTGGTACTTCCGAGGTCACGCACCGAGCAGGTTGGCGGGTTAAACTCAACCAAGAAATGATGTCGGGAGAGGAAGAGATCCTCGGGCATCGGAAATTGGGAATTGCGAGCGCGGCCGACGACGATGGTTGCGTGACGTTCGGAGCCAAAATGGAGTCCCTGGTGTGGCCCTTCGATCACGCGTAACTCGATCTTCATGGGACGCTCCGATGACGCTCGGCCGGGGCTTCGCCGAGGGAAGAGAGTCTACTGATCCCGGAGGGCCTAGTGGTCGTCCGACAAGTTGGCCCGAGCTGTTTCACGGAGTTGTCGGAGGTCGAGTTTACCGGATCCAAGAACAGGGAGTTCGCCGATTTTCATAAAAGTATCTCTGGATGGGATCCAGAGCTTCGGGAGTCCTTCATCGATGAGGCGTTGGACAATCTCCTCGGGGCTCATCTGGAGTTCGTCAGTGTGGAGGACTGCGAGTCGTTCGCCTCGTTTGGAGTCGGGAACCGAGGTCACGGCGGCCACTTGCTCAGAAGTACCCGCCGCCTTCAAAATCGCTGACTCCACAAGCCCATGTGGGACCATCTCTCCACCGATCTTCGAAAAGCGGCTGAGGCGATCGGTAATCACGATGAACCCGTCCGCGTCGATCTTGCCGATATCACCCGTCTGATACCAGCCATCGTTCAGCACTTCGGCCGTCGCCTCAGGACTATTCAGGTAGCCAGACATCACCTGTGGCCCCTTGACGTAGATCATCCCCTCAGCGCCTTGGGGGAGCGGTTCGCCTGTCTCAAGATCCATGACTTTCACTACCGTCCCAGGGAGGGGTCGACCAATGGTCCCTGGCCGGTTTCCCGGGATCATCCGACCATCGGGCGCCTTGATCTCGTGGGGAACATTGACGGAGACAACCGGCCCAGTCTCTGTACAACCGTAGCCCTCGAGGGGATCTACTTTCCAATGAGATCGGATTTGGTCTGCAAGTTCGGGCTTAAGCTTCTCGGCGCCAAGGATCAAGAGCCTGAGCTTGGCAAAGTCTTCGGCCGTCGACTTCTTGAGATACGATCGAGTAAAGGTTGGGGTCGCGAGGAGGACAGTTGCGCCGTGTTCCCGAGCAAGTCGAGCAATGATTTTAGAGTCGAGGGGGCTCGTATGATAAACCACCTTCAGGCCCACACCGACCGCCGTCCAGATTGAGACCGTATAGCCAAAGGAGTGGAAAAAAGGGAGGACCCCGAGAACCACATCTTTTGAAGTAAGGTCGACATGGTTCGGAATCTGGTAGGCATTCCCCATGATATTGCCATGGGTCAAGATCACTCCCTTGGGTGTCCCGGTAGATCCCGACGTGAAAATAATTGTCGCGGCGCGATCTTGTCGCTCATCGCGGAGCCCCGGAAGCAACGGAGACATCAACCCGGTCGGGACGAAGGTCGAAACAGCAGCACCCCAAAGTTTGTCGAGTAATCCTATTTGCTTGGCCAAATCTTCAAGTAAAATCAAGGTCCCTTTAGGTTTTAAACCCAGTTTATTGAGAACGCGCTGAGACGTGATTACGTGTGTGATTTCGGCTTGATCGACAGCGGAATCAATCGCTTCCTGATTCGCTGAGTAGTTCAAATTGACCGAGACGCGACCAAGAAAAGTCAAGGCGATGTTAGCGACCGCGCCGGCGACCGTCGGTGGCATCATGATCCCGACATTGGTCGAATCGCCGACCAATCGATTTAAGACACGCCCGAGAATGAGAGCGCGAAGGAGGACTTGTCGGTAAGAGAGTGAGGCACCGGTGGTGTCAACCATCGCGGGTGCGTTGCCTCTATTCCGAGCGGTCGCAATGAAGAGGCGGCCGAGCGATTTCCAAGCCTCGGGGAATGGTGGCAGAGGCACCAACGGTTCGGCGTCCATTGGAAGCTTGAGATCGTCGGGCGTCGTCGCAGTAGTCGGAGAAGTCATCGCGTTCAACGCTCCCCGGAGCTAGAACGGGGAAGTAGGTAGCGAGGCTTGCCTTGAGAAAGCCCCGCAACAATCGACTAACCATACGATAACAGTAGTCCTACAACAAGTTTAAACCACGTCCGATACTACTCAATTAGTATACAAGACATCGGCAGCCAATGGAATGGGCAGAACGGTAGACCGATACCCTGATAGCAAAGGGTCGGAGACTGCCGTCTTGAGGAACGCTTCCTGATCCGACACTATAAGTATTAATGCCTCCCATGAGGAGATCAGGTGGACACCAACGTTCAACAACGAGGAGTCCAGCTTTCGGGGAGGCCAAACCGCCCTCAGCCCTCTCTCATCCGAGGATTGCGTGATGCCCCGACCGCTACTCCGACGAGCCAACAGACTGCTGGCTTGCGCTCTTCTTCTTTGTTTTGTCCCTGGAACCACAACAGCTATCGACAAGCTGAGCATCGAATCAGGATTTGAAGTTATCTTCAATGGGACGGATCTTTCGGGTTGGCAGGGAGACCCGAAGCTCTGGTCTGTGGAAGATGGTGCGATTGTTGGGCGAACTTCCGACCAAGACCCGATCGAGCAAAACTCCTTCCTCATCTGGCAAGACGGCAGAGTCGGTGATTTTGAGCTCCGGGCCGAGTTCCAACTCGAAGGGAACAATAATTCTGGGATCATGTACCGAAGCGCTCCCGTCCCTGAGGCAGGTGAGTTCGTCCTTGCTGGTTATCAAGCCGACATCCATCCCAAGCCGAGTTATCTTGGGATGCTCTACGATGAGCGGGGACGTGGGATTGTCGCAGAGAGTGGTCAGCAAGTCCGAATCAAGAGCGACGGCAGCAAGGATGTCCAAGGGGAGCCGATCTCCGCAGCTACGGCCCAGCTTGGCGAATGGAACGAGTTAACGATCATCGCCGAGGGAAATCGCCTGACGCATAAGATTAACGGCGAGACCACCGTCACGATCATTGACCTGCAAGAAGCGGAGTCTGAATTGGAAGGCCTCATTGGGCTTCAAGTCCACCAGGGTCCAGAGATGACGGTCCGGTTCCGCAACATCCGTCTCAAGCGGCTTGAAACTGAAGCCGAAGCAGTCCGAGGCCGTAAGGCGAAAGCAGCTCGACTCAAGATGGCCGATGGATTCGAGATCGAGTCGCTCTACACCGTTCCTGCTGAAACACAAGGCTCCTGGGTTTCGATGACGGTCGATCCCAAGGGCCGCCTGATCGTCTCAGACCAGTATGGGAAGCTCTACCGGGTGACGGTCCCTGGAGTTGGTAAGGCGGGCGAGGTCAGCGTCGAGCCCATCAACGACGACATCGGAGAAGCGCAGGGGTTGCTCTGGGCATTCGACAGCCTCTACGTGATGGTCAACACTGGCGGAACCTTCCAAAGCGGTCTTTATCGGGTTCTTGATACCGACGGTGATGATCAGCTCGACACCGTCGAACAACTCCGCGCGCTCAATGGACTGGGGGAGCACGGTCCTCACGCAATCATCCCTTCCCGTGATGGAGAGTCTCTGTTTGTGATCTGCGGTAACAACACCGCGATCACGAACTTCGATGCCACTAAGGTCCCAGCGATCTGGGGAGAAGATCATCTCCTTCCCCGACTCCCTGACGGCAACGGTTTTATGGCCGGGGTTCTTGGGCCAGGTGGCGCAATCTACCAGATCGATCCTGATGGAGAACACTGGACCTTGATCTCCACGGGGTACCGAAATCCATACGACCTCGCTTTCAATCGTCGTGGTGAGCTTTTTACCTACGACGCCGACATGGAGTGGGACCTTAATACCCCTTGGTACCGGCCGACTCGCGTCAACCATGCGGTCAGTGGCTCAGACTACGGTTGGCGCAACGGTGCCGGCAAGTGGATGGCTTACTATCCTGATAGCCTCCCCGCGGCGGTTGACATTGGGCCGGGTTCACCGACAGGGATCACCTTTGGTTATGGCGCCAAGTTCCCGGCCAAGTATCAGGACGCACTCTATATTTGCGACTGGAGCTACGGTCGACTTTACGCGGTTCATCTTGAGCCTGAAGGGGCTTCCTACACAGGAACCTTCGAGGAGTTCATCACCGGTGCACCCCTGGCGTTGACCGATATCGTCGTCAATCCCGTCGACGGTGCGTTGTACTTCGCGGTCGGTGGTCGAAGGACCTCGTCCGAACTCTATCGGGTTACCTATAGCGGGACTGAATCCACTGAACCCGTCACCGATAACGATGATGTGAACGCGTCGGTGGTGGCGTCTGACCTCCGGAGGTCCCTCGAAGCGTTCCATGGTGGTCCCAATCCGAACGCCGTGGAGGCTGCATGGCCTCACCTCAGCCACCCCGATCGATTTGTTCGTTATGCGGCACGAGTCGCCATCGAGTTCCAGCCACCTGCGGAATGGAAGGAGTTGGCACTCGGTGAAGAAGACCCGAAGTCCGCTGCACTCGGACTGTTGGCACTGATTCGAGCGAGCGTCCCTGACCCCGACCACCATCCTGAGGAAAACGCTGTGGTCGATCGCTCTTTAAGGGATGAAGTCCTTGAGGCTCTGGATCGATTTGACTGGGAGTCACTAACGACAGACCAGAAGCTGGACTTCCTCCGCGTCTACACAGTCCTGTTCAGTCGACTTGGTCCGCCGGATGATCAGACCCGGGCAAGCCTCGTTGCCAAATTCGGACCCAAGTTGCCCAACGACCGTCGACTAGTGAACGCCGATCTCTGTCGGCTCCTCGTGTTCTTGAAGGACCCGGAGGTTGCCAGCAAGGGTGTCGCACTCCTCGAAGCCGCGCCGACGCAAGAAGAGCAAATCGATTACGCGAGGATGCTCCGCGTCGTGGAAAACGGCTGGACTCCTGAGCTTCGCGAACGTTACTTCCAGTGGTTCGTGAAGGCCTCGGGATACCGAGGTGGATCAAGCTTCGGGAACTTCGTCCGCCAGATCAAGGCTGACGCGATCGCTGGCCTCACGGACGAGGAGAAGACGGCCCTTGAGCCAATCCTCACCGCAAAGCTGGAACAACCGGCGAACGCAGTCCCCACAATCCAGCGAAAATTCGTCAAGGAATGGACCTTCGAGGAACTACTTCCCCTACTTGACGATGGTCTGGATCGTGACCGCAACTACAGCGTTGGTCGCCGACTCTTCGCAGAAACCCAGTGTTTCTCTTGCCACCGCTTTGATGGCGAAGGCGGTGCGATGGGTCCGGATCTGACGGGTGTCGCCGGTCGCTTCAGCCCTCGTGACTTGCTCGAGTCAATCATCGACCCCAGCAAGACCATCAGCGACCAGTACGAAGCGGTAATGATTGCGACGAGCGATGGCCGGCTCATTAGCGGACGGATCGTGAACCTCAACGGCAACGGGTTCCAAATCAACACCGACATGCTCAACCCTAACGCTCAAGTAAGGGTGATGCGTGATAATATTGAAGAAATGCAACCCTCGCCGACCTCGATGATGCCCGCGGGACTCCTCAATACCATGACGGAAGAAGAGATCCTTGATCTCCTCGCCTATCTCCTCTCGCGAGGAAACCCCGACGCCGCGATGTTCGAGAGCGAGTAATTTGGCACAGGTGTAAGCAGAATTCTGCTCGACGAGGGAGGAATAGACGCTCCCTCGTCGAGCGAACATTCGTCTAAGCAAAATAATCTGGATATTTTAATTCTGCGATTTGAAGACTGAGGAGTTCGCCGAGCCGAGCCCGAACGCGGATGTTCCCGGCCCGGACTGCATTCGGCTACATTCCGAGTGCCTTGCTGGAAGTAACCACTCCGAACGTGGGTGTTTTAGATTCCAGAGTGAGGCATTGATTATCAATGACCGTAGCTTCCGACAATCGGGGATGAACTCTCGCACTCGGCGCGCGTCTACGCACTTAGGATCTCCAGGTTCTCCACAGCCAGCGATTCGGGGTTGTGGAGATCCGAGGAGGAGCTAAGATCATGCCTCTCCCGCCCCGGGAGTGGCCGATTGTCTGATCGGTTTCTGCCGAGGGATGGCAAGGATGCCTCGGGTCTCCCGTCGGACGTGGCCGGATTATGAAAAACTTTGTACGACTGGTTCGCTTTGCCGGGGCTTACAAAGCCCGATTTCTAGTTTCGCTCGGCTGCGCCTTCATGGTGGCCTTGCTTTGGTTTGCCGAACTCGGAGCAGTCCTCCCGCTCCTTGAGATCTTGCTCGATGGAGAGAACGTTCAAGGCTGGATGGCAACCCGGGTCGAAAAACACCAACTCGACTCCGAGATGTTCGAGGCTCGGCTCGAAGAGATCGGGATGGTGGAGCAACGTGCATCCGGCGCAATTTCCACCGAGCGATTTCAAGAGCATGTGCGCTCGACTCGACAAGCGAGCCAGCTCCTGAACCGGCAGATCGCCCGCTTGGAACCGGAGAGTGATCGCGCAGGCGGTCCCGACGCTCCCCGAGAGGAGCCTCCGGATAAGGAAAGACTCGAACGTCAAGCGGAGCTTGCCGATGCACGGCTCGATGAGATCAACCGGATGGCGGAGCTGGTTGGTCGGGGTTCGCTCGACAAGATCGCGAGCCGGAAGCGAGATCTTGAACGTGAACTGAAGTCGTCAGTCAATTGGCGACGGCGCTTCGCGATCGCTGAGTTTTGGGCAACTCGATCCCTTCCAGAAGATAGCTTCCAGACACTCTTAGTTCTACTTACGGCGGTGATGATCGGTGTTGCGATCAAAGGTGTTTTCATGTTCGGCCAAGACTACCTCGTGGCGAACATTATGCAACTGACGATCCTTGAGATCCGAAAAAAATTCTTTCGACGGACCCTCGCCCTTGATCTCGGGAGCTTCGGACAGCAAGGGACCGCAGACCTGATGGCCCGCTTTACGAGTGATCTCGATTCCGTCAGCCAAGGCCTGGTCGTTCTCCTTAGCAAAGTGGTCCGCGAGCCTCTCCGGATTGTCTCCTGCCTCGTTGGTGCCTTGTGTCTGAATTGGCGTCTGACCCTCCTCGCCCTGGTCCTCGTCCCAGTATCAGCCTTAACAACCATCCGCGTCGGCAAATTGATGAAGCGGGCTATCAGGCGATCGCTTGAGAGTGTTTCCAGTCTCTATCAGATTCTCCAAGAGACCTTCCAGGGGGTCAAATTAGTTAAGTCGTACACAATGGAGCGTCGTGAACGCCGCAGGTTCTCTTTGGAATCGAAGGCGTTATACAAGAAGCGACTCCGGGTTGCGACCATCGAAGCGATGAGTTCCCCCGTCTTGGAGTTGCTCGCGCTCTCGACTGTTTCGATCGCCCTCCTTTCGGGAGCATATTTGGTTCTCCGCGAGTCGTTGTTCCTCGATCTCGGCTTTTTTCGGCTCCAGCTTGCCGGCGAACCAATGACGATCACCCAACTCTTAACCCTCTACGTGATGCTCGCGGGGATCTCAGACCCACTCCGAAAGCTCTCGAACGTCCACTCCAAAATCCAACGCGCCGCAGCGGCCTCAGATCGAATCTGTCACCTGATGGATCGTGAGCCGAAAGTCATCGATCAACCGCAGGCTCTCTGGCTAAAGCGACACCATCAACAGATTGAATTCGACCAGGTACATTTCTCTTATGACGGCCTCACACCAGTCCTCCGGGGCATCAACTTGAATGTCCGCCATGGTGAATCGGTCGCCTTGGTGGGGCCGAACGGCTGCGGGAAGTCGACGTTGACCAACCTCCTCCTCCGATTCTGGGACGCCGACAGTGGCTCGATCCGGATTGATGGCCATGATCTCCGCTCCGTTTCGCTAAAGAGCCTCCGAAGTCAGATCGGGATCGTGATCCAAGAGACAATCCTCTTTGAAGACACGATCGCCAATAACATCCGTTTTGGTGACCCCCATGCCACGCAAGCGGCGATCGAACGTGCTGCGCGTCGCGCCTATGCACATCAGTTCATCGAATCCATGCCGAACGGCTACGAAACGATGATCGGCGAGCGCGGGACGGGGCTCTCAGGGGGTCAGCGACAACGGATCGCCTTGGCCCGTGCGATGCTCCGCGATCCGGCGATCTTGGTGCTCGACGAAGCAACGAGTGCCGTCGATATTCAGGATGAAGCTCTTATTAGGAAGGCAATTGAGGAATTCTCCCGAGGTCGAACCACCTTCCTGATTACCCATAATCTCGGCTCGTTGCAGTTTGCTGATCGGATCGTTCTCCTGAATGAAGGTCGCGTGGAAGCGGTCGGTACCGAGGACGAACTCGCGAAGAATTCTATCCTCTACCGACGACTGCTCGAGCTTCAGTACGGCCGTGAGTCGGCTTAGATCCGTCGATGTGCACAATCGCGGTTGCATTCTGTCACGAGCATCGTTCTAGCGCGTAGAATTTACTAAGATAATTATGTCGACGGAACCGAGATGCCTGTTCCAGAAGCCAACCAATTCACGCAAATTCGCACCGATCGCCTCTAATTCCTTTCGATCAGCCCACAGTGCCCGGTATTGAATCGCTGCTTCAGCAGCACTTCGGCACTGCGATTTTAAGAGCGGTCGGACATCATCGGAGGATCTATCGATGAGATGGACCCCAGTTCCAGGTCGATCCACCTGCCCACGACTCTTGGTGGTCTGCATCACGCTCGGAGTCTTCGGTTCTCTACCGATTGATCGGGCTACTGGCCAGGAAACCGAATCGCCGACCGAAACGATCAATCGACTGATCCGTGAGGGCTGGGAACTGGCCGAGGTCAGCCCGTCACCACAGACCGATGATCCTGAGTTCCTCCGTCGTCTCTCGCTCGACCTCATTGGTCGGACGCCAACGGTGGAGGAAGTGGTTTCGTTTATCCGAGACAAACGGGGCGACAAACGGGCACGGCTTATCGATCTACTACTCGATCATCCTGATTTCGCCAAGAATTCGGCGAACCTTTGGGAGGTCATCCTGATCGGCCGTGCCGATCAAGGCAATCAGGTGAATCGGGAAGCCTTCCGGACTTGGCTCACTGAACAATTCAACGATGAGCGCCCCTGGAATGAAATTGCTCGCGAACTGATCACGGCGACCGGTTCCAACACCGCCGAGAACGGTGCCACGAATTTCGTCCTCGCGCACCGAGAAATGAACGCCGTCCCGTTAACCTCCGTAACCACCCGCGTCTTCCTCGGTCGTCAGCTTCAGTGCACCCAATGCCACGACCACAAAAGTAACGATTGGAAGCAAGAGGACTTCTGGGGGATCAACGCGTTTTTCCGTGGTATCCGCGTCCAACGAGACAACGGGGATGGAGCGATGGTTGAGGTTACCGATGACCCAACCAGTGATTATGCACGGTTTGATCGCCCCGACGGCAGCATCCGAATTGCATTTCCCAAGTATCTCGATGGTCGGAAGGTGAGTCAGTCGGCTGACATCAATCGACGGTCCATGCTCGGTGACTTCATTACGGATCGCTCCAACACTGAATTCGCTGAAGCGTTCGTCAACCGGGTCTGGGGGCACTTCATGGGTCGCGGAATCGTCCACCCGGTGGATGACTTTGGCGATCACAACCCACCGAGCCATCCCGAATTGATCGCCTCATTGACCCAATCGTTCATCGATGCTGACTATGACATCAAGGAGTTGGTCCGTTGGATCACCTCAAGCGAGGCGTACCTGATAAGCAGCGCTCGAGGTCGGTCTCGGCGTCCTGAGGACGCGTTGTTCGCCACGATGATCGTCAAACCGATGACTCCCGAACAACTCTTCAGTTCCTTACTGGTCGCCACCCAAGCCGACCAAACCGGAGATGGCGATGCCCAGGAGCGTCGCGATCGCTGGCGTCGACAATTCGTCTTCGCCTTCGCAAATGATGAGGCAACCGAGCAGAACAGCTTCGACGGGACAATCCCGCAGGCTCTGATGATGATGAACGGAAACTTGATCCGCGAGGCGACAAGCTGCAAGCCTGGAAACCTTCTCCACAAGGTAGTCGGTGGGGCGGTCCAACGGGGCGCGGCCGACACCATCGTCACCCAACTCTATCTGGCGACCCTGAGCCGACCGCCGAGCAAAACAGAAGCGAGAGCCGCCGGGATGATTCTCCGGAACGCTCCGAATCCTTACGAGGCGTCGGAGGACCTTTTCTGGGCGCTCTTGAATTCAAACGAATTCATGCTGAATCACTAATCAAGTGCACATTCTCACCGACCACCAATGATTACCGTGCGAAGAAGAGGAGCCAAGTCCGATGCTCAACTCTCTAAAGACACCAACCGGGATGTCACGCCGACACTTCCTTGGCCACCTCACTACGGGAGCGTTGGCTCTCCCGGCCTCCCATTTTTTTGGCACACTCCGTGCCCATGCCCAGCAGGTCCGGAACGCGCAGAAGCATTGTATCCTGCTCTGGATGGGTGGCGGCCCAAGTCACCTCGATACCTGGGATCCGAAACCTGAGAGTAGTGCTACGGGTGGTGAGTTCCGCTCGATCGAGACCGCCGCTCCCGGCGTCCGGATCAGTGAGCATCTTCCGCGACTCGCGACCAAAATGAAGGATCTCAGCATCATCCGATCGGTCAAGACAAGCGAGGGGAATCACGATCGCGGTACCTACCTGATGCACACCGGCTATACGCCGAACCCAACCGTCGTCCACCCGTCCTTTGGATCGGTCTGCTCATCGGAACTTGGTTCGAAGGCTGGACGTGACTTCGCCTTGCCCCACTTCGTCTCGATCAACCGAGCGGGTGAATCGCCAGGATTCCTCGGGATGTCCCATGCTCCCTTTGCGATCAATAACCCCAACGGGAGGGTTGCAAATCTCGTCGCTCCCGTCGAAGACCAACGGATGCGACGACGCTTGGGCTTCCTCGAACTTGTCGAGAATCGGTTTATCAACGAGGGTCGTGGGAACGCTGCCCTTGGACACCGGGAGGTTTACTCCAAGAGCTTGAAGTTGATGAACTCGAGCTATACCAACGCTTTTAGCCTGGAAGGCGAACCTGATTCTGTTCGCGATGCCTACGGCCGAGACCGATTCGGTGCGGGCTGTCTGATGGCCCGTCGGTTGGTTCAAGCTGGTGTCACGTTCGTCGAAGTCGGCCTCGGCGGCTGGGACAACCATAACAACATCTTTAGCACACTCCGGGATCAGCGGCTCCCAGTCCTGGATCGAGCGATGTCGACCTTGCTCACTGACCTCGATCAGCGAGGGCTGCTGGACTCAACACTCGTGGTCTGGATGGGTGAATTCGGCCGGACGCCGCGAATCAATGCCAATGGTGGACGTGATCACTGGCCCCGGAGTTGGTCGGTCGTGATGGGTGGCGGAGGGATCAAAGGCGGCCAGGTCATCGGTGCCACCGATCCAGAAGGGATCGAAATTGTCGATCGCGAGGTCGGCGTCATGGATCTTGTCGCCACCATGTGTTCCTCACTCGGGATCAATCTCGACACCGAATTCATCACACCACTCGGACGACCGATCCGAGTGGTCGACGAAGCTGCAGCACCGATCGCTGAGCTTTTCTAATGAACGACCGAACGCGGAAGATCCTCATGCCAACCCTCGGAGGGTTGGCGATGTCGGTTGGTTGGGGCTATCGAGGCGAATACGGTCATGAGGCCGGGGCAATGATTCCAGGCGCATTGGTCGCCCTCGGAATCGTCCTGACCTCAAATCGGGCTGATTGGTGGAGTCGCGCTGCTGTCCTCGGTGCACTCGGTGCTATCGGTTGGGCTTTCGGTGGCCAAATGAGCTACGGACGTGTCATCGGTTATACAGCCCATGACACCTTCGCCGATGTCTTCTATGGTTTTGCCAGCCTCTTCCTGATCGGCGGACTCTGGGGCGGGATCGGGATGGGGATTCTTGCGCTCGGGTTCACTAAGAGTCTGAAAGAGCTCTCGGAATATGTCATCCCCGCGGTTCTGTACCTCATTGTTTGGTGGGGACTTAAGCTCTCCGGTGTTGCCGGGGAACTCTACACGCGCTACTCGCTCAACGACACTGATTGGGGGGCTGCGTCGATCGCGGTGATCGTGGCACTCTGTTGTGCCACGCTGCCACGCACCCGAAGAGCCTCAGTTCTGGTTGGGTGCCTCGGTCTCGGTTGGTGGGCAGGATTCTCGATCCTTGTTCTGGGTCTCGGGCTCCGGATGACTCCTCCCCGAGGGGATAACTGGGCGGGCTGTGTAGGAATCTTTAGTGTCGTGATGGCTTACCACCTGCTCTCGAAGAACCGAGTCGGAATCCGTCTCGCGCATCGAGGGTTCCTCGCTGGTGGATTGGGGTTCGCCATCGGCGACTTTGTGCAGATGCTCGGAAGAGCCCAGTGGGGACCGATTGGTCGGTTGACGGAACTTCAAGGGCTTGATTATTGGAAGTGGATGGAGCAGCTCTTTGGGTTGATCATGGGAATCGGTGTTGGACTTGCATTGATTCGAACCGCTCAGTACGTCCGTCCTGACAACCCAGCGGAATCTGACAAAGATGATCTCAGTCGGCGTTGGGTAGGTCGGCTTCACTGGACCTCTCTGGTCTTCCTCCTGGTCGTGATCCCCTGGGAGAATTTTCGCAAGAATCTAGGTAAATGGCTCGATCGTGGCGATCTTCCCCCCACCTTGCTCGGGGTCGGTAGCGGCTGGTGTCTCTTCGTTCTCAGCCTCAGCCTTTCCCTCGTCATCCTCGTGGGATTTTTTCAAGGACGACGACGGAAGAACCCCCCGGTGGTTTCGAAACAGCCCTTCGGACAAACTCAAGCACTTTTTTTGGCCATGCTCTGGATCCCTGCGATCGCGACACTACTTCGGTCTTTCCCCGACCTCGCGAATCGGGGAGTATTCTTCGTCCACCTCTCCTTTTGGCTTACGGCAGTCTGCTGTAGTCTCATTGTCGTCTGTCTGAATGACCGATCGAGCGAAGTCCCCGAGCAGCCAACTGCCCTCGCGTCCCCGCGATCCCGTTTCACCCTCTACACTTCCAACCTCGGGCTGCTATTGCTTATCCCTTGCTTCCTCGGGCTCTTGGCGTGGTTGACGCTCTCCACACACGAGGGCACACTCCCCGGAAGCCACCCAAGATTTGGGCCTGGATGGGACGTTCGCTAAGATTAGATACGATTAGGCGGCCTGAATCTTTCGAACCAATTCTGTCGTACTGAAGCCTTGAAGTCGGGGACAAATGACAACCTGGCCTCCAGCTGACTCCACGATCTCTCGGCCGACAACTGTCTCAGGAGTGTAATCTCCCCCTTTGACCAGCACATCAGGGCGGATTGCCTCGATGAGTCGTAGCGGAGTGTCATCATCGAACAGTACTAAGAGATCGACAAACGAGTAGAGCGAAAGCATGTAGGAACGTTGCTGCTCAGAAACAACGGGACGGTCCGGCCCCTTCTGGCGTCGGACTGAATCATCGGTGTTTAGGCCGAGGATTAGGAGATCACCTCGCGCCCGAGCAAACTGGAGAAGAAAGGCGTGACCATAGTGGAGGAGGTCAAAACAACCGTTTGTGAAAACGACTTTACCGCCCGCCTGGCGGACTTGCTCCGCACGCTCAACCGCACGGTCTAGGTCGACTGCTTTCCGAGGACGACCCCCGATCTCAAAAGCCTCATCGAGCAACATCTCGATTGAAATAGTTCCCACACCATGTTGCTGAACGATCGCCCGACCGGCAAGATTGGCGATAGCGCAAGATTCGGATGGTGAGATTCCTGAAGAAAGTGCAATCGCGAGTGAGGCGGCAACCGCATCACCCGCTCCCGTTACATCAAAGACGTCAACGGGTAAGGTCGGGATCAGTTCGTGACTGATGGACCCAGTTGGTTCAGGCTGGAAGAGTGAGATCCCTGACGCTTCACGTGTAACCGCAAGCATTGCCCCTGTCTGGGCAACTAGCCGATGGCCTGCCTGTTTAAGGGATTCGTCGTCGACAATGACTGTTTCGGCCGCAACTTCGGTCTCACGGAGATTCGGTGTGAGGATCGTTGCTCCTGCATACTTTCGGTAGTTTCTTCCATTGGGATCCACCACGACCGTTGCGCCTGATTGGCGGGCTCCGGCAATCGCCGCCGAAATCACTTCAGGGGTGAGCACCCCCTTACCGTAGTCTTCTAAGATTACGGCATCCGCATTCGCAGCTGCCTCAAATGCCGATTGGCAAAGATGTTCCAGGATCGCTCCGACTGGGGCGATCCGTTGTTCACGGTCGACCCGAAGCAACTGTTGACGGTGTGCCACCAGTCGAGTCTTGACGGTAGTGGACCGACTGGGATCGGAAACGAGACCATCATCGATTCTAGAAGACTCGGTGATCAACCACCTTAAGGTTGTCGCATCATCGTCGGCGCCGACCAAACCGATCAGTCGACAGGACGAGTCTAGACCAATGACCTTGAGCGCGACATTAGCCGCACCGCCAGGAATCATCCGTTCATCTTTGACATCGAGAACCGGAATCGGTGCTTCGGGACTGAGTCGATGGGCTTCACCAGCGACGTAACGATCAAGCATTACGTCCCCAATTACCGCCACTCGTCGCGTCGGCATCGATCGAATCAAGATTTCCAAACCTGATTGGAATCCGAGGCCAACGACGTTTCCTACAGTATCAGGACTCATCAACTCTACCTCCATCTCGTGGCTTGTGATCGTTTGACGTTAGGCCGCTTCCGCCGTGCTGGTGACGAGAAGACCCTCTGCTGCAAGGAGTCGGTCGATCCCATCCTCAAGAGTTGTAAACGGACGATCGTAGCCAGCTTTTCGGAGTGCATTGATGTCAGCTTCGGTGAAACTCTGATATTTCCCTCGGAGTGAATCCGGGAAGGGGATGTACTCCAGACGCCCAGTGCCGAGTCGAGCGATGATCGCCCGCGCGATCTCGTTGAAGCTCCGACTTTCGCCCGTCCCGAGGTTGTAGATCCCCTGGTGGGCGGTCGCTGCACCAAAGAAGCAATTGACGTTCACAACGTCGTCGACGAAGACAAAGTCACGACGTTGCTCACCATGGGCGAATCCAGCGGTCCCTTCAAAGAGTCTAGCGACCCCGGTTCGGCGTAATTGCCAGAGAATCTGCGAAACCATCGACGCCATACGCCCTTTATGCCATTCGCGAGGACCATAGACGTTGAAGTAGCGTAAACCGACAACGGTCGAGTCAATTCCCGCTTCAAAGATCCGACGGACGTAGCGATCAAAGAGGAGTTTCGAATAGGCATAGACGTTGATTGGGGACTCAGCCTCAGGCGATTCGACACAATGGCCTGTCGTCCCATAAACCGACGCGCTTGATGCATAGACGATCGGTGCTTTGCGATCCAGAGCCCAGTGCAAGATCTCCTTACTGAACTCGTAGTTACACTCCATCATGAAGCGACCGTCAGCCTCAGTCGTATCGGCGCAGGCCCCTTGATGAAAGATCGCTAAGGGAACGGATGCGTTCGGACTCCGCCGGAGCATTGCTCGGAAGGCATCACGATCGAGATAGTCGGCGATTTCGCAATCGACGAGGTTCTGAAACTTTTGACCATCGGTCAGGTCGTCGACAGCGATAATCTCGTTGATCCCTCGGGCATTGAGCCCACGGATCAGGTTGCTGCCGATGAACCCTGCGGCGCCGGTGACAATATACATGGCCTCGTGCCAATCCGTTTTTGGTCATCCCTGAGCTTCAAACCGGTCCCCACAGCCCCTTCTTTCAGGGCATGGCGAGACCATAACACGAGACGCACAATCCGCCTAGAGCGACTTCGATAAACCTTTAGGAGTACGCAGCTCAATCAAAATGCATTACGACACAACCACTGCTCGGTTGGGGTGACCGAGCAGTTCAGATTGAGAAAGGAAACTAGGCAAGAAGCTCGTCAATAACCTGGCCACCGACCTGCGAGAGTTGTTTGTAGCGTCCACCATGGAAGTAAGTCAGTTTATTGTCGTCGAGTCCGAGGAGTCGAAGGAGAGTGACGTGGAGGTCACGGATGGGGTGGACAACATCGACGGCTTCGAAACCGAGTTCGTCGGTGCCGCCTATCACATGGCCGGCTCGGACACCACCACCCGCAAGCCAGAGGCACATCGCATCCGCATTATGGTCGCGGCCGAGTGCAATCCCTCCGCCTCGCTTTGTGTTGTCTGGAGTCCGACCGAACTCACCGGTCCAGACCACGAGGGTCTCATCTAAGAGCCCTCGGGATTTGAGGTCCTTGATTAGCGCGGCAATCGGCTGGTCGATACTCCGGATCCGAGCCCGGTGAGATCGTTCCAAGTAGTCGTGGGAGTCCCAGCCACCGGAGAAAATCTGAACGAAGCGGACTCCATTCTCAACGAGTCGACGCGCCAACAGACATTTCCGCGCAAAAGCGTCGATTCCCTCCTCCCCAACACCATAGAGCTGACGGACTTGCTCCGACTCCTGATCGAGGTCAAGGATTCCAGGTACTTCCATCTGCATCCGGAATGCCAGTTCGTAGTTTTCGATCCGAGCCGCAAGCTCGTCGTGCTGAGGATGTCGTGCTCGATGGTCCTGATTGAGGGCGTTGAGGACATCGAGATTCAGACGCTGATGTACCCGAGTCTTCCAATCGGGGGGGAGCATGTCCAAAATTGGCGTCCCTTCGGGACGTAGAGGCGTCCCCTGGTAGTGGGCAGGCAAGAAGCCATTTGACCAATTCCCGGAGCCACCTTGAGGTGCGGCCAATTCCTTCAGAACTATGTAGCCGGGGAGGTTCTGGTTCTCGCTCCCAAGACCGTAAGTCACCCAGGAGCCGATGGCTGGATCACCACCGAAACGGCTTCCCGTGTTCATCTGGTAAAGGGCAGTGGCGTGATCGACTGACTCCGCTTGGCAGCCTCGATAGACGCAGAGTTCATCCGCAACGGCTGGGTCAGCCATGTATTGGAACTCTTCACACATTGGGATCCCAGACTCACCGACTTGCCGGAAACGGAATGGGCTCTTCACGAAGAACCGATTCCCTCGCGTCATCCCAGAGAACTTTTCGCTTGTTCGCTGGAACGCCTCAAGGTGACGCTTCGCGAGTTCTGGCTTGGGATCAAACGTATCGAGATGACTCGGTCCACCCTCCATGAAAAGCATGATGCAGGACTTGGCCTTCGCATCGATGTGCTTCGGACGGACAGCGAGCGGACCTTCGGCGATCCCTTCAGCACCCGCACGGGACACTCGCGCGAGGAGATCTGTCAGGGCAAGACTACCGAGCGATGCACCCAGACCGAAAAGAAAGTCACGACGGGGAAGGAATCGATTCATCATCAGTGGCCTCCGACTAAAATCAGTAGACATAAGCGAATTCGTTGGCATTGAAGAGCAGAAGACAGAGATCGGCGAGGGCTCTGGTCTCGGGATCCACCTCCCAAGCGCGGAGATGGTGCTCGTAAGCTCCAAGCTCGAAGGCATCGAGTCGCTCGATGTAGTCGAACGCGAGCCCCGACATTTCCTCGACCACCGATCGTGTAACTTGCGTCGGAGGATTGACCGTAGGAGGCTGGTGCTCTTGGTGATAGGCGATCATCTCTCGAAGGTGGTCTTCTAAGAGTACGCTTTCCTCCGGTCTCGGTGGTCGGCCGAAGGCGAGTTGGACCGCATGGTCTACTGTCTCGCCAAGGGTCCGATTCAAGCCGAGTGACTGCACTCGGTAAGCCATCGCGATGGAACGAGTCGTGGTATCACCTCCATTAAGGAGGGCGAAAACTTGTGGAGTGATCGAAGAAGAATCACGCAGCTCGCATGACTCATTCGGGCTCGGCTGATTGAAGACTTCGAACAACGGATTGGTAAGCCCGCGGCTTCGATACACGTAGATCGAACGTCGATTTCGCTCCGAACGCGTCAGTGATGGTTGATACGCGGGAGCGAGTGAGAATTGAAGCATCCGAGGATTCAAGGCAACCTCGAGATTGATCTCTGGTTTGACTGGAAGTCCGCCGAGTTCGCGATTCAGCTCACCGGAGGACGAGAGCATGCTATCTCGGAGTTCCTCTGCGGTGAGCCTTCGAGGTTTGAAAGTGGCAAGCAATTCGCCTTTGGGATCGAGACGTTGAACTGATTCGAGCTGAGGATGAGTACTCGACCGCCGATACGCTTCCGAGGTCATGAGGAGCCGGTGCATCTCTTTAATTGACCAGCCGCTGTCAATGAAACGGGTCGTGAGCCAATCGAGTAGTTCGGGATGGGTCGGCTTTGCGCCAGTCGCCCCAAAGTTGTTACTATTTACCGCAATCCCGCGACCGAAATGCCCTTGCCAGATCCGATTCACAATGCTTCGCGTTGCCAGCGGATTCTGGGGGTCGGCGATCCACCGGGCTAGTTGGAGGCGTCGACCGTCTCTGGTTTCCGGGATCGCTAGATTTTCCCTTGTAGAGTTGTCAACCGATCCCTTCGACTGATATGGCACAGCACTCATGACCCCTGGAGTGACTTGTTCTCCAGGAGTCTCAAGGCTTCCCCCACTCAGAATCTGAGTTACAGGGAGAACTTGAGCTTCTCCTTGGACCGATGGCATCCGAAGCTTTATTGAGGCACGGACCTTGGTCGGTCCGTTGTAGACGCTTTGAACCATCGGCTCGAAGCGTTCGAGTTGACGAGTCCAGATCCTCACGTCCTGCTCGCGGACCTTGAGAAACCCTTGGTCTTCATAAGTGAGTCCAATGTGACGCGGTGGCTTCTTGTCTTCCAGTACGTTGTTGCTCTTGTTTGACCGAGGGATGTAGGGAATACCACGCTCAGCTGCCCAGGCACGCCCGGCTCGCTCCTCTTTGGCCTTGATCCGGGCAACGTCTTCTTGTGCCCACTGTAGACGACGCTCAAGTTGAGCCCGCCCCGCTTCGAATCGTGCTGTATTCTCGGTGGGTAGGAACGGCGCAGCACGTTCGGCGGGTTGGGTCGCAGCGAAGGTCGCCATCACCCGATAGTAATCTCGAGTCGGGATCGGGTCGAACTTGTGGTCGTGACACTTGGCGCAGCGGAGTGGGGTTGCCAGAAAGACTTGCCCAACTTTGTTCACAACGTCATCAAGATAAAGCTGCCGAGAGACTGGTTCAGGAGTCATTGGGGTATGTTCCCAAGGACCTGATCGAAGGAAGCCGGTCGCAACCATTGACTCGGGGTCGTCCGGATTCAATTCGTCTCCGGCTATTTGCTCGATCACAAAACGGTCGTATGGTTTGTCGTCATTGAAGGATCGGATCACATAATCCCGATAGCGCCAGGCGTTCGAACGTTCCCAATCGTTCGAATAGCCACTGGTGTCAGCATAGCGGACGACATCGAGCCATTGGCGCCCCCACTGTTCACCGTAGTGCGGACTCGCGAGGAGTCGTTCAATCAAACGCTCCCATGCGCCGGGTCGGTCATCATTCAGAAAATCCTCAACCTCTCGAGCAGTCGGTGGAAGACCGGTAAGATCGTACGTGGCGCGTCGGATCAAGGTCGGCTTGTCTGCCCTCGGTGCGGGATCGAGACCAGCTTCCGCCAAGCTCTGGTTCACAAAGGCATCGACAGGATGCCCGGATGCGTCGGGGGACGGTGCCTCGACTTCCGTGAGCGGCTTGAACGCCCAGAGGTCTTCCTCTTGGTACCTCCGATACGTCCAGTCGTCGCTTAACCCACCGCTCGTGGGAACGAGGACACCATCAGCAGTTGACTCGCGTCTCCAATCTTCGTTCCGTAACTCGTTGATTACGGTCTCGACGGGCCAGGGAGCACCGAGTTCGATCCATGTCCGGATGAGTTCCACCTGGTCCTCGTTGAGGGAGTCATTCTCTTTCGGGGGCATCTCCAAGCCGGGCTCGGTCCGGCTGACGGCCCAGTAGAGCGGACTCCCTTTCGGATCGCCTGGCAGGAGCGACTCCCCTTGGATCTCACCGCCGTGCAACATCCCCGACCGGCTTGTTAGATCGAGGCCACCCTTAAGTTGCTCCGGATCGTCACCGTGGCAGGCAAAGCACTTCGTCTTTAGGAGTGGAAGGATTTCTAACGCAAAGAGGCGATTGCCCTCGAGCGTCTCCGATTCGTCACGCGTCTCGTTCTCGATCACGGCACTATGGGCCGCTCGATTTGAACCAAGGAGGAATAACGCCAGGATCAGGATGATTGAATTGCGGAAGATCACCGACGACATCTTCGAGGGCTCCTTCAGGGTCAGGGGCTCAATGGATCAGCGAATGTTGACTTCGAGCGCGGCGAGGCAAGCGTCCAAATCACGAGTTCGGAGAGCTTGCATAATCTGCAGGTGTTCCTCAAAGACCTCCTCATAATGATCGAGGCGTGAATAGGTTAACATCATCTGAGAACAAAGCCATTTCCAGATCGGTAAAAAATCGGAGCCCCCAGATGCGATTAGAATTGCTTCATGAAATGCCATATCTGCCCGGGCGACCTTGACTACTTCGTGCCCGACGCAAGCGTTCTTCACTCCGAGTAATGCAGCATCAATTGTTGCCAACTGTTCTTCGTCAAGCGTCTCGATTCCGGACGCAACCACATAAGATTCAATCTGACGCCGAATCGAGACAATAAACGGGCGGTGTTCTGGGTCTGGTGGTCGTCGAACCGTAACACCACGATTCGACTGATAAGCAAGGAAACCCTCCTGCGAAAGGGTCAGAAAAGCGTCCCGGATCGGTCCCCGGCTCACCTGGAATTTCTTGGCAAGTTCGACCTCGCGAAGCGGCCGTTCTGCTGGAAAGTTGCCAGCGATGACGTCGTCACGGATTCGATTGGTAACTTGCTCTCGGATCGTTAATGCGTTCGATTCCATTGCCGAAACTCGTCAAAGGCCAACATCTAAGCTCGGATCCCGAGGCACATTGTAAACTGTTAACAATCTAGTGGCCGGTTGGCAGGCAAGTCAAGGGATGACTTAATTAAGTTAAATCAAAAGAATTCATCGAGAAATGTCACCAGTAAGCCTACGTGGATTTCAGTACCGAGCAGGAAAACCGGCCGCCATATCGATGGCGGCCAGCCCCTGACTAAGGTCAGCAATAGTTAGTAGAAAAGACGTAGGAACAACAAATTGAGCCAAGCGTAAGAGGCATTACAGTGTCTTCAGATATTCAATGACCGCTGCGCGTTCGCCCTTATTCAATTTGTCGCCGAAGGTATGACCTTGGTTACCAAGGCCGTATCGTGAAGTGTCGAATATTGTTCGATCTTGATCGCGAGCGGCTTGTTCGGCTGGTACCGGGTCGAGTTCCTCAAACTTCCAGCCAACACGATTTTGGTCGTAGTGATCGAAACTGGTCGAGGC
>CAZEAN010000047.1:0-44648 GCA_964510225.1 uncultured Isosphaeraceae bacterium
ACTGTGAGGAAGAGGCTCCCTGGTTCCGGGACCGCAGTTGCAAATGGCTCAATCTCGACGCTTCCTTCCCCCAGTTGTTCCCAAGGTGCCAGTTGGGCGAGTTGGAAATTGCCGTTGATCAGCCCGGGGAAGATCACGTTGTCGAGGAGTGCGCGCGAGCCTGTCACGCCATCAAGTCGGAAGGTCAACGTCGGGTCCATCACAGACAGCATACTGACGTCCACAGCGAGGTTGATTGTGGAGAACGCTGTACCGAGGAAAGACGGTGCATCAATCTGGCCGACCAGAAGGTCGTCGATCAGCACATCCAGGGTCCCCGTGAAGGTTTCAAACAAGATATCGAAGCTGAGCACAAAGTCATCGACCGGGAGTGATCCAGAAACCGTCTGTTGCAGAATTGAGGCCGATCCAGTCGTGAGAGCGGCTACATAATTCTGATGGCTCAACGTGTCGAACTCGATAACGCCATCTCCCGCAAACGGTGATCCTTGATCCGCCGTGAACGTGATGCTGTCTGGTTGACTTCCTTGTTCCGTGAGGACTAAGATGCGTCCCCCGCCTCCGGCTGGACCTCCTGCTGGTCCGCCTCCGTCTGCGGTGACGAGGTTCCCGACCCCCGTTCCACTGATCGTAGGGGCATGGAGGATAATCCCACCCCCCGAACCACCTCCAGCGAGCACCGTCGCGAGGATCCCAATACCCCCAACGCCCATGCCACCGTCGGCACGAACCTCGCCACTATCGAAGAGAATCGTACCGACCGCACCGATTTGAATTCCGCCTCCACCACCACCGCCGCCTCCACCGACGGCTGTGAAGAGATCACTACCACTCCCACCGCCTCCACTCCCACCTTGGAGTGCGTGTCGGAGGTCACCATAAGGCGCACCAGGATTGTTCGGGGCGATCCCTGGTCCACCTGGACCCCCGAACCCTGCACCATTACCGCGCGAGCTGAGGCCCCCAAAGCCACCTTCCCCACCGCCAGATCCCGTACCGTTGCCTCCCTTGTTCGATCCACCGTTACCACCACGTCCACCACCAGCTCCGCCAGCCCCGCCTGAACCATCGCCGCCGTTGCCATCGTTTGCCAGCGCAGAGTTTCCGTCGTCACCGTTCGCGTTGATCGTCCCTGCAATCTGGGCGTTTGATTGTGATAAGAGTGCCAGGGGATTCTCTCCCTGAGCCCTCACCGTAACTCCCGGGCTGATCGAGATGGACTCAAAAGTGAAGACGGAGACGTTAGGATTGAATGCATTGAGTGGTACCGGGGAGTCTTGGCCAATTGTTACCCCGGTGAACAGGACGTTTCCTTGGTGATCCATTAGGACCGGCGCGGAGCCACTCGTATCAATCACGAACGAGCCGCTCGTGAGATTGAGCGACCCTAGAGTGGGAAAGGAGGTTGGATCGAGAACGCCTGCAGTCGCGGATTCGAAGTCTCCGATTAGGAGGATCGAGATTGCCATTCCGAGTAGGAGTTTTCTGCGATACCTCATTTTACTACTGGGACGTTCAACCCTCCGAACGTCCGTCGTGGGCCTCTTGTCGTCTGCTAAGAATCGCAACTGACGTGACAGGTTTAGACAATGATTCATGTTGAATACTCCTCTAGAAATCGCGGTCTGGTCGTCGTTGTAAAGTCAATGAGATGACGCCAACTCGGGACGATCAGCCGTTTCGATCGACCAAAGAATGGATCATGAAATCAATATGTCTGGCCAGCGATTGCAGATTGTTGATGAGGATTTTGCAGGAAGAGAAGCACACTCATCGTGCAACTCGGTAAGACACATTGATGACCCGAGGCTGCTCGAGTCTTTTCTGGGATTTGCCTGACTCGAACGTCAAAAAGAGAGTGCAGTCAGGAGCGAATCCTTTCAGGGATCCTCAAAAAATCCCCTCAATCTCTCGATTCGATCTCGGTCGCTCCCGTCGGAGTTAGTCGAGGATTCCTGCACTCTCTTGGCGTAACCGTCTCAAGACACGAGACTTTGAGATTAGGACCGCGTTGGGTGTACACCCTAGCTCTGCCGCAACCGAGCTTGCGGGAATTCCATCGATCACATGTCGTCGAAATCCCTGCCAAGTCGTTGGAGAGAACTCTGGTTGGATTAGCTCCAAAAGGCGTTGCGCAATGAATTCGTCGTGCTCACGATCCCAACGTTGTCTGAGATCACTTTCGGGGTCTTCTAATGCCGAGATCCAATCATCCTCGTGATTGGTGGCTTCGCGGCGTCGCGAGCGCCAGAAGTTCCTTAAGCGGTTAACCGTGATAGTCCGGACCCAGGATCGAAACGCCCCGGTCTGTCCATTGTGGTCGAAACGCGGAATCTCTCGGACCAGGACGAGGAGAATCTCTTGAGTCAGGTCGTCGAGGTCACTATCAGATGTTCCTCGACTGATTAACCACTTTCGGACGAGAGGAGTGTAGAGCCCGGTAAGGCGATCCCACGATAGCGCGTCTTCCGGTTCTCGCTGAAGTCGCTCCAAAAGGCTCAGTGGGGTGGCAACCATGACCAATCGATCGAAGGGAGTTTACACGGTTGTCTCAACGTTTACTTAATCGGAACTTAACGGAGCGGTTGATCACTAAGTGACTGTCAAATCAAGTCAAGAGTGGTCGGAGGCCGACGAACCGATTGACCGATGAATCGAGGAGTCTCGCAAAACAACGAGCAACGTGACGTCTAAGGAATAGGCTTTAACTCGGCGATATCATACTTCGCACCGTTGATCAGACGTACGCTAGCCCTTAAGTTACAATATGATTAAACTCGGGTTGCACCAACACACCAATTTTTGCTCCGCACTCCCCTACAATACTCTCCGGCAATTTCCCAACCGTAGCGATTCGATCTAACCAACAGTTTCAGTTGGGGTTAGAAGATGTCAAGCACTCACACCCGCCGCTTGTTGTCCAGACCAAAAGAGGCGGCTAATCATTACCATCCATGCCTGCATGAAGTCAACCCAGTCCACGAGATAGGCGGTTTGAGAGTTGGCTGGCAGGTAGTTTTTGGATTTCTCTTCTTTGTGCTCTTGGGACTTCATGGAGCGACGACCAAAGCATCAGACGAGCTAGAAGATCGCTTTTATGACCAAATCCAGCCGATCCTAGAGACTTACTGCTACGGCTGCCATGGCTACGGAGCGAAAAAGGGAGGTGTTGCACTCGACGCCTTTGAGGAAGACCTCGGGCTCCTCCAAACCGATCACGAGACTTGGTGGGCGGTCCTTAAGAATCTCCGAGCGGGGGTCATGCCGCCGCCAGGGAAAGAGCGGCCATCAAGTGAAGAAGTCGAAGTCTTGGTAAATTGGATTAAATACGATGCGTTTGCGATTGATCCCAACGAGCCTGATCCAGGACGAGTCACTGTTCGACGTCTCAACCGTGTCGAATACAGAAACACGATTCGCGATTTAACAGGTGTTGATTACGACACGCGTTCCAAATTTCCTCCCGATGACAGTGGTCACGGTTTTGACAACATTGCCGATGTTCTGTCGATCTCACCACTCTTGATGGAAAAGTATATCGCGGCGGCACAGGAGATTGTCGCTGAAGCGATGCCGGATGACAGTGATGGAGACAATGACAACAGGCTCCAACGTAGAAATCGCGAGCGTTATTTTCCGTCTGAGGTTCCTGGCGACGAAGAAGCGAGGCGGACACTCGCTCACGAAACAATCAATCAATTTGCCACCAAGGCCTTTCGTCGCCCTGTTGCTGGGGAAACCCTGGAGCGACTTGTCAACTTAGCTGAACGCGTCTATAGCTATGAGGGATCAACTTTTGAGAATGGGATCTCCCAAGCGATGATTGCGATTCTGGCCTCGCCCCAATTCCTCTTCCGTGAAGAGGAGTTCGAAGAAGGCTCGGCTGGACCGTTTCCGCTGATCGATGAGTATGCACTCGCGTCGCGACTCTCCTATTTCTTATGGTCATCGATGCCTGATGACGAACTCTTTCAACATGCCGAGCGCGGAACGCTCCGCGAAAACCTCAATGCAGAGGTCACCCGGATGCTCAATAGTTCGAAATCAGATGAGTTTGTCGAGGGGTTTGTTGGCCAATGGCTCAAAGTCCGAGATATTGAATCCGTGCCGATTAACGCCTTCGCGGTCCTCTCGCGTGACCAAGGCCCAGATCCCGAATTTGATCGTATTCGATCACGATTCCGAGAACTCCGTCGCCGTCCTCAAGAAGAATTGACTGAAGAGGAGCGTGAGGAATTAGATGAGGTCCGTTCCGCCTTCTTCCGATCGTTCCGACGGTTCCGTGAGTTCGAACTTGACGGTGAACTCCGGAGGGCAATGCGTCGAGAAACAGAAATGCTCTTCGATTTCATTGTCCGTGAGAATCGGAGCGTTTTGGAACTCTTGGATTCTGACTACACCTTCTTGAACGGGCGACTCGCAAAGCATTACGGGATCGAAGGGATCGAGGGCGGCCGTCACCAGCGTGTTGCCTTGGCACCGGAGAGTCTCCGAGGCGGCGTCCTGACCCATGGGACAGTTCTTGCTGTGACCTCAAATCCCGATCGGACGTCTCCTGTCAAACGTGGTCTGTTCGTTCTCGAGAATCTCTTAGGAACGCCCCCACCTCCACCCCCTCCAGATATTCCAGCACTTGAAGAGTCCGAAGCCAATTCTGGCGGGGGGCCGCTCACGCTCCGGGAGACGATGGCTCTTCATCGTGCACGTCCCTCGTGTGCTTCTTGCCACGATCGGATGGACCCTCTTGGACTCGCACTTGAGAATTTCAATGCGCTCGGGCGATTCCGCAACGTCGAACGCGGCCAACCAATCGACGCTTCTGGCGAACTGGTGACCGGCGAGACTTTTTCCGGAATCCGAGAATTGAAACAGATCCTGATCGAAGATAAGCGAGAAGATTTTTATCGTTGCCTCACCGAAAAGCTTCTTACCTACGCACTCGGTCGAGGGCTTGAGTACAGTGATGTCGAGGTCGTCGATCAACTTGTCGGACGGCTAGAAGTAAGCGACGGTGAAGCAATGGCTCTCCTGACCGGGATTGTGGAGTCGCCAGCATTTCAGCGTACTCGTCGATCTGACTCTTCCAGCCCAGAGATCACGGCCAGCGTACGAACAACGGATTCGTCCGAGTAAGATTCACTGGATCTATTTTCTCCGATTCGTCTTTTATCCATTCAATTACGTTATCGATCGAAGGAGAAGACAGATGACACACGACATTGAACACCAAGAGCGCCTTGTCCACGAACGACGTTCAAACGCAAGTCGCCGACAATTTCTCCGAGGCGTTGGGGCTTGTATCGCACTCCCGGCATTGGAATCGCTTAAGCCAGCTCGCATTTTTGGCGCTGAAGCAGCGATGCCCGCGACCGCCGCGACCACCGCGAGTGGAATGCCCATGCGGTCGGCGTTCGTCATCTTCCCGAACGGTGCAATTCCTTCGGCGTGGTGGCCTGAGCAGACCGGAACTGGTTTCGACTTTTCTGCAACCTTGGAACCATTAAATGCCGTCCGTGACTCCATCCAGATTATGGGCGGGCTTGACCATCGTAATGCCGAAGGGGGGCCCGATGGCGCTGGCGACCATGCCCGAGGCAACGGCGTCTTCTTGACCGGTGTTCGCTTGAACAAGAGTGCCACCGATATCCGTGCTGGAGTCTCCATCGATCAAGAAATCGCACAGCGGATCGGTCATCTGACACGGTTCCCCTCACTTGAATTGGCGAGTGACCGGGTTCGGACTGCCGGAGCTTGTGATTCAGGCTACGCTTGTGCTTATCAGTACAATATGTCGTGGAGTTCGCCTTCAACCCCGATGGCAGCCGAATCGAACCCTCGCTTCGTTTTCGAACGTCTCTTTGGTGAAGGGGCACCTGGTCAACGCGCAGCAAACTTGAGGCAACGGCGAGAGACTCAGCGTTCCGTCCTTGATTTCGTGATGGGCGAAGCACGATCGATGCAGCGTCGACTCGGCGTCAACGATCGTGAAAAGCTCGACCAATACCTTACTGGCGTCCGTGAGATCGAGGCACGGGTTGAACGGGCAGAGCGATTTAGTAATGTCCAGGATCCAGGGGTCGAAACACCGGCAGGGATCCCAGAGGATGATACCGAGTACATCGACTTGATGTTCGACATGATGGTCTTGGCATTCCAGAGTGATTCGACTCGGGTCGCGACCCTGATGCTCGCTCACGATGGAAGCAACCGATCTTTCGATCAGATCGGTGTTTACGAAGGTCACCACGACCTTTCACATCACCAGGATCGACCGGAATGGATCAGCAAACTTGCCGACATTGATCGTTGGTACGTCAGCCGGTTTGCCCGGTTCCTTAAAGAACTCCAGAGCGTCACCGAGGCAGACGGCAGTAACCTCCTCGACAATTCGATGATTGTCTATGGGAGTGGTAACGCAGACGGCAACCGCCATACACATACCAACCTCCCCGTTATTCTTGCTGGGGGCGGAGGCGGTCAACTGACAACCGGTCGCTACGTGAAACACAACTCAGAACCGATGTCGAACCTCTTTCTGAGCATGGCCGACCTCATGGGCGCCTCGGGACTCGATCGCTTCGGCGACTCGACAGACCGCCTCGGTAATCTTTAAGTCGTCACACCACTAATTGTTCACGGAGAATACGCACTTGTGATGTTTAGCATCATCGCAAGTGCGTATTTTTTCTTTGCAATTTCGTTTGGAATTTGTTTCAGAGCCTGAGGTAAATGCCTCGCTGATCAAGGTATCTCACAAAGAGTGTTGTAATACCCATAAAGATCCCGAGTGTAACGAGAGTCCACCAGAGAGGTGAATCATCCGGAGTCAGTGCGTGGACTGTGTTCTCCACAGCGTGGTGAATGATGTAGGCCGCGAGCGGATTCTGGCCGAATAGCCGAAAGAAGCTCAAGCGGAGCCCTCCGAGATCGCAAACAAGAACGAAACAAGCATAAAGAGAAATAGCGAACCCGGTTGCAAACCAGATGAATGGCAGAGTCACGATCCGCTTGTCCATCATCCAGTAGTTCCGTGCCTCAAAGGCGGGTTCAACAAACGGAGGATCCGCGAGTAAGGACTCGGGATCTTGACCAGCGATCCGACTAAGGGGTGGAATCACGGGCGATCTGGCAATCGGGACTGGATTGCCTTGCTCATCAGTCCGCTGATCCTCCAAGCCGTAGAGGGTACTGAGACACGAAAGAAGGTATGCCAAAGCCATTGCCAATGTCCCCCAACCTATCAGTTTCGCCGTGCTCGCTCCGCGCGATCGCTGGTGCTGGATGAGGTCGTAGACCAAGGTTCCGGCGAGCATAGGGACGGACCAGTGCAAGAGGCCAAAAAAACCACCGTCCCAGGCCCGACGACCGGCTGCTCCCCAAAATGGATCGAGTGGGTTGGGTAAGCCTTGAACGAATTCATAATTGAAGAGCATTGACAAAACGAGATGGGCTACAGAAAAGCCGATCATGGTCAGAAACCGAACCCGCGCCCGCGTGGCGATTACGGGGAGGAGTAAGATCTGGGCGACGCCAATGATTGCGAGAACTTCCCAAAGATCTGCCTTCAACAGTTCCGCGACAAATTCACGAATGCTCTCCCCGCTGAGTTTATCCCAAGACTCAAATGAACTCCCGAGTCCGAAAACAACCAACGACACGAGCACGAGTGCGAGACTTCGGATCAAAACGCGACGGATGGAGCGTGATAAGCCGATATCACCAATTCGTTTTAGAATTGATAAGCGATAAGAAAACCCACACGCAAACATAAAACTGGGCATGATCGAGTCAGCATAACTAAAAAAGGTATTATTATGCTTCAGTATGGGTGGGATCACATCAAAGCCACCCAGAAAGTTGACCACGAACATCCCAACGACCGTGTATCCACGGAATTGATCCATCGAGACGATCCGCGTGCGACTTGACGGCTCAATTTGTTCTGGATCAGTCATTGATGATTACTCGTGATGGTTTTCAGGTAATTCGTTGATTTCTTGAGACGATTCTTGCTCGAAATCGCCGGAGAGCGTCCTCGCTTCGGCCTGACCTTCGACCAATCTGTAGCGACAGTCGGCTCGGAGCGCTCGGTGATGGTCGACTTGACCTGAAGGCCAGTGAACCTCGATCAGATCAATATGTTCAACGGGACCAAGACCGAAGTGAAGGCGGTGATCACTCGAAGATTGGTAGCTCCCCCCACCGTATCGAAACGCCACCTGTTCCTTTCCCCCTGCATGGAGCCGGACGACAGCACCGATCCCGTCTCGATTGGTCTTCGTCCCCTCGAGTTCGATCACCACCGAGTGATGAGTTGATTCCGATTGATTATGAAGATAAAGAAGGGGGGCATTGAGGGCCTGGAGAACCGTGTCGATTTTGCCGTCGTTGTTGAGGTCACCCGTAGCGAGTCCCCGTCCAAGATAGCGACTGCCAAACGGATGACCTGCGTCAGTTCCTGGGTCAAACAGCCTACCGTCGGATCCCTGGAGGAGGAGCTGAGGGGGCATCTTCCAAGGATAACGTGGTCGGCCGTCGTGGACGTGGCCGTTCGATGTCATGATGTCGAGACGACCGTCGGCGTTGGCATCAAGAAGTCCGATACCAAATCCAAGGAGGTTTCGACTCAGCCCGTGGAGCCCGATCCGTGCCGATTGATCCTCGAAGAATCCACCCCCGAGGTTCCGGAAGTAGGTGGTCGATTCGTCATAGTAGTTGGTCACAAGGAGATCAAATCGACCATCAGCGTCGAGATCACCGACCGCAGCACCCATCCCCGCCTGGTACGAGCCCTGAACGTTACCAGCGACACCTCTCGTCCGACCTTCCTCAAGGAATCGACCTTCTCCTTGATTCAAGAAAAGGTAATCGCGAGTCATATCGTTGGCGACAAAGAAGTCAATCATCTGGTCATTATTAAAGTCGGCTGCAACAACTCCGAGACCACGCCCTTCAGGGTCGACGATCCCGGCATCCTCGGTAATTTCAACAAATCGACCTTCGTCATTCTTGAAGAGCCGGTCCTGAAGCGCAGGGAAATCGAGTGGGTTGCAAGAGTAAGCAGAGGGATCATCGGGATCGAGGCAGGTCCGATCGTTGGCTTCATCCCACTTCAGATAGTGGCAGACATAAAGATCAAGGTCGCCATCAAGGTCGATATCGGCGAAAGCCGCCGACGTTGGCCAATCATGATCACCGCTAAGCCCAACAGCTTCGGTGACGTCCTCGAATGTTCCGTTTCCACGATTCCGGTACAGTGAATAGGACCGCCATCTTGTAATGAAAAGGTCAGGGAAATGATCGTTGTCGAAGTCAGCGATTGCAACACCGTGACCATACCCGCCGCGTAATTCCGCAATCACGGACTCCTGCGTTACGTCAGCAAACCGCCCGTCGCCCAGATTACGGTAGAGGCGATCCTCGCTATTTCGAATGCCGGGCGGAAAGGAACCTCCTTGAACCACGAAGAGATCGAGCCAACCGTCACGGTCAAAGTCCAGCAATCCAACTCCACCCGCACCCGTTTCGGGAAGTACGAGACGACCAGGCCGAGCCCCGTTGTTGTGCTTGAAGTCGAGACCAGCTTCTGAGGCTCTCTCGACGAACTTAGGGACCTGGGTGTCGTCGCGCGAAACTTCCGTGAAACTCAATTCTTCGAGATTAAGGCCAACTCGATCTACAAGTGAGGTGGTTTCGGTTACATCTGGAGCTGCCGTCCGTGTCTTCCTGACGGATTTCAAGGGGTTCCCTGCAGCAAGCGCTCTCCATGCACTTGCATCGAACCGACGGCCGAGCTGATCGGCGAGATTGGCTAACTCAAGTGCAATCGGCATGAGTTCGGTCGACGAGAGGAGCTTCTCGTACTGTTCTCGGACCGATTCGAGTTCAACGATTCGTGATCGATATCGATTAACGACTTTACGATCTCCTAACTCTGCTGCAAGACTTGCGAGTCGACTAATCACCTCAGGATCGTACGGAAATGTACGATCAGCGGCTTCAAGCGCCCTTCGTTCTTGCACCTTGTCCCGTTGTGCGGCAAAAAACCAAGCACGGATTCGCAAGTGTGCTGTTGCGGCGTTGGCGATTGTCAACGACTCCACGTGGGGTAGGGCCTCGGTGACGAGTTCTAGGCGACGAGCCTCCAGGCCGAGTTTTAGCAAAGAATGCCAAACAGCCTGATCTTGGGGCCGGAGCCTCTGGCAACGCTCTAGAAGGTTCTGAGCCTCATCAAATTGGCCTTGACGCGTGGCGAGGTGAGCGAGTCCGAGCCAGACGCGATCATCATCAGGGGCGAGTCGACCTGCCTGGGTCAGGTCGCGTCGTGCAGTCTCAATCGGAAAGGGTTCCACGTCGAGTTTGTAGAGAATTCGGAGGGCCTCGTCAGGTTCCGGGTGTTCGTGCAAGCCATCCTGAAAAAGTGCACGCGCCTCCTCAAAGCGTCCTTGGTGTCTGATCAGCGTGACGAGGGACCATCGAGCGCGCGGTCGATGATCTCCAGGGATTGAGAGCGCAACACGGAGCCGTTCTTCGGCAACCGCCAACTTTCCCCGAGACTTTTCTAAGTCGGCCCAATGGAGAAGTGCCCAACCACGATGGTTGGCGTCTTCAGGGATTTGGTCCCAGGCTGCTTCTGCCTGTAACGGCCGGCCCAAGAGCTGCTCGGCGAGCCCAAGTAGGTAGAGTCCTTCACCTTCCTCTGGAGCGCGTTCGAGCAACTTAACGAGGAGAGAACGTGCGGTCGCAGGACGGTTCGCCAAGAGTGCAGCTTCAGCCTCGTCCAAGGAGGCTGCGATCGACTCTTGACGTGCGTGGTGAAGTGCACGATGGAGAATAAGGAATCCCAACAGGGCAACAAGTAAGGTGCCAGAGATCCAGATTAAACGACGGCTCGATCGCATTAGTTCAGTGCTAGAGGGCTGTAACGCTTCGGTCAAATGTCGAGTTGTCCACTATCGGACCAAAACTGGTCCGATAGCGGCAGCAACAGGACGGGAGATCTGGCTGTAGTACGAAGGAGACTTAGTACTGATCGGCACTAATGACTTCGCGGCCGTTCCGGCTGTGGAGTGCTTGGTAGACCCCGTGGATCGGAAGCGGTCCATTGCCGGCACTTGTGTAGGCCGATTCCCTACCATTGTACTGGATCACGAGCGGGTTCCAGCTATCGATCGATTCCTTGATGAATCGGACCGAGCCATCGCAGAGTGCGAAGTTACAACCACCGGGGTGAAAACTGTTGGCAGTTGCGGTGAAGTTGTGACCTTCCGGGACCGCGTTCGGTAGCGCATCCGCTGCAGCGAAACTTTTGAAGAAGTTCGGCGGGAAGAGGGCGATATAGGTGGTGTCACCGAGGAGGCCGGAGGTCCACCAGTTGGGGCCGAAGCAATCATCTCCAACACAACCCTCCGCGATCCGACCATAGGCGTGATCGCCCATCATGATCGTGTTACTTGTGCCGTCCTTGATATCAGCGATCCGGACTACGCGACCGGTCGGCCGGCCACCTGCATCACCAAAACAAGTGTTTCGAGGTGCACCAGCGTGTGCAAAGATCCCTTGGTTTTGTGAAGCAAGCGATTGGGGAATAGCACGGCCAAGGTGATAGTAGAGTGGACCAGAACTAGCCGCATAGCTGCTGTAAGTCATCGGGATCGGGCTGCTGTCCCACCCATCCCCTTCAGCACCTGGGTATCGAAGATTGATGACGTCACTGTCACTGGGGCACCAGAGAATATCCAACGCGAAGCCGTTTGTGGTACTGTTCTGACCGTAATAAATCATGACGTCAGTATTCAAGGTATCGTAAATGTTCCCTTGCTCGTAGAACTGAGTGATGGCGAGCCAAGGGCCATAGTTCTGCCGGACGCAGCGTGCAGGGTCAGTCGGTCGGCGTTGGAAGAAGTCACCCATGGGGAAGCTGCCATTGCCATCGGCGTAATTGTGCATCGCCAGTGCGAGCTGCTTCAGGTTGTTTGTGCACTGCGCCCGCCTGGCGGCCTCGCGAGCGGATTGGACGGCGGGAAGAAGGAGGGCGATCAAAACTCCGATGATCGCGATGACCACCAGCAATTCAATTAGAGTAAAGCCGCGCTTCATCGATCGAAGGATCATCTTGCAATACCTCTCCAGGGTCGGAAGGAAAAGAAGTTAAGGGCATGAAGGATGGTTCAATGATCGTCTCACGTTCTCGAGCGGACTCAAGAAAGTAGCGTCATCGAACGCTAGAGGGGCAGCCTAAACTGAGAACTCTGTATTCTGATAAGCCCGGAAGCCAACGGAAGCGATTATCGACGATCACGAGGGCTTAACTCGTCGCCAGTGTCGGGAGGATCTTGAACACTCTGTGGCGGAGTTTCGGGCTTCTCGAATTCTTGAGAGAGATCACCCGTCCCCTCCCCACCGCCGCAGCCAATGAAGCCAACTGTTGCGACGAGTAGGAGGATTTGAGCAAGGAGTAATAATTGGCGTTGAATCATGAGGCTGTTCCGTGTGCTCAGAGATTGAAGTGTGGGCGTGAGATATGCTTTAGCGATTGAACGGCAAGGTTGCGGTTCGTGATCACGCGGTAGGTGTTGAGGTAGTATGGCAGGGTAACGGTTATGGAGCGCCCGAAACCGGCCCTTCACAGTAGTCCCATTTCGGAAGATTCGTTACCCAATCGAGCCCATGGTCAAGACGAAGTAGCAACACTTAAACCACTAGGAGAGGTGGGCGTCAAGCACTAAGTGGAGTCCACATCAAATCTGCATCAAATCAGCGTCAACCATACAACGAGGATGCCAAAGGGTGGTTTGTCGGGAGCGAGCGTCAGCTAACCTAATCCTTAAGGATCTTCGATGCCAATGGGAGATTCAATCTCCGGTGCTTCCCCTTCGATAAGCCGGTAAAGGTAATCAACTTGCAGTTGTTCAACCGATTGGACGAGTCCCGACGTCCAGTAGACGTCGAGTCGATCGACCAGGGTTGAACCGTTGAGGCCAATCCAAATCCGCGGATCATGAGAAGACAAATAGCTCGTGCCGCTGGTCAAGAAGCGGGACTGAACCTGGCCACCCGATCTCACGACGACTTTTGTTCCGACGGGAGGACTGACGCCATTCCGGTCACGCAAATTCAGGCCAAGCCAATGTCCCCCTTCGGTCCGATTCATCAGAATGGAGACGGGGCGATTCCGGTGGATGACCACCAAATCAACTCGGCCATCATGATTCAGATCACCAGCGGCAAGCCCACGACCGACTAATTCTCGCGTGAGGTAAGGAAAGCTTCTGCGAGACAGGGGAGTGAACCGACCACCGCCAAGCGCTTGAAAAAGCTGGGGTGGTTGTGCCATTGGCGAATTAACGTCCGGTTGATGATCGACGTGTCCATTTGTGACGAAGAGGTCGAGGTCGCCGTCGAGGTCGAAATCAGCACCTGCAGCACCAAACCCGGTGACCGACAAGCTTGACGACCCAAGTCCTGCGCTTGTGCTCGAATCGAGGAACTGTCCGTTACCGAGGTTCTGATGAAGTGTGTTTGGCTCGTTCAGAAAATTGGTATGGAGGAGATCAATCAGCCCATTGCCGTTGAGGTCATCGGCGACAACTCCCATGCTCGCCGTTGCTTTGCCCGAACCGTCGAGGGCAAGTCCCGACATGAGCGCACTTTCTTGAAACTGAAGCCCGCCCAAATTCAAGAAAAGAAAATCGGCCGACGCGTCATTGGCGACATAAATATCAATTTGGTTGTCATCATTAAAGTCGGCGAGAGCAAGGCCTAGCCCTCGACCCGAGGGAGCGTGGATTCCCGAAGTCTCGCCGACTTCGGTGAAGGTCCCATTGCCATTGTTTCGGAACAGTAGGTCTTGCTGCGCTGGGTATTCGGATGGGGAACAGTGAATCGGAGCACCACTGTAGTCCTTACATCCCCGGCTCCCAAGCGGATCACCCCCAACGTAAGTAACGACGACGAGATCGAGATCCTGATCTTGGTCGAGATCGGCGAAGCCAGCCGCTGTCGTCCAACGATCGGAGAAAACGCCGGCCCGCTCGGTCACATCGTCGAAGGTTCCGTCGCCCCGGTTTCGATACAAGATCGTCCGACCTACTCCAGTGACGAATAAATCAGGAAAGCCGTCGGCGTCATAGTCGCCGACGGTAACTCCCATCCCGTAACCAGCACCGGCTACATTCGCTGATTCCGTGACATCAAGGAAAGAATCACCGCCCTGGTTCCGATACAGCCGGTTTGGCCTCGGAGGGTTCGCTGGGTCGTAGGGTGTTGGGCAACCATTGACAAAATAGATGTCGATCCATCCATCCTGGTCGTAGTCGATTAAGCCGACCCCACCGCCCATGGTGTCGGCAAGATAGAGATCGTCACGAGGCCCGTGATCATATCGATACAACACACCTAATGCAGTCGCTCGATCGTCGAAGAGAATCTGGACTCCGGATGCATCCCTAACCGTTGTTTCTTGCCCCGAAACAGCAATTTCCAGCTCGCTCGGTTCCGTTATGGACGACTCTATCTCGTCCACATCCTGAATCTGCGGGAACGATCGCTGGACTTCTTGGTTCAGCTCATCGAATCGGTCATTGAGATCAGTAAGTGATTGGGCAAACTCGGGTTTGACGGGATTGAGTGACAATGCAAGTTCTAACCACGCTCGCGCTTCTCTCTGGAGACCAAGATTAGCGCAGGCGAGACCGAGTTCCTGATAAAGATTTGGATCTTTCTCGAAGCCACGCTTCCGGATTGAATCTACTCGCTTTTGGAGCGCATTCCACTGCTCTCGAATTGACTCGGCACGCTCGAGCACTTGCCCCGCTTCCTCTTCGTCACCGAGGCGCGACAAGGCACGCGCTAACCGGTGGTGTGTTTCGGCGATTTCGGGAGCGAGTGCGATCGATGTTCGGAGGCTCGTGAGTGCTTCGAGGTCACTTCCCTGGAGAGTTTCCAATCGTGCGCGAGAGAGCCACCAATGGGCAGCACTCACACGATCCGTCGGACAAGTTCCCAGAATCCGTGGGACTTCGACAGGGCGATCAAGCTGGAGTAGAGCTTCGGCTAGTCCGAGTCGTCCCAAGGGGTCATTAGTGATGGTCCGTGCTGCGATCGCTAGGGATGGTAATGCCGACTCAGCGCGACCTCCCCAGAGTTCGCTGAGACCATAAGCTCGATTCAAGAACGGGTCGTTAGGGGATTTCTGGAAGTACCGAGTGAGTTCAGGACCGGCGGCCCGCACATCGACCTCCGACTTGGTAGCTTCGAGCACGAGATCGATCAGAATCCGAGGGTCGTTTTTGGTTTGATAAAGCTCCCAAAGCCGTTCGCGGGCTTCTTCCGTCCGAAGTTCAAGACTGAGGAGGTAGATCAGGCGTTGCCTTGGCTCAACCGCTTCAGGGACTTGGTCGGCTACTTCACTGTACAACTTGATCGCCTGAGGGGCTTCAAGTCGATTGAAGGCAATTGAGGCGAGAATCAACCGGGCGTTCATCCAGGCTGAGTCGGACCGAGGGACCGCCTCTAAGATTGGTTCAGCCTGACTAGTCCGACCCGTATTGGCAAGAAGGTGTCCCAGCATAACCCGAGACTTCCCTTCATCGGGGAGGACTTGAATCCGGTCACGGAGTAACCGCTCGACTTCGGGCCAACGTTGCTGTTCAACCGCCTCAAGGATGATAGCCCATTGCGATTCGGCATCGTTTGACGTGCGGTTAGCCACTAGTTGCCCGCCGAGTCCTGCCCAACGGAGGAAGTGTAGTGGTCCAACTCGATAGATCAGGATACTTCCGGTCGCACCGAGGACAATTGCGACCGCCAAAATCCAAATCTGCCGTATTGGTGCCTTGGACTTTGTCATCGAGAATCGTGATCGAGGAAGATCTTGGGGGGACTAGAGGGTCTTGGAATGAGTCAACTGTAGAGGCAAGTCCGGGACCTCCATGTCCCGGTTTTCTCGGAGTCAACTTACTCCTGGGATGCCGGACCAGAGACGGAGCCAGGGGTTTTTGTGATCTCCGAGGTAGGTCGATCTAAGCCGAGTGGAGAAATCCCGGAGTGAACCTCTTGAAGCCGTTGGCAGTAGCGCTCGTACAGTTCGGTCTGCCGACTCTCCGGCGGTATGGGGCGACCACCGACGAAGAGATACTTGACCTCAGTGGTCGGTTGGAGGAGATGTCCGGCAGCGATGACGAGATTCGCTCGTTTGCCGGCTTCGATCGATCCGTATCGGTCGTCGACGCCGAGGATCAGAGCCGGTGAGAGGGTTACAGCCTTAACAGCCTCATCAACCGGGAGGCCATAGGCACTTGCCATTGCGGCTTCGAAGGGAAGGTTCCGACCTTCAGAGGCGTCTCCCGACGATGAAATCGCGAAAGTGACTCCAGCTTCAAGTAAGCGAGCCGGATTGGCGTAAGGTGCATCGTAAGGTTCATTACTGCCGGGAGTCCGGTGAGTACCCGAGATCAGGACTGGAACCTTTGCGTTTGCTAGTTCTACAGCGATCATCCAGGCGTCGGCTCCTCCGCTGATAATCGCGTTGATTTCCAACTCATTAGCAATCTTGATCGCCGTCAAGATTTCGCCTCGACCATTTGCGGCCAATACCACTGGTTTCTCACCACGAGCGTAAGGTACGAGGGCTGCGAGCCGAGGGTCAACAGGAGGATGGTCTCCATGAGCGATCGCGGCGTCCACAACGGCCCCAAAGTCCAGTGCTTTCCGGAACTGATCCTTCATCTCCTCAAGCCGTTTTTCTCGATTACTGAAACGCTCGCGGAAACGTGCTGCGAACTCGGCGGGGACTCGTTGTAGAATTGCGTCGAGGTTGGCTGGTGGTGCAGGTGGGAGATTGACGTAAAGTGCGAGTTCGTCATCCTGAACCATCTCCGCCCAGGTCCAGCCGAAGAGGTCTGCGAGGCATCCTTGACCAGAAATCGTCCCCCCTGTAGGCCGGATGAACGATGTCAGGACACCACTCAGTCGGTTTGCCCCAATAATCATCGAATCGGGATTGATTGCCACAGCAGCCCGCAGTTCGGGCTGATAAGAGGCCAGCTCGCTGACGTCTTGTGTTGCCGAAATACTCCCAATTTCGTTAAGACCTAGATCGGTGCCAGCATCGATCATCCCCGGCCAGACATCGAGGCCGCCGAGATCAATCGTGGTAGCACCTTCCGGGATCGATATCTCAATGCCACCGACCGCAGTCAGGAGGCCGCTCTCAATGATGACCGTACCACCCTCGATGGTGGGGGCACTCACGGGATGGATCGTCCCGTTGGTCAAGGCATACTTTCCGGTTGGGTTGAGATCGATTGCCAATGTTTGATTTCGGAGCTGCTCCGAAGCGATTGGCATCGAGGTGTGTTCCCCCTCCCGAGGGCGGAGTAAGGGGCTGCCTTCTGCATTGAATCGCTGGAACACCACTTCACCGTCGACGAGCGTGAGCTGGCATTGAGCGAATCCGTCAAGTGGGTGGGCATCATAGAGGGCAAGATCTGCATCTTTGCCGACTTCGATTGATCCGAGACGGTGGTCGAGACCCAGCTCTCGGGCGGGGTTGATGGTGACGAGTGCTAACGCCTCACGCTCGGAGAGTCCACCGTAACGGACCATCTTGGCAGCTTCCATGGGAAGGTGGCGAATTTCTTCACCACTGTCACTCTTGATGCAGACGTTCGCTCCTGCCTTCGTGAGGAGAGCAGCGTTATGAGGGATCGCGTCGTAAGCTTCCACCTTATAGGCGTACCAGTCGGAGAAGGTAGAGTTACTGGCGCCGTGCTCGGCGATCTCCGCCGCAATCTTGTAGCCTTCGAGGACGTGTTGGAGCGATTGGACTCGGATTCCATAGCGCTCCGCTGTCCGGAGGAGCATCAGGATTTCATCAGCGCGATAGCAATGGCTGTGGATCTTAATCTCACCGTCAAGGATCGCTGCGATTGATTCGAGGCGGAGGTCACGACGGAAGGGTGGAGGAGTCTCGCCAGCGGCGATCGCCTCAGCGTAGGCACGTCGCTTCGCCTTGTAGGCAAGTGCTTCATCGAAGGCCCGAATCAAGACAGCCTCGACTCCCGGCCTTGTAAAGGGAAAGCGTTCCGGGTTGCTGCTCCGTTTTCGGGTAACATTCTCCCCGAGTGCAAACTTAATCCCCTGAGGGCCATCCGCGATAATCAGGTCCCTGGCGGCGTTACCGTACTTGAGCTTAATGACTCCATCCTGGCCACCGATTGTGTTTGCAGAACCATGTAAGAGTCGCGCCGCAGTGACGCCGCCAGCAGCAGCTCGATAAATTGTCGAGTCATCTCCAGTGACGACGTCCTTGATCCGGACTTCAGGAACGATCGAGAGGCTCCCTTCATTCACCCCTCCAGAGATCGCCATATGTGAGTGAGTATCGATCACGCCAGGAAGTGCGACCATTCCTTCGGCATCAATAACCGTGACGTCTTCAGGAGCTTCAATATCAGTCCCGATTTCGGCAAACTTTCCGTCGAGGATGAGGACAGAGCCCTTTGCGATCGATTCAGACGTCACTGGCAAGATCGTGGCGTTCTTGATCAAGACATCACCACCGGTCTTCAAGGTCGGCATCCGATCTTCATCGAGCTCGGTGGCGACATCGGAGAATGGGGTGTCGTCATCTGCAACTTCGGATTCTGCGAGTTCCGATTCCTCTGATTCGGTGCTCCTGGTGCGCGGCCTCGATGGGCCTCGGTTCCCTCGACCACGATGAGGAGAACCGGCTTCGGCCAACGCGACGATTGGTTCTTGGACACCGTCCGGAAGCTCGTGGCGGAGTTCATTCAATCCTGCCTTAATCGCTTCCAATACCGGCTGATCTTGTACCTCATCCCCGAATTTGATGGAAACGGTTAGTTTGCCGTCGACGATCTCACTCTCAGTGCCACCGACTCCCTCAATCTCACCCAATGCCGTTTCAACCAATTCGGCATTCTCTAGGCTCAACTCGCTTTCGGAGTCCTCCGCGATTCTGAAGACAACGGTGGCGTCGGGCTTCTCATCGGTTTCGTCGCCAGGACGGGACGGCCGAGCCGTGTCATCAATCTCAAACTTGAGGCCGTCGATTAGGACAACCCGAGGTTTCGCACCTTCGGATTCAAATCGATCGCTCCAGACAACGAGATGGCCAAGCTTCCCTGGTTCAATCGTCCCGACCTTCTGTTCGACTCCCGCAAGTCGGGCGGCTTCAATGGTTAAGGCACGGAGGGCAGCGTCCGTCGAGAGTCCGGCGTCAATCATGGTCCGGATTTTCTCGAGGTAGTCCGTTGTTCTCGAAAGACCATCGGTCGTGAATGCGAATGGAATCGATTCCCTGTCAAGGACCTCCGCCAGACCGATTCGTTCGTCCCATTCGTCCTTCGCGTGCTGAAGGCTCCGGAGTGGTTGATCCCGCTCTTCGATCTTCTTCTTTCTGTATTCAGTTTCGGTTGGGACTTCTGGCTCTTCATCAAAATCGATCCGGAGGACCACTGACGATTCCGTCGCTTTGAGCCGGTCGATCACTTTGTGAGCTTCAGTGCCACCGACGATCGTCGCAGTGGTACCGAACTCCTTCGCAAGATCGAGAACCCGATGGATCTCATCACGGCTTTCCGCCTCCCACCAAGTCGGGAGACTCCCAGTTCGGGCGTCATGAAGGGTTTCGAGCGCGGGGTCATAAGGAGGACGAGGGCCACCCTTAAAGGCATAGTATTCCAGACATTCGTGGTGATACTCGGCGTCGATCATCGCTTGTCGGAGATGGGCGATTACACCCATCAGAGCACCCGGGAAGCCACCGGAATCGGGCGGCCCGGCTTCAGCCATCGCTTCCTGGATGAACTGAAGGAGTGCCTCTTGTTCAGGCGAGTGTCCATGTCCTGCACAGTACTCGTCATCATGGATCCCGAATGCATCGAGAAGGAGACCGTACTGTCGCCCTCGGGGATTCGAGAGGTTGATGTGGAGGGCAATCGGTTCTGCCAAAATTGATTCGCGACGCCCAAGCCCTCCGAGACTGACAAGAGCACTTTGGCCGGTGGCGATTGCACCATCTGGAGCAGCCAGCAGACTTGTGAATCCGAGGTTTCTCCTCGATGTCGTTGTGGAGTCAGGAAGCGAGAGAGCCTCTGCGACCCGGAACTCTGGGGTTAAGCCGTTCCGGTTGTCCGGAGGTGTCGAAGCCTGAGCGAATTCACTGAGTTCAATCGGTCTCCCGAGTCCCGTGCTTGACCTAGGGACAATATCGGACGCTCCAATATTGGTGTAGAGATCGATGAAGCCAGCATAGACAGTCAGACCTTCACCCTCGATCGTCTCTGCATCGTAGGGGACTTCGACTTCGTCCGTTGTTCCGACGGCTTCAATAACCCCCCGACGAACAACGACCGTTCCGTTTTCGATCGTCCTCCCGGGAGCAACAACCAAGTCTGCGCCGACGATCGCGTACACCTCGGGAAGATAGTCGGGCCGACGTTCGGTCCCGGCGACGATGCCACTTTCCGAACTCCCGGAGGTTAGTCCACTCCGACCGCCAGGCCGTTGAGCCTGGGCATCGGCTCCAAGATTGATCAGTCCGCAGAGTAGGCACCATTGAATCACGCGGACCAACACCACATGATCAATTTTCTGACGTCGGCGCATCATTGATGTCCTTTTGGTCAAGGTCGAGATCGGGCCGTAACGCCAGGGAGAGAAAGTGCGCTGCCGCCGGTCATAGTTGATTGTCAGGCGGCTGGCCATCGTGAAATCACCTTAGCGACCTTAGAAGTCTGATCGCAAGAGTGAGGAGGGGTGAAGATCGGCGATGCGGTTGAACCAAGTCGTCAACGAGTAAGCATGTTTAATATTAATAAAAAACACTATGTTTTAATCTGTTTAATGCAGGGGGAGGTCGAGAGACGCATTTGACGCCCAACGCTGGCGGATTAGCTGGAGCCGGCGTTCCACACTTCGGACTGAGCAATTCAGCTTGTCGGGGCCAGCTATTTCCTCGACGGTATAACCTTCGAGCCGCCAGAGCGCGACTTGGCGGAGCTGTTCATCCTCCAAGAGGTTAACGAGCTGTTGACAACGCTCCGTGACCTCCGAGATCAGGCTCGGATCTGTATCTGTCCCTGGGAGTTGGTCAAATCCCTGCTTCGGTGAATCCGTTTGTTGCGAAGCCGGGCTCGAGACAGCCGAATCGCCTCGGACCTTCCCTCCGCCACGCTTCAGTGCTCGGTCGTGTTCCCGCGCATTTAAGATCCGACGTGCAGTGAGGACGACCAGGACTTGCCAGAGGTCGTCGCGGTTATCGAGCTTGGGGAAGTGACCTTTGGCCATCCCGTAATAGAGGCTTTCAAAGACACTAACGGCAATATCTTCTTCGTCCGAGCTCGACCGAGGCCCACCTTTTAATCGCTTCCGTGCGCTTCGGACGACACGGTCAAAGTAGCGCTCCCAGATTTTTTTGAGGGCCTCCTCGTCCTGCGACTTTAGGCGACCGATCCAGTGCGTGACGGTTTCGTCGGCCATCGACCGCGCTCCCTCTATCGAGTTTAGAATGACTGGCATCATCACGCGGACACGTCTTGATTTATAACGATCCGGCCTTGCTGGCGATACGAGAGATTCCTGGAATGAATTTGACTAGTACATTATTAGCCAATTAGTTGAACGATAAGTTGCTTTCCTCACAAATTGGCGGGGAATTATCCTGTGTCTTGAGTATTGCATTAGTGTTGATAAGGATTCCCGTTCTGTGTAGCTGATCGTGCTCTACTTCAATTGTCTGTCCCCAAATCTTCGGAGTCCGGAATCATTGGGTACGATAAGAGTGAGCTACCAAGAAATCGGGCGGATCTCTGGTGGAGTTGATTGATCGCGCAACTTGATTGAATATTAGATCGCTCGAGTAAGGTCGAACTGGTTTCGAGAGGATCTGCACTTACCCTGCTGCAGTGACTGGAGTCCGAAAACGATGAGAGGCGACGAGAACTTAATACTTGGGACCATTGCGGTGCAATTGGGGTTTCTCGACCGCGATGAACTCAACAAGGCCATGGAACAGTGGGGTTCATCGATGTCGAGAAGCCTCGCTGACGTTCTTATTGACCGTGGTGCAATTGATGCCGCGGATCTCGAAGCCATCCAGCAACTGGTGCAGATTCACATCAATCGCCACGACACTTCCGTAATAGGGGCGGAAGAGTCAATCGAGCGAGATGGTCAGGAACTTGGTGACCGCACGACCACCTTGGTCCGTGAAAACATCTCATCGTTAGATCCCGATCTCTCCGAGGCTGGAGACCTGACGTTCAGTGCGCCGAGTCGGCTTACAACAAAGTTAATTCAAGCTGTTCGATCGACTTCGGAGCCGAGTCCACCGAGCCGCTATTCGATTATCCGTCACCATGCGTCGGGCGGGATCGGTCAAGTTTCCGTGGCCCGGGATCGTGAGCTTAATCGCGACGTTGCTCTGAAAGAACTCCAGGGAAGATTCGCCGACGCCGAAGGCCGTCGAGCGCGTTTTCTGTTTGAAGGTGAGATCACGGGCCAACTCGAACACCCGGGGATTGTGCCGGTGTATGGCATGGGTATTTATCCCGATGGGAGGCCCTATTACGCCATGCGCTTCATCCAAGGGCAGAGTCTTAGCGAGGCGATCGCTGCCTATCACCACTCAATCACCATCGGATCGAAGACGAGTGAACCGGCTCACCAATCCATTGGTCTCCGAAAACTACTCGCGCGCTTCCTCGATCTCTGCAATACCGTCAATTATGCCCATGACCAGGGTGTCGTTCATCGCGACATCAAGCCGAGCAATGTGATGCTCGGGAAGTATGGAGAGACGCTCTTAGTGGATTGGGGACTCGCCAAGCGCGTCGGTGACCCTTCTCTGGAGTCCGAAAGCGGCAACGATTCTCTGGATCCACTCTCCCCATCGCTCCTGGGATCAGGGAGTGCTCTTACACTACCGGGTTCAGCGCACGGAACACCTGCTTACATGAGTCCCGAGCAGGCGATGGGCGACCTCGACTTGATCGGGCCTACGAGCGATATCTACAGCCTCGGTGCCTCACTTTACGAGATACTGACCGGGCGAGTTCCCTTTAACGATCAAACGGCTGCTGAAGTCATCAAGAATGTCAAGGCGGGCCAGTTTGAACCGCCGAGTTTAGTCAATCGACATGTTCCGAAAGCGCTTGAGGCGATCTGCCTGAAAGCGATGGCGCTCGATCAGTCCGATCGTTATCGGACGGCCAAGGATTTGGGATCGGAGATCGAATATTGGCTCGCCGACGAGCCAGTCCAAGCGTTCCGTGAACCAATGCTGGTTAGGCTCCGGCGTTGGGGACGTCGGCATCGAACGATTGTCACTTCGGTGGTAGCATCGGCAACTGTTGCGCTGGTGGCGATCGGGTTCTTCGGACACCAACGACGGATGGCAGCGGTCCAACGAATCGCCAACGCCAAAGGGATGGTCAAGGCCATCGAGACTGCTGATTCAGATCATTTGACAGTTTTGCTTGACTCAACCGATGAATTAGAGCTGGTTCTCGATTATGCCCGTGTACGGATCAACGAGGACGATCGCCTCCGGAGCTTCGAGCAAAACGATCCTAAGAATCCGCAATTGGATTCGATGGCTCGGACAAATCTCCTCCTTGCGCTCGGGGCAACCGAAGCTACAGATCGCAATGAGCTGATCAATCTGGCACTCAGTCCGGAAACACCACCTGACTTCTTGGGGGTCATTCGTGATCGCCTCAGTGATTATGGAGACGAATTATCCCCTCGGATCTGGAAAGTGCTGGAGGGAGTGGACGGTTCACTTGCCCCTGATCGTCGACTCCGAGCCGCAGCGTTGCTCGCGATATGCGACCCTCCCAAAAACCCAACAAATCGCGATCGCTGGGAACGCTACTCCAAATTGATCATCGAGCAGATCGTGCGAGCGACTGAGGGGAATACCGACGAGTTAGAGCATTGGCAGACTCTCTTCAAACCAGCACGGGAGCCGCTCTTCGACGCCCTCCGCGACCGCTATCGAATCGGGCAATTCCTTAATCTGATGAAAGGCACTGAAACCGAACTCGACTATCTGGATCGACTGGTTGGATCCGATATCGAGCCCCTTCTTGTATCTCAACTAGAGCTTGTTGTGGATCGCTATCGCAATGGGGTTGATGAGCAGGGGTTGCCGGGACGAGCCACTGTGAAGAGCCTTCTCCTGGAGTATGGCGAAGGGCCGGACCAGTGGCTTTCACTTGTAAAAGCTGCGGATGCGTCGGACTTCGAACTCTTCCTGGCAAAACTCCGCGAAACGCCAGAGCCAGCGGTCCAGTTGATGGAGCAATCACTCCATCAGACCACTATCGAGCGAGAAACGGAGCGTTTTCCTGAAAGTACAAGACGATCGCTGCAAGCTCGGCAACTCGGGCGCGTCGCAGCGTCGCTGATTCAGCTCGAAGAACCACAAAAGGTCTGGGAGCAACTCAGATTTACCGAGGATCCTAGCCTTCGGACGGAGATTATCCACGCGATCCCTGAGCTTGGTGACCCGGAAATCGCTCTCCGAGTGCTCTTACGACGGATCGAGGAACTCGTCGCAGTTGATCCCAGCGAACGGAACTCTTCTGAGCATTCAACCCTCTTCGCGCTCCTCCAATGTCTCGGCGAGTTTCCCGAGGATCTCTATGCAAATAGTCTTCCCAACCAAAGACATATTGAAATTACGGACAATCTGACTCAGTTGTACCTTTCAGATCCAGATCCAGGCATCCATGGTGCACTTAACTGGCTTCTCCGGAACAAATGGGGACGGAGCCCTCGTGAGCAAGCAGACTTTAAGGCGATGATCGAACGCTTGGACCAGATTCCGGAAGTGACCGGTCTCTCGACTGAACGAGGTTGGTTCGTGGGGCCAGCGGGACAGACCTTCTCGATTATTGACGGTCCGGTCGAATTTAAGATGGGTTCGCCAGCCGGTGAGTTCGCAAGGATGGGGAATGAGTCGGAGCAGCTTATCGTCGGGATCGAACACTCGTTTGGGATCTCAACGAAAGAGGTCACTGCCGAGCGTTATCGGGAATTTCTGAGTGAGTACGACCGGATCGAACCTCCCGCGGCGATGACCCGCTACAGCCAAGAACCAGGCTGTCCGGCACTCGGGGTCTCGTGGTACGAGGCTGCGGCCTTCTGTCGATGGCTAGGCGATCGTGAAGGACTCGAGGAGGACCAGCAGTGTTATCCGAGTGTTGACGAACTCCTCGATGCCGGCGAAGGACTAGCTGAACTCGAAATCCCAAGCGACTTCTTGGAACGGACTGGCTACCGGCTGCCGACTGAAGCCGAGTGGGAATACGCCTGTCGGGCGGGTACTACAACAAGCCGGTCGTTCGGCGAGGTGGTCGACCGCCTCCGATATTATGGTTGGTATGCCGAGGTCTCAGAGAATCGAACGCACCCTGTCGGTCAGCTCAAACCGAACGACTTTGGACTCTTCGACATGTACGGGAACGTCTTCGAGTGGACGCTGAATCTGCCCGACAGCTTCCCCGCCAATGATGAGCCGCTCACGGATCTTGCTGGATCGGTTGAGAGTGATCAAGCCCGTTCGCTCCGCGGAGGGTCCTTTATCTATCTCTCCGAAAATCTCCGGTCCGCCTATCGTTATGAGTTCCGGCCGACCACGCAGTTCTACACCCTCGGTTTTCGAGTTGCTCGGACGCTCCCAAACGATCCGGGAGTACTCGAACCTAACATCGACAGTGAACCGAAAGAGTAGGTTGATTCATGAACTCCATCCAGGTTGTGGCCGTTCTCTCGCTATCCCTAGCGCTGGTCGGCTGCAGTGGTGATTCTCCACCACCAGATCTTCAAGGGAAGGGGGGAGGTCAGGGGGAGCCTGACTCTGAACAGCTCAATCCTCAAACAGAGTCGGCGGTTCGTGCGGAGGCAACTCAGATTCCTGAGACCGAGTGGCTCCAACTCCTCCTTCCTGATCATCCCTCGATCGACCGAACTCGCGTGATTAAGGCGATCACTGCAAGTAACGATCAACGATTCGTGGCGCCTTTGATTGATTTGATTCGATTTATTGACGACCCCAACGAACGCTTGAGTATCGTGAAGGCGCTCACTGAACTGACCGGTGAAGACGTTCAGTCCTTCGAGGAGCCTTGGCGTGACCTCTTGCTCTGGTACGGGCCCCGCGAAGATCTGGAGACTCCCCCTGGTTACCTCAACTGGAAGGGTGAACTCCATGCTCAACTAATTGATCCGCAGTTCAGGCGTTTCTTCCGGGAAGGATTCAAGACCAGAATTCGGCCCGAGGAAATCGTTTGGGGAGGGGTCAGAGTTGACGGCATTCCCGCCCTCGTCAATCCGACCATGATCCCCGCTGACGAGGCGAGCTTCCTTCAGGACGACGAGCCGGTTTTCGGCGTCAGCATCAACAATGATGATCGCGCTTATCCCCTCCGGATCGCTGATTGGCATGAGATGGTCAACGACAAGGTTGGAGGCAAGAACGTAGCCTTGGCGTACTGTACGCTCTGTGGTGCTGGGATTCTTTACGACACCGAAGTTAACGGGCGGACCTTCGAGTTCGGCTCGTCAGGCTTCCTCTACCGTTCCAATAAATTGATGTACGATCGCGAAACCGACACCCTCTGGAACCAATTCACGGGCAAACCTGTCCTAGGTCCTCTGGTCGGTGAAGAGATCCGGCTCGACGTCCTCCCCGTCGTCTTGACTTCATGGAGCGACTGGAAATCCGAGCACCCGAAGACGCGAGTTGCTGACTTAGACACAGGCTTTCAGCGCAAGTACCGTATCGGCCTCCCCTACGGACGCTACTTTGCCGACCCAGGGACCATGTTTCCCGTCTGGGGACAAGACGATCCCGAACGATCAAAAGCACGGATCTTTGTCGTTTCCGCTGGGGGTGAGTTCAAGGCCTATCCCTTGGAGTCTATCCAATCGGAGGGAGGGATCATCAACGATCAAATTGGATCCATCCCAGTCGTCATCGCGGCTCCGAATACCAAGCGATCAGTCGGACTACCGGAGCGTTGGAAGGAATCGCTCCGGAGTCTCACGGGGAATGGTCGCGTTGTCCAAACCGCTGCCGATCTCAGAGCGGAGGACGTGCGCGAGGTCATTAGCCAGCATCCCGAACTCGCCGAAGAGCTAACTGAGGAGATCCTCCTTGGGATGCCGACTATGGAACGGCTAGAGGTGCTTCACGAGTTCACCCCGGGCACTCGAGAAGGTCGGAGATCCGTCCCTGGTCAACTCACTCCCTCACTACGGAACCTCGTGGCGCAACGTGGACTGATCGGGGAGGCAAGGGCCTTTAAGCGTGGTGATCGAACGTTCCGACTCTTAGACGAGCGAGTCGGCACCACCCTCGTCGACGAAGGAGGTCTGACTTGGAGAGTCACGGAAGATGCACTCGTATCGGACCGAGGGGACCAATTGCTTAGGTTGGGAAGCCACCTTGCATTTCGGTTCGGCTGGGATGCGTTCTATCCACGGGGAGCAATCTACCAGAAGATCGATTCCGAACCATAGCGTGAGGTCGTTGCAACGCCCTCGGACTCACCCGGCGCAATTTACCACTGATCTTGAATCGAGCCCCATAAAGTAAGCTACGCTTGTGGGGCTCACCCACTTTACACAAAGGAGCTGAATTGATGAAAACCTACTCCAGCGAAGGTGAAATCGACGAAAATGGCCTCCTCAAGTTGACCTTTTCGACCGACCTCCCGGCGGGACCTGTTGATGTTGTCGTGACAGTCAGTCCTCGAGAGCCTGAGATCGACTCCCAAACCGCCAAGAAGATCTCCAAGATCCGGATTCCGAGTGACAACGAACTAGTCGAGGATCTCAACGCTGTGGACGATGAAATCCGACGGAAAGCGGCTGATAATTCAAACTAAAGCTGTGCGGTATCGTGATGGTGAGACAAGCTCAACGATCACGATCATGAAACGCCCCGGGATTGAGCATGTCGGGTTCCGCAACGAAATCCGGAGCAACAACGAGGATGAGGAGACGAGTCAGACTCCTCCGGAGTTGTTGCTCCAACGAGTCGGGAGAATCCGGTTATGCTTACCCTTGATGTGCCAACAGGTCTCTCCAAGAAACAGCCACAAGCAATCAGTCGGAACGTTACTCGAACGTCGGTTGAAATCGATGCGATGAGTGCGTTGGGATTGGTGCATTGGAGTGTTGATCGATTCGGGGACGGTTTGGTAATGACCACAAGCTTCGGGATCCAGTCGGCGGTCATGCTCCATTTGGCCTCCCGCGTCAGACCTGAGATCCCAGTAATCTGGGTTGATACTGGTTACCTTCCTCCCGAGACGTACCGATTTGCTGAAGAATTGACGGATCGCCTCAATCTTAATCTTCATGTCGTTCAGTCGCGGATCTCACCCGCGCGGATGGAAGCGACCCTCGGCCGACTCTGGGAAAGTGACGACGTAGACGAACTAAACCTCTACGACCGAATCCGCAAGGTGGCCCCACTCCGAGAAGCGCTGGTCCGGTTAAGAGCGACCGCTTGGCTCGCAGGTCTCCGCGCCACTCAGACGTCCTTCCGGAAATCACTAGATCGAGTGAGTTTCGATGCGGGACGAGCTAAAATCTTACCGATCCTCTATTGGTCATCTGCTCAAATGCATCTTTATCTAAAGAAAAACAATCTTCCCTATCATCCGTTATTCGAAGAAGGTTATATGACGGTTGGCGATGCCCATTCGAGCCGACCAGTTACGGCCGAAGATGGCTCCGAACGGGATACCAGATTCCAAGGTCGGAAGCAGGAATGTGGCATCCACCTGCCTGGAGCGATGAGATAGTGGCAGATGTCGCAAGGGTGATAGACACTGGCTCCCCCGTCATTCACGTTAGGATTTGGTGGAGCCAGCGACCGTACAACGCCCAATGATGGGAGTCATTCCTCTAAACCGGTGGAGGCCGTAGCCTCTTGGGCTTCGAGTTCAGCCTGGAGCCGGTCGAGGTGATCTTCCAATGCCTCTACGGCAGTCGCCAATGAATTGGCACTCGGCTCTCGCGCTTGAACAGCAGCGACGGCCTGGTCACGTTGGGCAAGGGACTCGTCGAGCGCCGCACGAGCCGTTGCGACTCTCGCTCTTACCTCTTCCAGTTCGACTTCTGCTGATCGCAGTGCAGTCGATGCCGCACGCCGTCTCTGGGTTGCGGCCGCTAAAGCCTGACTCGTGGTATGAATCGACGATCCCGATTCGATTGCTTGTGCTAAAGCGGTCACAATCGATTGAAGTGCAGTTGTTCTTTTGTTGTACTCGGCTTCGTCCACCACTGTCCCAGCGGCGACCGACTCCCTCAACTGTTTCGCTTGAGTCACTGCATTGGTTGTCGAAGTCGCTAGGGCTGCTAGTGCTTCCGTGTCAAGGTCAGACGCATGAAGGTACGCGGATCTTGCTTCCTGAAGCTTCGCGGTTGCCTGTTCAAGTGTAGATTGAGCGATACCTAGTTTCTTCTGCAGGGGTGCAGTTTCGGCTTCGATGGCTTTAAGTGCTTCTTCCGCCCTGGAGACTCGTTGTTGAGCAACGCTGAGTGCCTCCTGAAGGGGTTTCAATTCCTCCAACGCTTGGTCGGCTCGAAGTTGAGCCGCGTTGTGTCGTTCTCGGATCAGCGAGAGCCGATCTCGGATTGCAGTTGGGTTGGCGATCAGATCGGAGCTTGCCTCGACATCCCCATCGGAGAAGACGCGGACCTCTCCATCGAAGGAGCCGGCGACGATTGTTGTGTCATCGTCGGCGATAGCGGCTTGGAGCGCGAACGATTCAAATCGCGGGAGGGTCTTGATCTCCTTGCCGTCTTGTGCCCAGAGCTTAACGCTTCGATCACGGCCAGAAGTGACAAGTCGGCCGTCTTTGGCGAACCGGACGGAGGTTGTTCCACCCCCGTGAGCGTTAAAGCTCCGGATCCTCTCCCCTTTAAAGAGATCCCAGAGCTTTACTGACGTATCCTGTGATGAGGATGCGAGTACGTTTGAGTCTAGTCGCCAGCTCAGGTCAGTAATCATCTCCTTATGATCGTCCAAGGTATAGAACTCTCGGCCGGTGAACGCCTCCCAAACAAAGAGGCCACCGTTACGATCCCCGGAGGCGAGCAAGACACCGTCCGGACTAAAGGCGACGGAAGTGACCCACTCGGTATGCTTTCGTTGCTCATAGACCAGTGCATTATCGCCCGTGCTGTAAACTCGGAGAACCTTACTTGGCCCACCGAGTGCGACGAGGGTTCGGTCAGGGCTAATGTCTGCCCCGAGCACCAGGTCATACTCATCACCGACTTCGATGACTCGGTCGCCCGACTTGATGTCCCAAACAACAACCCGACCGGACTGGCCACCACGACCACCCCCCGCCAGGAGAAGTTCACCGTCTCTTGTGAATTTCAAGACATGAACATCACCCTCAGGGAATGGAAGCACACCGACCAGTAATTCTTGGTCAAGGTCGTATAAAAGTACCTGTTGGTGTTGACCAATGGCAACGAGTGGAGCCCAAGGGCTTGTCGCAAGGGCAAGGATTGCCCCAGGTCGCTGGTTAATGAGTACCGGTTCGGTTGAGACATCGGCGCCCGGCATAGCCGGATCTCCGGCAGGTCTTCCGATCGCATCGGGATCGAGCCGAAACTCCATCTTCGGTTTTTTCTTCAACGTTACGGCACTCCCTGCAGACTCGGGAGCACCCGCGATGATCCAATCCCGCAGAACCTCCAATTCCTGATCGGGTATCCGAGGTGCATTTGGAGGCATCTTCGGGGTCTCTTCGTGAGCAACCAGAAGGTAGAGCCAGCTATTCTCGGCGTCACCGGGCTCAATCACAGGACCTGAGCCACCACCCTCCATCAGAGTTGCATAGGTGGTTAGGTTAAGGCCTCCCTTCTGATTGTCGGCGTTGTGGCAGGTAAAACAACGCGACCGGAAGACCTTCGTTGTAACGTCGTTGTAAGTTGGAGCTGTCTCCTGTGCCCGGAGCTGTTCCGCCACCGAGGCTCCGAGCAGGAGAACCAGGCCGATGCTGGTTCCAGTGATTGGCCGGATCATGGTTGCCTCAAGGATCAATGATTGAAGATGAATTCGCGACTATTCAGGAGTGCCCAGAAGGTGTCTTCGAGCCCTTGCCGAGGATCGGATCCTTCACCGAAGAGGGGAAGGAGCTGTGCGAGTTCTTCGGCGGTCGGGCGGCGGATCAGACATCGAAGATAGAGTTCGCTTATCATCTCTTTAGGGGAGAGACCGGACTCAAGGAGTTCCGGCACCACAGGGCTCTGTCGGATCTTGCTGTTACTGGTTGAGCCGTTTAGGAGGTGGAGTGCTTGTGAGAGGGTTGGCTCGATCTTCACCTCACAGGAGCAGACAGTCTCGCGAGTGGCGCGTCCGAATGTGCGGAGGAAGTACGTTGAGGTCCGGCCATCGGCAATCTGTACTGCTCGAGCCCCTTCCGGGAGGCCCCGGAACTTGTCCGTGGTCGCCGTGACCTGACTGATCATGTCGAGGAGATTCTCTGCTTGAATTCTACGGAGATTGGCGTGGGCAAAGTTGACATCATCATGTGCATTTGATTCGTTTCGGACTGTATCACGTTGATAAGCGTTGCTGTTGCAAATCTCTTGAACCAATGCTTTCAGATCATAGCCCGATTCGGTGAAGCGATCAGCCATCGCATCGAGTAGTTCCGGGTTCGATGCCGGATTGCTGACACGGACGTCATCAACAGGGTCAATAATTCCGAGTCCAAAGAAGTGAGCCCAGACCCGGTTGACGAAGCTCTTGGCAAACCATTCATTCTGGGGTGAAGCGAGCCATTCGGCGAGCACAACTCGGCGGTCTTTCCCTTTGACGTCAGGAGTTTCGCCACCGAGGAATTTAGGTGGCATCACCCGCCCTCCGACTGGGTGCTTGACCTCACCTCCACCCGAATTGAAGACGATGGTCTCGCGGTAGTCTTCGCCCCGCTTTCGGCCAACCTGAGAGAAGAACGCCACGAAGCCGTAATAGTCGTCCTGGGTCCAGCGATCGAACGGATGGTTATGGCATTGGGCACACTGAATTCGCATCCCCATGAAGACCTGGGCAACGTTTTCCGCGAGGAGCTTTTGGTCGTTTGTCCCTTGGTAGAAGTTCGTCGCTGGTTCTTGGAACGTGCCCCCACTCGCACCGAGGAGGTTTTGCACCATCTCGTCCATCGGCAGGTCATTTGAGAGCTGCTCGACGAGCCAATTGTAGTAAAGGTACATCCCCTTGTATTCGATCCGATTATTCACTGTTCGGACCTGTAGCAACTCAGCCCATTTCTGGACCCAGAGCTCAGAGAAGTCTTTACGCGAGAGTAGTTCGTCAATTTTCTTCGATCGCTTCTCTGGGTCTTGGTCGTTCAAGAACGCACGAGTTTCTTCAGGTGTGGGGAGCAAGCCAACAAGGTCAATGGAGACGCGACGTAAGAAAACTTCGTCGGAGCAAAGCCCCGACGGTGCGACGCGGATCTTTCGGAGCTTATTGGCAACAAGAGTGTCAATGTAATTGACTTCTTGTTCTTCGGGATACGTGAACTCAAGCCCTTTGGGGAGGACGAGGAATTGTGTCCCGACAGTGAAGGTGTCAAACCGCGCCATCACAAACGCTTCTCCGCGCTCACCTCCGGTCACCAACCCCGCTTGATCGACCGCTGCTGAATTCTCGTTGTTGGTGAGGTAGACCGCGAGATCGCTCACATCGCGATCGGTTCCGTCTGAGTACTGTGCAAGAACTGTGAGCTGTTGGGTCGATCCTTTTCCGTCGAGAACCGCTTGTTCTGGGTAAATGGAAACATTGGTAATTGTCGGGAGTGTTTCAACATCATCATTCGGCGCACCCTCAGCGATCCATTCGTGGAGGGTCTGATACAGAGGACTCTCGGGCGTGAAACGCTGACCCCCTGAGTGTGGCACCGCACCACAACCTTTTTCCAACAGGGTACTCGCGGCGGGAATCGCAAGATTGACACGACGCCCTGGCATCTCGTAGAGAAGTCGCTGATAGTCGCCTTCGGGATCGAACCCGAAGAGGGAGAGTCGAAACCCATCCTTGCCCCGAGCCGCGCCGTGACAGCTCCCGGTGTTGCACCCTGCTTTCATGAAGACTGGCATGATGTCGAGCCGGTAACGCAACGAGGGATGTTCGTCCGCTCGCTCTACTTGTACAGGGAGCGTGGCGGTCTGATCACCAAAGCACACGTGAAGTGTTGTGTTACCGTTGGACTTCGGCAGGAATGTCGCTTGATCGATCTCCACCAACGACGGGTTATCAAGTTTGAAGGTAGTGGACGAAGTGACATCCTTTGTGATACCGTCTTCGAAGCGAGCCTGCACCACGACCGACTGTTGGTCACGATCAGTCGTTAACTTAATCTGTTGCGGAAAGACGTGAAGCTCAGTGACTTTGGTTTCTGAACCGTAAGAAGGGCAAACAAGGCCAAAGCACACGAGTGCACTCGCAAGCGCAACGCGTGTCGATGCGAGATTGGTCAAGGTGATTTCTCCTTCAAATTGCGTCGTTGATTCGTCGTCGGCTGCATCAGTCCTGTGTCTGTCATTGAGGGCGGGAAGCCCGAAGTCAATTCTCTTGGCCGCCGGCTTGCTGTCGTGATTGGTTCCGTTCTTGTTGTTCGAGCCGGAGCTGTTCGAGTCGACTGAGTGGTTTTGTGGGCTTCGGTGCAGGCTCCTCAGCACTTGCTTTGGCCACTGAGGAATCACCCGAGGGAGTTGCTTCTTCTTTCGGTAAAGGTTTGTCGATTCGGAGTTCGGTCGATCCGATCTGGTGAACCACAGGTTCGCCGTTTTCCATAATCGTGATCCGACAAAAGAGATTCTTGTGTGTTCCCGCTGGTGACTCTGAACCAATCTTGATCGGAAAGATTACTTCATCGGTTTCTTTGGTGATCATCACCGGTTCTGTGGTGACTGCGTTGGGGAGTCCGATGAGTTCGACTTTTGCTTCACCCTCGAACGGAGACTGGTGCGTGAAGTTAACGAGGAGCGGTGTTTCTTGGCCTTGTTCCGCGGCTGCTCGTTGAAAATTGAGGCTTAGGTACCTCTCGGCGACTCTAAGAGGTGTCAAGTCAGTGCTAACAACGAGGGGCCCGCTGGGACCGTTTGCGTATCCATTGACCACGATCTTCCATGTCTGGAGTGGTGCGTTCCCGTTTGCATTGATCGGAATGAGGGCTTCGGTTTGTCCTTCGGGAATGGAGATACTCCGGGAAGATCCGATTCCGGGCGGATTCCAGGGAAGTCGGACAGAGATCGGAGCCGAAAAGCCCTCGGCTCGAGTCGCAACCACCTTCAGATTCATCACCCCACCTCGAACGATCGGTACGTTCGGGACAACAAGGTCAATGGAGTAGGGTGCTGCTTCCGCGACCGCGACAGCAAGGCGATCGACTTCGCGTGTCCAGAAGGGGATGTTGTTACGGCCTTGCACCAACTCCACGGTGTGATTGAACTGTGACGGAATCGTCGTGTCAGGATCAGAATGATTCCCCTCGATTGAAGCAAGACTCCCCGCGATAGGTGCCTCCGGCTCGGCAGTGAATAAGATCGGCATCGTACCGAGGTTACCAGCCATCGTATCAGCGTCGAAGTGCATTCCTTTGGGGAGGTCTTGGGCGTCGAGCAGCAAGTCACCACCGAAATCAGCGCGTCCAGCATTTAACAAGAGTGCGAGACGGTTCCCTTGCGGTACTGCTGCCGTGATCACACCAATCTGTCGATTCTCATTTTGGGGTCGAAGTGTCAGCACAGGCTGTATAGGAGTGATTTCGATCCGGTATACGTAGGTGGGTCCACCTTTTCCCAGGTGATCGCGGATCCCAATGACGTAGTCACCATCTTCTGGGGCAGTGAAGCGATAGTAGCTATCGGGACCATTACTATCGTCATTGCCGCCGATATTGCCGCCGCCCTTCTTTGCCACCCAGAGCACAGCATCGATTGGCGATCGGATCGATCGACCGAAGACGCGGACATCGAAGATCTGCCCTTTTTTCGCGTTGAATTGGAAATGGTCAGAGTCACCAGCCTCACCGATGACTCCATTCAGTGCCATCGGTGCCTCGAACGGTGTTGCATCCTCGTGTGAGGCGTTAGGCTCAGCTTCAATCACATTGCCGAATGAACTCAAGCGGAACTCGTTCGGATAAGGAGCAACACTCTCTCCTTCAGTGGCCAAGAGCCCGAACTCTGGATTAGGTTCTCGAGGAAGAGTGATCGCCTCAGTCCGGTTTCCAGCGACATCACCGATCCATTCAACTTCGATTGTCTCTCCGAGCGGACCTCCAGCGGGGAGGGTGGCTCGGGGACGAGGAAAGGATCCAACGTGGAGTCGGTAGTGACAGTTTCCGTTACCTTGGTAGGCACTCTCACGGACTTGGATAATGTAACGGCCGTCGTCGGGCGCGATTACTTGAGCGATTCCGTCCTGATGGACCAAGGGGGCGTCGTCACTCCTTGAGAGCTCGAAACGACGGTCATTCAGAATCGCGACGTATGGATCAAAGAGGGTCTTGCCCAATCGGATCCCTTCAACCTCAGCACTGATGCGTTGACCTTTGGTTACCTCGACTACGAAGTAGTCATCGTCCTCGGTCTGGGCAACACCCGTTACGGTCACGCCAAGTTCAATGGGTTGAGGGTTCTCGAAGTCATTGTTTGGTTCGACCTCGGTGACCTCTTTGAAGGCACCGACGCTAAAGGTCCGGAGATGGCTGATCCCGGTGGCCGTCCGGATCCTGAAATCATAAAGCCCTAGTCGAGCATCTGGTGCAATCTCCACGGTTGCTTTGACAGTCTTATTATCGGTCGGCTCGAGATCGATCGTTGCAATCCCCTCTTGGTACCAGAGTAATTCTTGAGCATCACCGAGGCGATCACCTGAGAGAGTTAGCTGCACCTGGGTACCGCGTTGCCCTCCTGCGGGCTGTACTGTATTGAGAACGGGTGCCGATCCCTTCGCGATCGAACCAATCATCAGCAGAACACTGGCTAGGAGTGTCAGTCGAACCCAGTACATGGTGATCCTCTTGATAATTGCGCTAGGGTTTGTGCGATGGCGTGCCAGTCCCCACTCAAAGGAAGAGACCGAAAACCTCGTCAAAGAAGCCGCGTTGAAACCTCAAGTAGCACCCGTATACGGAGAATCTTCTCGATGCTACTTCGATTTGTTGGAGAGTCGGCGAGCGGCACATCTTCTGACCATGAAGCGTGTGCCGACTTTTTGATCGACGATGGGATTCATCCCAGAATCCTGGGGAGGTCGGTTCGCAGGTTCCCCGGTGTCGTTTGATTAAGCGAGGAGGTCCGTGACAACCTTGCCGCCGTCAACAATCTCGATCGGTCGATCACCAGGCGCCATGAGTTCCTTGTCAGCGACGATCCCAAGCTGGTTGTAGACGGTCGTTGCGAGGTCCTCGGGGCCAACAGGATCCCGATCTGGCTCACTGGCTGTGGAGTTGCTTGCGCCGTGAATGTATCCAGCCTTTAGACCACCCCCAGCAAGGACGACGCTGAAGACCTTCGGCCAATGGTCTCGGCCCGCGTTACCGTTGATCTTCGGTGTTCGGCCGAATTCGCTCGAAACCATCACTAAAGTCCGTTCGAGAAGCCCTTGTCGATCAAGGTCCGTGATCAATGCCGAAAAGGCTTGATCGAATGCGGGCATCTGACGCTTCATGCTCTGGGTGATCCGGTTGTGCATATCCCAACCACCGTAGGTCAGCGTGACCATCCGGACACCCGCGGCGACGAGTCGACGAGCCATCAGCATCCGCTGTCCAGCCTGATTCATCCCGTACTCGTTACGGATCGCTTCCGGTTCCGCAGCGATGTTAAACGCTTCCCTTGCAGCGGGAGAACTGATCAAGCTGTAAGCCCGATCGTAGAACGTATCCATCGCGCTCATCGAATCGGCACGTTCCCGATTTTGGAAGTAGGCGTTGACGGCCTCAAGAGCCGAGCGACGTGTTGCGAACCGCGACTCATCAACACCGCCGGGGAGATCAAGATCCTGGACACGGAAGTTCTTGCTTGCAGGATCAGCACCAAGACTGAATCCTGAATAAGCCGAGCTAAGATATCCCGTGCCTGCGTACTCATTAGGCTGGTTAGGGATGCACACGTAAGGAGGGAGATTGTTTCTTGGGCCGTATTCGTGCGCGACTACGCTGCCAAGGCTCGGATATTGGAGGGCAGGGCTCGGTCGATAGCCCGTGAACATATTGTGTGTACCACGCTCGTGCGCAGCTTCACCGTGAGTCATCGAGCGGATCACGGTAAGTTTGTCAGCGATGCCGGCGACCTTCGGGAGAGTCTCACTAAAGCGTTCACCGGGAAGAACGGTCTCAACTTGGCCCATCTCGCCGCGGTACTCGATCGGGGCAAATGGCTTGGGATCAAACGATTCTTGGTGGGCCATCCCGCCGGGGAGGAAGATGTGTATGACCGAATCTGCTTTGGCCTCGATCGGGCCGTAGTCTTTTTGCTCTGCGGCTGCCTGAGCCCGAAAGAGTTCGCTGAGCGTCAGCCCGAATCCGCAGGCACCGACAGTCAGAAAACCACGTCGCTTGATCGAGGGAAACCGGGGGATCATCGGGGTGTCTCCTTACGTAACGTAGCGGAATAAAGCGCGGTTGGTTCTGCGGTTTGGGGATGAAGTCTAAGGCTTGATCCATCCCAGTCGAAGTCCGTCGAGATCGAGCAATCGCTCGAGTTACCCTTGCTGTCCAGCGAATGACTGACTCAGCAGTAGCTACAGCGCTGCGAATCTCAACTGGTCAGACAACGACCCGGATCAATCTGGTTGTGAAATCAAGGAGTGGATCGACTTTATAGCGGGTAGGATTGCTGTTTGTCCATTTTCTGTTTAACAGCAATGATCGCAGAATACTCGTCAAGGAGGCGTGGAGGCAAGAGGGCACCCAGACTTTTTTGGGCCATCGCCGTCGGCAGATCCCCAACCCATGTGGGGATCCCCCGGCGAATCGGACAACATCGAACTACATGCTTACGGGTGAGGAAGTGTCACTAGTTCAGAAACACCAATCCTCTTTACGTCATGGATTCTTGAAGTCACCTTTCGGGACGACGTTGGGGTCACCTTCTTCAGGAAGATCTTGCTCTTTAGTGAGCTCACTTAAGAGATGCTCCTCTTCGTATGCTTGAGTGATCCCGTCGATCGTCAACGTAAACTTCATCTTCCCGGTGGGTCTGATCAACCGATAGCGGTAGTACCCAGAGCTACCAACCGGAATTAAACCGGCGCGAGGAGTTCCGAGCTCCAGGAAATTTCCCGATGGTTCAACGGCAATCTCAACTTGTGTTGGGGCTGTGCCAGCTTGGATATTTTTATGGTAGACTTGCATTCCAATATCGTTGCCTACCCGGAACGGAATCGGCGTAATGTAATCCTTCGGATTAAGTACGATGAACTCAACGTTTTGCATCCTTGCCAATAGTCGACCGTTCGAACCGCCTTCGTGGACCTCGATCTCCATCGAGATATTGCTACCGTCTTCTGGGAAATCGACACTTAAGATCCGGCCGAGATCGGCCTCGGGGATTGTCTCCAACGGCGGGATTTTTACAGGGTCACTCACATAGGTACGGCCGAGACTCAGTTTACGTACGACGACAGCGGTCAAGGGTTCCGTTGTCTGATTCGTTAACTCGATCCTAAAGTCGAGTGTCCCGTTCGGTAGGAGGTAACCTCGGAATTGATGGTCAGGCAACGCAAATTGATCGGGAATCGTGATTTTACCTTTCTCGTCAGGAACGAGGCCGGTAACATCGTTCAAACGAGCCCTGGTGTAGCGTTGGTGAATCGAGACCCTCACTTGCTCACTTGAGGAGACTGCAGCAATCTGCCCAACGAAGATCGCTCCTCGGTAGAAGACGATCGGTTGGATGGTGGTTGATTCCAGGCTGTAGAGGTTGAGGGGAGGGAGTTGCTGTTCGGAGTTGAGCGGAACCTCAATACTTGCAGTTGCTCGGCTTGACTCGTCGAGAGGTACACTGGCTCCGCTCTCCGACCTCAAGATTAAGACTCCCCGACCTTCAGGGAGGTCTACATCGGCTGGCGAGTTCACTGTGACTCGGATCGGCTCGACTGTTGCCGCGTTTGCGGGGTTGTTATTTCGCACCGCGATTGCGTTGGACAACTGACGCGCTCGTGTATCGATAAGTCGCTGGACTTGTGCGAACTGTTCGGGGCCCACACTAGTTGCACGGCGTGCGATCCGGAGCGCGGCATTCGCTGTATTCAGATCGAGATCTTCCGCTGCACGTTCTGCCTGCCAGACCATCAACTCCTGGAAGTCATGTCCCAATCGCAGTTCAGCACGTGCCACCTGTTTCGGGACTGGGAGGATTCGGATAAGCCCGTCTTTTCGAGAGACCAAGTCTAGGTCTTTCTCCGAAATTGTCGCATCAAGATGGGTTCGACGAAGCTCCTGGACTTGGCTTGAGAACCGAGCCATCGCTGCGAAGGCTCGTGCTAGATCATTCTTCCAGGCTCTGGCGTCATCGAGATCGTCAAGAAGTTCATCGGTTTCAAACCCGCCGAGTGCGAGAAGCCCCGCTTCAAGTTCGGAAAGCCCTAAAGCGCGCTTCCAAAAGCTCGTGTCAGGATTAGGTTCGATCGATGTCCCTGCAGACCGTCGCGTTGACTCCGCGATTAAAGAGAGGGAGGGGTCGCGGATCCGCTCCAAGAGTCTGATCCGAGTCTCGGCAGCGATGTAGGGAACCTGTAGAATCGCATCCAATACCCGCCAATCGGGAAGGCTCGCATCCGATTTCGCGGTCTCAACCGCGCTCTTAAAGAGCGACTCCAGGGCCTCGAATTCCCTTGTAACTTGAGCGAGACTTGCCTCAACCTTTCCCAAAGGGTCTGATCCTGCCTTGGACTCGATTGCATCAGCAAGTGCCTTTGCATCGGTCAGCAGCGTTTTGAGGCGAGTCGTCGACCCGCTAGGGGTCGAGGCGAGCCAAGATCCGTAATAGGGAAGATCGTGTCGGAGCGTGTTTAAGAGGTTTAGCGCACGCTCAAGGGGCTTGGCAATGTCGATTGCATTTTCGTAGTGTCTGTTTGCCTCACTAAGCAAGTCTCGGGCTGTTGCGAAATCCTCCGCCCTTTGACTAAAAACAAGGTCTTGCGCTTCAAGTCGGAGTCGATCTCCCTCCTCGACTTCTGCGCGGACCCATTCGATCAGTTGCCCATCGACAGCAGCTGCCACTTCGCCCTGCTTGGCCACATCAAGCGCGAATCGGATGGCATCAACACGTCGCGGTCGAAGTTCTTCGGACTCACCGCCATTGTTTACGAAGATGCGATAGCGATCGACCAAACGGCCCTCGGCAGGGGGCGCGGTCGATAATGATTCTCGAAGAGGGTTTCGCGTGGTTCCGCCAGGATCGTTTGGACCTGGACCAACGGCCTCTCCTTCGCCTTCGTTGCTTGGATCGTCAGTGGCGTTCAGACCCTGATCGGACGAGCCGAGATTGACGCTAAAGGCTGCTTCTTCGAGTTCTCGGAGTGTCTCGCGGTAATTAACGAGACGATCACGGCTACTTTCAGGGAGTTGGTCTTCCAGGATAGCGAGCGAGATTTGATCAAGCCCAGCCGTCGAGGCCGGACGGGCCGACCAAACGGTTTCTCGCAATTTCTGCTCGGCATCAGTAAAACGGCCGACCCGGATCAACTGTTCTGCTTGGAGAAGTCCCAATTGGTAGGTCCGCCATCGAATCGGTGAACGCTGATAAGGTTGGGATTTAGCATGTCGTTCGTGGTCTTTCCAGGCTTCAATTAGAAGTCTGGCAAGGTCCTCTGGGAGTACCTCGGGTGAGCTGGCTTCGTCAGAAGGAGGCATACCCTGCCTCGCAGGGAGCCGCAACTTTCGAGCGAGTGAGAGATTCCCGAGAAGGATCGGAGTCTGCTCTGCATGTCGAAACTCAAGTGACCAGGCAGCGACTTGGTGAGCGACATCTTCGAAAAGCGAGTACGCCGTTCCGGTTCCCCACTGACTCGATCGTGCTACGGCCTCGGCGAAGATCGAACGTCCGAACGGTTCGGCACTCCAATTGATTTGGCCTGGTCCACTGGACGCAAGAACGACCAGATTTCCTTTATCGGAGACGAACTTACTAAGGTGCTCAAAAAATCCGTTACCAAAGACACCGAGGTGCCGGTCCGTATCCAAATGCCCAACGTCAAGGATCACCAGTGTTGGGCCTCGGCCATTCTCTTGATTGCTCAAAAGATCGAAGAACTGCCCGGCACGAAGAGAGGACGAAGAGAGAGCCGAATCAGCACCAGGTTGCAAAAAGAAAATCTCTGTGCCATCACCATCCTCCGCCGCAATCCCTACCGAGACGAGCGTGATAATCCGTGGTTTTCGGAGCGTCGGTGCTGGACCTTCCTCGACATGCCGTTCAACTTCGGCAAGCGTGTCCGCGGAGAGCATTCGCTCGCCAAAGAGCATGTTCCCCAACGAACGGCCACTGGTGGATAGAAGCGGCGGAATACTCTGCATAAGTTCCCGCGGAACCATCGTGATTGCGATCCCATTCATCCGAAGCGGCGAACTGAGGAATGGGGTCACAGCAAGCCAGATCAGGAGGAGGATCGCCAGCCCCGTGGTCGTTCCACTGAGGATCTGCTTAGAGCGATCTGCCTTGGAATACACAGGCCGAGAAGCTGATTGGGGCCGACCATCCAATGTCATATAATCTTTCGTCATCGAATCACCAGCATCACGTGTGCCTAGAAGAATTGGGAACGATCGGTAACCGCGATTAGGGAACCGTCGAAACTCTGTACCCATTAGTATTAACGTTGGAGCGCCTCAGAAGATGCGCGAAAGATAGGAATAAGACGCCTCAGGATCGCTCCAGGGAGAAGAGTAAGCTTGGATACCGGTACCCTGGATGCCGACGGTTGACGAGCGTGCCAAGATTCGATCCGAACGATGGCCAAGGTGAAATGGTTGAATTGTTGAAGAACTTGTCGAAACTGAGCAATGTACGAGGAATCTGTCCGTCAACATCCCGGAAGAGTATCTTCCATCGAAGTTGCGAGCGCCCTCATTTAGATTGGTCGACGACTCGGCTATGCTGTCACTCATTCTGAACAATTCGGCGCGCTCTGGAACGTAGGGCACATTGAAGCCAGGAGTATTCGATGCCCGGTAGGAAAGTCTACTGGTATGAGGGGATGTTTCTGAAACCCCATCACTTCCAAGCCGCTGAGCGTGCGATCACTGAGGATCTCCGCGCCGCTGAAGACTGGAATCACCCGTTTAACTGGGGATTCCGGCGGATCCGCCTTGATCGGGAAGCGATAAGTAACTTCGAAGGAGTTGTGAGATCTTGTGAGGCTCGTTTCAAAGACGGAACCCGGATCTCGATCCCCGACGACACCGAAGTCGAGACGATCAACCTCAAGTCTGCACTTACACGGTCGAGCGAGACGATCCTGTACCTCGCGATACCATCGCTGCACCGTGGACGAGCTAATGTAGAACCTCAACCCACGGGTGATGGACCTAGATATTGGCTCGAATCGACCGAGATCGAAGACGACAACACCGGCAGCCAATTAGAAATGATCGAATTCCGGCGAGTCCGCGCGAAGCTCCTCGTCTCTGGGCAGGACCAGACCGGTTACGAGGTTTTGCCGATCGCCAAAGTGTCCCGCTCTGCAAAATCAGAGGCAACACCCCAACTCGACCGTGCCTTTGTTCCTCCCTTGCTTGCGATCGATGGCTGGCCGCCGCTCTGGCAACGTGTCCAAGCTCTCCACTACCGAGTCGGAGGAATTATTGAGACGCTCTCGGCTCGTCTGATCGATCGCCGGATCAGTTTCGAGAGCAGAGTTCCGGGAGACGCTCAGTCCATGCTCATCCTCAGCAAAATCAATGGGGTGTTTTCCCATCTGGAAGCAATTGGCTACATCCGAGGACTTACGCCCCTGACAATCTACGCTGAACTCTGCCGAACCGCTGGTGAGTTGGCAATTTTTACGGCAGAACGTCGTCCTCCTAATATGCCACCCTACAACCATGAGGATCTCGGTGCCTGCTTTCGGACTGTCATCAGCTATATTGATGAAGCCCTCGGAAACGTCCCCAGGGACCCATTTGTTCGACTTGAGTTCATCCGAGCAGGAACGAGCGAACGTCTCGAGTTGACGGTGGAAGACCGCTGGCTGACTTCGAACAGCTCGTTGTACCTGGCAGTACGGACTGATCTAAGCCAAGACGACTGTGTCAAGCTGATGAATCGACTCGATCTTAAAATTGGGAGCGCCTCGATGGTCGAGCGCTATTACCAAGAACGATTGCCCGGCTTAAAATTCGAGCCGGTCGCACGACTACCTCAAGCGCTTCCGAACGCCGACAACTTGGTTTACTTTCACCTCGATCGTGAAGGGGCCGCCTGGCGTCATGTGCTCGAATCCCATAGCCTGGGTGTTCGCATGAACCTCAATGATGGTTCTTTTCTCGATGATCGATCGATCTCACTACCAATTAAGAGCCTCGCGCGGACGACTCACCTCCAATTCGCACTCTATGTAATCTCATAGCTTCTATGACTGAAGATTTTGCCCGACTCATTGGTCCAATCGTCCAGCATTTGATTGATTTTCAACAAAGGCTAGCGAGCGGCACCCATCCAGGACTTCGGGAAGAGCGCGATGAACTCCTCGCGCTCTTCGACGAGGCACAGCATCGCGCCGAACATGACCGGGATCTCACCGAGCGGTTTGATCTGGCGCGTCACGCCCTTGTGTATTGGATCGACGAAGTCCTCATTAATTCAAGTTGGGTTCATGCGGAGGAATGGAAAAACTACATTCTTGAATGGGTCTTCTATCAGGATCGTCGTGGTGCTTACCAGTTTTATCGAGTTGCTCCCCTTGCGCAGCGGCGGAATGACACCGATGCCATCGAGACGTTTTATCTTTGCGTGACGCTCGGATTCCGAGGGCAGTTCCGAGAAGATCCCCAAGGACTTGTTCGATGGACTGAGGAAATCTACGGTTGGATTGAGAATCGCAACCAACATCCGGATGTCTTTCTTCCTGAGGATGACCATCGCGGTTCGAAACAACAGTCGTTGCAGCCACTTGACGGACCGTCGATGCTAATGATCGTCTCGATCTTAGTTTCGGTGTCACTCGTGATCTCTGTTCTCACGTTTATGATCGTTGCCCAGTGGAGTGGTTAGCACGAGTAAGTGCTATCAGGTCGTGTTCTAACGGCTAACAACTCCGGACAAGACGAGAGCAAATAAGCGATGTTTGATTTCTTGCAGAACGCGGCGGGGCGTTGGGTTGCGGGGCTCACGGGCGCCGCGATGATGATGCTCTTTAGTGCGCTCGCATTCTCTAAGCTGCGTAAGTATGTCTTACTATTAGGGAAATTCCTCATCATCCCGGCGATTATCGGCGTCGTGGTGTTGTTCATAGCGCTTCAAGTCATCTATCACCCCAAGAATTGGATTACAGGGACTAGTGTTCCATCTGTGTTTTGGACGCTTTATTGGGGATGGATCTTTGCTTTACTCGTGCTGACGGCGGT
>CAZEAN010000048.1:0-44509 GCA_964510225.1 uncultured Isosphaeraceae bacterium
GTCCAACTTCATGATCAAGCAACCCGGACTCACCACCCACAAACTCGAAGCCGTCATCGAGTGGAGAAGCAATCGGCGCAAGAAAGAGCGCAACCGCTATAGCAACCAAGATCCCTGCAATTGCAACCCGCCCCCAATGTTCGTCCTCGATCTCGCCTTGAGTCATATTTGGGAAGAGGTCGGGACGTACTGTCAGAAGAGAACGGATCACCAATCCGGTGATGACTGCCTCACCGACTCCGATGACGGAGTGTACCAAGACCATCAGTGTGAGGACTCTTGGAAACGCGCTCCAGTGCCCCGAAGCGGCGAACTCTATGGCGAAGGCGCCCGCCGCAAGCAGGACTGAGAACCATGAAGCTGCCATTGCGCCAATCAACAAACCGGTTTGGCCACCGATCTTCTTCCGGATCGGCTCATAAATCAGATAGGCGACCGGGCAAGTAATGAGGCCGAGATTGACCCAATTTGCCCCGAGAGCCAAGACTCCTCCATCTTGGAACAAAATACATTGGACCAGTAACACGGCTGCGATGACGACTGAACCGGCCCAAGGGCCGAGCATCACGGTGACAAGAACGCCCCCAATGAGATGACCTGAAGCCGGTAGCACGAAGACGGGGAAATTGACCATCTGCGCCGCGAAAACGAATGCAGACATTACTCCCATCATCACCGTCGTCCGATCACGGAGCCTATCTTCAAGGCGGTTTAACGCGTAACCAATCCCCCCCAGCGCAACTGCTCCCGTCGTTGCCGCGACCGGTGTGGAGAGGACCATGTCCGGAATGTGCATCTACTCGGCTCCGCCAGCTCTTGGAAGCCCAAAAGACCCTCGGTCTCCCCGGCCGCCTTCAGTTTTATGCGCGATTTGAATATTCGCGCATAAACTTTCCCCGGCGTCAACGGTTCTGATTCGGGTCGCCTTCTCCCTCTTCATCCGAAATCTCTTCCTATACAACGGGAATGTATTGGACATTCATCAATAAATATTAATGAAAATTTGACCTTCGGGGGATGCAATTGACAACGAGGACAAGTGCGTTATTCTAATAATCACGAGCATATTAACATTGCTTTATTGCTGGGAACCAATATTGTAGTACAAGTTTTGCCAGCGTCTACGCTAGCACGAAAAAGGTACTTAAATGAATCCGCCCTTGAAAGTGCAGCGAACTCCATTTCGTTGGCAAAGTCTACTATTTACTAAAGCGGATTTGCGGGTGTTTCAATCAATACGCCGCCGCTCTCCACCATTCTGAGGGGTCAACTCAATGACGTTCCAACGTTCTTTTACCTTGACACTGGTACTTGCAGTGGCATCTGCAGTACCTACTCGAGCCGATAACATCGTAGAAACGGCAGTAAGTGCCGGGTCATTCAACACACTTGTCTCTGCCGTAAAAGCAGCCGACCTCGTTGAGACGTTAATTGGCCCAGGACCATTTACCGTATTTGCACCTACTGATGATGCATTTGCAGCCCTGGGCGGCGATGTGGAAGAACTATTGAAGCCTGAGAACCGTCAAACGCTGCGGTCGATTCTGACATATCATGTCGTCCCCGGACGCCTCCGCGCAAGTGATTTGATCGGGGAGACAAGCGCGACAACCGTGAATGGTCAGCGAATTAATCTCCAGGCTTCCTTGGACGGGATCGATGTTGATAACGCTCATGTCATTCAAACCGATATTTCGTGTGACAATGGGATTATCCACGTCATCGATACCGTCTTACTACCATCAACATCAACTCTCGTTGAAACTGCTCAAGATGCCGGGCAATTCAGCACGTTAGTCCAGGCTGTGATTGCTGCAGGCTTACTCGATACGATTAACAATAGTTCTGTGCCTCTAACCATTCTAGCGCCGACGGATGAAGCGTTCGCTAAGCTCGGTGATACGGTGACCGAACTCTTGAAGCCCGAGAATCGTCAACAACTGGCCCGTATTTTGACCTATCATGTTATCCCGGGGCGAGTCTACGCTGACCAAGCTCTCAATACACGTCGCGCAACCACACTCGCTGGCCCTCAAGTTAGCTTTAAACTGACAGCAATCGGCGCTCAGGTCAACAAAAGCCGAATCCTTCAAGCCGATCTCGAAGCCACTGACGGCGTCATCCATGTTATTGACACCGTCTTGCTCCCTCCCGATGATTCGGAATCCGGACAGATGAGTGTCGGCGACGCTCGACAACGAATCAAGGGTGCGATTCGTAAAGGAGCCCCGATGTATAACGCGGGGGATCCCGAAGGCTGTGCACGAATCTACCAAGAGGCTTGCCAGGATATCTTGAACAACTGTGAAGAGCTTCCACGGACGGCAATGTCAATCCTCCGACGGACGATGTCTAACCTCGATCACATCTCGAGCAGTGATTCAAGAGCTTGGGCACTCCGTCTGACGATGGATCAAGTCTATTCCATGCTCCGAGACCACTGATGCTCTGCGAGCCTCATTACAACCACTGACACCTGCCGATGCCTCAGGAGAGTTTCAAAGCTCCTGGGGCTCTAATCTCCATGACTAATCAGCCAAATTTGATATAGATCCAAATACATCAAATTTCCTGTTATTCTTAAGTAGTAGCCTTCTTTCGACTCAAGTAAGCCTTCGGATCGAAAAGCTCTAGCACGATCGTGGAGCTCTCATCGGAGCGTTTCGAACTTGTTTACGAGAGCTCCGGTTCAACCCTGAGGATCCGGCTGACTCCGTTCCACACTCACTCCGTTCCGAACCCAAACTTACCACTTGTCAAACGGATATCCTGAACCAGGATTATCAGCGTAATCCCGTTGGCTGAGGATTCATATAAAGACTTCCTAGAGCAATTTCAGTCATATCAATCAGATCGTATCTCGAGATAACGCTCCAGCAGTTCCGGCAGGGTTGCACTAAACTTGCTTCGGGGCATCACGGGATCGCAACCAGCATCACGCGCTAACTGGAGCGTCTCCGTCTCGACATGGGATCCAAAGGCGAGAAATCGTGCCTGAGGGACCAGCTGCCGGTAGGCCATAATCGCCTCCGGCCTGGTTAGTTCTCCGGCGGCAAGATCAACGATGACGAGCCGAGGCTGCCATTGTTCCAGCATGGTCTGAGCAAGCTTCGGTTGGCCGGCGACCATCATCCGGAGTCCGAGAGCACGCGCGGTCCCCGTAATTTTCGATTGGAAGATTAGGTCATTGCAGAGGAGGATTGCCTCAGGGCCTCCCTCCTGTGGGACGCTCGATTGCTTATCCATTCGCTGATGCTTTGCCAAGGTTGAAGTTCACCAAATTCCAGTACATCTATCAGAAATTGTAGTGTAATGACCTGGCCCCGGCCATCGTTGGATTGTCTGGGTTAAAAGAACACGACCGCTGCAGAGTGCGTGATCCTAACCATCCTAACTCAGTGCGTCTCTACTCGCGATCGACTTATTCGAACTCAAGTTGGTCGACGGCGGAAAAATGCACCTGCAGCAAGGATAAAACGCGCAAATCGAATCTCATGATCCACTGATTCTGAGTCTCATTGACTCGTCTGGAATGTAATAACCGCGTTCAAAGGCGAGGGTCTTTCGGCGCTGTACAAGGAGAAATGGTGATCGGAATTGACTTAGAGATCGGGGTGTTGCTCTCTTCAGCTGTCTCGTCGAGTGGAACGAGTGGGTTTGCCTCAGGAAAATAAGCCGCTGCAGACCCCCTGGGAATATCGTAAGGCACAACCCAGAACCGAGACGCCACCCGTCCGTGACGTCCAACGAGATTGACCAGGGCCTTTGCTTGAAGTCCGCGCTCAGCCATGTCATCTCGGTTCAAGAAGACAACCCGGCGGCTTCCATAAATCCCTCGATAGCGATCATCGTCCCCATACACAGTTGTATTGAACTGATCGTGACTCCGAATAGTCATCAGGAGCAGTTCATCTCCGTGTACAGTCGCTGCGTTGACTGGTTCTAAACTGAAATGAGCTTTACCATCAGGTGTAGTAAACTTCCCCCGACGGGCCGGATTGTCCAACACAAAGCCACCCGGATCGTGAATCCGTTGGTTGAACCCTTCAAACCCTGGCACGACATCGGCAATCGCATCGCGAATTCGATCGTAGTCCTCAACCAACCATTTCCATGGGACTGCATCGTCGGAACCAAACACGCTCGTTGCCACTTGTGCAATAATTGCTGGCTCGCTCAGCAATTGAGAGGAGATCGGTGTCGCCGTACCCGCAGATGCATGCACAATACCCATCGAGTTTTCAACGGTCACGAACTGTGGTCCCGCCTTCTGGACATCTTTTTCTGTCCGACCAAGACAGGGCAGAATGAGAGCAGTAGCACCTGTGACGAGATGTGATCGATTGAGCTTTGTTGATATTTGGACTGTCAACTGACAGTGTCGAAGCCCTTCTGCCGTTGCATGAGTATCGGGGGATGCCGAGAGGAAGTTGCCTCCCAAGGCAACGAAAACGTGTATAAGCCCCTCACGCATCATCTGAATCGCCTGTACCGAATCAGCACCGTGCTCTCGGGGCGGCACAAAATGGAATCGTTCACCCAGACGATCGAGAAACGAGTCGGGCATCTTTTCCCAGATGCCCATCGTTCGATCCCCTTGAACATTACTGTGCCCTCGAACTGGGCAAAGACCAGCTCCTTTCTTCCCAATTGCACCACGTAATAACATCAGATTGGTCAACTCGCGGATCGTCGCGACTGCATTGTGATGCTGCGTCAGACCCATTGCCCAGCACGCGATGATCTTGTTGGTAGAAGCCATTCGATCAGCCAGCGAGACGATTTCCGCTTGGCCAATACCGGACAATTCTTCGATGACCGACCAGTCGGTTGATTCAACAATCGCTCGATACTCCTCGACACCAGTACAGGAGGCTCGCAAGAAGTCTTGATCCAATGCTATGCCAGGGCAATCGCGATCTTTCTCAAAGAGGGTCTTCGCGATACCACGGAAGATTGCTTGGTCACCATTAATACGAACCTGAAGATATGTCCGAGCTAGTGGCGTTGCCACATCAAACACTCCCGGGAACTGCTGGGGATGAGCAAAGCCAACGAGGCCCGGTTCCTTCAGGGGATTGATCGCAACTAACTCTGCCCCGTGGCGAACTGCTTCTTGGAGGGTGGATAACATCCTCGGATGGTTCGTGCCTGGATTCTGGCCTATCAAGAGAATCAAACGAGCGTGGTTGAAGTCATCGATCAGGACCGTTCCCTTACCAACACCAATCGACGCAGTCAAAGCGGCGCCACTCGATTCATGACACATGTTGGAGCAATCAGGGAGGTTATTGGTGCCTAGCTTTCTAACTAAGAGTTGGTATAGAAAGGCAGTCTCATTGGCTGTCCTTCCAGAGGTGTAAAAGATTGCCTGGTCAGGAGATTGCAGGGACAGCAAAGTGTCTGCGATTAACCTGAAAGAAGCCTCCCAGGTGATCGGTTCGTAGTGGGAAGCCCCTGGCCGGAGGATCATAGGTTCACAGAGTCGTCCTTGGTCGTTGAGCCAACGATCCGTCTGCTCTCCGAGCTCGAAGACTGAGTACCGTTCAAAGAACGTCCGATCGATGCGCCGGCCTGTTGATTCGGATGCAATCGCTTTTGCGCCATTTTCACAGAACTCAAACCGACTCCGATGACTTGGTTCGGGATCAGGCCAAGCACAACTTGGACAATCGACTCCTCCGACTTGATTGACCTGTGTCAACAACGGGAGGCTCCGATGGAGACTCTGGTACTCCACCACCTTTTGAATCGAACGGATCACTGCGCTCGGACCAGCCGCATGCGGTTTCTCATGTAGAATCCGAGGCGGTTCTTGTTCCAGTGGAGGTTCTGCGGCGGGGACCTGTGGAGGTTCTGCAGCAGGGATCTGTTGCTCGTTCGAGGAAGAGGAAGCAGGTGGTCTCATCAGTACACTCACGAGTCGGATTGAATCTGTGATGAGCGTGAACTGGCAGTGCTAGCGAGCCGCCAAGGAGCGCTATAGACATTGAATCGTCTTGGACCAACAAACCCGAGTAGTGTAATACCAAAGGTCGTCGCGACTTCAACCGCTAAACTGGACGGCGCACCGATTGCTGCCAGAATCGGGATTCTCGCTACAACCGCCTTCTGGACAATATCAAAACCCGCACGACCACTGACAACAAGAACGACACCACAACACCATCGTTCCTGATCAAGAGACTCCTTCAATGCTAACGCCCTGGCTCCGATCAGCTTATCCACGGTGTTATGACGGCCAATATCTTCGCGAACCATAATCACGTCACCAGCGAGATCGACTAACGCAGCTGCGTGGATACCTCCAGTCTCAGAAAAGAGAGATTGTTGTGCAGTCAGAATCTCAGGCAACTGAAAGACAAGATTGGTCTCTAAACGACTCTTGGTTTCATCAAGCAGCGGACGGCATCGATCAAGTCCAAGCGTCTCCAGGGTTGCGGTACCACACACCCCACAACTTGAATTGATAAGCCCACGTCGTCTGACTCGTTCCAAATCAACGGAAATCGTTGGTTTGAGATCAACCCGGATGATCCTGTCGATTGAACGACCAGCGTCTTCGGGCTCCTCTCGGGCAATCTCTTCAATGTCATCTACCGAGGAGATTACTTGCTCCGACAACAAGAACCCTGCCGCCAACTCTTCGTCGTGCCCTGGAGTTCGCATCGTTAGACCAAGTGACTGTACTGTCTTTGATGCTCCTTCACCCGCGCCGACTCGTATTTCGAGTGGGTCTTCGATCGTGAGCCGATCCCAGATCAATTCGGGATCGTTCCGGTCCGGCTTAATCCTAAGAACGCGTGCTCGCACCGACCCCGACTTGCTACGCATGGCCGGTATCTCCGGCAAACAATCTCGCTTGGATATATAATCCATCTGACTCTATTTGTTAAACAAATGCAACTAGAGAGACGACTGAATCATCCCAAGTTAATCGAAGGAAGGCTCTTTCGAAGGGTTTGCGGGGAAGTCATATTCCGACGGACGCAACCCCGGCTGTAGGATCGCCACCATGACATCGTCGGCTACGAGGAGAGTTTGCCAGTTTTGATCACAACAGACAGTCCGCCAGGATAATGGGTGCAAACCGCCGGAGGGAAAATCACGCGGATTCCGCAGCAGAATCGTGACAAAGCTCCCTCTGGTGCATTGTTTTGGTTGCTTGGTCGGACCGTCGCGAAGCCACAGATTCTCCCCATCCTATAAAGCCCGGAGCTCTGCCCATGAAGCTCCGAGCCTGGTGCATTTATCTAGAATCGATATTTTCGATCAATGATTAAGAGAGCTGAAGAATGCCATCAGAGATTACCGGGGGTTCCAACCTGATCGCCCCGAAACGGGGGGAGCTCCAAGACGGGGTCCCGAGGCTCAGAAGTCTCCGAACTGAATGGATCAGCACTCGGGGGTGAAGGGAGGTTCCCAGTATTTCCGCCATTGGTCTCGGGCTCATTGGAACCTTCAGTGGAGCCCATCTCGTTATTCCCGAGAGAAGGTTGGTCCACTGACTCGGGACCTTCCATCGGCGAGCTGATGATCGGAGTCCCCATCATCCCACCGTCCATGATGGGGCCGCCCATGATTGGCGCACCAGTATGATAGGGGCCGAGGTGTTGGTAGGGATAACCACAATTGGGTCCGGTGCAAGGCGCCGGAAAGTCATCACAGGTGTCGCAGTGGGCGCATCCGATCGCCAACAGAACAATCGAAACACCTGGAACCAACAGTCGAGGCCGCGACATGGGTTCGGTTTCCTTTCCATGATGGGCCGACCAGCGGCCATTCCCTTGATCGCTCGGCAAATGATCCACGGGACTTGAGCTCACCCAATTCCTTTCGAGTAACTCAACTTCCTGCCCGGGGATCAAGAGTCTCGGACTGATCCGCAAACGGTGAAGGACGGAACACTTCCTCATGAAGCCCGCCCGGGGTTCGGATCGGCTCAAAAATCATCGGCAGCCAACCAAAGCCGGGATGAACCGAAATCATCCAGCGACCGGATTGGTTCGCCCGACCGTTCCGGACACGCTGATCAGAGCACGGCCAACTGACCGCGTGTTAACCCGTATCGGCTACTTGCCTTCAAGTCTTTCCAGAGGGTTTTGGCGTCACGATTTCCCGTTATTGCCGAGTCGTAAAGGTCGAAGATCCGGATCGCTTCGTCGCCGTCTTCCTCAAGAAACTCTACGCGGAACCAGCGTCCGCCGTAATTGATCAACTGCGGGAGAAACTCCGCCGCTGTTTGCGGCAACGCATTGTAGAGCGTGTTTCGGCAACCGATGTCTGCGCGGAGCGGGTGCTCGATTCCAACACGATCACGCATTTTTACATCATGATGGTCACAGGGTCGACCACAGTTGGTCTTGTCAGTCCCCGGTGAAAGGAAGGCACAAAAGACACAGTGCTCCATATGAAACATTGGTACCTGCTGATGCAGAACGATTTCGAGCCAACCAGGGGGAGATGCCTTAAAGAGGTCGAATAGTTGATCAGCACTGAGGTCATATGAAGCAGTCACTCGGAGTGAACCTTGAGCGCGTAACCAAGCCACGGAAAGCTCATTCGCTGCATTCAAGGAGAAGTCGGCAACGAATGGGATCCCTCGGTGGGCACAGAACGCGACCCCGCCTGCATTGCGGACGAGGAGACCGTCGGCACCTTGTTTCGCATAATACCGAAAAAGATTCGACTCGCCAGGTTTCTCGATTCGGGTCGTCGCGATAAAGACCTTGGAGTCACTAGAGGCCCGACGAACCTGTTCGATCCCCTCTGCATACTTCTTAATATCTTGAAATTCGAGATAGATTGTCTCCGGTTTCTTGGCGGAAAGGGCTTCGACCTGCTCGATTGTTCGGCAGAGAGGAACGATCATGGGATCCATGGTCGGAGTCCGGTCCTCCGGGGTCGCGCAATCCCAGAGCGCGCTTCGGAGGATTGGAAGGACCGGGGAATCGGCGACAGCTCGGTTCGGAGCTATTGATGCGTTCTGATCGAGCTTGTCGACCAATTCACGACGGAGTCCGTTCAGTAGACTCGACGGAACCAGTGGTTCACCCTGGATTCTGGCGTCCAGATTCCCGAGTTCGTACGTTGTCTGACCGAGCCGACCGAGCTGTGAGTTGAGAAGGTCAGAGGTTGCGGGATGCTTCGTCGCTTGTTCCAAGGGTGCTTCGGACTCGACAACTCCCTCGAAACCAGTCGCGGTACGACCTTCAACCCGTAACGGGCTCCCGACCACCGCGGTTACCCTGAGATCGAGTGCCACCCGACGACTCGGCTGACTTCTCTGGAGACGCTTCTGAAGTCTCCGAGTGAGTTCCGGGTCATCGGTCTTCCAGAGCCGCTGGCCGGGAACCACGCGACTGGGATCAAGGTCGTGCCGACCAAACCCGAGAAGTGCAGGTCCGCTCGCGAGGCCACCCGTTTCATCCCCGACTACCAGCTCCCTTCGACGTTCTCTCGGCCGACGTACCTCGAAAACCCGACCTCCTTGCTCTGGTACCCTTCCGCCATCTTGGGGATCGAAGACAACTCCATCTCCAGGCTTGACCGGCCCTGCTAACTCGACTCGGATTCGATGTTGCTCAACTCCCAAGACCGTACCGAGAAAGACGCCGCGCTTCTTTGCGTAGTCGCCGCGGACCAGGAGCTTATGGTTGTTCCCTTTCAAGAAGCCTGGGCTAAATCCTCGGGAGAAGGTCATCTCCATCTCATAACGATCCCTCTCTGAAATAATCGGCGTATCAGTCCCTTGGCTGAGCACAGCATCGATTGCTTTCCGGTAGTTCTCGGTAATGGTGGCGACATATTCCGGGCTCTTGAGACGCCCTTCGATTTTCAGACTTGAGACACCGATCGAGACCAGCTCCGGTATAAGCTCAAAGGCGGCGAGATCTTGTGGGCTTAGAAGATACTGAATATCCCCGAGATCGACGGTCTGTCCATCACGGACAACTTCATACGGCATCCGACAGGCTTGGGCACACTCACCCCGGTTTGCCGATCGACCCCCAAGTGCTTCGCTGGTCAGACATTGACCCGAATAAGCAACGCAGAGCGCACCGTGGACAAAGACCTCCACTGGAAGTCTCGACTGATCGCGGACCTTCGCAATCTCTTTGATCGAAAGCTCTCGGGCAAGGATCACACGACTGCAACCAAGCTCTTCCGCCATCCGGAGTCCTGCAGCGCTTGTGATCGACATCTGGGTCGAGCCATGAATCTCCAGGTCAGGTGTGATTGCGCGGATCAGCCGAGCGACGCCAATATCCTGAACGATCGCGGCATCGACTCCCGACACGGTCAACGAGCGAACCAGCCGCTCGATCCCAGGTAGCTCTTGAGGAAATGCCAATGTATTGAGTGCCACATACCCTTTAACGCCACGTTGGCGGAGAAGTGCCATCACCTCGGGGAGTTCTTCAATCACAAAGTTGGTTGCCCGGGCACGTGCATTGTGACCTCGGAGGCCAAAGTAGACCGCATCGGCCCCATAATTGATCGCTGCCTCAAGGCAAGCACGATCACCTGCCGGCGCGAGCAATTCCGGCCGGATTCGAGGTCTCAATTCTCCCTGGGGCGGTAACACAACACTCGCACTGATGGCGGATGACAACACAGCAAGGCTCGGTCGAAAAGTCTCGGAATCGATAATTCAACGCCGCATAACAGGTCATTCTAGGAGAGTGATGTCACTAGATCGAGGGCAAAGGAGAAGACATCAAAGACCAACTCCCAGGTCTTAATCGATCTCGCATTGGTGGTCAAAGGTCGACGCACCAATGCGAGTCTGAAAACCACGAGGATTGAAGAGACGCCTATCGCAATAAATGGGCTTAGTCTTTGAGGTACTTCGCGAAGAAGTTGTCGATTTTCATCCAAGCGTCTTGGGCTGACTCAGCGACATATTGACTCCCTCCTGGCCTCATAAAGGCATGTCCCGCATTGTCGTAGATTTTAAGATCCACCTCCGAACCTGCCTCCTCAAGAGCGTCGAAATACTGACGGACCCTTGATGCCGGGATCCCTCGGTCTTGTGCTCCGAAGATTCCGAGCACTGGCCGGCCACTAGCCGCTTCGACCTGAGTGGGGTCAGCCGTGATGCTCCCATAACAAATGACCGCTGGTCCGATCCGATCGGAATTCTGCAGACTAAGACGTGAGTAGAGGCCACCCATGCACCAACCGATCGCGCCGAACGGTTGATCGGCAACTTCGGATCGAGTGGCAAGATAGGCGATAGCACCCTTGAGGTCGTGGATCGCTTCGCTCTGGTCGAGTGCTCGCATCAACTCATGGGCTTCACCCGGATCATCGGTTGCCTTGCCGTCATAGAGGTCAACGGCAAGGGCCACATATCCTCGCTCGGCGAGTCGGTCTGCTTGTTCCTTCACCCAGTCGGTTAATCCCCACCACTCATGAATCACTAAGATCGCCGGCGCCTCCTCAGCTCCGTCGGGTAATGCAATGTATCCGGCTGTCTCTTGGTCCATCGTGTTCTTGAAGCGAACCATCTCACCGGCACGGCCGTTGCTGCCCAGCATCAGGACGCTACTGAACAAAATCAACATGCCGACGGTCCAGGCGCGTTCTTTGCTCGTTCCGCTTTCGATCTGCATTGGTCAGCTCCCTCGGATTGCTTGCACGATCAGGTTGAAATGATCGAAACGGGCGTAATGATTGCCCGGAAACGGATTGTAACGATTACAGTGCCTTAGGGTCAGGCTCGGGCCAGGTTTTAGCGACTTTGCAGAGGATCCGAGGCAAACACAGATCGCATGGTAGAGTTCATTAAAGTATTCCAACCATCTGGTCGGAGAGCAATCACCATCGAGGTATGCAACAATGTCAACGATTCGAAGGACAGCGGTTTATGCATCGATCATGTTCAGCCTGTCACTATTTATTGTTGGGAGGGCGTTAGCCGTTGGCCATAGTTCACCCCAACAGATCCAGGCCTTCCCGACTTTACAAATTCCCAACCGTGTTGTCTTACCGGTCGTGCAAGCCTCGGAAGTCCGTTCTTCGCAGTTGGGTACGTTTCGACAGGACCCGACTCTGATTGTAACTACGGGTGAGGGAAATCGATCCGGCTATTCACCAGCGGGATTACCTAACCAAGGTGCGGCGCTCTCTCTCTACGGACCTTCCTCGCGGCTTCGAGCGATACCGGGGAGAGTCAGTGTAACCGCGACGGGTATTGGTGGTGAGCGGATCTCAGTTGGAATCGGCTCCGCCATTTTGTACCCTGATCCTAATCTCTATCGCGATACAACGCTTTTACCGACTCGTTTTGAGATCCGACCGGACCGAGGGGTCACGAGGGGTCGCAATCGTTTCTCACCCTACATGCTCCATCAACGGTAAGGCAGTCTCGCAACGGTCCAGCTAAGCCTTCATGAAATCAACTCTTGAGAGGGTCAAGGAGATGAGTGTCGTCCATACCAGTAAGCTCCGCATAGAGAAGCACGAAGGTCCTCATCGAACTGCCCATCTAGAAGGGTTTCACGAAGCAGTTCACTTTGGTATCCACGGCGGTATCAAAGCTTTCTATGGACAGAAGTACGGCCGTGAGTTTACGGGGCCAGAGTACCCCGCAACACTTGACTATATGATCGCAAGTGTTGCGGGATGACTGCTCGGAACCTTTGGTTCCGCACTGGAAGTGCGGCAGGTGCAGTCGGCAGACAATCTTCGGGCAATCGTTGAAGGGGATATCGAAGATGTGAATGGAGTTTTGAAAATCACTCAGATTCGACTCCACTACCAACTCCAAGTACCGACCGAGAAGCGAGAGACGGTGGAGCGACTCCTTGAGCATTATGCTGAGGCGTGTCCTGCATACCAGAGTGTTAAGGGTTGTATCAATTGTTCGTGGACGGCCAGCATTGACGAGGTGTAGCAGTACCGTCGCGTATCTCGCCTAACAACACCACTACCCTATTGCTCATTGTTACCATCTTGTCTGCCGGCTGCTCTGGGATTGTTCTGGACGCCGGCTTCCTCATTGTTCGTTACATTCGGTCGTTGGACAGGCTCGACCGAGCCATAGGTAATCGGCTGGAGATTAAAACGAGGTTCCCACTCATCCGTCCGGATTTGAAGTGTATTGTCGAGAAAATTCAAGATAGGTGTTGTTGCAGCAGGGGCAAACCGAACCAAGTTGATCCCCCCGATTCGAGCGTCGATCGGCGCAATCTCACTCTGAGGCTCGTCGGCGAGGATCGGTTGGAGATCGGTAAGAAACTCAGCGAGTGCGGGGTCTCCCTTACCCCCTTCGATAAGCACCGGAACCTGGTCGACAATTCTCTCAATCATATTAGTCAGTACTTCGTTCTCTTCTTCTCCTGCCATCGCGGGGGCGATGAGTACAAGGCTCGCGAGATCGCTTGGTCTCCCTTGGATGGCAACCGCACTCTGGGGCGTTACTGCCCAGGTTGCCGCCAGGTTTGCCGCCTCACCGATCGCTAACACCCCAAACTTAGCGAGATTAAGCTCACCACGGTTATGTCGATCGATCAAGAATCGGTACGCTACTTGAATATCCGCAATCGTACGCTGGCGATTATCTCGAGTCCGGCCGCGCTGGCTCTGGCCGTGCCCCCGGAGATCGATGGCCAGAACGGCGTAGCCGAGATCCTGGAGGTGAAGAGCAAGCCCTAGGTCGTCTAAATCTTCGATCTCACTTTCAAAATCCTGGCTCGACCGACCTGCTCCAGGTTCATGGAGCAACAACACAACCGGTGCGGTGACACCAGACTCCGAAGGAAAATAGCGTGCGCCCAGGAGAATGCCGTCGAAGCTTTCAAACTGGAAGGTGAAATGGAAGGGCCAGTCGAGAGCGAGATTATCCTGATTCTGTGGAGGGCGCTGGCCTTCACCATCGTCCATCCCAGGTTGAGGAACGTTCCGACCAGGCTGTCCGAGTGGGTCATTGTTCTCCAGATCTGGAAGATCGTCGCCCCGACGAGGGGGGATTCGGAGCCCTCCGGGATCGTTCTCCTCTCCGTCCTCTTGGTTCCCTCCCTTTTCATTCGCTTCTTTTTCTTGGACTTGACTTCCAGGGGCCACGCGACGCTCTTGAGACAAGCCGCCGAAGGCCTCAGTGGACTTGGATAACACCGCGACCAACAAAATGATTCCGCCAACCCCAACGAGGGCGGCCCATGTTCGGAGCTGATCGACCAACCCTGACTTGACCATTACACTCATCTCCGAACGTCGACAATAATTGAAGCGGCGTAGGGCAATGTCTCCGCCGGGACCCTCCGACTGGAGTTTTAAGGAGAAGTCCCTAGCAAGAGGTCTGATCACTCAGCTTATCTTAGATCTCGGGGAGCGTCTAAACAAGCAGAGATCCAGCGGCAAGAATGCGCTCCCCACGGGACCATTGCAGTCCGGATCAGGGCGTATTAGCCTGGCCTTCAACAATAACGATCGAGTGATCGATTTCACAAAATAGTCAAGGCTTTCAGCGTTCCGCAGATTCGTTGATGAGCGAATCTTCAGACGCCAGGAGTAGGAGATAAACGTCCGATGACCTCCATCCCATCTCAGCTCGCCACTTTAGCAATCGGATTTTTCGTTGCTGTCTCGCTTGTCTTGGCGACTCCCTCGTTCTCGCAGGAACAAGATCCGGAATCCCAAGAACAACCATCGACCGAGAACGAATCACCATCCTCGAGCGATTCCTCCGAGACAAGCAACGGGGAAGAGTTGGAGGAACTCAAAGCCGAGATCGCTCAACTCAAGACCGAAAATGCCCAACTAAAAACTCAAGTAACCGTCCTTGAACTCGAGAAGCTTGGCGCTGGAATTGCGATCGAGGGTCCGGACGACGGTCCGAAGTCAACTCGCGTCACGCTGCCCAAACTTTGGCGCGGTGATGCAGACGCCCTGAAAAAGCTCAACCAATTGCCGACCGTGACCGTCGTTTACATTGACAACCCAAACTTCGACGACGAGATGGCCTCTGTCCTCAAAGAGATTACGGGGCTGAAGGCGTTGACGATCATGTCACCAAAGTTGACAAATGGATCTTTTGAGCACATTAAAGCTCTTTCTGAATTGGACATGCTATTCCTCACCGATACGGAGGTCGGCGATGAGGGATTGGAACAACTCAAGGAGCTGCCTGCACTTAAGGAACTTTCGTTGAGCCGAACCAAGGTGACCGACGAGGGTCTTAAGGCCCTTGCTGATCTTCCCGCGCTCCGGACACTCTACTTGATTGGCACCGAAGTCTCCGACGAAGCAGTTGCCTCACTCCGGGAAGCGAAACCCGACGCCCGGATCGTGCAATGAGCACTTATTAAAGGCTGGAGAGGGATGGCATCACCGACGACCATCCCTCCACAATCCCATTCATTCTGGGGTGTCGAGTCGCGGCGTGGGCTCGTGATTCTCAGCCGTGACTCGGCGTCCGCAATGTAGTTAGAGGCGACGCTTCTCTACTGCCTCAACACCTCAATGTTCGTGTGGTTCTTCCTCGTCGTACGAATCCAGGAGATGTTTGAGAGCGAAGTCGAACCAGATCATCCAATCGGTCTGGAGCGGCTCCCTCTGATTCGATCCGTTGGAATGCAAGGGGGGTTCCGTCACGGTTGCTGCTTGACCAGCGCTCGCTCCCAAGCTTGATGTAGACTCCCTGTCGAGGGCGAGCGAATAGAGGGAGGACGCTGAAGGTAAGGGAATCGACTCGATTGAGCCGAAAGGCCGCAATACTCCGGTGATGTCGCCGAGTTCTCGGCTCAAGAAGCCTTGGTCACCGTCCAATTCACCGAAGAGGGTAAGCTCCGTCCGCCCATCACCGTCAAAGTCGGTCTCTTGGACCGCAACTGCACTCGAGATGCCATCAAAGGAAACAGGGATCGCAGTCAATTCCGGGTTCGGATCATCACGGAGGTCCGTCAGGTCGTCCGATGTCGGGAGAATCAGAAATCGAGTGCTGCCAAATCCGTCGGGGCCGTAGATCACGACATCGCTTTGACCATCACCGTCGAAATCTCCTCCAACGGGAGTGTCCTCGGCGCCTCCGAAGAAGAGCGGGAATGCCCCTTCCTTCTGGCCATCGCTGACAGTCCCACCATTTTGGGAAGAAGGTATGAAACCGAATCGAGCGCGTTGTTCATCACCACTGAAGCCGAAGACCGCAAGATCGTCGACCTGATCCCCGTCGAAATCTCCGGTGACCGGAAAGTCGTCAGGGCCTCCGAACCCTACTGTCCGAGCATTCCGGAACCCTTCACTTGAAGGAAAGATCCCGAACCGGCTGAACCCGTTGATTGGGCTAAACCCATAGACGACGATATCGTCACGCCCGTCCCCATCAAAGTCGCCGACGATCGGGAAATCGAGACCACCCCCGAAACCGCGCTGTAGGGTTTCTCCATTACTCGATTGGACGATTGTGAAAACTGAATACGCAAGATGAGGAACATAGCCGTAAACGGCAAAATCAGCCTTGCCATCACCATCGTAGTCGCCGGTGACCGGAAAGTCGGTGTAGGCCTGACCGAGTCCATCCACCCTCAAGGCACCGATCTCCTGACGGATCTCCGCGCCATCGCTTGAATGCTGGACGATAAAAAAACCTGGCTCATCTGGCCTAGTGGCGGGATGGTAAACCGCAAGATCAGACTGACCGTCTCCATCGAAATCTGCACCAGGAGGGTTCCCAGAGGCGTCTCGTGGAGGTAGATGGGTGGCAACTTGGTCTTCGAAATCGAGCTGAACGAGTGCGGAACCAACGATGAAATCTAGGGCGATATTCTGACCGTTAACCAGGACTGATGTCGTGGTGACCCCTTGAAATGCCCCTCCAGAGGCAGTGACCTCGACCGTTCCATCCGTGACAGGGAGACTCCAGCCTCCACCGTCATTGGTAGTAGTCACCGAATTACCAGCGCGTATCGTGACGCCTGGTACCGCCTCGCCGAGACTGAAACGGCGGTCTCCATCCAAATCATCGTAGACGACGCCCGTCAGAAACTGGTCGGACGGATCAGAGTAAGTGAGTTCAATGGCCCAGTAGGTGCCGAAGGTACTCGTCTCACTCGTCGCCCACCCGACACCGATCTCACGTCCGGCGCCGAAGGGCTCAAGTCCGAGCAAGTGCATGCGGTGAGCGGGAGGATCAATCCCTTCATCGACAATTAATGCTTCGAGCGTCTCTTCGGCAGACTCGAATCCCGCGGCGAGCGATTCGACACTATTCCCAAAATCGGAAAAGAAATGAGGGAGTTCATAGCCCGCTTCGCGGACAACTTGATTAGGATACTTCCCTGTAACTTCACTCTGATGGCCAAAATAGTTGTGCTCGGCCATCTCGAGCGCTCGTGAGTGCGCTACAGACTCTAGGATCGAGTTTACCGCTACCGGTGGCCTCGGAGGGATCCCAGAGAGTTCGATGTCGAGTTCCCGCTCAATTTGGTATTGGGTGGGATCACTCCGGGCTCGATTGAGCAGGTAGATAAAGTACTGCTCGATTTCAGACGGTCTGATACCCGTGAGGAGAAGTTTCGATTCCAGGGGCTCGACGTAAAGCCTCGCTGAAACGCTCCGATGTTCGGCATCCGTACCACGACTCGCTGAGTGATGGAAGTCGTCGGCATCCTGCCTCGAAGGGCAAGATTTTGGTGGCATGCGGAAGCAGCTCCGGGTGCTAATTCAAGAGTTGCTGATCCCAAAGGAACCAGAGGCAAGATCGGATCCAATGGCCGATCGACCGAGTTCGACGTGATCCTCCACGTCGATCGTTGGTGCATCTGCCTCAAATAGAAACGTCACACTATGATCTTAGTTGCGCTTAAATCGATAAAGGGGGCAGATCCAAAAATTCCACTCGACTCACGAGCATCAGACTTCGGATCGATTCACGATACGGATCGAATCATCCCCGATCAAGTTTCGGACTCGGTCCTCGAGCGGGCTTGGTACTGCTAAGAGAGCAGGAATTCGAGATCATCCTTGGATAGTGATTTGATAATAGAACGATTATCGGCGTTCAAGATCGCGTCAGCGAGTTCTCGCTTCTGCTGCTGGAGGTCGACGATTTTCTGCTCGACCGTATCGCGGCAAATCATCCGATAGGCAAAAACGTTCTGGGTCTGCCCGATTCGGTGTGAACGGTCAATAGCCTGCGCCTCGACGGCAGGGTTCCACCAAGGGTCGAGAATATAAACATAGCCCGCCGACGTCAGATTAAGCCCGAGCCCTCCGGCCTTGAGACTGATCAAGAAGATCTGACATTCGGGATCGTTTTGGAACCGCTCAACCCGTTGTGCCCGATTTCGCGTCCGACCGTCGAGGTATTCGTACGTCAATCCTTGGTCGTCGAGTTGCTTACGGACCAAGCCCAGAAAGGTCGTGAACTGGGAGAAAACCAGTGCCTTATGTCCTTCCTCAACGACTTCCTGAAGTTGAGGTAGCAAAAGATCAAGTTTGGCTGAGGGAGCGTCGTCGTGGCTTGGATCGATCAAAGCTGGATGGCAAGACGCTTGCCGAAGTCGTAGCAACGCCTCAAGAACTTCGATCTTCGATTTCTTAAGATCGTTTGCACCCTTACGCAAGAGAGCTTGACGATAGTGCAATTTAAGCCCTTCATAGATTTTTCGTTGCGCTGGCTCCATGGTGCAGTACAGGGTGTACTCGGTCTTCTCCGGAAGATCCTTTACCACCTGAGCTTTCGTTCGACGTAAGATGAATGGTTTCAGTGCTTTTGCCAGAGCACCTCGTGCACCTTCATCTTGTCCCGCAGAGGCCGATGTCAGACCCTTAAACGCCGTCGACGTTCCAAGCATTCCGGGATTCAAAAACTCGATGATCGACCAGAGCTCGCCGAGGTGGTTTTCGATCGGCGTCCCACTCATCGCGAGTCGGTGGTTCCCGTTGAGGAGTCGGCACGCTTTCGCGGCCTGACTCGTCGCATTCTTGATCGCTTGCGCTTCATCTAAGATGACATAATCAAATGATCGTTTTGTGAGTTCACTGATGTCCGTCCTGATCGTACCATAAGTGGTCACGATCAAGTCGTAGTCGTCGAACTCTTCCCGAAGCTTTGGTCGACCCCGCCCTGTGTAGTCGAGAACCTTCAACTCTGGGGTGAACTTTGAAGCCTCTTCGAGCCAGTTGAAGACCAAGGATCGCGGGACAACCGCGAGCGACGGACCGTCTGTCGACTCTTTCTCCTTGCGATACTGGAGCAACGCAAGGACCTGGATCGTTTTGCCGAGCCCCATGTCATCGGCCAAAATTCCACCGAAGCCGAATCGCTCAAGATAATCGAGCCAACCAAGTCCTTCCTGTTGGTAAGGACGCAATGTTCCACTGAATCCCTTGGGTGCCTCGAGCTGCTGGACTCCTTCAAAGGCATGGAGTTCCTTTCGCGCCCGCTCAAATCCCTCGTCGACTCGGACGTCGGGCTGGCTCGCAAGTAATGCATCTAAAAGCCCCGCTTGAGAACGATCGAAACGCAAGACTCCGTCTTGTTCGGTCCCGAGCCCTACGAGCAAGCCATACTTTTTCAACCAATCCTCAGGGAGAACGCCAACCGATCCGTCTGCAAGTGTGATCCGATCTTCGCCGCGTCGGGCGGCCGCAATGACGTCGGGGAACGGAATTGATTGACCGCCAAAATCGACATTGCCGTCAAGTTCAAACCAATCGATCCCGCTTGTCACGGAGAGGTTGAATTGGGCGACCGGCTGAATCACTTCACCTTCAGCCTCGACCTGCCATCCGAGCGCCACAAGTTCACGGACAACACGACTTAGCTGTTTCGCCGGTAGCTCAAGCGTTCCAGGTTCAACAAGATGGTCATCTTTCGCCTCGCGGAACCCGACCTCAAACAGCTTGATCGCCGCAGCTTGTTCGTTGGGAACATCGCGATGGACGACGACCTTTTGCTCTGTACTCACGAAGAGATTCCCCGTCTTCTGTGCAGGGATCGCAGTCTCTTCATAAACATACTCTAGTTGACCGAGCACATGGTCTGCTTCAACACCGTAGTTCCGCCTCGGCGTCCGAGCAACGAGTCGCGGTCGCGGGGCGGTTCGGATCGACTTGAGGTTTAAATCCTCGACGAGGTCCGATGGGCTCAATTTGGCCTCTTCGAGGATCGTCGCCAACATGTCATCTTGCTTCTCGACGTCGAGAAAAATCAGTTCCTTTTCGTCGCGGAGCCGTTTGACCCAATTGGGAACCCCGGCGTCGTCAAATCGTGCCGCGCGACCGGTTCCTAAGATTAGCAGCCCCGGTAAGATCACTAGGGGTTCTGCGAGATCCATCCGACTGTGTTTCCGGTGTAACGCACCACGCCAAGTCCAGCGCTTCCCACCGACCTCCTCACGGACATCAAGCCAGAATTGCCAAGGGGAACCGTCGTCCCATCGGAGACCCGGGGGATCTTCTTCACTTTCCGTTCGACGCAACCGACAACGTCCAGTCTGGCAGAGCTTTTCGATCACCTCAACTTGCCGTCCTGGAGTAATCACAAAGCGTCGGATGGCGCCGGGTAGTCGCGCTGGTCCTTTAGGCAAATGACCATTCGTGCTCTCGTTTGCCGCTTCGGTCTCTTGGTCGCGATGTTTGGCGAGTTGTTCCAAAAGTTGGAGATCTTCGTCATCAACCTTCGCCGCTGCGGTCGCGGCAGTATGCCACCAGGGTCGTAATGGTCCCCGAGTCCCATCTGACTTGCGCTCGCGACGAGCGAGGTCAACGACGAGCTTCCCTGCTGCCTTAGTGGCAGACACGTTGACCACGTAATACAGACGTCGCTTGGTTTTCTTCGGCTTCGGAGTTGGTGATGGTTTCCCCGAGGTTGCATTTGAGTGTGACCACTGCCCCGATCGTGCCCCTTTGGGGAAGGGCGGCCCTCCCCGAGCAGGGAGCTTTGAACCGGGGACGTTAGTGCTGGACGCCGGGTTGATTGCCTTCCCTTTACGCGGCGTCCGACCCCGCGCCATTTCACCGGAGCGCTTTTCGATTGCGGGTCCCCGTGAAGTACCGTTCGAAGTCCGCGGCCGATCATTCGAACGATGATCAGCTTCTGTGAGAGGCTGACGGGCAGGCTGAGGAACTGCAAGGAGGCGGATCGCGCGACTCCCAGCGTTCGGAAGGAGTCCTCGGGCATCTGTTGCTAACAGAGTCGCCCAAATATGTTTACAAGGCGCACCGGCCCCTTCAGGTCCAAAGTAGGGACAGGTGCAAGATGCCAAGAGGCGATCACCACGCATCCAAAGTCGGACTCGATAACTTGTTGTACCACGGACCTTCGCCACAATCTCACCCGGTCCTTCCGGGCGTACCAGAACTCGACCTTTCGCAAAATAGGCGCGTCCTCGGGCTCGGACTCCCTCGGCGAAGTCTCGGGCAACTTTCTGGGCAATCCCCGTCGACGGTTCCCGTCTCGGTTCCAAACCACACCCCCGGCGTTTCAAATTTACCGTCGGTTCACGTAATGTTTCGGGATGATCAACCTGCACCGTTGTTGTCAGGTGACCGGAATTAAAGCGTTCTGAACCGTCGGTGTCGAAGAAGATACTTCAATTCAACGAATGAGATTCTGTAAGAATATTTTCCCCGTCGCTTTGGGAAAAATGGGAATGGTCAGACAGGCATTCATTCCGTTCCATCCGGAAGAAATCCCCGTGTTGGTAATCATGGAGTGGTCACCCGTCGCAATACCGCAAATGAGGTCATGCGCAAAACCAGAAGGTTGGGCTTCCGGCGTCGATACAACGCAGACGTAGAATGATTCATCTCACTCGGTGGGCAATGGTCACCGAAATCACTGCGTCGGTGACGAGGTCCTAAAGCCGGCGTACCACCCAGCACAAGACCTTGCGTCAAGCAGGGATTAAGATTTAGGCCGAAGCGCAATGATCGGGACCCTTGCAGTAATCGAAGTCGGGATCGGAACAACTCGTCTAACAAGGAATGTCCCACATTGGAGCAATCGGATTCGCTCGACCTATTATCGTCGAGACGTTGTCACCGACTTCGGAATACCTCACGACAATCTCAAGCTCGATCATCATTACCAACTCTGGATTGGCTCATTCTGTTCGAGTCAATAAGTGGGTCAAAGTAATGTCGAATCGGCCCAGTACTAACCAGTGAATGTCGGTTTCCGTCGAAACGTTGGAACTTAGCCGCAGGGGAAGCCTGTTTTGTCTCAGGATCAAGGAAGTCTGCACCGCTTCGGTGGCGAGTCTCAGCTTGAGCTGAGGTGGGATCATCACGTCGGAGATCCGTCACAAGGATAACTCTCGACATTTTGATGAAATTACCAAATTCATCTCGCGCCATCGGATTTCTGACCCGAAAATTCTCGTACGGATCTGATCTTGCGCAGATCCAACGGGAAGCTGCTGGGTCAAGGAAATTGTCACACAGGATAGTGATTAGTGGATCCCGATGAAAAGCTCAATGTGAGAGAGCTCAATCCGAGATGTCGTGTGGTGTTTTGGCTGGAAGTTATGAGCTGTTTAGAATCAGAGCAACTCAACTTCCTGGGCATCAAACTTCCCGTAAGATTGTGTCGCGCCAGTCGAGAAAGAGCAAGTCCTCACTGCCGGACTTTCGTGAATGCACTGGATCGTTTAGGTCTCATCTCCCCTGTTTCAGCAACGATTCCATTTTCCCACTGAGAAAATACGTTCTTCAGAGACGAAAGGCAGCGGGAGATACAAGAATTTCTCCGAGTCGCGAAGTAGATCACGGCGTGGACCATCGAACGAATTCTCGCGATCGGAACGATCAATGCAATACAGCCCCACCGAGGAGTCGTTCGATCTTCCGCGATCGGGTACGAATTGTCCATGAGCCAGGTACCGCTAAGTTCCCTGATGATGGCAAGTTGCGTCGAGTTGAACGCGCGTTGCCAACCACCGACGGCGCCCTCACGGAGATGGTCGACGTGAAGAAGCGTACCCGGGTCCGCCCTTAGTTGTTGCTTGGTGTTCTTGGTCGAGACGCCAATCTTAGAAAGTTGACGCTTGAATTGCTCTGACCGTGCCCGGTTTGCAGCAATCGAATACTCCGAAGCGATTGCCGATGCCTCAGCCTCCGAAATCTGAAGGCTAAGTGCCCCGGCTAACTCGATCACGCCTTGAACAGGATTAGTGACGAGTTCTTCATAGCGCTGGACCAAGACACGAGGTTGTTTACGCCAAAAAGAGTCGTTCCAGAGGATTCGGTGGATCAATCCTTCCGCCATCAGCCCGTCGAAGGTCTTTCCGGTCTTGTGCCGCATCGAGTCCAAGACATCACGGAGGTCGCGATAGGCGTAGATTGCGGTTGCAGCTCCCCGATTTATGGCGCCTCCGAATCGTGGATGCTGGTCGTGACACTTAAGGACCCGAACTGCTCCGCCGGATGACCGAGGTCGATAGCGAGAGCCTTCGACATACCCGAGCCTTTGACCTCCGCAATAGCGCTCGACGAGTGACGCAACAACCTCATACTGCCACGTGGAACACGCCCGATACATCCCTGCACAAATCAGATCCATGTCGAACTCGCCCTCCTAGGAATCCCGATCGCGACCATGAAATTACTAGCTGAATTGCCCAAAGAGGTCTACGCAACCCTCGGAAGAATTGCGGATCTCAACAGCCGACGCCTCGGAGATCAGGGAACACGGCATTACGCTTCATTGACGACGGTTGACCGGTCCCGTTACGATCCGACTGTTGCTGAAACGACTACCAGAACTCACTTGAACCCTCATCTAAATATTCTATCGTGCGAATCCTGCTGACTAATGACGACGGCGTGTATGCGGCCGGGATCCGGGCGCTCCATCAGGAACTATCAACAATTGGGGACGTCACCGTCATTGCCCCGGCGCTGGAACAAAGCGGCGTAGGTCATTCGATATCGCTTCTCGACCCGCTGATCATCCGATCTGTCGACGATATTGACGGGACTCTCCTCGGTACCGGGGTCGAAGGAAGCCCTGCTGATTGTGTCAAGTTGGCGATCACTGAACTCCTCGAACGCCCGCCCGATCTTGTGGTCTCCGGGATCAACCACGGCGCCAACATTGGCATCAACGTCCTCTACTCAGGAACAGTGGCCGCCGCCATCGAGGCTGCCTTCTTCGGGATCACGAGTATCGCGGTCTCACTTGAGTTTAGCGAACATTTCGACTTTCCGGTCGCCGCTGATCAAGCGTCGAAAGTCATTCAGGCGATCTTGCAGAATAATCCCAAACCGGGCTCACTTTTTAACGTCAATCTCCCGGCGCATGTTCGAGGGGAACCGAAAGGCGTTCAAGTCGTCCCGATGAGCATCGCACGTCATGGCGAGGGATTCGAGCGTCGGATCGATCCGAGGGGTCGAACTTACTATTGGCTCGATTACCGCCCTCCATTCCGCCTCGATGGTGAACAGAGCGACCTCACCGCGCTTGCGGACGGCTACATCACAATCACTCCACTCCACTTCGACCTCACCCGATACGAGCAGTTGGAGTCGATCGGTGACTGGAAATGGCCACCGATCTAGACTCGATCTACCCTAAAGTCTGCTACCTCTAGTCCTTTCCGCCGATCGTGGTCGCCCCGACCGGGGATCGAAGATCGTGAGAATCGGAATGGTCCCGAGGTCCGCCACCGAGAGTCCTCCGGATGAAGTTGATCCGGAGTTCCCGATAGTGAGGGGAAAAAATCCCGTGTCTTGAGCCTGGGTAAATCATCAGCTCAAAATCGACGTTCGCCCGTTGAAGGGCCTCGACAAGCCGATAGGTGTTCCGGAGCGAGACATTATCATCTTTAGCTCCGTGAACGATCATCAGCTTACCGTGAAGATCCTCGGCTGCTTCGACCACGGAAGTCTTCGCGTACCCCTCGGGATTCTCTTGTGGCGTTAGCATGTAACGCTCAGTGTAGATAGTATCGTAGTTTCTCCAGTCGGTGACGGGGGCTCCAGCAATACCGGCGGCAAACTTGGTGCTGTGTGTCATCACGAACGATGTCATGAAGCCACCGTAGCTGTGTCCCGTCATCCCGATCCGCTGGGTATCAACATAGGGGCGCTCAGAAAGCCATTCGATCGCGGTCTCGATGTCGGCCAATTCTTGGATTCCTAACTGTTTGTAAGCCGACCAAGCTGAGACCGCCCCCTTACCACTCGCACTCCGAGGATCGGCGCGGAAGACAATAAATCCCTCGCTGGCCAACGCCTGATCTTCCGCCCGTGCGCCTGCCCATGAGTCCCGAATCGTTGGGTAGTGTGGCCCACCGTAGGTTTGGAACCAGACTGGATATAGCTTTGAGTCGTCGAAGTCGGGAGGCAGTATCAATTCTCCTTCGAGGACAAATCCATCAGGAGTGGGGATCTGAACAAGCTCTCGCGCCCCGAAGCGGTACTTTTCGAGATCGGGGACCGGATTGTTGTCGATCATCCTGATCAAAGCCCCATCGTCGAGGGAGCGTAACGCAACTTTCGACGGTTGGAGAACACTCGACCAGGTATCAATAAAAAACTCACCGGCTGGGGCAACCTGAATCTGGTGGTGCCCACGTTCGTGGGTCAATCGCTCAACGCAGAGGTCGTCCAGGGAGACCTGATAGAGATCTTCGGCGATATGGCAGTCAAAGGTTCCCGTGACGTAAATCATCCGCTTCTCGTTGTTGACGTATTCGATCTGTCTTGCTTCCCAATCGCCGGTCGTAATCTGCTTGATTAAGGTCCCATCAGGTTCATAGTGGTAGAGGTGTTTCCAACCAGTCCGTTCGCTCGACCACAGAAAGGTTCCATCCGGGAGAAAAGTGGGAGACCCAGGGCTCTCGATCCAGGCTTCGGTCTGGTCCCGAAAGAGTTTCACGGGTGTACTGCCATCGACCGGCACCTTTAGCACATCGAGCCAGTTTTGAACTCGATTCTGTACATAGCAAAGCGCAGAGTTGCCATCGGGGAACCAACCGACGTAACTAATCAGAAATTCTCCCGCAAGGTACCCTGGGAGTTCTGGATAGAGGACCGGTCCTCCAGTTACGGGTGCAATTCCCATCTTCGCTTTTGGGTTGGGGTCGCCCGCGAATGGGTAGGGAGTTTCCTCGACTACCCGCCGAGGTCCGGTATCGTCGAGTACGGTGTGGTTTTCAAGATCTTCGTCTTCGAGTTGCAGGAAGGCGATGTGTTTTGAGTCGGGACTCCACCAGAACCCTTTCCAGCTCCGGCTGTACAATTCTTCAAAGTAGACCCAGTCATTTTTCCCCGACCGATGACGTGCATCGCCTCCCGTCGTCAACGCCCGTTCCGTTCCAGTAACGACGTCGACTACGAAGAGGTCATTACCCCGCACAAACGCAACGAATTGCCCATCAGGGCTTAGTTCAGGGAGTTCTTCGAGACCGAGGGTACTGGTGAGTCTCGTCGCCAGAGAGCCATCAAAGGAAACATAGTAGAGGTCATCACCGAAGGTCAGGACACTTCCCCCGCGCTCTCTCTTCTCACGAGCGTTCGAGACTCGACGCGCCAAGGAGCCCGCCGTAGCTTCGTCGATTGTCGGTAAATGGCTAAGTGCTCTTGCGATTGGCTCAGGATCGATGCCAGGTAGTGGTTTAACCTCACCAGAAACCGCGTCGACCAACATGGTTTGCCCGTCGCGGTTCTCTTGCAGTCGGGTATCGTCGAACCAACGGACGGAGACAGGTCGTCCATTAAAGTCCGGCCGGTCACGGCCTCGGAGCACTTCAAAGGTAATCGGCTCCTTTGCCGTCTCTTCAAGTTGGGTAGCTCTCGCTTGGCTAGTGAGGAGTGGAAGAGGTCTGGCGATCCGAACCATTGGGAATTCTCGACCGACCGCGAGAGCGTCGCCCAAGAGTCCCCAAGTCGCGACGCCATCATCAGAGAGTGGTTCGAGGAGGTAGACCGCGAGTTTGCCAAGCGGCTGTGCCGTCTTGACAATCAATGACCCTGCCTTGAGCCGTCCAGTCTTGGTTTCCCTGTTTATCTGGAGTCGGATTGATGCTGGACCTGTATAGCCAGCCCGAATCGACTCCATCTCGGAGATCATGTCGATCTCTGCGGGAATATCGATGTCCTCGCGGAGGATTTCCAGTTCGATCCCATGCTGATGGAGAGTCGGCAGGACAGTCTCGGCGAGTCCCGGAGGAATCGCGTACGCAAAGGGGCGCGATACCGAAGTAGTTGGTCTGAACCGGTCGACGACACGGACCTCGTAGTCTTTCGGTTGGCTAGATTCGTAGGTCTCTCGTGCCGAAGCACCGTCGATCGGCTCGAATCCAAGGACCGTCGAAGTCTCTGGACGCGCTTGAGCTTTTGATCCAATCGGGACAGTCTCGAAGGCCCCACTAGCGTTCGCCTCACGTGCATCCTGCAGGACTTGGTGCACTTCCTGATGATGGTCAGCCGTGAATTGGAGCGTCGCTTCAACGAAGGCGAGCGTACCTCGGACGCGTGCTTCGAACGTTGCGTAGGCATACGCCTCCGAAAGAATCGAGAGGCGATCCCGAAGACCGACGTAGGTGGTCCCGAACCTCGGATTGGCGGGATACGAGGTCCAGGTCTCATCACTTCGCCCAAAATTTCCGTAGACGAACGCATGCTCCCCAGTTGCCTCATGAAAGGCCCGTGCAATCGACGGAAACATCGTGTCTCGTGCAAAGTCTAGGACCGTCGCATCAGTTGCCGGATTTTTGGGTCCGTCGTAAGTGATCAGGTAACGGTGTGCAGAACCATTAGTGGTGTGCGTGTCAATGAAGAGGTGTGGGTCCCATTCGTTCAGGAACCGGACAAAAGCACGCGATTCGGGTGCCTCCAGGCGCATGAAGTCGCGATTGAGATCGAGCCCTCGGGCGTTCCGACGTTCCCCGGCACCATCCTGAGGACCTACCTGCCCAGGACGGTTGCCTTGTGCAATCTTGTCGTTCCCATCGGCGTTGTACACCGGGACGATGCAGAGCACGAGTTGATCGAGGAAGTTGTCTGAGTCTTCTTCAACGAGTTCCCGTGCGAGCATTAACAACGCTTCCTTACCACAGACTTCACCACCATGGATGGCACCGATTGCGAGGCAAACAACCTTCCCTGAATCTCGGGCTTCGCGTGCGTTCCTCACCGGTGGATCGGCGATCACGAGGAGGGGCAACGACCGGCCTTCGACCGTCTCACCGAAGGAACCGAGATGAACCAAGTCCGACGATTCCGCGAGCTTCTCGGCAAAGCGTTGGACTTCGTCGGTGGTAGAAGTCGACTTAAATCCCGATTTCTCCGCGCGAGTAAGCAATTCCTCGGCCGATGTCACGACATTGCATGCAAAAGACGCAATGGTCAGGGTCAGGACGGTGATCAAGCATTGTGGCAAGAAGCGCATTGGCGTCTACTCAATAAAGTTAGAATCGTTAGAGATGTGGATAAAAACGGTGTTGGGCCTGATCAAAGCTCTTTGAGGAAGATATTCTTCCAGCGGACTTGCGCGGGAGAGTCACCGGCAAAGCTGTGGACCTGAAGTCCGATGAACCCAGATGCGGTCATGTTGTCGGTTAAGTCGGCGACCGGATAACCGTTGATCCAAGTCTGAATGCGATCCCCATCGCAGACGACGACGTAACTGTTCCACTCATCATTGCGGAACACGCCGAGTGCGGTCTGGTTCTCACGTTCTTCGCTCAGCCAGCCCCTTCGGGCTTCGTCGTAGATGTAGCCGGACTCATCGACCGGGTCGATCTCGACCTGATAACCGTGAACCCGACCATCCCGATAGTCGGGGGTGCTGTTGCTCCGAATCTGGACACCAGAATTGAGTCGAGGATCCACCTTTACTTGAAACATTAGGATGAAGTCGCCGTAGTCCTCTTTGGTGCAGAGGAACGAATTGGGACTCCCGGAGACGGTGGTTCCGACGATCACTTTACCGTCTTCCACCTCATAGGTTGCCGTCCCATTGATTTGTTCCCACCCTTCGAAATCGGTCCCGTTAAAGAGGGAACGGAATCCAGTTGGGGCATCTTGTCCGAGGCTACTCGAACCGAAGAGCAGGCAGAGTGTTAGAGCGGAAGTTAAGACGCGGACCATTGAACAAGCTCCTGAATCCGGGAGAGGAATCGACGATCGAGATTGCTGATCTCGAACTTGGCTCACGCCAGCCGAGCATAACCGATCGTTCTACTGATCGGAAGCAACTGAGCTGTTTCCAGCTAAGGGATTCGGAGGCCTCGACAGGCCGCTTCGTAAGTGCGTCCAGTTCAAGCGGAACATAACGTGACTCAGTGAGTCAGAGCAGGACTTTCGGGAGCAGAGCCCCAACACTCAAGAGTTCCCCCCATGCCTCGACCCGATAACGGCCACGATAACCTCAAGGCCTCAGGGAGACAGCATCGAGGGAACCGCTCGTCGTCGGGGTTTGATCTGCACCGATCCCGGAGGCAAGTCCTTCGAAGAGATTCGCTGATCGAGTCCTTACTCGGTCGACGATCATCGGGGATACATCTTGTTGCAGTAACGCGTGACATTATGAGATGAAGGCGTCGCGCGCTTGGGGGCAATCCTTGTTCTAGGGGCTCACTAACTCGACTGCGGCAACGAGGCGCCGAGATACACTCACATCGAAGACTCGGACTTCATATTCGGATGGGGTGAATTCTTCGGTCTCCAGTAAGTTCGACGGCGTGGCAGCTTCTCAACGAGCTTCGTCCTCGGAGGGTTTACGCTTCGATTATGGTCGCGGAGCGGCATAGAGTTTTGCGAAGCCAAACGGTTGAAGTTAGTTGCCGACACGTTCGCCAATATCGCGACGATACCAGGCGCCGCTAAACCGAATCATCGAGGCGGCCTTGAGGGCTTTGTCTCGAGCCTCGGCGATGGTATTTCCGATCGCAGAGACGTTGAGGACGCGGCCTCCATCAGTGACGATCCGAGGCGGACCTTGCGGTTCTTTCCGCACCGTTGTCCCGGCGTGGAAGATTTGAACATCGTCGATCCGGCTGGCGTCGCCGAGACCGTTGATTGGCTTATCACGTTCATACTTGCCGGGGTAACCTTCCGAAGCCATCACGACAGTGATCGCGGGCCTTGAATCCCACTCCAACTCCACAGTGTCAAGTTTTTCATCAACAACCGCATTAAGGGCCTCAAGCAGGTCAGACTTGAGTCTGAGGAGGATCGCCTGACATTCGGGATCGCCGAATCGGACGTTGAATTCAAGAACCTTAGGTCCTTGATTTGTGAGCATAAGTCCGGCGTAGATGACACCGCGGAAGGCGCGGCGGGCCCGTTTCATGGCATGGACGATCGGAACGAGAATCTCGCGTTCCACTTCGTTCGTGAGTTCTGGTGTCATCTTGGGAGTCGGAGAAAAAGCACCCATCCCCCCGGTATTCGGCCCCTCATCACCATCAAACGCTCGTTTATAGTCTTGGCTCGATTCAAGCGGAACAATCGTCCGGCCATCGGTGAGCGCCAAAATGCTTGCTTCAACTCCGTCGAGTCGCTCCTCGATGATCACCCGGTCCCCTGCCCGCCCGAATTGTCGACGGACCATGATCGTATCAATCGCATGCAAGGCTTCGGCAAGATCGCGACAGACAAAGACGCCCTTACCAGCAGCCAAGCCGTCCGCTTTGATTACCAACGCGATCGGCCGCGCGAGGACATGCTGCCGGGCGACGGCTTGATCCTTGAAATACTCGCGACGCCCCCGGGCTTCGATTTCAACCTCGACCGAACCCCCCGGGAGAATCTGCTTCGGGTCGAGGATCTTCTCGATCAGTTCAATGGCTTCCAGAGCAGTCCGCGCGTGGTGCGTCCCTCGAATCATCGAACGACCCCGCGACCGGATCGTTAACGCGACCTCTCGGGACAAGATGTATTGCTCGGCATCAGGAGCGCCGCGAAAGACCCGGAAATCAGCGGTCGGTATCCCCGCTTGACGCATCAATTCTTTCGCGAAGACCTTACTTCCTTCGAGTTCCGCCGCTTCGCGCTTTGGACCGAAGATCCGGAGACCCTCGCGTTGGAAGGCGTCGACGAGCCCCTCCACCAACGGTTCTTCGGGCCCAACGATCGTCAATCCGATAGCGCGGTTCTTAGCGAACCGGATCAACTCGCGTGTGTCATTGGGATCAATCGTGACATTGTCCACAATTTCCCGGGTACCGGCATTACCGGGAACGCAGTAAATCGTCGACGCCTGAGGAGATTGGCGAAGCTTCCAACAGAGGGCGTGTTCACGACCGCCCTTACCGATCATCATAATGTTCACAAGCGACCCTTGACCTCCCAGCACGGCACCGACAGCGCATTTTCAACGGGGATCAAGCCCCGACCCGAATCCGATCGTTTATCATACTCAATTGAGCATGAGGACGACTCGAGATTCTTCGACCCTTGTCAAGCAATTGATCTCAAGGTAGTTAGTCATTCGATTCGGTCCCCCCACGTTGTAGAAGGAGTACTCGGCGATGAAACATGTTGCTGTGATAGGAGCTACCGGGGCTGTCGGTGACTGTATGATCCGACTCTTAGAAGAGCGTGAGTTCCCCGTCGGTTCGTTGATCCCCATTGCCTCCGAGCGACGGGCCTCGGAAGGTCGGACGATCTCGTTCAAGGGAGAGTCGATCCCTGTCCAAGCAATTTCGGAACGGCTCTTGGGGGGACTCGATCTCGTGCTCTCGAGCACACCTGCATCCGCCTCGAAACAGTGGAGCCCGAGCGCAGCGCGATCCGGCGCGGTCGTTGTGGACAATTCAAGCGCGTTCCGGATGGATCCTCGCGTTCCGCTCGTTGTTCCGGAGGTCAACCCGGAAGCAATTGCGACTCATAAAGGGATCATCGCCAACCCAAATTGCTCAACCATTCAAATGGTGGTAGCGCTCAAGCCGTTACATGATAATGCACGAGTCCGCCGAGTGATTGTCAGCACGTATCAGTCGGTCTCCGGTGCAGGAGCCGAGGGGATTCTTGAACTCGAGGAACAGCAGTCGGCACTCTTAGAACAAAGAACCCTCCCGGAGCCTTCGAAGTTTAACCACCAGATCGCGCACAACTGCTTGCCACAAATCGACGTCTTCCTCCCCGACGCTTATACAAAAGAAGAACGAAAGATGATCGACGAGACCCAGAAGATTATGTCCGACGACACGATTGAAGTGGTTCCAACCTGTGTTCGGGTCCCAGTTCCTTACTCACATAGCGAGTCGATCTGGGTGGAGACCGAGCGTCCGATAACTCCCGAGGAAGCAAGGGACCTCTGGCGAGGGTCGCCAGGTATTACTGTAATCGACGACCCGGCAACGGAACGCTATCCGTTGGCCTTGGAGGCCGAAGGCAAGGATGACGTCTTCCTTGGTCGGATCCGCCAAGACCCGTTTCGAAACAACGCGCTTCTGTTTTGGTGCGTGAGTGACAACCTCCGCAAGGGAGCAGCGACAAATGCAGTTCAGATCGCGGAAGAGCTTCTGAAGCTGTCAACCATCACAAGTAGCAACTAAGGTCGGTTGCAGAAGAAGAGGCAACGGAATGCACCGAGGACATGCTCCGGAATATCAAGCTCACACTTTGTTACGACGGAACCGACTACCACGGCTGGCAGATTCAGCCGCATCAGCGGACGATCCAAGGGGTCCTCAACGATGCCATCGAGGAGATCACGGGCGCGAAACCAAACACGATCGCGAGCGGAAGAACGGACGCCGGAGTCCATGCTTTGGGTCAGCCTGTCCACTTCTTCACAACCTCGTTACTCCGGGGTGAGACATTCGTTCGAGCCCTGAACGCGACGTTACCTCCTGCGATCCGTGTCCTCGAAGCTGAAGAAGTCCCTCAGTCGTTTCACTCGACGCTCGACGCGAAGAGCAAGCGGTACCGGTATGTCATTGATAACGCTCGGATTGCGGATCCGTTTCGTCGACGCTACTGCTGGCATGTCCCTAAACCTCTCGATGACCTTGCCATGAACCGGGCGGCCCAGGTCTTGGTCGGCCGCCACGACTTTCGGAGCTTTGAGACGGAGTGGCCGAATCGCTACAGCAGTGTCCGAACCATCTTCGAACTTGAAGTCCGTCGCGAGGGTTCGTTGGTCTTGGTCGAGGTGGAAGCAGATGGCTTTCTGTACAACATGGTTCGGTCCATCACTGGGACCTTGGTCCTCGTTGGCAATGGGAAGCGATCGGAATCATACGTTGCGGAGGCACTCCAGGCCCTTGAACGCAAAGTCGCCGGCCCCACCGCGCCGGCACAGGGTCTCTTCCTGCTTTACGTACGCTACCGTTCGGGACTCTGAACTCCGCGGATAGATCCACCGTGCTGATCTCAGGCAGTCGGCCACGGATTAGATCTCGTGCATAGAAGACATCAGTTGCCGCCGTTCCATTTCAGGATTGTCAAAACGGGATCATGGTCGGAGACGATGGGTTCGTCAAGAATCTTCGATTCCACAATCTCCCAAGGATCACTCTCTCTGACCAGGATGTAATCGATCTTTGAATTCGGTGCGACTGTATCGATCCAGCCCCCTCTGAGGAGGACTTGTATCGGCTCACTCTCTGGTCGTGCGTTAAGGTCACCCGCAATGATGACGGGTCGCTCGATCGTCTCATTGAAAAGCTTCTTGAGCTCTCTCGTTTGTTGGCGCCGAGTCTCTTCACTTTGATGGCAGAGATGAGTCCCAACTAGTACAAATTCGGGAATGCCATTATCAGGCACAATCTGGACAGCGAGTGCGGTTCTTGGTTCGTTCCCGAACTGGTAGGGGAGATGGTGTGCCTGACTGTACTTGATTGGAAACCGGGAGAGTATGGCTTCCCCATACTGACCACCTGAATAGTACAGCGCATTCCCAAAAGCATGGTTCATTCCAAGTCGTTTACCGAGGAGTGCTGCCTGGTCGACACCATCCGCCCGTCCGGTCCCGTTGTCGACCTCTTGGAGGGCAACGACATCCGGCTTCAGCTTCGCGATTGTCTCCACAAGTCGGTCGTAGTCAAACCTCCGATCCATTGCTTCACCATGATGAATGTTGTAGGTCAGGACGCAGAGTATCGGAGCGTCGGGAACGGTGGTCTGGGCTCCATAATCTCGTTCTATAGGCAACCTTGCAATGACGGTATCTCCGCGACCACTGTTGTCAGCAATGCTCTGGACTGTCCAGAGATCGAGATGATTGTCTCCGTCAACAACACTTCCACTGTAGTCTCCCCATGCACCACCCTCCGTAGGTGCTTTCCCTTCACCAAGGTGGATTATCGGACGGAGTGTACCCTTAGGATCACTGGCACGACGATAAGCAAATCGTGGGCTAATGAACTTCTCCGGCCCTGTTTCTTGGAATCCGACGAGCACATCGAGGCGTTCGTTGACGGCAATCGTCGTTTGGATATAGCTGCTTGTTGGAGAACTGATCGTGCCGCTTTGGATAAACTGTCCGTCTTCAAGATTCAGTTGATGCCACTGGATACCCGCACGTCCGTCGATATTGACGGTCTGCGAAAACCAAAGGAATCCACCCTGAAGTACGATATTTTTGGGATTACGATCACCGGACGCCACACGCTTATCAGTTCCCTTTTGGGGCGATGGAGGTGGCCAGCCAAAGTGCTTTAAGTGATGGGGAACCCTCACGATAGTTGTCGCGACTGGCTTACCGCCCGCAGATTCAGTGACCTTCGTGATCGTGAGATCGCGACGACCTAGCTTCAAGAAGTGTAAATCGTCGACCGGGTCTTGGGTCACTACGGGATGGCCGAGGTTTCCTTCAAAGTGATAAACGGTTGCTGGCTGTCCTGCTTTGGCTTCGGCGGTCTTAAGTACGAACGTTTGAGCCGTGCCACCTGGGAACGTGTAACCAATCCAGGTTCGGCTGTAGCCAATCCCGCCACCATCGACCCCTGCTGGAGCGGGTACGGGATAGGTATACCAGGGACCAGTGGGATCCGATGATGCTGAGACCGAGATATTGACCGGTTTCTGCTTCTCGGGATCCCAGGGATTCCAAAGATCAAAACCAAAGATTTCGTTATGCACATCATAGAAGAGTTTGGGATCAATCCCGCCATTGAAGCAACGTTGTGAGACCCCCTCAACAAACTCGCCCTCTTTCGTGTAGATGATCAGACCGCTGTTGGTCGCATGGAGTACATGATTTCCACCGACGGCAATCTGAGGGTCCACCTGACGGTTACCATCGCTGGCACCGTCAAACAAGATCACACTATCGATGCGCCGAGGATTTCCGCCTTGCACTCGGGTCTGACAGTCACCATTTTTGTTGAATGATTCGTTCCGGAGAGGTTGGATGACTTCGGTGCGTAGCGGTGTCGATTCTTCTGCCGAGACTACCCCAGAGGTAATGAGGATGATCGGAAGGAAGAGGGTGTTGTATCGAAATTCAGTCAGTTCTCTCATTTGTCTCCACCTCTACTAAAGTTGAACGATTGGAACTCGAAACCGGTAGTTGGTTTCTTCGGGAGGCAACTTTGATCTCGGGTCACTGCCCAGACTCTTCTCAGGACGCACTGCTGCAGTCTGCCGGTTTCAATGGACCACTCACGGAGTGACTGCGGCCGTACTCCAATCCGACAGACCAGCTTTACCTGAGCCAGCTGTCGAGTTCTCGAGCAGCGGCAGACGGAGAGAGCTTGCTCTCGGGGAGATCGACCAACGCATTTGCCGACCTCATCATGGCATTGTCGATGCCACCGACGAGGGGTTTTAGCGCGTCAATGACTTCGGGGCGTTCTGTGGCTTCCACAGAGAGAAGGAGCATCGCGTCATAGGGTGGGATCGCTTGTTTCGGGTCGGCCAACAAGACAAGGTCGTTTGCTTCGATCCGACCGTCGGTGGTAAATGCCGAAATGATATCGACCGCTCCTCGTGCCACTGCCTCATACATGAAGGTGGACTGGTACGACTGGGTACGGAGGCGCTCCACGTCGAAGCCGTAGGTCTCTACGATCGAGGTCCACTCCGGACGTTCGAAGAATTCGAAATCTCCGCCGATCGAGAGTTCGGAGAGGTAGGGAACGAGGTCGTCTATCGAGTCGATTCCAAGCTGTTCCGCCTGCTCGCGACGCATCGCCAATGCATAGGAATTATCGAACCCTAAGGTCCCGAGCATGGTTACGCCGTGCTCCTCTTTGAGCCAATCGGTGACCGCATTATTCACGGTATCGGGATCGCTGGTGTCCGTCCGCTTCATGTAGTTGGCCCAGATTGTCCCACTGTAATCAACAAAGATATCGATATCACTGCGAGTGAGTGCTTCGAACGCTTGGACCGACCCAAGATTCTCCTTGCGCTGGTAAAAAATCGGGCTCGACTCGTTTTCCGCGTCATCAAGGCGACGCTCGATGAGACGGACCAGAATGAACTGCTCGGTAAAAGTCTTGGCACCGATCGTCAAGGTGTTGGAACCAGATCGTTCCTTGAGTCGCTCCAGGACCGTAGGACCGATCACTCCACCACCGAAAACGATACCGAGCAGTACTAATGCCAGGATTCCGAGACCACGTCGACGATCAGAGGTCGCTGTTTCGAGCATCCCGAGAAGAAAATCAAGGATGACCGCCAGTGATGCGGCGGCAACACAACCGACCATGACCGCGGTCCAGTTCTGCGTTTGCAGTCCCCCGAAGATGTAGTCGCCCAGAGTCCGTTGCCCAACAGGGGTCGCAAGAGTCGCAGTCCCCACCACCCAAACAGTCGATGTCCGGATTCCCGCCAAGATGACTGGGGCCGCAAGCGGAAGTTCAATCTTGGTGAGAATCTGACGATCGGTCATCCCAACCCCTCGGGCAGCTTCGGTCAGGTTGGCATCGACTCCAAGGATCCCCGTGATCGTGTTCCGGAGAATCGGGAGAGTACTGTACAAGGTCAGGGCAATTACGGCCGGAAGAAAACCGAGGACGGGGACTGGAGCCCCGAACAACTGGAGGGTGAGTTTCCCAACCTGGACAAGCAACGGAACCATCAGCGCAAGGAGTGCGAGACTCGGGATCGTCTGAATCACACCCGAGATCGTCAGAACAGGATACCGAAACCGTTTCTGTCGGACCAAGAAAATCGCTAAGGGAAGACTGATCGCGATCCCGATCGAAAGTGCAACGACTGCGAGCATTAAATGACTCGAGAGTCGGAGGGGGAGCTGAACCAGTTCGTTCCAGAGTTTTTCAGAGTCGATCATTGTGGTGTCTCCGTCGACGAACTGCCAGTGTGCTTGAAGAGTGTCGACAATCGCCCAGCCTGTCGCGTTGGTGTCTGAATAACTTTGGGAACGTATGGGGTGACGGGCTCATCAAAGAGTTCTTGAGGAGTCCCTAGTCTGCTAATCCTTCCTTTATCCATCACCGCGATCCGATCGGCCATGATGAGCGACTCATTGATGTCGTGCGTCACCATCACCGTGGTCAAACCAAGGTCATCGTGGATCTTGCGATACTCTTCCTGAAGATGGTCACGCGTAATCGGATCGAGTGCACCAAACGGCTCATCCATCAGCATATGCTTGGCACGAGCAGCCAAGGCGCGAGCAAGCCCGACACGCTGACGTTGCCCACCGGAGAGTTCCTTCGGATAACGGTCCCGGAACTTCTCGGGATCAAGGTGAACGAGGTTCAAGAGTTCATCGACCCGACTCCGGCGCTCATCCTCTTCCCAGCCAAGCAGAGTTGGTACGATCGAGACATTCTCGAGGACGGTCATGTGAGGGAAGAGCCCGACACCTTGGAAGACGTAGCCGATCCGGCGTCGGAGTTGGACGGGATCTGCTTCGCCAATCGCTTCATCGCCGACGGTAATTGAGCCGTCAGTGGGTTCGATCAAGCGATTAATCATCTTCAACGTTGTAGTCTTACCGCAACCAGACTCACCAAGAAGTACAACAAGTTCTCCTTCTTGAATGTTGAGATCAAGTTGTTGGACCACATAATTTGTCCCGCCGTCGTACGACTTCGATACTTTCTTCAATTGAATCATCCGGGAAACTCCTGGGACTCAAGAGGCTCATCACTCGCCCTACATCGGGTCGGCGGGCAGAGCCAGATCGTTGGTCTGATCGTAGGAAGATCGCCCAGCAAGAGCCAGGACCAACAACCAGTGGCCAATGACGAGGAAGACCGAGTTGGGTCCCGTTCTTTCACAAAGATCTTATCTTTTCTGGTAACGTTCCAAGCTGTCATTCACAAGCTGCTCAGCCAAATAGTGCAACAAAACCTAGTCGGAGTCGGATCGAATGACTCGGAGGATCCTCCGAGTCATGGAGCCATTTGCAGATCAAGATCGAGCGAAGGACGTTTAAGGTCGACGGTTTCGGGGTTCGTCGAGGAGTCCTCGAAGAAGTCCCCGCCCGATATTATTCAGAGTCCCAAGATCCGATGATTCGCCGGCCTCGTCCGCTGGGGGTGTCTGATCTCCGTCCAAGAGCCGCATGAGCTGATCAGCCCCAACTCCCGCCGCTCGATTCAGAAGTTGACCACTCTGCTGTCGCATCCCAAGTTGGAAGGCAGCGCGGTCGATTGTGGGACGATTGAGACTTCCGCCGATCGGAAGTCCGACACGTTGACCACCGATCAGATCAGCGACGATCTGTTGGCCACCGAGCATCCGATTACTCAACGGGACTCCCGCGTTCAAGGCAAGCGTTTGATCCAATCCAACCGAGCCCCGGAGTTCAATCACAACCCCCTCGGCAACATCGATCTCTAAGCCACTCTGGTAAACACGGTCATTTTGAACTGCGATGTTGACGACTTGATCGATCTTAAGTCGAGGTGCGTTTGAGGGTGGGATCCCCGTCATCGCGATCACATTCTGCATTAAGGGTCCAGGACCGTAAGTGACCTCATCAAACTCAACCGCCGCTGCCAGTTCAATTGGCGTTTTCGGGCCGTTGGTTGCGGGCTGAGTTGCGGGCTGATAGGCTGGGATCACAGTCCGCTCCAGCGTCGCCGAGACGCGACCCCGGACCTCGGCCGCCTCGCGGAGGACGGGCGCAACGTACGCAAGGACTTCCTTTGAAACCTCGTTATTGATTTCAACTCCGGTAACCCCGGATCCTGGAGCGACGGCGACGATCACGGCACCCTCTTCGGTCACGACCACATCAGGTCTCAAGTCAACTTGACCATTGTTCAATGTGGTGACGATCGGACTGATCTGAAGATCGCCATGGAGCGCCCGAACAATAAGGGGTGTAGGTCCAAGATGGAGTCCAAGGAAGATCACTTCATCAAGGTCGACTCCGACCTCAGCATCGATCTCCTTCAGGATCTCTGAAAGCGATCCGCCCACGAGTTTACCCTGAAGTCGGAACGTCCGAGGGTGACCTCTGAGGGACGCTTGAGGATCACCAGCCTCAACCAAGATCTTGTTCAGCTCCTCCCAATCCGGATCGAAGACACCCTCAAGCCTGGCGACTCGGTTTGTCTTGAGATCCTTGATGGTCCCCGACGCATTTAGGGTCCCATACGAATGCTTCAACACGGCAGAGTCTAAGTCGAGGCGATCGCTGCTCGATCCGTAGGCTCCCGTGAGTTGAACACGAAGTGCCTCGGCCCAATCGCTCGGTTGTTCAGAATCTGACTGGAGGAGCGCAACCTCGCCCTCGATCGCGAGGCGATCAATGTCCTCGGTTGGCTTGAGGTCGAGATTGGCTACGATCGGTGTACCCTTCGTCTCAAGATGGACCCGATCCCAGCCACTCGGAATTCCAAGGCTCGAGGCACGCCCCGCCGCTACAAAGTCGATCCTTGCCGACTCGGCTTCGATCGGCTCCTCAGTGAGCCCGAGAATCCGGATCTGTCTACCTTCGAGGGCAAATACCGATTCATAACGACCTTCGTCACGGATCCGACGGTAGTTGCCGACGAATTGAGAGCCTCCGCCCACGTGGAACTCCCCGAGATCAAGCCACTGATGGAGTTGTTGGTCGAGCTGTCCAAGGTTGAGACGGCCCTTGATTTGAATCCCCTGATCAAGGTCCCCACTCCCCTCGGCTTTCATAAAGCTTGAGTTGAGTGACCCCGATTCCAGAGTCATTCCTGTCTCCGAACCCTGGAGGATCCGAGCCCGGACCGTAATCGGTTCACCGAGTGAGACCAACCGCCCGTTGAGATTCCCAGCGAGTCCTGAGAGTTGCCCGGTCGCCGTGACTCGACGATTTCGATCGGGATCCACGGGACTGATCTTGGTCCGGAATTCAGCTTGACCTCGGCTGAGGCTCATCCCGTCACGGAGTTTAAGTGAGTTGGGGAAGAGTCCGGCAAGGGTGCCGAGATCGAGTTGCCCGGTCCATTCGGTGGAGCCATCAGGGAGTGGTTCGGGCCGCTGACCGATCTGAATTCCTGGCCCCTTTACTTCTAGCGTCCTGATGCCGAGACCTGATGATCCCCAATCGAGATCCCAGTTCGCCGTAATCTGCTCAAATTGTGGTGTGTCACCCGAGAGTGCTGGACCTCGGACGCCTACCTGGTCCATGACTGTCTCGCCTGTCAGGGTGACCGAATCATCGGTGTAGATCACTCCGATGGCGCCATTGAAGGAGGTGTTTGCAACAAGATCTGCCTGGGCGATCGACAAGGGCCAGTTTTCACCCGCGATTGCAACCAATGCTTTAGTGCCGGTTGCCTCATCAAAGGTGTATTCCCCTTGAACCGAAAGCGTCATCCCTCCAGGATTTGCTAAATCGATCTCCCAAGCGAGCGGCGCGGGGGAGCAATGGAGGATCATGTCGAGCCGCTCTGCCGTGATCGGCTCTGCAAGTTCTGGACTCGTAAGGCGGAGTGTTCCTTGATCAACTGCAAGAGTAAACAAGGTCTCGGGACCGTCCTCTTCTTCCTCTTCCTCATCCCCTTCCAGAAGCGGCGTCAGGGCTTCCCAGAGGTCGATGGAACCATCAGGGCGTCGCTCGATATCTACGGTCGCTCCGTGGAGTGTCAGCGTTCCGTAGTCGGGCCTGTCTGTTAGGAGTTCCCAGAGTGAGCGATCGAGTGTTGCCGTTGGGCTCGAGACAACCGCTTTTCCGTCTGGATCCTTGAGTACGAGTCCTCCGAGACGCGTAGGATGAGTCCAAGAAGCATGGATGCTTTGAAGCTCTATCGTTGTCGGGGCATAAATCTGGTTGACTTGTCTAAGAACGATCGATTTGACTGCTCCGAGGTTCAGGATCTGGGGCAAGAACACGAGGGAAGTCACAATCGTCGCGACGAATAGCACCATGAGGGCTAACAGACGTCGACGTCGTCCACCCGTCTTCCGTGTTGCAGTGCTCGTGGTACTCTTCGGCATCAGTTCGTTCTCCTCGGGAACCAGATCAAGGCGTAAGGGAATCGGATGGTCTCCGCCCACCAAAATGATCGGGAAGGCGAAGACCACGGCGTCTAGTCAGTGATCTCTCATTCTGTTCAATCCGAGCATCTGTGTCGCCTGGGGAATGCTCGGCAAGCCAAACTCAGTCCTTGGGACGAGGGGGTGGCAGTTCACCACCGAGGAGTCCCCGGAAAACGCGGGCCTTGGCCTTCTTGGCGGCGTCGCGGAGTTCATTCTTGGCTTCCTCCGCTTGATTCGCGATTTCCTCCTTCGCTTCGTCAATTACAACGCGGGCACCATTCTTGGCCTCGTCGACCGTCTGACGGACGCCGTTCTTGGCTTCGTCTACTGCCTCGAGTGAACCTTCAGTGACGGCATCTACAGTCTCGTCAAAGACGCCTCGGAACTCGTTGGCAGTGTTTTGAGCCTCACCACGGAGTTCACCGGCGGCGTTGCGGACTCCGGAGGCGACGTCACCAGCCGCTTCTTTGATCCCCGCGCCATACCCCTCCAGCGGTGGTAAGTCGAGCGGAGGGAGCGGCGGAAGATCGTCAACCGACTTCTTCGGAGTTGAGTGAGACGAAGTCTCTGGAGTGGGGACGTAACTCGCAGTACCTACTTCACCATCAAACTGATAAGGCTCAGGGATCGGCACAGGTTCTGAAGCCTGTGCGGTCGTAGACTCAGTTGACGTACGACTGCCGCCAGATGCATTCGGAGCCGAAGGCTCTGGTGCTGACGAAGTTGAGGTATCGGGACCAGTGGCTTCAGTTCCGGAGCCGCAACCGATCGCCATGAAGACCAGTCCGCTCAAGATGCCGGCGCTGGTGAAGGGAAGAAGGCGCGTTGGAACAAGACTGCCATGCTTTGTCTGTATCATCCATGACCCCCGTAAGTCATCTCTTGGGTCGATCGAGCACCGACTTCAACGGTCGTTCCACCAATCATCAGAGTCGGCGCTCTACGTTCAATCGATCGCGCTCGCAGCATACCGCCAAGCCTTCCTGGCACAAGATGACTTCTGCAACGACTCGTTGCTCCGGGCATCCCCGCTCGTTAGTTTGATCACGGAGTCGGTGGCCATAACTTTCGGAAGTCTCCGGATGCCCACCATCCACTATTCCGTTTCACGATCCCCACGAGAATCACGATGCAATCCGTTACTACGCTCTCCCTCTTAGCACTTGCTCTCATCGTGACCCCATTGAACTCCGCGGAAGCGCGTCAAGACGAAACAGAAGAGACTGGGTCGATCCGCCGGTTGCTTTACGTCGCGTCACCTGGGATCCGGAATTACCTCGAATACGGCGGTCATGGTCTCTTGGTCTTTGATATTGATAATGACCATGAATTCGTCAAGCGAATCCCAATTGGCGGCCTCGATGAGAACGGAAAACCGATCAACGTCAAAGGGGTCGCCGCAAGTGCAAGGACTGGTCGAATCTACATTTCGACGATCAAGACCTTGATGTGTCTCGATCTCTGGTCTGAGGAATTGCTCTGGGAGCGGACTTACGAGGGTGGTTGTGACCGGATGGCGATCTCCCCGGACGGTGAGACGATCTACCTCCCCTCCTTCGAAAAAGCTCACTGGCATGTAGTGGATGCGATGACGGGAGACGTTCTCGCCCGAGTCGTTCCAGACTCTGGTGCACACAACACGATCTACGGGCTCGATGGAAGTGCGGCGTATCTCGCTGGCTTAAGATCACCGCTGCTTACCGTCACAGAAACCGAGTCGCACACCATCAAGAAGACCGTGGGACCGTTTGCAAATTCGATCAGACCATTTACAGTCAACGGAGCCCAGACGCGCTGCTATGTTTGCATTAATGGGTTACTGGGATTCGAGATCGGCGACATCACGACCGGTGAAAAGCTCGCTCGGATCGAAGTCGAGGGATTCGAAACAGGGCCAGTCAAGCGTCACGGCTGTCCGAGCCACGGGATCGGGCTCACACCAGACGAGTCTGAAATCTGGGTCGTCGATGCGCACAACCAGCGCCTCCATATTTTCGATAACTCAACATTCCCGCCCCAACAACTCGAGAGCATCGAGGTCCGTGACGAACCAGGTTGGGTTACCTTTAGTCTTGATGGCAAGCTCGCGTATCCCTCGACCGGTGATGTGATCGACGTTGATCGTCGCGAGATCATCACGAGTCTGACCGATGAAGAAGGACGATCCGTTATGAGTGAAAAGATGGTCGAGATTCACTTCAATGGGGATCAGCCTGTGCAGACTGGCGATCAGTTTGGCCTCGGCCGGATCCGGTAATTGAGGATCGATCACAGTGATCCGGAGGTCAGCGCAGGTCTTTTGAACCATCGACCTTCGGATTAGGGATACTCTTCTGGGACAGATCGTGGTCTCTACTCGATCGGTTCTGGCGACGTAGGCGATCCCAACGAGGTTGGACTCGATCCTCGCTGTTGCATCATCGTGGGATCATCTTCGGGATCGTATTTCTCGCCGAGATTCGTCTGGAATCGGCTCGGCGCTGGCAGGGAGATCGAAAGCAACGCGCTGGCCGGTGCTCTGAGAAACGGATCCAAAACAACGCCGGAGAGTGGCCCGAGTATGAGGACAGCCAACGCAGTAAAACCGATCGGCCATGAGACGGTCCACGGGACCCGCTGCGTTGCTCCCCGATCGGCATGGGTTGCTCTTCGATCGCGATCCAGCCCGAAGAAGAGCGCCCTCGGAATCCTCACGTAGTAGAACACCGAGATAACCGTGTTCACAAGTGCAACGGCGACCAGGCCCATCATGATCGGCTGGGACGGCCCGTTGATTTTTACCGCGAGCATGAAGAGGTAAAGCTTCGCGAAAAACCCGGCAACGATAGGAAGGCCGATCAGGGAGAGACTGAGGATCGCGAGGGAGATCGCCAGGCCTCGGTTTTGATTGCCAAGTCCTTGGAGATCGCTGATCTGGTCACCTCCGCAGACGCGGGCCGCCCAAACCGCCGCTGCAAAGGCACCGATAGTCGCGAGGCTGTAGACAAGAAGATAGAAAAGTAAGACGCTGACTGCCTCGGTGGGATCGCCATCATTCTCGGCCGCGATGGACGCGGCGAGAATTCCGATTAGGAGGTAGCCCGTGTGTGCGATCGAGGAATAGCCGAGGAGTCGTTTCAGATTCCGCTGACCGAGTGCGCCGAGGTTACCGCCCGTCATTGTCACCACCGAGAGGATCCCAAGAAGGACCACCCAACCCCCACCCGTTCGCTCCCCGATC
>CAZEAN010000049.1:0-42641 GCA_964510225.1 uncultured Isosphaeraceae bacterium
AGACGCGGGTATGCCCCTGCGGGATGGGAAGTTTGTTTGGAGCGTGAACGCCTACATTACGACTTTCCGTTCACTCGCCTTTAGATTTGGATTCAATGAACCAGTTGATTGTCGGAGATATCCACGGCTGTTATGCAGAGTTGCAGGACCTGCTGGACAAAGCCGGCTTGGCTGCGAGCGACGAGATCATTGCTCTCGGCGACGTCGTCGACCGAGGACCAGACTCCGTTCGTGTAATAGATCTCATTCGGCATGGTCAGAATGTGAGATGCATTCAGGGCAACCACGAAAGAAAACATGTGCAGTCTTGGCGTGGTAGAGTCAGGCCAGCATTGTCGCAGCTCATAACGCGACGCCAGATCGGCGATGCCGAATACCCCGCCGTTTGCGAGTTTGTCGCCACACTGCCGACGTTTCTCGAGCTAAGCGACGCGGTTGTGGTTCACGGTTTCTATGAACCAGGAGTCCCGCTCTACGATCAGCGGGATACAGTTCTTACGGGGACACTTTCCGGCGAGCGTTACTTAAAGGATATGCTCACTCAGCCGTGGTACGAGCTTTATGATGGTGACAAACCTCTGCTAGTGGGACACCACGACTATTCGGGCCGCGGGCGACCTTTTGTGCATCGAGAGCTCGTCTTCGGTCTAGATACCGGTTGTTGCCACGGCGGTCAGCTAACCGGTATTCTACTTCCGGAGTTTCGATTCGTTTCTGTTCCAAGTCGGCGTGACTATTGGACGGAACTTAAGCAGGAACATGCCGACATACGGTACCAAACAACTCCGTTAGCGGACCTCTCGTGGGAGAGTGCAGACGACTACGTTTGTTCGGGGCGACGTCAGCAGAATCCCTCGAATGAGGTCCAGCATCGCATTTCGCACATCGAGCAACTGCTGGTCGATGCCGAACAGGCGTTGACGCCACTTTTCGATACAATAGTCCAAAAACACGCCGAGATTGTAGCTCAACTCCGTAACGATTGTTTCTTCGATGATCTTTCGAGCAAGGAGCAAGGTCGCGTGTACGCTAACCTAATCGGCAATTCGCCATTGTCGCCATTCTTGCACCGCATTCGCAGAGGCCGCATGAGCGCCGGGGATCTCCGCAATTACTTCGGTAAACCGGCAAAACTGCTAGAATTCGTTAGGCAGCTGAAGATCTGAGGAAACGCTCACCGAAAGACGCATAGCTGACGCCTCGGCGCGGTGCGGCCGAAATGATGCAGTAGCAGAATTCCACAACAGACGGCTTGCGTTCGAAGCTAGGAACGACATTGTGCGTCGTGTTTTTCGTCCTCCCCATGAATTCACGACTCGGTACAGCGCGCCTGCACGCGAGCGGACCCGCGACACCGGCATTCGTTGGCAGAGTTGGGAGTTTCATTGATGACAAGGAAAGAAAGTCGGTTGGAAGTCACGATTGTCTTCGACGAATCCACCAATCCGCACTTCGCAAGCGGCAATCACTCTGGCGAGCCGATAGGAATATACCACGAAGAGGCTGGCGAGCGATTGTTGGAGGGACTCCGGAACCGAGGTTCGAAACTTCCAGTTGAAGCACAAGTGTCGTCTCGATCGGAAATTGTGATGTGCGCCTTGGAAGAGACATGGGGCGAGATCCAGTTTGAATTGCAGCTTGAAAGCAAGGCGAGCGAAAGCCTTGAACAGGCTGTCCGTGAGACACTTGAGCGTTGTTTTAACTGTGAAATCGAAATCGAGAGCGAGGAGTTTTTCCTAGAAGAAGCACTGGTGCGGACACTTGAGACCGTAGTTGATATCCGAAGATGTAAATGGTCTGCGTACTGACTCTTCCTCCTTATAACATCCACACCAGTTTCGTAGTTGTGCGTTATCCGCGAGGTCGTGGCCGCTGCACCGACCAGCGGCCCCGGAAGCCGATGGTCTCTACGAACCAACCCACTTGCTCTCGTCGCAACTTCCTTTCTGCGGGTCGCTTGCGATTTGGCTGTCACTTCGGCGACGCCATTGTTCGCCAACATTCTGTACCGAATTCTGTATCTCGCTCGGTAGGCTGCACATTCACCAGCCGACGACGACCAAAGCGCTTGCTACGAGCAGTGCCAAGATCACCGCAAGTTCCCCCACCACGATCGCCAGATGCACGAATTCGGGACGGTTCACGTTTTTTGCTGGCATCTTCAACCACACTCCCAGCACACTTATCAGCCGCTCTTGTCGCTCTGCAAATGTCAGAATCGACAACGGGACAAGCGAGCCAAGAGTGATCCCCGCAGTCAACAGCGATCGCGCACCGAAGCGAAGCCAGGCCTCACGACTGCCCGCGCCCGCGCCGGCACCGTCACCGATCAGCCATCCGGTTAGTCCAAATCCAAGTACCGCCACATGAACAAGGCAGAGGAACCACAGGAAGATGGTTACTCGACGCAGCCAAGTCTCACCCCCACCGAGCCACTCGAGTACGCGGTCGCCATCTTGTCGATGATCAACTGGCCTTCTGTGCTTGACGCGCGGCGGCGTGGAAACGCCTGCAAGCCGCGCTAGGTCGCCAGTCTCCGGCCGCTTCTCTTCCGCAATTTCAAAGATGTTCTCTTGCTGGAGGTGAACCAGCTTCGCTCCAAGCGGGCTCACGGAAAGTCGCGAAACGAGCAGATCTCGCTTCCACTCCGTCGGTGGCTCCTCGAAGTCGCAGTCCGAATCGAAGCAGATGAGTTCCAACAGCAGCATGTCTCGCGAATATCGATCGGAGAAGGGCGCCGCACGCTGTGGGTTACCCTGTGATAATCGCTCCAGCTCGGGAGGACAGTAACCGCGGGTGCCGAACGTGCCTCCCTCGGCCGTCGATAGCGCTGCCAATTCGCCGGCATGCGCCGCATTGAATGCGTCAAAATCGATCAAGTACAAGGTCGGCTCGCGCGGTTGCGCATCAATGTTCACGATGATGTTGTTGGGTGAGAGGTCGCCGTGCACCATGCCGTTACGTTCCAAGAAGATCAATCCCCGCAACAGATTCTCGACGCAACGTCGCCGCAAATCGTCATTCATCCGCGCGGCGCCGTCCACGACATCCAGCTTGAGCTCTAGCCAGGTCCTTCCCGGAACGGCCTCAGCGAGCGAACAGGTGAAGTCGAAGCCAATCCCTTGTGGTGCTCCGTCAGACTTCGTGTCCACCCAAGTTCCGGGAGCGCCGCGGAGTTCGCCTCCCCACTGATCCACCCGCTGGTCAATCAACCATCGCGTCCGCTCGACCCGCTTCGGTGTGATCTTAAGCTCGTCGAAGAACTTGACGTACGCCTTGGCGGTACCGTCGCCGTTCAGCAGCGGGTAAGCAATCCCTTCCGTTCCGGTCTTCCACGGCGGCTGACCTGGCTCGTTGCGATCGTAGTCAGCAAACACATACGTCGATCCGTTCAGATTCCAGCTTTTACCGGCGAGTTCTTTCGCTTGCAGCTGGCTTAGAGTCAACATTGTGCTACCGGCCGACATATTTCGAAGTATCCCCTCGTGCTTGCTTCACCGCTGCGTGAACAATGCCAGACTCAGATTGTCCTCAAAGTCGCGCGGACGTGCATCGATCCAATGTGAAATCACTCGCTCGGCGATGTTCTGGCCCTGTCCTTCCAGCGCGTCGATTTCAGAAAAGACCGACCGTGTCAGGTGACCGACACCCGCCCGGCCGGCAAATTACCAAGGAGGTGTTCCATGGCAATTGAAACTCGCGCAGCCCGCTTTGATCCGGGTTCGATCGTATTCACGAAACGTGCATTTGCTGAACTGAATGAAGACGACGTGGCCGATGCGCTGGTCCGCCATCTTAACGGCGACTGGGGCAACCTGGACAAGTTCGATTGGGAGCTGAACGACGAGGCCGTCGAAAGCGGCGGTCGGATTCTGTCTTCCTTCGAGTCATTGGAGGGCGTCACGTTCTGGATCATCACGGAGGCCGATCGCACGACGACGACGTTTCTTTTGCCCGAGGAGTATTAGGGCCGGTTCTGCAGAGGTTTGCCACGGAACGGACTCGCCATCCATGTCCGTGGCTTTCAGTGCCACCGTCGGCGCGGTGGTGAAACACAACGACTTAGACAACATAGGGAGGAATATGGCAATACAAACACCCAACTTGCGATGCGGATGTGGCGGCGACTTGACAGTACTCGATCGATCAGAGCGAAGCATGACAGCGGCTTGTACCCGCTGTCGTCGTGCGTCACTGATCATTGAGCTGCCGAGCTCATCAGTACGAATTCAGCTGTGGGACTTCCATCTCAAACGCGGCGATGTCCCTAGCGGACGGCCGCTCGCGGACCTGTCCATGGCGACCAGGCTCTACGAAGACCTGCTCTTGGATCGTTGGCCGAACTCGGCGGCAATCCTGGACTACGGGATCGACTCTTCGTCGCACCTGGGAGCCCTGCAGTATGCGGTTCGTGGTGGAGTCACGCCCTACGAACTCGACCGTGTCATAGGTGACGGGCCGGCCATTACGGAACTGGTTCGCACACCTTCAGCACAACCTTACGGTTTCGTCGAGTTTCGTACGGTTTGGGATGGAGCGTTCACGCTGACGCATCCAGATTGAGCAAGATCCGGAGGTTGACTGTGGGTTCGGTCGAGGAAGGCTTGCCACCTTCCTCGGCCAAAGGTTGGCAACTGCTTCGCGCCCTGCCTGTGGCGACAACTGTCTTCGAGTGCTTTCCCGCTGAGCACACTTGTGATGAGCGGGGGATCTGAGGAGACGCGTGCAGCCCCCAAACGAAAAGACTGCACGCATTTGTCAACATACGAGAAATAAGGAACGCGAGCATGAACAACAAGACAGACTCCAACCGCAACGCCCGCATGCCGACGGATGATGAATTCGCCCTGGTGAAAAGCGGCAACGTTACGTCGCTTTGTTGGATGAACCTCGAGGACATTGACTGCGATCCCATACGTTTTCAGGTTTTCCGAACGGACCCGAATGACGTCAAAACAGTTCACGGATTCACTCCGTCAGATCTGCCCGACGTCGTGCGAGTCGTTCACTTCCTCGCATTCTTCTTGTCTGGGGAGGAGTACCTGGAGGCCGGGTTACGCGATGACCTCGCATGCCTAGCATCGTGTCTGGATGACGTGATGCCTAGCAGGGAATGGTCGTTCACACCTCCCGCGAGTTAATTGACTTTTACCGCTTGGCGGCGCCATGGAGGGCGCTTCCAAGCACTTTTCACTCCGCTTACACAGAGTCTCGAATGGCTAAACCAGTACACCAAATTCGAGTCGGCCTCATCAAGCTTCGCGTTTGGCGAAAACGAACTCGTTCCGGCGTCCGTCACAACGTCTCCATCGCACGCCTGTACCGCAACGGCGACTGCTGGAAAGAGTCGACTCGATTCGGACGCGACGACCTTCCGGCCGTGAGGCTTGCGCTCGACCGAGCTCACACCTGGATCTTCGAGCAAGGCCATGCGAGTGAGGTGAGCCGATGAAACCAGAAATGCAACGAACTCCGGCCGAAGCTGCGGCGATGCAACCGGCTCTGATTACGGCAACGGAGCTGGCCCAAATGATGCAGATTTCGATTCGCACGCTATGGCGCCTTCGCAGCGCAGGCGAGCTGATCGAACCGATCCGAATTGGCGGCAACACCCGCTGGCGACTCGAAGAAGTGCGGCAGTGGATTGCCGACGGCTGTCCTCCGCCCAACGGCAGGACCTAGCTGGCAACCACGACCGGGCCTGCCGAGCTTGCCCCGTCGACTCTCTCACTAAACAATGATCCACGAAAGCGAGGTTTCCATGGCGACCATCTACAAACGCGACCAGGACAGGGGCAAGCGGCGTGCCTGCTGGTACATCGGTTACACCGACCACACCGGCAAGCGTCGCACGTGCAAGGGATTCACCGACAAGGGTGAGACCGAGAAGCTTGCCGCCAAGTTGGAGCACGAAGTAATGCTCCGCAAACGCGGACTTATCGACCCCGAACAAGAAAACGCTGCTGAGCGCCGCCGGGCTCCGCTCAGCGCCCATTTGAAGAGTTTCGAGAAGAGCCTCGGAAAGAACACTGAGAAGCACGTGAAGCTCACCATGAGCCGCGTCCGACGGGTGGTGGAAGGATGCGGTATGGAGACCATCGTCGACATCGAGATCGAAGCGGTCGAGGAGTTTCTCGTCGACCTGTGCGAGAGGGAGGACCTCGGCCATCGGACGTACAACCACTATGTCCAGGCCCTCGATCCCTTCTGCAACTGGCTGGTGGCTACGAAACGAACGCCCTCCAATCCCATTCTGGGGATGGAGCGGCTGAATGCGGAGGTCGACATCCGCCACCGGCGACGGGCGCTGACCGCCGAAGAAGTAGCCAAACTCGTCCAGTCCGCTCGTGAGAGCGGTGTGGACATCCAATGCTATGACGGGGAAACCCGTGCGAGGATCTACATCCTCTCCTACATGACGGGGCTTCGAAGAAACGAACTGGCGTCGCTCACCCCGCGGAGCTTCCGTTTGGCTGATGATCCGCCCACGGTGACGGTCGAGGCAGCTTTCTCAAAGCATCGCCGCAAGGACGTGCTGCCCTTGCACCCGGAGCTGGTCGAAATGCTCGGCCCATGGTTGGAAGGGGTGGAGCCGGACGAACCGCTCTTTCCCAAACTGGCCCGCCGGCGAACCTGGTTGATGGTCAAGAAGGATCTGGAGCGAATCGGGATTCCCTACGAGAACGCGGACGGCATCGCTGACTTCCACGCCGCAGGGCGTCACACGCATATCACCGAGCTGCTTCGCAACGGGGCCACCCTTCCAGAGGCGAAGGAGCTCGCCCGTCACAGCGACATCAAGATGACGATGCGCTACACGCATATCGGGATGGATGATCAGGCGAAGGCCGTCCGCCAGTTGCCCTGGCACGCGCCAGTGGCGAGCCCTGAGGAACAGGCCAATCCTGGCGAGCAACACCCGCCGGACGACGACGGCTGGGAGTGTTCTGGGAGTGCCTCAGGGGTCACTGGCTGTCACAATGGGTCATCTAATGGCACTTTGGAAGAGTTGGTCCCAAACGACGCAAGCCCTGTCGGTGACAGGGCTTGGCGTCAAGAATCAGCTTCTGACAGCGATTGTCAAAAGTGGAGGCGGCGGGAATTGCACCCGCGTCCCGAGATCCGTCAGTGAAGGCGTCTACGTGTGTAGTCAACCATTTAAATGTCGGCCGAGGAGCCCCGGCTGACGGGGTCTCTGTTGGCTTAGCTTGTCATTAAATTTAGCCTGATCAGCAACAAGCGGTTAAAATCAGGCGATCCCGCATTGGCGTCGCCGGCCGGACCTCGCGGGAGAAGGCACGGCGCGGCGCCGTTCAACCGTTTTTAGGCGGCGAGACGGAGACCAACGTTGTTGTTGGCAGTTATGGTTTTGATCGGCTTTTTACGAGGCCTGCCGACCAACCTCGACACGCAACCAGACACATCGGCAATCCGGTCGAACCTAGATCGCCCCCTGAGTTGTCAAAGATCATGGCTTTGACCGTTCAAATTCGACAGCCATCTGCTATTATTCGGTGGAAACCCCTGAGGTCAAGCAAATCGACCTTATTGCTCTGGAGAGTCCGGAGCTTCCCCTTTTAATCAGCCACGAAGCTGGCAACCACCACCCCTCCAACGTCTAAGTTCTATTCGCGCATCTCTGTATCAATAGCCGACAAACCGGTTAAAGTAGGTCGCGAATCCGATTATCAACGCTGAGATCCGCCAGTCTTCATGCCGAGTTTCACGATGATTACAGCAATCTTCATCTTGGTGGGCCTGAGCACCATCACCTCCCATTCGATGGTCGCGCTCCGCGGGTCACTGAGCGGACAAGCACAAGGATTGAACAACGTTCCACGTCGATCCTTGATGAAGTATCTCCGTTGGTTCGTGATCGGGCTCATTGTGCTGGTGGTGATTGCCATCCTGCTTTTCGTAGCCCAGCGGCAGCGACGTGCAGCGTTCGAGTCTGGACTCCGGCAAGCGTTCGAGGCCATGTCAGCAGGCGAGCCGTACAAAGCGCTCCCGATTCTTCGAGGTCTCAATCCTGGGCCTGCCAACGAAGCTCAGGTCGATTACTTAATTGGATACTGTGACCGAGGACAAGGTCACTTTGATCAAGCCAGAATAGTCTGGGACGTTCTGCAACCTCATCCGAGTTTGGCCCATGACGCCGGTCCAGCACTCGCCGATCGGCTGATTGAACTCGGCCATTATGCCGAAGCCGAGAGGCTTGTGAACGAAGCAATTGATAAGGTCGAATCAGAAGATGGCTTACTTGCCGCGAAGCTCCGCGAGCGGCTCGTGGTCCTCTTTCGATTGATGGGTCGTCGCACTGAATTGAAGCCTCTGATCCAAACTACCTGGAACGAAGTCGCCACGGGAGGCTCATCAACAGACCTCGCGGGAATATCGGAGCCCAGGAATCTGCTCCGGCAACATACAGTCGCTGATCTTGAACCTCCCGGAGTCGAGCAACTGAGAAGCCAACTGAACCGTGCGTATCAGCAGGCCCCCAAAGATGAGGGGGTCTGGCTCGGTTTGGCGAACTTGGCAATTCTCGAAGGGGACTTCGGAGCAGCCCATCAATGGCTCGATCGATTCGAGAGCCAGACGTCCCCACGATTGCCAGTCATCAGTGCACAATTCCGACTTGCGCAGGCGGAAGAAGATCTCCGAGGCGCACTCGACGCGGTCCGTGACATTAACTTCGTGAACAGTGACCCGGAACGATGGGTCCTCGTTGTCGCCTGGCTTGCTGAAGAAACCGGTGATCGGATCCGGGCTATTGACGCCTATCGATGGATTTTGGAAGGGAATCCCACTGATCTTAGTGCCATGGAGAAACTCGCCGCCCTCCTCGCAGAATCCGGGAGGCGGCAAGAAGCTCAGGATCTGAGAACCCGGAAGGGGGAACTGGATACTCTCCTCAATCGCTATCGTGAGCAACATTATAAGGCAAATCCCGCCACTGACGGTCCTACGATGGCGGAGTCGGCCGAACAACTCGGGCGCTACTTTGAGGCAAATGCCTGGTGGACCTTGTACGCCAAAGCCAATGGCCATAGCGACAATTCTCGTGAGGCTTTGAGACGGCTTGAGACGATTCTCGCCAACCTTGATACTCGGTCGCGGGCCATCCCGATCAAATTTGGGCACAGTGGAACCCTTGATCGGGTCCGCGCTGCGACGATTGTCCGTGATTCGGTCGATCGGGGTTCCATACCCCCCGTTGAGTTTGTTGAGAGCGCTGCCGAGGCTGGTCTTGAGTTTAGACACGAGCCGGGACGTACTCCGGATCGCCAATTGCCCGAAACGATGAGCGGTGGAGTCGCACTTCTCGACTTCGATAGCGATGGCTCTCTCGACATCTTCGCCGTCCAAGGGGGTCAACTTCGCGGTGATCCTTTAGATCAGAACGATTTGGGCAGCCGACTTTACCGGAACCTTGGCGACGGCACCTTCGAAGATGTCACAACATCGGCTGGCCTCGGAAGCGTTCCCAGCGGCTATGGCCACGGTGTAACAGTCGCTGATTTCGATCAGTCAGGGACGCCGGATCTCTTGATCACGCGGCTTGGTTCACTCCTGCTCTTGCGTAATCGCGGCGACGGCTCTTTCGAAGATGCGACAACCGAAGTGGGACTTGGCGGCGAGCGTGGTTGGCCAACCTCGGCGGCCTTTGCCGACATCGACCTCGATGGAGATCTTGATCTCTACGTGGCCCATTATGTTGCGTGGGATGTCAACGATCCTCAGCGCTGTCCCAAGCCTGACGGAGAGAACTCCTACTGTCATCCTTTGGTTCTCGAAGGGACCCATGACCGTCTCTATCGCAACGATAACGGCCAGTTTCTGGATATTTCGGAGGAGGCAGGAATTCAGATCGATCCGCCTGGTCGAGGGCTCGGGGTCCTTGCGGCCGACCTCGATCAAGATGGAATGATCGACTTTTATGTTGCCAACGATGCGACAGCAAACTTCTTCTTTCGTAATCTCGGCAACGGTCGATTCGAAGAAAGCGCTGAGGTTGCTGGCCTCGCCGGGAACAGTCGTGGTGGTTACCAAGCAGGGATGGGGATTGCGTGTGGCGATCTGAACGCTGATGGGCTCCTCGACCTGGTTGTTACCAACTTTTTCGGTGAAGGATCGACCTACTACGAAAATCTCGGTAGTGGCATCTTTACGGATCGATCGGAGTCGATCGGACTCTATGCGGCCACGCATTCGATGCTCGGCTTCGGAACCGCGTTTCTCGATGCCAACAGTGATGGGCATCTTGACCTAATGACGGTCAACGGCCACGTCGACGATTTCCGTCCCCAATTCCCATACGAGATGCCTACCCAATTGCTCCTCGGCGATTCACGCGGTCGGCTCCACCCGATTCCAGACGAAATCAAGTCGGACCCTTGGATTGCCCCCAAACTCGGTCGAGGATTGGCAGTTGGAGACTTCGACAACGATGGCCGGTCTGACGCAGTTGGACTCTTCCAAGGAAATCCTCTTGGTCTCTACATGAACCACTCGACGACAGGTCACCACATCACCATCTCCCTTGAGGGGAAGGAAGCCAACCGTGACGCGATCGGCGCACTAGTACGCTTGAGGGCGGGTGGGAAGTCGTTCCTCCTCCCGAGATTCGGTGGCGGGAGCTATCAGTCAAGCTCTTCGAGCCGACTTCAGATCGGCTTGGGAGAAGCCGACGGGATTTCCGATCTCCAGGTGACTTGGCCCGGAGGCAAGGAAGAGTCGTTCGGATCCCTGGCGGTGGATCGGCACTACCGACTTCGACAGGGGAGTGGATTGGCCGAACTAGTGAAGAAGTTCGAGTAGCCATTGTCGACGAAGCCGGAACGGCGACCGATTACGGCCCGCATGTCGCCATCCGGTCGCCGAGTCGATTCGGAGCTGTTACAATCCGCCTTGTATTGATTCCAGGAGGACATTACTCCCCTCAACAACGGTTGTGGGGCTCTTCTCACTCCCTCATGTACAAGTCATCGGATTGGATAGCACGCAATGATGCGAGTTCATCTGTTTTTCGGTTTGCTGCTCGTTGCCATCGCTGGTTGCGGTGGGTCGGTCAGCCCATCACTCGTCAAGGAAATTGAAGACGCGGGTGGAAGTCTCCAACGCAATGACGGAGGGGACGTCCTCGTCGTCAATTTGAGCGGTGCGGAGATTGACGACACGATCCTAGGCGAAATTGCGACGATTGGTTCGCTGCAAACCCTGATCCTCAGCGAAACCGCGATCACCGACGAAGGGCTCAAGCAGCTCGGGGCCCTTCAGAATTTGACCAAGCTTGACCTCTCACGGACCGCAGTATCAGATGAAGGTATCACCGCCGTTGAATCGCTCCCGAAGCTCAACGTCTTGATTCTTGACGGCACTCAAATTACTGATGCCTGCCTTGAAAGCCTCAGTAATTTGACCGCACTCGCTGAACTCAATCTCGCAAGGACAGGCATCACCGACGCTGGAATGGAAGCGCTTGGCAAGATTGACACGATCCGGACCCTCCATCTCACAGAGACACCTATTACCGGTGCGACACTCTCCGAACTGGAGTCGATCAGTCAACTGACGACGCTTTACCTCGACGGCACGGAACTCAACGACGAGACGATTGGCCAAGTTGAAAGCCTCACACAGCTCGGTAATCTTTACCTCAGCGACACCATCTTGACCGACAAAGCCGTTCCATCGCTCCAAGCATTGAAGGATTTGGCTTACCTTTATTTGAGCCAAACTTTCATTTCGGAAGATGGCGTGGATGAGCTCGCAGCGGTGATTCCCGACACCATCATTCCACCCCGAAAGTTCCGGACTGATTCCCCACCGGCGGAAGAATCTGGCCAAGACGAGAATTGAGCGACGGTCTGCGGTGGGAGATCTCTCCTACCGCGACGGCCTCCAAGGAAGGGTCGGCCAAGCAACCGCAACGTTCTTGAGTGCAGATTTAGTTCCTGCTGAGTTGGCGTTCGTTGTCAGATTCAATTCGATACGAGTAAATCCGTTGCAATTCTAAAAGTAACTAGTCGATTGCCTTTTATCGAATTAGCGTTGTAGTGATTGGGTAGCAGTTGGACTCATCACTTAGAGTCCCACGAGGCGGAGAAGCTCTCAGTGAGCCTTGGATTAAACAGCGTCTGAGTTTTAAGCCGCTGTGGTCAAACGAGCTGCGGTAGAAAGTGAATGCCCCTTGAAACGACTCCGTCTCTAGTCGACTTCGGTCCCTACAGCTTGTTTCCTAGACGTAGAGCTTTGCGAACAGAGATCATCAAAAAAAGGACTCCGGAATCACATTCGATCCCGGAGTCCGATTGAAGCTTGCATTGGCGATGTACGATCAACGACAAACTATCGATTGAATCGATATGCTTAGAACTGATCGGCACTGACAATTTCACCACCGTTGCTGGTGGTCAATGCGCGCCAAACGAAGACATCGATTGATTCTTTGAAGAACTTCACACTACCGTCACAGAGTGCAGCAACGACCCCACCGGGGTGCTCGCTCCGTGCGGCGAAAGTCTTGTCGAGTTCTTCCGTAACCGGAGTACAAGGAGGGTTGGGTGCGACGTTGTTGCACCAGAAGCCATCAATGACGTCGGGGGAGTTGCTGTTGGGGGTCAAGAAGCCTTGGAACCCGGTTGCGTCACCCCACTGAGTGAAACCGCGGAGGTCACGGCCTTGAGGAATAATGATTTCGGAGAACATCAGGGTATTGCTCAAACCATCCTTGATAGCTCCAAAATCGGCAGTCTTCCTGGTGGTTCGTCCCGGTGAGTATTCTGGGCCGATGTCAATGTTCGGTGAACCCATATCGAGGAACGGAGCACCACGGAAAACGATGTTGAATGCGGGGATGTCAAGCTGCGAGAGGGTGGTATTACCGAGGTTTGCCACGTAGTTGCGGTACTTGCAGATATAACGCTTGCTTGTACCGAATTCTTGGACAGTCCGGGTAATCGGCGGATTAGAGTTTTCGCCGGAGTCGCTCGGGCAGAGATAAGCGGAGATGTCGAGGTTGGCAACGGTTTGGTTGGTGACACCGAAGTATCGGAAGTTACCATCATGACCCAACGCGCGGGCGGCCGGGTCGTTGTTGCCGTTGAAGTTGAACGAATCGTAGGCAGCATTCTGCTCAAGCTGCGGGAGGATGAAGATCTGCCATGTCCCCCAGCAGCAGCCCTTTCGACCCGGGGGGAGGGAGGTGAAGGCATCGTGATAGTTATGTGCAGCAAGTGCGACCTGCTTGAGGTTATTGGTGCACTGAGCACGTCGGGCCGCTTCACGAGCCGACTGCACTGCAGGGAGCAAGAGTGCGATCAGGACACCGATGATGGCGATGACCACCAAGAGTTCGATCAGGGTAAAGCCACGTCGTGAGGCTCGCATGGAATTCGCTCTCCGATAAACATTGGGTAGGAAAAGAGGAAGCAAGCCCCCCCGCCAAGGGGCGATGATTACTGTGAGGTGAGGTCAAAATTGGCGGGAGGATTTTCTCCGGCAACAACCTCAAGAGTGAGGGTGGATTCGGAATTGTACTTGGTGGGGACCATTTCTTTCATGGGCGGCAAGAATTCATCGCCGGGCATTGTACCTTCAGTAGGTTCAGGCATGTCCCCGCCTGCGGAGTTAATTGAGACGTTGTACTTCCCAGGAACTGGCCCGTTGGTGTTGTTGAACACTAACTGCCCATCAACGATCTCAACCGCTGTCGCCGTGGTGCTTTCCGGGGATGCGGGGTCAAGCGTGATTAAGCCGGAGGGCAAAGGGTTGCCGTCAAGGGTGACCATTCCCTGAATCCGCTGCCGATCGAGACCGTCATCCGATCCGCAGCCAGCGAGGATCAGAAAAAGAGAACCGAGGGCTACTGTTCCTGCGTGCTTGAATCGTCGCGTATGAGAGGAGGGTCTGAATGAGGGCATGAGTTTGAGAATCATTCTCCGTGTCTGGTTGTTCGATCTTGATCCTGAAGCTGAACTGTTGAATCAAATTATCGTTCTGTTAGGAATCAATGAGGAAAAGAATTCGCACCGCTAATAGTGAACTGCTCGGACTTGTGAGTCAAGCAAAAAAGAAGCCGATTAAAATATCATTGTGTCAAGGGGGAGTCGGAGAACTTCAGGGAAGATGGCATGCCCATCCTGCGGAGCACCAATCACCTACCGTCCGAGTCGATTCCAAAACGCGGTGTTCGGGATGGGCCGTTTCCTAGAGTATTTCTCAACGTTCACGAATAGCGCGCTGGACGTCCCGCTTGGCTTCTCGGGTTTTGATTGCTTCACGTTTGTCGTGGAGTTTGCGGCCTCGCGCAACTGCGATTTCAACCTTCGCCAAGCCGCCTTTGAAGTAGAGAGATAGCGGGACAATGGTCAGTCCTTTTTCGGCTGCCTTAGTTCGGAGTCGTTCAATCTCACGACGGTGAAGAAGGAGTTTTCGAGGACGTTTCGGCGTGTGATTCATCCGATTTGCCTGCTCATATTCCGGGATGTCAACCCCCATGAGCCAAACTTCGGCGCGCTCAATGTTGGCAAACGCATCCTCGAGGTTTGCCTTCCCATTCCGGAGACTCTTCACTTCAGTTCCGGTGAGAACAATGCCAGCTTCGACCTTTTCGAGGAGGTCGAATTCGTGGCGGGCACGACGGTTCCGGGCAATGATCTTCTGCCCCGACCCTTTCGCGTCCTTCTTCTCCTTCGACTTACTCCCGCCGCCCTTTTTCGACATCTACCAAATCCTTGGATTAGGCTCAGCCTCGCGTTCTTCAGTTCATGAAGAAATTCTAAAGCCGGTGTCAGGAACTCGGCAAGGAGCGATGCGGAACTGAGGTAACTACCCGTCCCGAGTCGCTGCGCAAGCCGCAGTTATTTGATCGATAATCAACTCATCATCGTCGTCTTGTTCGAGAACCAGATGAGGAGGCCGCCGATCCTCAAGGACCATCAACTCGCTCGATCGTTTGGGCCTGGGGACTTCAACGATCAACGCGACAAATGTTGGTAGTCCGAGCCCCCTCACCTCGGCAATCGCAAGATCGAGTTGCTCCTTGAGAAGCTCTCTGTCCCAACTGGCCCAGAATTGGGGAGGCGAGTTTTCAACCACATTCCGCATGAACGCGAGTTGCATATCAAAGAATAGATCGCTGAAGATCCAGTCTAGAGGATTGCGACCCGAGAAATAGCCCTCTATAAGAAGCTTAAGTTCGCTAATAGCTCTTCCAAGTAGAATTAGGACGTGCTGAAGCTCTTCAGGAGACCGAAAGTGTCTAAACAGTATTTGAGGATCGAACAAGACCTCAGTGCCGCTAACGATCCTCGCGATCCTTTTCGTGGTCATTCTCATTGGTACCAAGCCCATGAGGTCTCCCGAATGATGAATGCACTGCATGATCGGGACATAGCTGGGACGTCGATCAAGATTGAGTAGGAGGTCGAGGATCGTCCTCCCCGTGATCGGCTCGATGACGTCGGGAGCAATTTCGGCGAGAGGCGCAAGGACAAATCGACGGACCGCCATTCTCGGGTGGGGTACCGTCAGATGATCCTGGTCAATAATCTCTGGGCCGAATAGGAGGAGATCGAGATCGAGCGTCCGGGCTCCCCAGCGGATATCCCTGACCCTCCCCGCCTCCTCTTCCACCTTAATGAGAAGTCGGTGCAATTCCGGAGCGCCTCGGGAACAGATTAAGTGTGCCGCTGCGTTTAAGAACGCCCCCTGCCCTAAGGGGCCACCGATCGGCTTCGTCTCGTGATAGCGACTGACCGATTTGATGCTGACCCCGTCTGCTTCACTGATGGCGACAATCGCACGATCTAGGTTCTCTTTCCGATCTCCAAGATTGCTCCCAAGCGCAATGAACGCCTCTGTACTCATCCACCACCCCCAATCCCTCAATCGATCATTTACACGGGTTGCGCCGGACCTTCGATCGAACGACCCCCTGCTGTCGATTGGAATCAAGGGAGTTGATTGACGTGGGGAGCAACAACAATGGCGACCCTGAATCCGATGGAATTGAGCTTAGCATCAGGGGCCTCACGACCCCGGATTGCAGCGCGGCAGCCCCAGGGGATCGTTTTCCAGCTCCCGCCTCGGAAAACTCGGGTGGGTGGTGCAACCGCAGTCAGAGTGGAGTCATCTGTATCACTACCAAGGCTTCCGATCCCAGGCCGTAGGTAAGGATCCGAGGTCCACTCCCAGACATTACCAATCGTATCCCCGATATTCCAAGGGTTGGTTGGATAACTTCCAACCGGAGTTGGACGGCCAAGATATGGCCCTTTGGGAGCACCGTTGTAGGGATCATTCCCATCACAGTTCGCTTCACCACTACTAAGAGCCTCGCCAAAGGGAGTGGCGGACGTGGTCCCAGCGCGACAGGCATACTCCCACTGCGACTCGGTCGGTAAACGATAAGACCAATCCTTAGTAAGTCGGCCATTCTTACGCTCCACCGAGTTCATTTGCCGACAGAACTCGACCGCATCATGCCACGAAACAGATTCGACCGGGAATCGCCTGGTGTCGATATCGTAGACCCGTGAACTGCGGTCTCCGTCGATTGAAAAGGCACTCGGATTGTGGCCCATCAAACGTCGATACTCGTGCTGAGTTACAGGGAACTTCCCGAACCAGAAGCCGTGTTCGATCTGGCACTCTACTTGATCTTCGTCATCGTCACGTTCCGGTTCGTCGTAGGGACTCCCCATCAGAAATCGCCCCGGCGGGCACCAACAAAAGACCATCCGGAGGCAGTTTCCTGCCCATTCCTGCCCCGGAACGTCTCCGACGTAGAGCGGCGTACTCAACGGGTTCGCTTCGGGAGCCTCCGATTTCTCTTTGAGGAGTGCCGGTCTCGATTCCGATCCGAACTCCTCCTCGGTCTCGGACGATTCAGGGAGGTCTGCCCAGCTACTCAAGGCAGCGGCGAATCGCTCCATGGCTTCGAAGCGATCGTCCGGTCGCTTGGCCATTGCCTTCCGACAGACCTGAGCCAGCGCTCTTGGCAAGGATGGGTTGATGGAACGGATCGACGGTGCTGGTTCTGGACTTTTGAGTTCGAGAAAAATGTCGATGAAGTCACCTTCATAGGGACGCTTTCTCGTCAGGACCTCAAAGAGGACGACACCAAGGCTGTAGATATCTGAGCGAACGTCGATCGCAGCTCGATGCCCTTGAAACTGTTCGATCGGCATGTAAGCCGATGTTCCGAGCGTTTCACCTGTGACGGTGATTCCTTTCTCTTCGTAATCGATGGTGGTCGATCGAGCCAAGCCAAAGTCCATGACAATCGGTTCGCCGTTCGGCGAAATCATAATATTCGATGGTTTGAGATCACGATGGATGAACCCCTTCTCATGGGCGTGGACCATCGCGCAGGCGACTTTGTAAATCAGGGTTGTCCCACTAGTGGGATCGAAGGGACCGAGTTTTCTGAGGCAGATGTCGAGTGATTCCCCTTGAAGATAATCCATCACCAAGTAAGGGATGTTCCCCATCGGGTTCTCGACCAAACCAAAGTGTCTGACCGGGCAGATGTTTGGATGATGCAGCTCCATTGCGTACTTCGCTTCTCTCCGGAAGCGAGCCAGGAACGGAGCGTCATCACGGAATTCTTCCTTGGGGATCTTCAAGGCAACTTCTCGGCCTACCACCGTATCGACGGCAAGGTAGACGGTACCCATCCCACCTCTTCCAAGGCGTTTCGTGATTTCATAACGGTCGAATCGAGTAGGCAATAACATCGCTGGTACAAACTTATCTTGTGTTCAAATGAATTCATCGTGTCAAAACAATCAATCGTTGAGAGCGCTGAGAGTTAAGACGAACTTTTGCGCTCCGATGAACTTCGATGCCGCGAATCGTCCTGGATGGAATCGCAGATGACGCAGACGGACGGGCTCGCCACCGACGAGAGCCCGTGTCTTTCGGGTTCAAGAGGCTTCTTCTTCGGACTATTGCCAAGGAACTCTGCCCGCTTCTTGAAGGTGCCGCATCAAGGCTCGAGTAAGAACTCGATAGCGTTCCCGCTCGCTCTGGGCGAGATCCTGTTGTTCCAAGGGGTCATTCTTAAGGTTGTAAAGCTGGAACGGCTCAAACGGGTGATTCTGCAAGAGCTTCCATTGACCTTGCCGGATCGCGTAGTACTCTTGCCCAAGGTACCGAGCCCCCCCTTCTCGACGAACGAAGATCGCCGATTCCCTCGGCGGTTGACTGTTCCCGAGGAGCGTCGGCAAGAGTGAACGTCCGTCGACATCTGCAACCCCGACACCTGCCGCCTCAGCGACCGTCGGGTAGAGATCCATCGTCAGGCCAACTTGATGAGAACGAGAACCAGGGGCAATTTGGCCTGGCCACGAGGCAGCCATCGGAACTCGGATTCCACCTTCAAAGAGATCACCCTTCCCTCCTCGGAGATCACCACAGCGCCCACCGACATTCAGTTGTCCACCGTTATCGCTGGTAAAGATCACGAGGGTTTCGTCCCGGAGACCGTTTGCTTCGAGGGTCTTAAGGACTCGACCAATGCCGTCATCAAGGTGTTCGATCAGCGCTACCAGTTTGGCACGTTGAGGATCGATCCCCGGCTCTCGGGACAGAACTCGATCGAGCCATTCTTTGGGTGGCTGGATCGGTGTATGAGGGGCGTTGTAGGCCAGATAAAGGAAAAAAGGTTGGGTACTGGAGGCCCGATCCTTGAGGTACTCCACTGCCCAATCGGTGAAGAGGTCGGTGGCATGCCCCTCGGGATCAATTTCGAGGTCACCGTTGCGCATGTAGTTGATCCCGTGGCGTCGATGGGTGTAGTAATCATCCATCATGTCGCCGAGGAAACCGCGAAAATGGTCAAATCCACGATCGATGGGACGGTCGGGGGCTTCGAGACCAAGATGCCACTTGCCAACAATCGCTGTCTCATAACCGGCCTCGCGGAGTGTTTCCGGGAGCATCACAACCTGGTCTGCAAGGTTGCCCCAGCTATTTTCGGGGTGGGTCCGGATCACGCCGGGGACACCGACCAAGTCCGGATAGCGCCCGGTCAGCAAAGAGGCCCGAGTCGGTGAGCAGACTGGGCAATTTGCATAAAACTGATCAAACCGCATCCCTGATTGAACAAGCGCGTCGATCTGAGGGGTCTCAAGATCAGGAGCGCCAAAGCTGGAAAGATCCCCAAAGCCTAGGTCGTCCACCAAGATCACGAGAACATTCGGCTGCTCGTCGATCTCGACCGCCTTAGTCGGAGGCCTCCAACCCAAGAGGAGGAATCCGAAGAGGCTCGGGACCAAAATCCCCGCGCAGAGTCTTCGCTGGTTCATCAGCAGGCGTCCTCAGTTCGTCTTCAATTCTTCAGAGCTTCAAGGACTTGATCGTGGAATCGTCCGTTTGTGGCGACGATCCCTCGGTTGGCCTCAAGGTTCTGCCCGTGCTGGAATTCCAGCGCTTTTCCTTCCAGATCAGTGACCTTGCCGCCTGCCTCTTCGATGATCAAGAACCCGGCCGCGTGATCCCAGATTTTCTCTTTGCGTCCTGGCTTGGTTGGAAGTCGCAGATAGATCTCCGCTCCACCGGACCCGACGACCGCGTACTTCGCTTGACTGTCGAGCCGGACGGGCGCTTCGGTGATCCCGAGTCGTGCAGCCGCAACGGCGGCATCGCCGTGAGCACTGTGTGCGGACTCCACTGATTCACAGAATCGGGCGGTTCTAGGATCACTACGCTCGGAGACCTTGATCACGCGGGGTTCACCATCTTGCAAAGGCTGGATTGTTGCCCCATGACCCCGGACGCCAGCGAATAAGGCTCCGATCGGCGCTCCGACCGCTCCGTCCCGTTCAAGGTTCGGACAACCGAGCGCCGCGACTTGGACCTCACCGTTAACGATCAATGCTAAAGCGATCGCATACTGTTCGCCGCGAAGATAGCCTTTGGTGCCGTCAATCGGATCCAGGACCCAGAATTTCTCAGCGTACTTGTCAAGGTTTCCGTGGTCGATCCAACTCAATGCAGTTTCTGGACTTGTACCCGATCGGACCGCCGCCACCTCTTGCGCCACTCGGTCGCGGATCGCGTTATTCTCATTTTTCCGGAGTTCGGTGGAGTCTTCTTCCGCCATCACGGGGACGTCGGGGAAGGCTTCGGCGAGACGCGCACAGACAAGCGCCTGGCTCCCGAAGTCTGCGACCGTGACTGGGCTCTTATCGTTCTTGTCCATCGAGTCGGGAGTCATGCTCCCTCGGACATTCCGGCAAAGCACCGCAGCTTCGCGGACAGCAGTTAAGGCAACGCTCAGTTCGCGTTCGAAGGGGTTGTTCACTTCTTGAAGTCTCGGAAGGAAAGAAGCTGCGAGGAGAATCTTGGTGGGTATTTCACCCTAGTCGGTCAGATTCTCGTTGACAAGGACGTTCAGAGAGCACCCTACGCTCAATCCAAGAAGGTCGCGATTTCCGTGAGTGTTTTTTTCTCAATCGCCGGGACTGTCGCTCCCTCTTCGGGATAACCGACGACGAGAATCAAGAACGGCCGCTCGCGTGTTGGCCTCCCGAGGATTTCCCGGAGGAACCCCATCGGACTCGGCGTATGAGTCAAGGTTGCGAGTCCAGCGAGGTGAAGGGTCGCAATCAGGAATCCGGTTGCAATGCCGACTGACTCCGCCACATAGTAATGCTTCACTCGACTCCCATCGTTCTTTAGTCCATAAGCTTCTGCAAAGATCACGATCAAATAAGGGGCATGTTCGAGGAACGGCTTCTCCGCATCAGTGCCCAAGGGTGCGAGTGCGTTAAGCCATTCGTCTGGGGCACGATGCTCGTAGAAACTCCGCTCTTCAGCCTCGGCTGCTTCGCGGATCTGACGTTTGATGATCGGGTCGCTGACTGCGACGAAGTGCCAAGGCTGCTGATTCGCACCACAAGGCGCCGATCCAGCAGCACGGATCGCATCTTCGATCACGGCGCGTGGGATTTGACGTTCGGAGAAATCTCGGACCGAGCGTCGAGCCCGAAGTTCTTCAGCAAGCGAACGAGCCCGATCGAGGATCGTCTCGACGGGCTTCAGTTCGAACGCCAATTGCAGTCGACCTTCCGGAACCCTTGCCATCCGATCGTCTCAACGCTCCTGGACTCGTCTAACCAAGTTCGATATACGGAGACTTCACGATAGAGTTCTCGTTACTCAGAGGCAACCGCTCATTCGGTCGGAGGTTCGTTGTTGACTCGTTGATCGCCTATCGAGTCGAATCTTTCATCGATGATCGGTGGCGTTCTGTTACTACGGTCGCGAACATTATCTCCCGGTCAATCGATTTCGAAGGATTGCTCGACCATGCGATCGACCTAATGTCCTCATCGCTCAATGGGTTGATTGAGAAGCCGAGCTGGGAGTTGGCCGTCTGGATGAACCGTTGGGCAATGATCCCCTGCCCGATCGTTCCCGCGTGGAGTTGGTCCTTGAGGAAAAAGTGGTCGGGGGTGTTGCCGACTTCCTCCAGCTCCACCGTTGTTCCTGCAAACCGGATCGACTTCGAGAAGAAGAAGGTGGCAAGCCTGGTCTGGAATTCGAGGTCGAGCAAAGCAATCCGGGGATTTTCTCGAGCTAACTTTCTGATCGCTGCGTTGTATTGCTTGAGGTCTGCTCGGGCTAAGGCTATAGCGGGGGCGCTGAGTTTCCCACTCTCAAGTCGGTGCACGAACTCCGGGATGTTCCCAACATCGGGTACCGTTGCGAGCACGAATCGGACATCGTTCGAGGTATCGAGGAGTGTCTCCAGGATCGTCTTGAGGTTCGCTTCCGGGGTGCTGCCTAGCTCCTTGAGAGCACCCACCGGGTTGGTTTCCCTGAGTGCATGAAGGTAGTCGTTCCCACCGAGAAAGATAAAGACGAGGTCGACTTGACCAGAATCGAGTTGAGCCTTGAGCCCAAGATGTTGCCCCTCGGCGATGGCATCGGACGTTGTGGCGTCGCTCCGGGCCCAGTTGTACGCGAAACCGCTGTGACGCGGGGCGCCTCGGTCTTCAAGGCTAAAGGAGCCGAAGTCAAGCCCTCGTGATTCGTCGAGGATTTCGACCCAGTTCTTCGCAATCATCCGATCCGGACCGTAGAACTGGTACTCGTCGGAGTAGCTGTCTCCGATGATCCCGATCCCGACTGGCTTGGCGGGAGGCTCTGCACCGCTTGCGGTGGCAACGAGACCGATTACCAATGCGGTTCCGACGAGGGGAGTGCGGATTTTGGAAAACATCGTTCGTTCTCCGTTGGATGCCACCTGCCGAGGTCGAAATCAATAGTCGGAGCTTCATCGATTCCAACAGCGAGCGTCTCTGCGCTGCGGGATCAGAAGCTACCGGGTGCTCAAGCGGCCGGGGGACAATCCAACGACCGCGGCTCAATTGATAGAACGAAGATGATCGGTCGAAATTGCGCGACCGTTGTATGTCATCACTAGACGAGTGGGCATCATCTTCTTTACACACTTTGAGACGCCATCCAGCAAACCTTCTTACGGATGGTAACCGGTCAGCTCGTTACAACGACTTCAAAACTCCTATTCGTGCGATTCTGCAATTCTCTCAATGAAGGAATTCACTTGCCATTGATTCAACGTCGTTCATTCCCAGGCAGATTCAATCCTCAAGCATTGAACGAATCCTTCTCTACTTCGTTGGTCACGAAGGTTCGTCTGGGTACGGTACGAACAAATATACGCGTGCCCTCAAATACGCTCGCACTTGGCTGCCTCTGCTGAGCAGTTGGAAAGAGGAATTGGGCTTCTAATGGTCGTAATTCTCATCGTTATCAGTGGTGCTGTTCTACAAGCGACTCCATGAATGGTGCTCAAGCTCCGTTATCCAGCCCCGCTGGGTAACGGCTCGCCAGAATGAACATTCGGAGATCTCAAACGAGACTATGGGCGTTGGGATCATCTCATCCTCCTCTTATTCCTCTACGAATACTCCTCTACGAAGATGTGTCCACCATCCTGACAGCTCCTGCTTACATCGCGCCTAATGGAAACCAAACCCAAAGAAAACTTTATCTTGTCAGATTTACTGATTCCTCATTGTTGACAACGATCCACGAGCCATCGACAACCAGTTGAAGGTGTTAATCGAGTCAATAGCTGAGCGTAGCGGAGTCGCGGTTATGGAGAAGCCCCTCGTTAAGCGGGTGGATCTCCGCTCACTACCCTCGGTCCGCTTGGTACTTGAGAGTCCAGGTGAGCAATCAAGTGGTGCTCAAGAAATCGGCTCTGTCGGACATGATGTCCAACAGAGCCGACCTTGTAATCGAGGCGAGAGTAGGAAAGAAGCAGGGAGACTTATCCGAGCAATTCTTTGACCTGAGGCATTAGCTTGGTGAAGTTGAGCTTGTTTGGGCAAGCGTGTTGGGCAGCAACGAGGTCAGCACCGCTCCAGTCTCGATCGGTTTCGGCCATCTCGGCGTACAGGCGTCGTGCTTCAGACTTGTAGCCGTGATGCTCGTGATAAGTCAGGTATCTGGTGAGGTCGCCAAGGCTCGCCTTGGTGCCAGCAGCGATGGAGCAGCGACCGTCGCAGTCTGCACAGAGTGTCTTGCCGTGGGCAATCGCAGCATCCCGAAGTTCATGGATCTGAGAGAGCTTGAGCGGGCCGTTGACGGCGAAATCACGGGCGGCATTCACGTTTTCGAGAATCTGCTGGCTGGTTCTCATCGATACACAGCAGGTCGTCATCCGCTCGTCAGACCAGATCGCCTGTAGAAGTCCTTGATAAGGGCTGAACTTCTTCTCCTTCAGCATCGGGACCCGTTGCTCTGCAATTGCGAGAGGATCCTCATCTTCGTTGTAGGCACCGAAGTTCCCAGCAACCTGTTTCATCGAGATCAGACCGATCCCCTTCTCATAGCAAGCATCCAACGCCCGATTCAGCGGGTCATCTTTCTCGAGCCAAGGGGTGAACTGAACCATGATCGCGTCGACAACCCCCCCCTTCGCAGCATTCATGATCTGCTGAGCGCGGGTCGCGTCGTGGGTGGAAAAGCCAACAAACCGTGCCTTGCCTGACTTCCGGATCGCTTCAGCGGCTTCTTTGAACTCTTTACTTTTAGGCCAATCGACTTCGCTTGAACCAAGGCCGTGGACAAAGATCAAGTCAACATAGTCAGTCTTAAGATCGGCCAATCGACCGTCGAGCTGCTTGAGCAAATCGCGTGGCGAACGGGGGTGATCCTTTGTGACGAGGAAGATCTCTTTGCGGACTTCTGGGCGCTGTTGGAGCCAACGACCAATCCCTGGCTCCGAACCATAAGACTTCGCAGTGTCGATCACACGGACGCCATTAGCATAGGAGAGCCGGAGCAAACGATCGAGTCCTGGTGCACGCCAGGTCCCCTGATCAAGAAGCGTCAGTTCCACGCCGGTCTTGCCGAGCTTCCGCGTGGGCAACTGGCCTGCTGGTAATTCCGGGCGCTGTGGACGTGCTGATGCCACGGTCGAGGCGGTCGCTGAAATCGCGGCAGCCGTTCCGATCGCACTCGTGCGAAGGAAGCCACGGCGATCTAGATCGGCAAGGTGCTGATCCGACATCTGTTCAAGCTCCTGGAGGATCGACAGGGGTGAGCAAGCCTATGAATAGGTTGTTGAACACGATTCACGCTTGATGATCAAACTACGCCCGAGTTTACCAGGTGTCGAGCATTTTTTTGATCGCTCGGTCGCCCATGTGGCTTGCGTTCCAGTCGTTACTACCAAGCTGAGAATGTCGGAGCACCCTCGGAAGGTTGTCACTCAAGAATAGATGACGATCGAGGAACATACATCGAGGGTGCTGACTTGGAGGTGCAGACCACATCAGACTCCGGCGGCTTCAGCCGCCAGCTCAAGCTCGGTCGAATCATTCGAAGCTTTATCGAGGTTGAGCAATTCTTCCCGATAGACCGAAACATCACCCGGTGCTTCGATACCGAGCCTTATTTGGTTGCGGTCAATCTTCACTACGGTCAAAACAATCCCACCGTCGATCACAATCTTCTGATTTAGTTTACGGCTGAGGACGAGCATCGGAAAACCCTCCGTGTTGATGATAGCTGTGAGTGAGTTAGCGTCTCGCAGCATTTCCTCTGTTACTGACGGAAACTGTACGATCTTCCGCCAAGTTTCGGACAGAAAAAATTAAAGCAGCATCTGTGCCGGAACCGATACAACTAATCTATTCGTTCATTAAGTAGTATGATCCCTAGGGGTTAGACAATCTATTTTTTCTTGGGAAGTTCTAGACATCGGGACATTTTGTACAGTTTACTGGTAAACCGTCCCCCTAATTTCCCATCCCTAGACTCACCAATTCCTTCTTTGGGAACTGAGGGTCACAGTTTCCGTTCGGTTTGCGCACCCCATTCCACTTGACTGTGCTGCCTTCCTAAATCTCTGTGCGGTTGGTTCCCGATTTTGGACTGAACCGTTGGGCGACCAGATCTATCGATGAGTCAGCCTGGGATTTCCCCAGGGCGTCCGATCGGTCACAATGGCGACCCCAGCCAGATCGGCCCAACTGTTCTGATCGTTGACTTGCCGTTGTCGGACGGATCATCTTGTCGACCTTGAGGGATCTCGTGGCGTCCTCAGCATCCTGGAAACGCTGGAGCAAAACGGCAATCCGTGCGGCGAAGCTCGGACTTGGCGTCTTGATCGTCATGATGGCAGTCCTTGCCCTTCAGCGCGCTCAGGGTGAGCTTCGATCGTATAGTGCAAGCATCCGACCAGACCCACTCTGGTGTCTCGCTTCTGGCGTGACCTATTTGGCCGGTCTTTGTTGCTTCGGCTGGTTTTTTAGCAGGATTCTGGGCGCAGCCGAACGCTTTCCTGGTGTCTATCCTGCAATCAGAGCCTATCTGATTGGGCACCTCGGGAAGTATGTGCCGGGTAAAGCGATGGTCGTTGTCCTCCGCGTGGGATTGGTGACGCCTCAGGGAACGCGACCAACAACGGCAGCATTGGCGACCCTCTACGAAACGCTCGTGATGATGGCGACGGGCGGATTGGTCGCTGGCGTGCTCTTCTTCGTCCGATCGGGTCTCACTCTCTCGATCACCCTCTACAACGGGGAGGAACTTCCGCTTCCTCTGAGTCTCCTCGGCCTCGCGATTGGACTCCCACTCCTCGGAATAGCGCTCCCTTGGAGTTTCCCAAAGCTCGCCAGTATCTTGACTCTCCCGTTCAAGGAGAGTGGGACCGAGGCGTGGCCTCGTTTTTCGATCCACCTCCTCCTTGAGGGGCTCTTCTGGTCACTTCTCGGTTGGATTTTGCTGGGGATCAGCCTGATTGCCACCATTGTTGCAATTGACCCCGAACCAAAACCGATCGTTGCGATCCTCCCCGATGCCATCGGTGCAGCCGCGCTGGCGACTGTCGCTGGCTTCTTGGTCGCGATCTTCCCTGGCGGACTCGTGATCCGAGAAGCGGTCTTGACCGTTGCGCTTACTTCAACGCTCGGCGGAAACCTGGCAACAGTCTCCGCACTGGCGCTCCGGCTCATCTGGGTCCTCAGTGAAATCCTCGCGGCGGGAGTGTTAGCCGCTCTCCGCCCGAAACCCATTGAACCGCCAACCGGACCAGTATCCCAGGAATCGACCGAGAGCGATTCCTCAACGACCAACGCGCGATCCATGCCGGTCGGCAGGCCCCACAAGGAATCGACGAGTCATTTCCAATCATGATCAGCTTTGTCGTCCCCGTTTATAATGAGAGACCGAGTCTCGCAAAGTTGCATGAAGAGCTGTCCGCGGTTGTCAGCGCGGACGGCAACCGAGAGTCGGAGTTTATCTTCGTCGATGACGGCAGTGTGGATGGCTCTTGGTCGGTGATCGAAGAACTCGCCGAGGCCGATTCCAGAGTGATCGGAATTCGGTTTCGCCGCAATTTTGGGAAAGCCGCAGCGCTGACTGCAGGATTTCAGGCCGCCCGAGGCGATGTCGTCTTTACCCTCGACGCCGATCTCCAGGACGATCCAATCGAAGTCCCTCGGTTTCTTGAAAAGCTCGATGAGGGCTTTGATGTAGTGAGCGGTTGGAAACGGACTCGACACGACCCTTGGCATAAGGTTCTGCCAAGCCGGGTCTTCAATTGGATGGTTAGTACGATCACCGGTGCGAAGCTTCACGATCACAACTGCGGCTATAAGAGCTACCGATCTGAAGTGCTTCAAGAGGTAACGATTTACGGCGAACTCCACCGATTTGTCCCAGTCTTGGCCCACGCCCGAGGATTCCGCGTCGGCGAAATTGAGGTCGGCCATCGACCTCGGAGCTTCGGTCATTCCAAGTACGGTTTCTCTCGGTTTATCAAAGGGTTTCTCGACCTACTAACCGTCCGGTTCCTGACCCATTATGGGCAACGGCCCCAGCATTTTCTCGGCGTCTTCGGACTGTTCTTGCTCGCGATCGGCAGCACAGGGATGGGTTACCTCGCTGCGCTCTGGATGGTGAATCACTGGGTTCTTGATGTCGAAAATCAGCCGATTGGAACCCTTCCTCTTCTTGTATACTCCACCGCATTCTTGGGGGTTGGAACCCAGCTCTTTTGCCTCGGTGTCTTAGCCGAGCTAATCACCTCGTACAACCTCCGACGCGAAGACACGTTTAGCGTCGCCGAACGAACAGATGCCAAGGGTCCGAAGCCGACCCGTTTGAGTCATCAAGCTGTTCTTGATAATCCCGAGGAAGCCAAGCAGGTTCGTTGACGAAGTCACCGTCTCTCGTGAACCACCGCTACAACGCCAGCGCAAGCCCTTGATAGGAAGATGAATCATGAGCGGATGCGTCAAGTGGTCCACCTGGTAGGTTTGACGCTTTCGGTTCTACCGGGTGATCGTAGGGCAATCAAAATCTACCAGCCTACGAAACTTGTGACGGAACGTATCGGGATGACGGATAAGTCACAACCGGAACCATAGTCGAAACAGGACCTCTTATAGCTGAGTCCTAAGTTGCCTCCAGAATGGATCAGCAATTAGGAACGGGTGGTCCGGTTCCACCCTCCCTCAAGTCGGCCACTATCTATGGTCGTGTACAGCCTATCGATCGTATTGGTTCATCGCGGACCCGGATCCAGTGGTCGGTAAAGTAGATCTTCTGCCCTGAGTCAACACCGGGCATATGACACTCCAGGCAGCCAGTGGTCGTCGAAACCACTCGATTAGAAGATTCCGAAGCAGCGTGGCAGTTCAGACAAATTGCCTCATAAAAGCTAGAGGCAGTTTCGGGAGTATCGTGGGGATTGTGGCAGGTTACACAACTGAATGAGCCATGACTCTCCGTATAACAACGCGACTGCATTGTCCCGACAGGCTGGAATCGTGCGAGTTCGGGATTATCAGGTCGGATGATCTCAGGATCGGCGGTATCGGGGTGTCGATGACACTGCCCGCAGAGATTCATCAAGGAATCTGAGGTCCAATTTCCGATGCCGAACTGCATGCTTCCGTCGTCAATCCCCCGATGGGCCGCCGCCAGATGATCTCGACCCGGTCCGTGGCAACGCTCACATGAGACGTTGGGGATCATCTTCGTGACATCGAGGAGTTGACGCCCCGACCCCGAGGTCATTGTGGTGTGGCACCGGAAGCACTTGAGCATCTCTTCAGAAGAGAGTCTGTAGCCCAACGGCCCGATTTCGAAGTGGTCCGCTTCGAGATCGATCGCGCGCTGCCCCGGAGTTACCGCAAGGGAATCATCAGTAGAATAATGAGTGAGTCGATGCTCTAACGCTATCGGTTGCCTGGGATCAGGGTTTAAGACGCTCAAGAATGTCGTAGCGTGATGTCCCGACCCGAACGCATAATCGAGCCCGACCGATTGCCGTTCCCCCCCTTCGATCCGTTCCACACTCAACTCGCCCGAACGGAACCGATACTGCCACTCGACACCTGGCCATTCCGGGTCAGATACCAATCGACCGTCGAGCTGTTGCGCCAAAATACGATCGCCAGCAGCTCGGAGTGTCCGGGCATGCCCCGAACCCGCATGGTATGCATGAGGGCCCGGGTGGCATTCCGCACAAGCATCCGACCCAACATAGAGCGCAAATGCCCCAGTAGAAGTCGTCTTAGAAATGGTCGCCTCATCATCCACGACTACGGTCGGGCTTGTCATGAGTCTCCAGAAGAAAACCAGGGAGACTCCAACCAATACAAGCGCGAGGAGGGAGAATACGACTTGGGCTCTCTGCTTGGCGTTACCGTGCTGGGAGGACATGGGAACCCTCGATTCGGTTCTCGGAGGGTCATGAAGGAGGGTGTTTGGTCAAGCTTAGCGAGTCGAACCGAATCGAACAAATAAACTCCAGGCGACGCCGCGAACCCATTAAGCAGGTTGATAGGGTGGGTAGTCGGCGTATCCTTTGGGATCGAAGGAATACCAAGTCTGCGGGGAAGGAATGGGCTCGAGCGGCCAGCCGTTGGCAAACCGTTCAACTAGGTCCGGGTTGCTCAAATAGGGGCGACCAAACGCGATTAAATCGGCGTGTCCCGATGCGATCGCTTTTTCGGCGACGTTTTGATCGTAACCACAGTTCCCCATCAAGACCCCGTGATAAACCCCACGCAATTCCTCGAGCGTCATCGGTTCGCCAAGTCCGTGCGATCCAAAAGCGAGGCCGTCGAGGACGTGCAGATACGCAAGGCTCTTCTTGTCGAGCTGACTGGCAGCATAAGTGAAAGTCTCACGGAAGTCGGGCGAGCCCATGTCGTTAAAGACACCGTTCGGCGATAGTCGGACGCTGACTCGGTTCGACGGCCAGACTTCCGTGGTCGCATCAACAATTTCATCGAGGAACCGATACCGATTCTCAACACTCCCACCGTACCTATCAGTTCGTTGATTTGTTTTTGACTGAAGGAATTGATCGATTAAATATCCGTTGGCGCTGTGAATCTCAACTCCATCGAAGCCAATTCCCTTGGCACGCTCGGCGGCACGCTGATAATCCGCGACGATCGCGGGGATTTCCTCGGTCTCAAGCGCCCTCGGCGTTTCATACGGTTTCGGACCGTTCGGAGTGTGGACGTGATCTCCGTTGTGTTTCACCGCTGAAGGGGCAACGGGCAGGCTTCCGTCGGCGTGAAAGCTACTGTGGGACGCTCGTCCGCAGTGCCAGAGTTGGAGAAAGATAAAGCTGCCTCTCTCATGAACAGCGTCAACAACTTGTCGCCAGGAGTCGGCACGCTCAGCGGTGTCGATCCCCGGCGAATTGTTCCAACCGTTAGCCTGATCGGAGATGACGGTCGCTTCCGTCACAATCAGCCCCGCAGAGGCTCGCTGGGCGTAATAGGTTGCCATCAAGGGATTCGCTTTTCGTTGGACGCCGGCACGGGACCGAGTCATGGGGGCCATGACGACCCGATTCCGGAGGGGAAGACCGTGGAGGTCGAACGGACTAAGTAACTGTTGTCCCACTGTTCCCGTGCTCATGACGCCGTCTCCCTCGGTTCTGGCATTGAGTTGTAGTTACCGAATCACGACGGATCAGACGCGGGAGCTTCGGTTGCGCTTACTTTTGAGTGACTTCGACTGACGCGCTCGGGGTTGTAAGCGAGAAGATCTCAATCAATAATTCAACAGTTCGTCCCGATTCCATGGGGTCAAACGAGTTCCCCCGCAACGAGAACGTTGAGGTCGCATCATCGAGGGATTTGCATGAGACGGTCACTACCTTTGCAGATGGTTGCGATGATCGGGGTCCTAGTCCCTCTTGCGAGGTATTCCTTCGCCGAGGAACCGCTCTCGTTTGAGCGCGACGCCCGGCCGATCTTCAAAGCCTATTGCCTCGATTGCCATGGCGGCGCTGAAGACCTCAAAGGTGGCTTGGATCTCCGGTTGAAGCGGTTTGCCGTGCGCGGTGGTGACGCGGGGTCCGCCATTGAGCCGGGTGACCCGGAATCGTCTTACCTGGTATTCCGGCTCCGAGATGGTGAAATGCCGCCGGGTGAGAAGAAGGTTCCGCCGGAGGAAATTGCCATCATTGAGCGTTGGATTGCGGAAGGAGCCCTGACTTTACGTGATGAGCCAGAGGAACTTCCGCCTGGAATCGACATCACCCCTGAGGAGCGAGCATTCTGGGCATTCCAACCGATCGATCGCCCTGAACCACCCTCCTTTGCTCCTGAAGACCGCATCCGAACCGCAATCGATGCCTTCGTCTTAGCCAAACTCCGTGAACATGGGCTGTCGTTCGCTGAGGATGCCGATCGCCTGACCTTGATCCGTCGGGCATCCATCGACCTCTCAGGCTTGCCGCCTTCATCCGAAGCGATCCAAGTCTTTCTGAATGATCCGGCCCCTGATGCCTACGAACAGATGATCGAGCGATTACTGGCCTCTCCTTCTTATGGGGAACGCTGGGCACGCCACTGGCTCGATGTCGCAGGATACGCCGACTCCGAAGGAAATGGGAACACCGATACCCCTCGGCCTTATGCCTACAAGTATCGCGACGCCGTGATCCGATCGTTCAATGCTGACAAGCCATTGGACCAATTCGTCATCGAACAGCTTGCGGGTGATGAACTGCTCCCGGATCAGCGCACCAACCTCACTTCTGATCAGATTGAGACACTTGCCGCAACGGGTTTTCTCCGGATGGCGATCGATGGTACCGCAACCGGGGGCAAAGATCCTGCCGCGGCCAATCAAGTCGTGGCGGACACGATTAAGATCGTCAGCACCACCTTCCTTGGTCTTTCGGTAGGTTGTGCACAGTGCCATGACCACCGTTACGACCCGATCCCGCAAGTTGATTACTATCGCTTCCGCGCAGTGTTTGAACCGGCGCTCGACCCAGAGCACTGGCGGACTCCGCCACAACGACTTCTCTCACTCTACAGTGATGACGAACGAGCCCAGGCAGCCGCAATCGAGGCGGAAGCGAGGGCTCTGCAAGAGAAGGTCAATACTCAGACTCAGGAGTTCATTGCCTCCGCATTCTCGAAAGAGCTTCAGAAGTTTCCGGAAGACCAACACGCAAGACTCCGCGAAGCCTACGAAACTCCTGCTGGGGAGAGATCGGAGGCTCAGAAGCAACTCCTGGCCGCCAACCCGAGTCTAAGCATCAATGCGGGCAACCTTTACCAGTACAACCCCAAAGCCGCCGACACTCTGAAGGAAGCTCGTGCCGAGGTTGCCGCCAAACGTGCCCAGAAGCCGGCAGAAGACTTTGTGCGGTTGCTCAGTGAAGTTCCGGGGACCGTTCCGACGACGGAAGTCTTCCATCGAGGTGATTACCGACAACCAACAACGGCAGTCCTTCCTGGAGATCTCACAATCGCATCGCCTGATGGCTCACGGTTTGAGATCACCGAAAATGACCCCGATTTACCGACAACTGGGCGGCGACTTGCCTATGCCCGTCACCTCGTGAATGGAAAGCATCCGCTCGTTGGTCGGGTCTTGGCGAACCGGATCTGGCTCAATCACTTCGGTCGAGGATTAGTAAACACACCCGGCGATTTCGGAGTCTTGGGGGAACGCCCTACTCATCCTGAACTCCTCGATTGGCTCGCTGATGAGTTGGTCCGCATGGGTTGGAGTCTGAAGCAGATGCACCGGCTCATCATGACCTCCACGGTCTATCGTCAATCCTCAAGGCACAACCCTTCCCATGACGCTGTCGATTCCTTGAACACCCTCTACGGTCGCTTTCCCGTACTTCGGCACGACGCGGAGTCGCTCAGAGACTCGATTCTCTCTGTGAGTGGCGACCTTGATCTGCGTCCCTTCGGCCCCCCTGTTTCGGTGACGGAAGATAGTGTGGGCCAAGTTCTTCCCGAAGGGAACTCCACCCGTCGGAGCATTTATCTGCAGGTCCGTCGTTCCAAGCCTGTTTCATTCCTTGACGCCTTTGATGCTCCTGTCATGGCGGTTAATTGCGAACGACGGAATCTTACCACCTCCGCGCCGCAGTCACTTGTCCTGATGAATAGCTCTTTCCTCCGTGAACGAGCTGCGGCATTAGCGGAACGACTAATGGAAGAAACACCAGCCGGCTTTGCTGACGAACTGTCCCCCTCAGCCCATTGGACCAGCGGGACGGAGTCTGACGCGAGTGCTGAGACTTCTTGGCCAGATTGGATCGCGTATGCTTGGTCTCTCGTCTATCAGCGCGCGATCACTCCTGAGGAGCTAGATCTTGCGTGGTCCTTTGTGACGGCGCAACAAGAGACGCTCGGAACCGATCTTGAGCAATCAACACGTGAACACGCTGTCCTGACCAATCTCTGCCAACAACTCTTGAGTTCCAACGAGTTCCTCTATGTCGATTAACCCCAGAGACCCCTCCCGACGGGCGTTCCTCGCGAGTTCTGCCTTCGGAATCGGTTCGTTTGCGCTCGCCCACCTGCTGCAACGGGACGGCTTACTCGCAGAGGAACCGCAAAAACCAGGCGAGAATCTGCCGCTTAATCTTGCAGCGCGGCCCCCGATGTTTGCGCCACAAGCGAACGCAATGATCTCTCTCTTTATGCATGGCGGTCCTTCCCATGTTGACCTTCTCGATCCGAAGCCTGAACTCTCCGAGATGCACGGGAAGAGTTATGGGGGAGATATTGCCTACAGCTTCGTGAACCGTGCGAGTAAGACCCTCTTTGGAAGCCCGTTCCAGTTCTCTCCACGGGGAGAGTCAGGGACCGAAGTTTCAGAATTGCTTCCCGAGATCGGTGGGATCGTCGACGATCTTGCGGTGATCCGATCGATGCATACAGGGCATAATGGGCATGAGGTCTCGATCCGTTACTTTCACGGCGGGATCGCAGGGATTACGGGTCGGCCGACGATGGGAAGCTGGATTGTCTATGCCCTCGGGAGTGAGTCGGAGAATCTCCCCGCCTATATGGTGCTCTCTGATCCGGGCGGTCCTCCGGTCGATGCCACGCACAACTGGTCAAGTGGGTTCATGCCACCGCTCTATCAAGGAACCGTGCTTCGTCCTAAAGAACCGAGGATTCTTAATCTTGACCCACCGCCGGGACTCCAAGGTGAAGTCCAGGCCCAGAACCTCGCTTTTCTGAATCAACTCAATCAGCGTCACCTTGAGCGTCACCCCGGTGAAACTGACCTTGAGGCGCGGATCCAGAGCTATGAACTGGCCGCCGCGATGCAGGTTGCCGCTAAGGAGGCCCTCGATGTCTCGGCCGAGCCGGACTACATCAAGAAGCTCTACGGTCTCGACCAGGACCAGACCCGCGAATACGGGACTCGCTGCCTGATTGCCCGTCGACTCGTCGAGCGTGGGGTCCGTTTCGTCCAACTCTTCCTCGGTGGTCAACCTTGGGACAACCACAAGAATCTCAAAGGCTCTCTTTCCAGGATCTGCCAGAGGACCGATAAACCGGCTGCGGCTTTGGTCAAGGACCTCAAGCAACGTGGACTTCTCGATACGACCCTGGTTCACTGGGGTGGTGAGATCGGCCGGCTTCCGGTTACTGAAGGCGATCTGAATGACGAGGCAGGCCGTGACCACAACGGCCAGGGGTTCTCAATCTGGCTCGCCGGAGGGGGGATTCAAGGAGGAACGACTTATGGTGCCACCGACGAGGTCGGCCACCGGGCCGTCGAAAATGTTGTTACTCCGAACGACTACCAAGCGACGATCCTCCACCAACTCGGACTCGATCACAATCGACTCATCTACCACTCGAACGGTTTGGAACGAACCCTGACCGACGGTCGACCGGCCCGAGTCCTCCATGAGATCCTTGACCGTCCCAGGGTTCCGGCATCAGAACCAACACTGGGTTGAGGCTGATCAATTGGACCGACCAACGGAGCGTCGACCAATCTCAGAATAATCGGCCAGTCAGGCCCTCAATTCGGCGGAAGCACGATTCGACGTTGGTTTTCTGCTGGTAAAAGGTCCTCGATGGCCTTCTGAAGGATAATAGGCGGAGGATTTTTGAGACGGTTAAGGGTGTTCCGGGCAGCGAGGATCTCGTTGCCCAAGCGTTGAAAAAGAACTCCAGTACTTTCGCGGAAGGAGGAGACCTCCTCCGCATCGGGGAGCTTACTCAGGGATCGAGCGGCGAGGCCCCGGACGATCTCGTCGGCTTCGGCGGTCGGGGGTTGCGCAAGGTCCGAACTCTTGTCCCGATAACGACCGAGGGCAAGCTTCAACTGCTCACGACCCCGTTCCAAAACGCTCGGGTCTTCGCGAAGCACCAAAATCGGCAACCCGTGCAGGTTAGGCGACTTCGGCGGAATCAACTCGATACCGGCCCGTCCTAGGCTCCGGTCGGCGATCGCTAGGTAGATGAGGTTCAATTCAGTGAGGTCACGAAGAACGGTTGCTCTTCGTTTCACATAGGCTTGCGCAATCTCTTCAGCATTGTTCTGTCTGATTAATGCAGCAGTCGACCCAATCAACAACAAAACTCCGACGATCGCCGCTAACCAGGCCGTTCGTGATCGAGCACGGTACTGCAGGAAGTGGTCCAAGAGCCCGAAGAAGCTTCCGACGACCACTCCGGAGAGGTGGCCGAGGTTGTCGACGTGAGGGATCAGCCATCCGAGCCCCATATTGATCCCCAGAATGACAACGAGCCAGATCCGGAGCCGGATTGGGAACTCTTGAGGATGACGCCAACCTACCACAGTGACCAACGCAAGGAACCCGAGGACGACTGTCGAACCACCGCCACTATGGATCATCAGACCCTCGGGATCGAGCCAAGGGCGTAGCAGATTAGCCAGAAGATTGGCACCAATTCCTGTTGCGACGTACAAAGCTAGGAACTGTCGGGCGCCGTACCAACGCTCCATCCCCCAACCAAGCTGGACAAAGAAAACCATGTTCAGCACTAAGTGGAGTAAATTGAAATGGATGAAGGTCGCCGTGAGAGCCCGATAGAGCTGTCCCCCATAGATCGCGATCGGTGTCACATCACCAAATCGATGGCTGGTCTCCGGGAGGATCATCCCTCCCCAGAGGAGGGCTCGTGGATTTGACGCACCAGATTGATTGACGATCATCGCCACGTAGATCGCGACCCAAGAAAGGGCGAGGGCCGAGGTCATCGGACTCTGGATGACAAGTTGGGCCCAGGAAGGTCGGTCTTCGGTGGGGTCAGGAGCCGTCTTAGGAGGAGGGGCAGCAGTCGTCGGATCCATCAAGTACCTTTCGGAGGCCGGAGTCCCCGGATTCGTCTCAGAACTAATTCAGTTGTTGGGGGATCGACCACCATGGCCAACCCTTCGGTCGCGAGGCACTCGTTCAACGGAACCCAGCTCTTGCAACCGGCGTGGTCGGGCGTGTTCTTGATCCGGACGGATCGCTCCGACCGAAACGCTTGAAGGCCGAGAACCCAGATCCCGGGTCGTTTGTAGTGGAACCGCTTGGCAACTGTCTCCGGAGTCCAGGCGTGGAGGTCCTCCAGTGAGTTGAGGGAGTGGAGCTGGTCGACCCAAGCAAGTTCCCGGACCAATACCAACCCTGGGAGATCCACTTCGTCAGTTTTTAGATCGTCAGGAGGAGTCACGGGATCATCGACCTTCAAACCCTGCTGCGGCTCATGATAGTGCGTTGGATAGAGCCAGAAGCACGGGTGTTCTGGTTGGAAACCGTCCGGGCCCTCGGCAATCCCACCCTTCCGAAATATAAGCGATTGTTCTCCTCGGAGAATTGCCTCGCAGATGCCGGCCCACTCTTTGAACGCGACCGAGCAAGTCGCCGGGAGCCCCCCTTCAGTTTCTTCATGGTGAGACATCACGGCCATTCATCCTTCGGCGCACGGTCCATCAAGTCGGAGACCGCGGCAATCGGCGGCTTCCCTTCAAACAAGATTGAATAAAGTGCTTCGGTAATCGGCATGGGGATCGCTTGTTCGGAAGCAACTTCGGTGACGCTTTGGCAGGTTAGCACCCCTTCTGCCACTTTTGGGGTGGCAGCAGTGATCTCTCGGAGCGACTCACCACGGCCGAGGCGCTCGCCAAGCGCTCGGTTCCTACCAAAGGGACTATAACAGGTTGTGATCAAATCCCCGACCCCTGCGAGTCCGAGGAATGTCGCCGGCTGGGCTCCAAAGTGGGTCCCAAACCGAGCCATCTCGGCGAGACCTCGGGTCAGAAGACCTGCCTTGGCATTATCTCCAAAACCGAGGCCATCGCAAATCCCGGAAGCAATTCCGAGGATATTCTTGATCGCGCCCGCGAGTTCGACCCCGATCGGATCGGGGTTACTATAGACCCGGAAGCGATCGGTGTTGATCGCGTCACGGACTCTTCGATTCAACTCCGAGTCAGGCCCACCGATCACCACCGAAGCGGGTAAGCCACCCGCGATTTCTTCGGCATGGCTCGGACCGCTCAAGACAGCGATGGGACGGGGTCCGAGTTCCTCGGTGATCACTTTGGTCGGCATCGCAAACCCACCGCCAGGTGCAATCCCCTTGATCACACTGAGCGCGGGGACCGCCCTTGGAATTAATGGAGCGATCTCCCGGAGCGTCTCCCTGAGAAACGCAGAGGGGATCGCTACGATCAAGAGTTCTGCCTCCTCGACCGCCAATCGAGGATCACTCGACGGTTGAATCGACTCGGGTAAGGCGATCCCGGACAAGTAGCGCTTATTCTCACGAGCGGTTGCCAACTCATCCGCGAACGCCGCGCGACGACACCAGAGACGAACCGGATGACCTCCTCCGGCAAGAAGGACTGCCATCGCGGTTCCCATACCACCAGCGCCGAGAATCGCAACCTTCCCGATCGAGTCCACTCCTGCATCCCCCACCTTGGACGGCTCTCCAATGGTCAAGCAGCGAACACCGACTCCTCCCGGAAGCCTCGATCACATTATGACGATCGAACCGATCTTGAGCAAAACCGGAGAAATTCGCGAGGCCGCGGATCAAGTGGGAGTCTGATCACCAGCCGCGTTGCGTCACCCTGTTGTCCCGTCGGCTATTAGATTCGCAGAGGGCACATAAGCTTCAGAGCCTGTCATTGCTTCCGGCTTATTTAGAAAAATTGCTCCGAGGGTAATGGATGCGATCTGATTCTTGAAAAACCATTCGTCGAGTAGCAACAAACGTAGAGATGATAGGTGGATTGTCCGGAGGATCTGAGCAGAGAAGTAGCAGCCATCGAGCAGCTTGAAACGAGTGGAGTTCGCAAGAATTTCCAGACCGAGGCCAAGTTGATCATTTCACTCGACCTCGGTTGTCTTAGAAAAGGGAGTCGAAGAGGCGGCTCGATTATTCAGGAAGTTCAATCAGAGTGCTCGCGTTGCCTGCCCGGGGACAACTCGGATTCAGTTTGATCTCGGTGCCTCCTGCACAGAAGATTAACCATTGGTATTCTTGAATTCCGCCGGATCCTTCAAGGCTGCTAATCCGACTTAACTTTGAACCAGCGAGGAGTTTACAGTCTTTGCCTAACTCAAGTCGGACGACGACGGGGCTCGCTTGTCGGGTTGTCTCTCCTCGGACGAGGGCAGTCGGAAAATACCCTTCGTTGACGACCGAGGCCGTAACCTCGAAGACTCGACCTCCTTGTTCCTTTACTTGAACGTCGGTAATCGCCAGACGAGCGAAACGGACGGAGGGATCATCGAGGAATCGGAATTGCGCTTCCGCGATTTCTTCAAGGATCTCCGAAGGGGGGTTGATCCGGACTACTGGCTTCCATCCTCCGACTTCAACGGTACCCAGAGTCGGATGTTCAACCTCGCGACGAACGGTACAAAGGCCCGCCCTTACATCACATGATCGTTCCAGTAAAGCCAGCGTTTCATCCTCGTTCGGGAGTCCACCATCAGTCGGATTCGGAAGGACCGGACCAGGCCAGAGCGAGCTTGAGAGTGCCACGACACCGAATTGATGAGAGGCCCATTCGCTCATCGCACCGTCTTTTGTTGCTCCAAGGGCGGAATCGTTCGAGGGTCTGCTCAGTTTGATCTCCGATTCGGCATCTTCCTCTTCCTCGGTTGCGGATTCTTCCTCATCCTCTGCGTCAGTTGAAGGCGGATCCAGCGCCTCTTGGTACGACTTTGAAAGCGCCGCAAAGTAAGGGAGATCGCTGCTGTTGAGTGACGTGTCTGATGCACTCGACTCCGACCGTACGGTGTCGTTGAGTCCGAAGGTCCAGATCGCGGCAATTTCGGGGTGATCGTAGCAGAACTGAATCAAGGCTCAAATCTCGGGTTCGCCCCGGGACTGATCCCCGCTTGATCGTCAAACTCGGTCCAATTGTGTGGCCAGTTCCGGTTCAGGTTCAGGTTAAGGCCACTGATTGGATCTTCATTGAGTTTACCGTCGCCGTCGTTATCGAACCCTTCCGCGAATTCTGAGAAGAGCGGACGTTCTCCTTCAGAGCGTTCGGCCTCTTGAAAAATCCGAGGATCGTCGGGATTAGGGATCAAAGTTGCTTCGAGGTCCTGGACTCGCATCGAGAGAATCTGGCCATCACCGTTGATGTCCTCCGGACCATCTTCATCAGCGATGGCATCGCGATCCTCGTCGATCGGCCTTAAGCTAGTTCGTATGACCGGGGCTCCATGCTTGAAGATCCGTTCCGCGCCGTCCGGGTTGAGTCGTGGAACAATGTAGAGGGTGTAGAGGGTGTTCTGGCTGAGAAATGTCTCGATGTTTTCACTCTGTGACTCAGTAGCAAGCCGCTCAACCAACCTCAATGCCACTTCACTACCGACGAGATGGTCAGCTTCCAGATTCGTCACAATCAAGGGTGCCGGAACCAGTTGTGTGCGTTCCTCAGCGATTACTCCAAGCTGGACGAGCCAGAGGTCACGACCTTCCGGGGTTTTGGTGAGCGACTGAATCCGGTTCAAGTCCGAGTGTTCCTCAGCGCGTCCTTGGAGACGCTCCGTTAAGCCCGCGTGGTCGAGGTAACCCTCAGGGAAGAGTGACGGTGCTTTCTCTTCAGACTGATGGTGATCGAAACTCGATGTGAGGCCAGTAGCAAGCCCGGAGAGCACTAGACCGGTTATCACTTGTGTGTAGCGGTCTTGATGAAATGGAGCCGACGTTGGTCTCAGTTTCTCTTCTTTGCCTGGCGGGACTCGCTAGGATCGAACGAGAACTATTCTAGCGTACGATTTTGTCCGTTCCGAGGCGTGACCCCTGATGCTCAAGCATCCGGCCGTCATCCTTCATGAACTCGCACACGAGTACCATGATCAGGTTCTCGGCTTTGATCACGATGAAATCGGGGAGGCATACCGAGAAGCCAAAGATAAGGGGATGTACGAAGAGCTCGTCCTCTATAACGGGAGGAACGTCCGTCATTACGGATCGGCTAGTGAGAAGGAGTACTTCGCGGAAGGGACAGAAGCCTTTTTTATCGGAACGACTTCTACCCCTTCGTCCGAGCCGAGCTAGCGATATACGACCCAGGTTTCCACGATCTTCGAAGGCTGATCTGGGAAGGCGGAAAGTAATCATACAACTTGATCACTTGTTCCAGATCGATTCCAACTCACTCACCTTAAAGCTACGGAGGATTGCCGAACCCCCTTCGGCAAGAACTCGCACTGCGCTAACAGGTTTCGATTGATTCCGTGACTTTGTGATATAGATTCGACCGTTGTTTCCTACTATTTCCAACATCGGTCGATCCACTAAGACCCGGACTCTGATAACTCCGTTGTCAACTGGAGCCAAGCTAACTCCGTCAAGTGATTGCTCTTTGGCATCGTAGCGAATTCGATCAGCGCCGATCTCCAGTATCACTGCCGATGAGTTACCAAGCTCGATATCAACCTGCATATCCAGAAGACCACTGGGCACGTTGATTTCGAAGCCTCGCTGATCGAGTGAAATAGGGATCGAGCTCGCCCTCGTATCCGTCACCAGACTGCCAAGTTCGTTTACTGGCTCCGCGAACATTCGGATCCCGTCAGGAGTCGATCGAAGTGAGAGATCATGGGGTAGGGTAAAAGTCTGGTTAAACGGCATCCCTGGCATCGCGATCCGAGCCCAACCGATCTGGATTTTTCGACCGTCTGGTGCATTATTGAATATTTGTGACGCGTAATAGGACCCGTAATGGACCTGATACTTTCCTTCATGGTCCGGTGTGAAGGTGCTACCATCGAAATTGCCAACCACATAACGAGCATCGGCTCCAAAAAGGACCCATCTGGTTTTGTCTTTATCGCCATCGATTGGCAACTCCACCAGTTCGGGACACTCGAAAAAGCCTGGTAGTTTGCTGGTTAGTTCCCAGGATCTGAGGTCGTTTGACTTGTAGAACGCGATCGATTGGCCATCCTCGGACGATTCGTCGTAGACAGCCATGACCCAGTGATTCCCGGGTTCGTACCAGACCAACTTCGGATCGCGACCCCCGTGTGTCACGACCGGATTTCCTTCGAATTCAGTGAAGGAGCGGCCGCGGTCATTGCTATAAGCGATGCACTCTCCTCGTCCAGTACTGGTCCAGGCGGCAACGATGACTTTCTCATCTCCTGTCTGCCATCCGCCGGTGTTGCCTTGGTCGACCACGGCTGAGCCCGAGAACGCGTAGTCCCCTCGCTCCGTGTTGTAGATCGCTATAGGTAACTGCTCCCAGTGGACGAGGTCGGGGCTGACCGCATGTCCCCAGTGCATGTTTCCCCATTTCCAGCCATACGGATTGTGTTGGAAGAAGAGGTGCCATTCACCGTCGTAATAGACCATCCCGTTGGGGTCGTTGTTCCACCCAATAACCTGAGAAAAGTGAAACTGTGGACGGAGGGACTCATTGTAGAACGACTCGGATCCAGGGATCTCGTCGTCCTGATAGATCAGCTCAAGAGCATCCTCTGAGGTGCCTTTGATTCGGAGTGTGACTTCTTTGCCATTGAACTCGGTGACATCAAGAAAAGACCAGAACGAAACACTCTCGGCATCCGCAGCAAGCTCGGCGTCAAATTCTCGGATGTTCTTGCCACCAACCCGGAGATCCACTACGCAGGAACGTGCACCAGTTTGAATCGGAAAGAGTAGGTAACGCTTGTCCAAGACGAGAGTTCGCTCCAGGAACTCGGTACTGTTTCTGAACGCTGGCTTCTGATCAGTCAAGACGATCTGATCAAGATTAATGTGCCCCCAACTTCCGGTTGCTGTATCAACGATTTCAAGAACAGCGTTCCGTCCGCGAAGATCATCGACGTTCCAGAAGTGAGGCAATAGTTGTTCCGATCCACCAGGAGTTGTGTTGGGTCCAACAGCACTCCGAACGACCTGGCCGTCAACCTTGAGGTTGATACAAGTCCTTAATTCGAAACCACCACCCCCGATGAGGAATGTGAGGTATGAGCGATCAATCCTAAATTTTGGTGAGATGAGCTTCCCAGTGCTGCTGTCTCCTCCGTAAAAGCTATTAACGAGCCGTTCACCCTTGAACCCTGTTACTTCCATTTGGTTTGGTAATGCTCCCTTGGCGGGTCCTGGACCGAAGGCTTTACCTTCGACTGTCCAGTTTTCGTAGGTGTCTTGCTCGAAGTCAGCGATTAATCGGTCGACATCTGCCTGAGCAGGAATGGCGATGAGGAGTCCAAGGAAAATGGCCTGGTAGAGTCTAGGTTGCATCAGTGTCTCGCTCTGTTCGAGAGGGTGGTCGGGAAATCGGCCACGGTCTGGTATCGAAGTTTGACCCAGACCGAGGCGACCAAGGGCTACCTGGAACGATAGCCC
>CAZEAN010000050.1:0-42479 GCA_964510225.1 uncultured Isosphaeraceae bacterium
TTATAATTCTTGATGGTCTTTCCCGGCTTGTTCTTCTTCGGTAGTATTCGGGGGGGGGGGCGGTTCGTTCTCTATCCTCCATCCTGGGAGCTCGTTCATTCCGAGGAACGGCCCGTCGATCAGGTTGACACAGAGACCGACCGCGAGGCTGACCCCGAGCATCATTCCGAGCGTAACCAATCTCCTCTTTCGCTTCCGAGGGGGAGTGGTGCGATGGTGCGGATCTTCAACCTTGGGCTGGGGCTCTTGAGGCGGAGGCACCCGATCCTCGGTTGACTTGGAACTTTCACGAAAGGCGTTGAAGAACGCGTCAAGGGTTTCGAATCGATCTTCGGGGTCCTCTTGAAGAGCTCGGAGCAAGACTTGATCAAGCTGGGGAGTGATGGACGGGTTCCAGTGTGAGGGGGGCTTGGGACGACTTCCGAGCGGCAGCTGTCCAGTGAGCATCTCATATCCCATCGCGGCCATCGAATACTGATCGACATGCTCGTCGATCGGGAGGCCGTAGTGCTGCTCCGGTGCACAGTAGCCCGGTGTCCCGAGTCGGACCACTGCCTTGGTCCATACGCCGGCATTTTCCTTGAGAACTGCGATCCCAAAATCGGCGAGTTTAAGCTGACCACTCCAATCAATGAGGACGTTTTCAGGCTTGAGGTCGCGATGCAAGATCCCCCGACGGTGGAGGTCGTTGAGCCCCTCTTTAATTGGTTCGAGGATTCTAAGGATCCGTGAGAGCTTCATCGGCGATTCCGCTTTCATCCAGGCCCGGAGATCGCCTTGATTGAGATATTCCAGGACAAGATAAGGACGTCCCCCGACATCGCCGTAATCGTGGATCGTGACGATGTTTGGATGGGAGACTGCAGCGAGGAGTTCCGCCTCGCGACGAAACCGAGCGAGTAGTTCGTCCTTGAAATCAGTCTGACTAGCAAGGAGTTTGAGCGCGACCAGCCGCCCCAGGTTCAGTTGCTTCGCAAGGTAAACTTCACCCATACCCCCGCGACCAAGAGGCCGGAGAATCTCGAAGCCGGGGATGATTGGGTCGGTCTCACGGACGTCATTGTCTGACATTTGTCCGAATCCCTGACCGTTTCAATGACGTGCCACTTCGAGCGAGTGATGGTGGCAATTGATCTGCAGCTTTCTAATCTAAGCGTATAATTACGAGACGGAGATGTCAATTCTACTCCAACGCCGCGTGTTCCCGGTCTTCGTACGTTCTGATCGTTGGGGAACCCTCTGCGTTTGTTGAGTAGAAATCCGCTCTTCAGCCCAGTCTTACTCCGAGTCAGGACCTAGATAACAGGGGCGATCAACGACCAGGTCCGCGCTGACTTTCCCTTTGAGGTCAGAGGGTTCGAGTGCCAGGAGTGGACTGATCTCGACACCGAAGGGGACGGTTCCGTCCGGTCTCCGGGTGACTTGAGCACCGATCTGCTCAAGCCAGCCAGCGTAGAGGTCACTCATCCGCTGCCGGACCGTTGCCGGAGAGTCAGGACCTGAGGCGTTCTTGAGAGGTTCGAACTCGGTCGTTCGTTCGGTCTCGACGATCGCCCAACGGTCTGCCATAGGCAAGGCATCAAAGATGAAGGTTTCGAACTTCACTGAATTCGGCTCAGTCGGTTTGACAATTGTTCCCGACTCGTCGAGAGACGGAGTTTTCTTCAAGGCACGGTGGACGGGCAATTGACCGCCACCGTCGGCGAGTCGTCCCAAGAAGGCACGATCGAAGCAGTGGATCGCGATACACCCCGCCCAGAGTTGAAGGTGTCCGTCAGGTTCTCGACGCTCGGCAAGTTCGGTTGGGAGATCGGAATATTCGATCACCTGCGCTTTGTTCTCCACGTTGACTACGACCCCGACCTTTTCTTCCGGACGGAGTTTTTCGACAACTTTGAAGGAGATATCCGCCTCAGAGAGGAGATGGAGTCCGAGATAGGCCGGGTCGCAGATCTGGACCAAGGGGTTATCGACCTGAAAGTAGAAGATTGTCTCGACCCCTCGATCCTTCATTTCGTCGAGACAAGAGGGCGCCCCCTGAGGTCCGGGGGCACCGAGGGCGGCGATCGTTCCGCCGTGTCCGTCTGGACTTAATGCGAGGCGATCACGATCCGCGAGGAGGATTTTCCCAGTCTTTGCGTCCACCGCCGGTAACTGCCCTTGGGTGAAGAGTCGGAGGTGTTCGATCCCGTGCTGGTTGTTGGATTGAAAGTAATCGAGTGTTGTTTGATGGTTCGTCGGGCTCGTCATGATGTAGACCGGGATCGGAGCCCCAAACTTCCGCCCCATCGCGACGATCTTCTCAGCGTGGATCTGAAAGAGGGTTTTTCCACTAACGGGTCCGATCGGATAGGTCCCTTTGGGCCCATCGAAGCCGAGCCGGGTCCCCTGCCCTCCGGCGACCAAGACCACTGCAACTTTGCCTTCCGCCAAGGCTTGTTCGCCGCGTTCGATCGCGCGTCGTCGTGCGGAACGCTCGGCATCGGTCTGCGGCAAGCGTTCGACTTCTACCGGCCCGACGCGACTGGGATCGACTGGATCGACATGGTGAGCGGGATTGAGAACATGTGTTTCGATCAAGGAGTTGAGCCGGGGGAGATCGAGCTGTTGGACTTGGTCGCGGAGTCGGTCACGGCCACTCGCGTCCAATTCCTCCCAGTAGCGGAGGAGGTCTGCTTGACCATAACGGTTGAGCTGATCGACCAGCGCAGGATCGGCAGGCATTTGAATGCCACTCCTCAGTCCGAAGAACGTTGCAACCAGTTGGTTTGATTCGGGACCGCGTTCCCACGTTCCGGGATCGACCTCGGTCCCTTGTGGCGACCCTGGCCGATCTCCGACTGTGGAACGATCGGTGAGATCAGAGTGAACTCGGATGCTCAGGGAGCTTAGAAATCGATAGTGAGGCCATCGTAGGCCAAGCGAACCGTCGAGGGCAAGCTTTGGTTGGTGGCCTCGTGATCATAGAAGTGGGAGAGGTGGGTTAGGTAGGCGCGCTTTGGTTGGACTTGTTCGATCGCGTCCAAGGCATCAGCGAGGCAAAAATGGCTTGGATGTGGTTCGGGGCGTATTGCGTCCAAGAACAGCGTATCGAGCCCTGCCAGCTTGGGCCAAGATTCGTCCGGAATCGCAGAAACGTCAGTGCAATACGCCAAATTGTCGAACCGAAAACCGAGGACCAGAAACCGACCATGGATCAAACGCATCGGGACGATCCGTTGGCCGAGGATCTCAAATGGCTCGTCGGGACCGATCCGATGGAAGACCAGTTGAGGGAGGCCGCCTCGGGGGGCTTTCAGTGCATGATCATTGAACGCGTAGTCGAATGCTCTCCGGATCGTCTCTTCGACCACTTCTTCACAGTAGATCGGGACAGGCCCACCGATTGCCTTGGGGAAGAGCCTGGCGTCGTCGAGCCCAAAGAGATGATCCGCATGATGATGGGTGTAGAGAATGGCGTGGACCTCGCCGATCTGTTCTCGGACCAATTGGATCCGCATTTCCGGACTGGTATCGATCAAGAGGTTACCGCCAGGGAGCTGGAGGAGAACACTTGCACGCGTCCGGTTATTTCGAGGATCACCCGAACGGCAGACCTTGCAGTTGCAGCCGATCATCGGAACCCCGACCGACGTTCCGCTCCCCAGCACAATCAGTCGCCGATGATGATGTCGCCGATCTGTTTCCTCCGATTCCCGATGCTCCACCCAACGACTCCGATTTCAAAAGGTGTCCGACGGTCTTCGTTGTGTTGACTGCAGCCTGACTACGTCCGGCAGCATTTTTCAACACGGATAGTGTATCGATCAGGCTCGACTACGGCGAGACAACGACGCAACTGCGACAAGAGAGCGAAATGAAGCGTTACCCGCGTCCTAATTTAAATTGGCTGCATTGAGTTCTCAGAACTCTCGATTGACGCAACGGAAGCGATCGTTGTCAAATGATCGTGCACCGAACCCAGAGGATTAACCGTTTATCGATCTCCGCGGGAGGCGGTCCGGGACCATGGCTGCGACCGAGATTTTGTCCGAGTTTTGGGATAAGACCACGCATGCTCTGTATGCCTTTAGCGCGGGCGTTTCCAATGGCCTGGTCCGGGTCTTCGGGAAAGCAACTGATCGTCAGATCAAGCGACTCCAACCGTTGGTTGACCAAATCAACGAACTGGAACCAACCATCCAGGCGCTTGATAACGACGCCTTGAAGGGAAAAACCGCTGAGTTCCGGGAGCGCATCGCCCAGGGAGAGACCCTCGACGAAATCCTTCCGGAAGCGTTCGCGGTCTGTCGCGAAGGGGGACTCCGGTTCCTCAAGATGCGTCACTATGACGTCCAATTGATCGGCGGGATGGTCCTCCACGGAGGAAACATCGCCGAGATGGTCACCGGGGAAGGAAAGACCCTGGTCGCGACCCTCGCCGCGTACTTGAATGCACTCGAAGGTAAAGGCGTCCACATCGTTACGGTCAACGACTATCTCGCCCGCCGTGACGCGGAGTGGATGAGCCCGCTCTACAACGGCCTCGGTCTCACGGTCGGTGCGATTCAGTCAAACATGGATCCGAGACTCCGACGTCGGATCTATAACTGCGATATCACCTACGGGACGAACAATGAGTTCGGCTTCGATTACCTCCGGGACAACATGAAGCCGACCAAGGAGGCCCAGGCTCAAGGGACCTTGAACTACGCAATTATCGACGAGGTCGACAGTATCTTGATCGACGAAGCGCGGACACCGCTGATCATCAGTGGCCCCGCATTTGACGACGTCAAGAAGTACGCCGAGGCCGATCGGATCGCCCGGCAGCTCAAGATCAATGAGCACTTCGAGATCAAGGAAAAAGAACGGACTGCTCACCTTAATGATGACGGAATCCGTGAAGCAGAACATCTCGCGGGTGTCGAGAGCTTCTTTACTCCGGGGAATATGGAATGGCCTCACCTCATCGACAACTCCTTGAAAGCGCACCACCTCTACAAGCGCGATCGTGAGTATGTCGTCAGTCCGAAGGGTGAAATCGTCATCGTCGATGAGTTCACGGGACGACTGATGGAAGGTCGACAATGGTCCGACGGACTCCACCAAGCTGTCGAGGCCAAAGAGCGAGTCAAAATCAAGGAAGAGAACCAGACCCTCGCGACGATCACGCTCCAGAACTTCTTCAAGCTTTACAAGAAGCTCTCGGGGATGACCGGAACGGCGATGACCGAGGCGACGGAATTCAAGAAGGTCTACGATCTTGACGTCGTCCCGATCCCGACTAACCGGATTCTGCAACGGGTCAACTACCCGGACGTCATCTACCGGACCGAACGGGAAAAGTATCAAGCGATCATTGATGAGATCGATCGGCTGAACAAGTGGGACATCATTACGACAGTCGCTGAAGAGGGGAAGGAAGCTCAAGAACGCTACGGAAACATCCTACGTGAAGATGATGAATCAATCGTCTTCAAACCTAAGGGCCAAAAGAAGACCGAGACGATCGAACGTGCGAAGATCTCGGAGATCCAACGTCGAGGACGCCCGATCCTGGTCGGTACCAGTTCGATCGAAAAGTCTGAATTGATCTCGGCGACCTTGAAGCGATTCGGGATTGAGCATCAGGTCTTGAATGCGAAGTTCCACGAGAGTGAGGCCGAGATTATCGCTCAGGCAGGAGGGCTCGGTCGGGTCACGATCGCAACCAACATGGCCGGTCGAGGGACCGACATCATCCTTGGCGGTAATCCCGAGTTCATGGCCTGGGCGGACTTGAGCGTCTTGAAGAATCCTGAAGGCGGCCCGCTCTATCCGACTCGCCTTGAAGTACCCCCCTTAGTCTGGAAGGAGGCGGTCGAGAAGTACGAGCCCGAGATGAAGTCAGAGGGGCGTGGGGTTGCCGATCGTGGTGGGCTCCATATCATCGGGACCGAGCGTCACGAGTCCCGACGGATCGACAACCAGCTCCGAGGTCGTGCCGGCCGTCAGGGTGACCCCGGAAGCTCCCGGTTCTTCCTCTCCCTAGAAGATGACCTCCTCCGCAAGTTCATGGGCGAGTGGGTCTCGTCGATCTTGCTCCGACTCGGGATGGAGGATGGTGTTCCGATTGAGTCCGGGATGGTCACCAGCCGGATCGAGAAAGCTCAGCAGAAGGTCGAGGAACGGAACTTCGATGCGCGGAAGAATCTGCTCGAGTATGACGAAGTGATGGACGTCCAGCGGAAGGGGGTCTATTCCTTCCGTCAACGGCTCCTTGACGGCGCACCGACCAAGGATGAGATCTTGAAGATGATCGATGCGCAGATCGATTATGCCGTCTCTCAGTATCTTGACGAGCAATATGGTCCAGCGAGTTTCGCTTCTTGGGCTGGCCAAAGGCTCAGCATTGAGTTCGAGCCGAAGGACTTCCGAGGCGAATCGTTCGAGGACGCCGTTGAGTACGCCAAGGATCGCGCCGAGTCTCAGGCCGTTGCGGCGATTAATGACGCGATCGAAGAAAACATCTCGATCGACGCCGAGGCCTCCGAATGGAATTGGCAGGCGCTCGCAAATTGGGCTAACGTGCGTTACGGGATCAATCTCAAGGATCGTGATCTCAAGCGGTTTGCTAAAGTTTCCGATGGTGAGACCGAGCTGGATCGGATCGAACTCAGCGAGTTCATTCTCGAGAAGGCACTGCCGACGATCCGAGACGCCGACCTCAGCCCTGCCCGTGAGTTCCTGGAGGACGATTGGGGACGACGGTCCCTCGGCGGGATGGTCCACCGAAAGTTTGGCCTGACACCTGACCCAGCAGCATGGGAAGGGCGGACCGAGGACGAAGTTGCCAACGACCTCCGTGAGCAGATCCGAGAACTCTACCGGAACAAAGAAGCGGAGTTCCCCGTCCGGGTCGGCGTGAGCAATTACCTGGTCGAGCCCAAACCGGGCCAGCCCGCTAAGTATGACCGCGAGAGTCTGGTCGCCTGGTGCAATGAGCGGCTCGGGCTCTCCATCGATGTTGAGCAGTTGAAGCCCCTCCTCCGTCCTGAAATGGAAGCGCTCCTGGTCAAGCTCGCTCGCGAGCAGTATCAGGGTGGCCGCCTCAGTGACGAGCTTGAAGAGAAACTTGAGGGTGTCTTCGACAAGAACGGAACCGCTGCGGATGAAACGGGACTCGCCGAACTCTCCAGTTGGGCTCGACAGGAATTCGGTGTCGAAACCACGACGGAAGAGCTTCAAGCACTCTCGGCCGAAGAGGTCCGGTCCAAACTGATCAACGCGCTTGACGCCAAGTATCGCCCGGAGATCCGTGAGATGGAGAAGGTCCTCCTTCTCCAACTCCTCGACCAGAGCTGGATGGAGCATCTCCGGACCATGGACCACCTCCGGAGTTCGGTCGGGCTCCGAGGCTACGCTCAAGTCGACCCCAAGACGGAGTACAAACGAGAAGGGAAGCGAATCTACGACGAGATGTGGCGTGGGGTCGGAGATAAGGTCACCGAACTCGTCTTCCGGATGGAGCAGGTCGACCCGAAGTTCCTCTCTTACCTTGGTTCTCGTTGGCAACTCGATCGCGCCCGGACGATCAAGGAAGATGCGGAGGGAGTTGGCGGCGATGATCCGGTGGCAGTCACCGGGGCTGGCCAGCAAATGAGAGCCCAGCAACAAACGGCGATGGCCGCGAGTCAACGGGCCTCCGGAGAAGCGTCTAAACCTGAGCCGGTCCGAAACACTGGGAGACGGGTTGGTCGGAATGACCCTTGCCCATGCGGATCAGGTAAGAAGTTCAAGTCGTGCTGTATGAAGAAGGGCGGCGAGTCATCAATCGCCTAATTGGCCCTCAGGGGGTTGTTTAGTCTCCCGAGGAACCGCTGATGACCCTAAGGTGATCAGCGGCAATTTCTTACGATGATTCTGCTTGACTCTAGCGTTCCACTTCGACCAATGACGACCAGATCGTCCTCAAGTTCCGGCATCCCGATTGCTAACTTGGACTGATTGGGGGGAGGACCAATCGGTCCGATCGGAGGATTGAACCCCGGGCCGATCGTCAGGGAAGCGGTCGGATTGGTCTTGGAACGGACGCCGGAATCGATCAATGTTCTACGTGTTTGATGCAATTTATCTCTTGATATCGTTGCTCTGCAGTCCCGTTTTGCTCTACGGTCGTTGGAAGCGCGGGAAGTACCGGGAAGGTTGGAAACCAAAGCTCACGGGTCGAGTCCCCGAGCGTCTCGATTCCCGACCTTGCATCTGGTTCCATGCGGTTAGCGTCGGTGAAGTCTTACTCCTCCGACCGCTCGTCGCCGATCTCGCTCAACGTCGGCCAGACTGCGTGATCGTCATTTCGACGACGACTGCAACGGGTCTGAGTGTTGCCCGACAGACCTTCCCCGACTTGGTCACCTTTTATGCGCCCCTCGATTTTAGCTGGGCGGTCCGACGGGCGATCACCAGAATCCGACCGACTGTTCTTGCACTGGTTGAAACTGAACTCTGGCCTAATCTGGTCCGATTTGCCAAAGCCTCCGGTGCTCGGGTCGCGGTGATCAACGGTCGGTTGAGTGAAGGAAGTCATCGAGGATACCGGAAGATTGCACGGTTGCTTGCTCCGACACTCCGAAGACTCGACGCGATCGGAGCGCAGTCGGAAGCGTCGGCCGATCGATTCATCGATCTCGGGGTCTCCAGAGCGGCGGTCCGCACGACAGGATCGGTCAAATACGATGGCCTCGAGTCGGATCGCGCGGCGACCATTGTCCATGACCTCCGTCGGATCACGGAACTCGACGGTTCCGCGCCGGTCTTCGTCGCTGGGAGCACGATGGCTGGGGAGGAAATTGAAGCCTGGAAAGCCTACAGGGCGGTTGCGGAAGACCACCCCGACCTCCGACTCGTCCTCGTGCCACGTCATCCCGAACGAGGGACTGAAGTCGCACGATGGCTCGAAGCGCAAGGTGAACTGGTCTGGCGTCGGAGCTTAAATCCAGGAAGCCATGGTCGAGCCCCGTCACCTGAAAGCACTGGCCCAAAGCCAATACTCCTGTTCGATACCGTCGGAGAACTCTCGGGGCTCTGGGGTCTCGCTGATTTCGCGTTCGTGGGTGGGAGTCTCTTCAGAGGGCGAGGAGGCCAGAACATGATGGAGCCTGCTGCCTTTGGTTCCTTGGTGATCTTTGGCCCTCATACTCAGCACTTCAAGGAGGCGGTCGAAGGCCTCCTGGGACGTGATGCCGCGATCCGGGTTGAAGATGGGCGCGGCCTTGAGAAGGCCCTCCGATCGGCCTTCGCCGACCCACGAGGAGCCGAGCGTCGGGGTCGGGATGCGCAGCGATTTGTTGCCGAACAACGGGGGGCGACCAGTCGGACAATCGCGCTTCTCGAAGAGTTAATTGGGCCTCGGCGGGTGGCACCGAGGGCCCGATCTGCGCGTTCCTTGGTCTCCAGCGCTGCCTGATCTCGGGGCTCTAAGACGGTTTCCGTCCGATTTCACCTTGATGCCGGGCGACTGTTCCGTCAGACTGTCGGGACTTCGAGGAGTCGTTCCGCCTTCAGAACTCCGCAAGGATACAATCAGTGGCGCACGGGCTCCCTCGTATGCTTGGCTTGGTATCTGCGTTCGAACTTGACGAAGGAGTGATCGATGAGCACTGGCGAAGGTGGCACGGAGCCGGAAACCAAACCTGCGGCACAAGGACAGCAGACCACTGAGGTTGTGGTCGATGATACGACCGTAACCCCGTCGTACTCGAACTTCTGCCGAGTGACGGCGACCCCTGAGGAAGTGATTCTCGACTTTGGCCTGAACCCGCAGCCATTCGCAACCGGCCGCCAGGAGGTCCGGGCCAATCAGCGATTGGTGATGAACTTCTTTACTGCGAAGCGACTTCTGACCGCCCTTGGGATGACGATCCAGCGCCACGAAGGTACCTTCGGAAATGTCGAACTCGACGTCCGACGTCGAGCTGGCGCGATCCAAGCACAGACCCGACCGACCGGAGCGGGTCCGCAAGGCGTTGTGGGCGCTCCTCCAGCGAAGGACTGATCCGGATTCCATTGGGAATCGTGATAGAAGACCCTGTTTGAAGTCCTTCTAGAATCTCTGTTCAAAAGAGCGAGGGCGGTGTGACCTCTGTTTGAGAGTGTCATGCCGCCCTCGTTCGCATTGTGCTCAGAGAAACCACGGCCGTTCATGCTATCCGAGGAGCGAGCGGTCGGATTCCCGAGCCGAGTTCTCCTTGTCATTCCCAAAATCCAGATTCTTCCGATTGGAAAGCCGAGTTGACTCATGAGCGGTACGGGCTTTGTCCGATGATCTCCGACGAGCGAGTCGAGCGGCCCGCGTTGGTGTGTCCGGTGCGTTCAGGGATCGTGGAGCGTTGAGGATGAACGCTTCCAAAGGTTCCTGAGATCGATCGCCCGGTCGTTGACGCTGGCGATGCCGAGTCCGAGGAGGCCTCGGGCGTATCGGCCTCGATCAAGATGGTCGAGTCAGCCCAAAGGAGAGAACCGTAATGTCTCAGCTCATCCGCTCGAGGGGGCGCAACAACGGCCCGAAGCGGCGGCAATCCTTCCGGATCGAGCCCCTCCAGCGCCTTGAGGAAAAGCAATTACTGGCTCCGTTCTTGACTACTGAGACCCGTATTGCCGAGTTCGAACAGGATGATGATCTCTCGAACGATGACCTAACGATTGGTTCGGTTTCGCTAACGTTCGGGACCGACGACTCAAACTTCAGTGCAGCACCATTTGTCTCAGTTTCGCAGCTAACGCCGATCTCTTCGTTTGGTGGAGATATCGTCAACCTCGAGGCTGGTCCTGGCGGTGACTTCGGCAACGTCCTCTACGCGATTAGTCGAGGCTCAAATACGGCAAGCCCGGTTGCGAGCGGTGGTAATCCGGGGGTGATCTATCGAGTTGATCCGGCAACTGGCGAATCGTCCGTCTTCTTCGATCTGAACACCGTGATCGACCAGATCGATCCTGGGAACGATGCGAGTAACTCGGCGGGCGCAGCAACCGGGCTGGTCAATTTTTATGACATGGCGTTCGACGTCGAAGGAGTCTTCGACGGGCTTCCTTCATTGTTCGTTTCTTCCGTTGACAATGATGATCCCCTCAACAACGCGGTCTATCGGATCGCTCCCGACGGTACCTTCTTGGGGGTCTATCTTGTCTTTACTGAGGGAGCACCGGTTGAGCTGGAACGACGACCGAGTGCGATCCTAGTGCCTCCCGCCCGTCAGCAAGACTTCCTCCGTGGTCTCTTCGTTGGCTCGGGGACGAATGCGGCCAATGACATCTTCAGCTCACCTGGCTTCCCTGGTATTCCCGCTTTCTCCGCGCTCTTCTTTGACGCCAATGAAAGCGTCGGAGCACAGGCGATCGAGACAGGACCTCTCCCTGAGGGAGTTGACATCACTCCGCTCAACCTCGGCCCTCAGGTTGGGTTTGCGTCTGCGAACTCGAACTATGAGTCGATGGTCTACTCTGCCTTCACTGACTTTGGTGAACCCGGAATCATTGGCTTTAGCGATGCTGACCCGGGGCCAAGTGGAATCCAAGGGCTCGGCGGTGAGTTCTTGATCCAAGATAACTCGGGAGCAACGACCCTCATCGATCCGATCGGTGACTTCCTGATCGCTGGTGACGATGCGGATGATGACGTTATTTTAGGGGCTGCTCAAGCCGATGCGGACAACCCATCGGGATTGGATCGCTTTTCGGCCCTTGATACCCCGTATCGTCGTTTCTATGACATTGCATTCGATGAATTCGGCTACTTCTCTTATGGAGCCGCAGTCTCCGATCCTGCTGATGGTCCTCCAGTAATCACTGGGCCCCAACAGTTCGCTGGATCGGTCTTTGTGTCTGACCTCGCCACCGGTCTTTCCGTTGCCGTTCCGCTTCCAGCGAACGCTGGTGACGGTTCAGCGATCATTCCTGTCCAAAGTGCTGGTGGAGCTGCAGTTTCGGTTGATCCCGTCACTGGCGAACTCATTTCGATCTTTCCGGGAGGAAATCTCGGCGGCCGGATTGTCCGAGTTCTCCCTGACGGTACCGTGACCCCATTTGCTGAAGGGTTCAATACGTCCGGCTTGTTGGACTCAGGAAGCTTCATCGAGTCGAGTCTCAGCATCACCTTCTCCGCCGACGGTACCACCCTCTACGCATCGGACAATGACGGGATCTGGCAGTTCAAATCGACCTTGAGTCTTGCCGGTTCGACGACCGGAAGTGTTACTGGATTGAACGACCTTCGGTCACTCGGGGTTCCCTTCGACGGTTCCGACACGGCTGTTGCGGTGATTGACACCGGTGTCGATGGCGCAACACCACCCCTCCGTGACCGAGTTGCCCCGGGTACGAACATCTTCACGGGCGGCCCGGGCGATGTCGACCTCGCGGACGGAACCGATCTCGATGGTCACGGAACGAACGTTGCGGGGGTCGTTGCTCAGTTCGTTCCTGAAACGACCATTGTTCCCGTAACTACCTTCGATCCGCTCGGGGGCGGGACAACCAGCCAGGCTCTCTTCAAAGCTCTCGGGTACGTTGCAGATAACCCGTTCGTTCTCGATCCGGTCCGTCCGGGTGTTGTCGACCGGATTATCACCACGACGATTGGCTTTGGAACCCCTGAGACTTTCCTTAATGAAGGAGAAGCCTTCCAGGACAACCGCCAATTGGTCATCGCTCTGAAGAATCAGACTCAACGATTGAGACACCTCGGAATTACCACTGTGGCGGCCGCAGGTCAGACTGTTGGTGGTGGCGACGTCAATGGCGAGTCGTTACCAGCGGTCTTGAACGAAGTGATCTCGGTCACCGGTTCGTATCCGTTCCCCTTCCAGACTGGACCGACGGCAACGCCGAATGATCCACCGATCGGACCACTCGGCCCATTCTTTGGTCCGTTCTCCATTCCCCCGAACGATGGGCTGACATTCCCGGACCTGACGACTGCGGACACCCTCATTTTCCAGGACCGCTTGCTTGCAGCAGCGAATCGGACCTATGTCACCGATTTCGTCGCTCCTGCGGTCGATGTTCCGACCTTCTCCCGGACATTCATCGGCGACAACGATGAGAACCTGGTTTTTGACCAGGTTGGTACTTCACTCTCGGCAGGGATCGTCACTGGCGGGTTTACGATGCTCGCCTCGGCTCTCGACTTCTACAGTGATGTAGCAACGAGAGGCGAAACGATCCACGCCTACCTAAACGTCCCGGTCGGTACGACGAGCCTTAACTTCGGTCCGGGGACGATCAGAACGCTCGAAGCGTATGCGAATCCGGACGGGATTAACTCAATCCTTCATTGGACTGCGGTCCCGGCTAAGGACGCTGACATCCCGAACGATGATCCGGTGACCCAACCGTTCTCGTTGGCACGGACTACCGAGTTCCGCGACTTCTCTCGAATTGACGTCGGGAATGCGGTTGCGGCCATCGAAGGGTCGATCGCCCTCTCGTACCTGTTCACTACAGGAACGATTAATCTGATCGACACCAACAATAACGGCTTCATCACTGCTCAGGAGATCCAGAACTTCGTCGATATCTCTGAGTCTGCTGGACTTGCCGAGGCTGGTGCCATGGCGAGGCTCCTCGGTGGTACGGACCGGATACCAGGTGAGGACCCAATCGAGGGAGGAACGGACTTCCTTACCCCCTCGATTCAAACAGGGGACGCACCGACAGGATTGACCACGCAGTTTGAGCAGCCGGATCAGCCGGATGTGCTCCAGCGGAGGTTCAATTTCTTCGACTTCGCCGCAGACGGGAACCTCGATGGGATTGTCTCGATCCAACAGTTCGAGATGCTCGCCCACACGTTGCTCCCGCCGCCGGACAGCTTTACGGTCATCGATCGTCAGCGGGGATCGGCCGGTGGCTTCCTGGTCGATGGAGATCCGGTCCGAAACTACGCCGATCTCCAGCGGGTCTTGCCAACCTTCGCTTTCGTTCCATTCCAGACCAACCTCCGGTTCCGGAACATCTCTCCGAACGGGTTTGGGATCAACGCTGGAATTGGTCCGAACGAGCCTGGTTTCTCGCCAACCTTTACCCTCTTTGAGACCACGGGTGGATCGGGGACGAACGCCAGAACGCCGCTCGGATCGGCTCTGTCGACCCCAACGGTCACGACTACACAACAGCCAACCGCTGTCCCAGCACAGTCGACTGCAAGCGACGATCTTCCGTCGCAACTTGCGGATCGATTGGTGAGCACGGTAGATCCGACCGCCCTCGAGAATTCGACGATCTTGGTGGATGCCACCGGTGACGACACCGACCTCGATCCGTCCGAGGCCCTTGAAGAGCTCTTCGCCGGGATGAGCCCGTCCGAAGCACTCGCTCTCTTCCGAGCCTTGGCTAGGGCGAACTGATCATCGGGTAATATTACCCAGAGAGGGGCCTTCCGAGGCCTCTCCAGAATTCAAAGAGAACGCCCAAGCCTTCCGGTCCACCTTGGATCGGAAGGTCTTGGGCGTTTTGCGTTAGATTCGATTTGATGGATCCGTCCATTCCTGGGGCGTCTGGTAGCAATGAGGCTCCCAGGAGAATATGATCAGCCTCGCCTACCTGGGTCAATCAACAGTTCCAATGAGGAGGAGAATGCACCATGTGGATCCGGACCCTCTTGATCCTCGCCGTGGGGTACGGCGCTTCGACCGCTCCAGCAGTCGCCGAAGTCACGCTCAACCCAGTCTTTTCTGACGGGATGGTTCTGCAACACGGAACCACCGTCCCCGTTTTCGGCAGAGCGAACCCTGGCGACGAGGTCACTGTGACCTTCGAGGGGCAATCAGCTTCGACTTACGTCGATCAGGACGCGAAGTGGCAAGTCGAGTTGAAGGACCTTGCGATCGGTGGCCCGTTTGAGATGACCGTCGCTTGTGATGACCAGACGATCGTGATCGGCGACGTCCTTGTCGGCGAGGTCTGGATCTGCAGTGGCCAGTCGAACATGCAGTGGCCGGTGAACCGCAGTGCTGATCCTGAGAAGGTCGCTGCAGAATCGGCCGATGGAATGCTCCGGCTCCTGACCGTCCCTCGGATTGCTCGATCGAAGCCCCAAGAGACCGCAGACGTCAGCTGGACCGCCGCAAGTCCGGAGTCGGTCCCTGATTTCTCCGCGGTGGCGTACCACTTCGGCGCGAAGCTCCGAGAAGAGCTTGATGTTCCGATTGGCTTGATCAGCACCAACTATGGTGGAACGCCTGCTGAAGCGTGGACAAATCTCTCCGCCCTCAAGGCTGACGAATCGCTCGCTCCTCTGTTCGAGATGACACAGAACCGTGATCAGAATCGACCGGCTTGGCTCTACAACGCGATGATCAACCCCTTGATTCCGTACGCGTTCAAGGGAGCGATCTGGTATCAAGGTGAGTCGAATGCAAGTCGAGCTTATCAGTATCGGACCCTCTTTCCGACAATGATCCAGAGCTGGCGTGATGCCTGGAAGATCGGTGATTTCCCGTTCCTCTTCGTGCAACTCGCCCCCTGGCGTGCGATCAAGGAAGAGCCTGCCGAGAGCGACTGGGCTGAACTCCGCGAAGCCCAGACGATGACGCTCGATAAGCTCCCGAATACCGGGATGGCCGTGATTACGGATGTCGGCAACGAACAGGATATTCACCCGAAGCAAAAGCAACCGGTCGGCGACCGTCTTGCCCTCGCCGCCCTCGCCATTGCTTACGACAAAGACATATGCTACTCAGGTCCGATGTACAAGGACGCGACCTTTGCCGATGGGAAGGCTACCATCACCTTCGACCATCTTTGCGGGGGGCTCGTTGCGCGTGATGGCCCCTTGACCGGCTTCACGATTGCTGGTGAGGATCGCAAGTTCGTGACTGCTCAAGCAGAGATCGTCGGAGAGACTGTCGTCGTCCAAGCGGAAGCTGTTTCCGAACCGGTCGCCGTTCGCTTCGGCTGGGCCGATTACCCCGTTGTCAACCTCTGGAACGAAGGTGGTCTCCCCGCCTCTCCCTTCCGAACCGACGACTGGCCCGGTATTACCGAGCCGAAATGAGCTGGTGCATGAGCAAACTCAATTGCTGCCGAGCGTGTATCCCCTATTCTGCTCGTTCAAATTACTTCGGAGCCCCTCGGCTTTCTTCCTTAGGTGTCGATCAAGATGGGTCCGGAAGTCCATGACGATCGGGAAGATCCAACCAACGAGCTTCCCTCCTGGGCATCAGGGATGACACGGACATCGGTCAAGGAAGCCTCAGCCGCCAACTTCCGGACTCGCTCGGCTGCCCGACCGAGTCCGGATCGATTCGTGATCCGTCCGAGTCTCGGATCGAACCTCTTCGGTGGGGTCTTTGTACTACTCGGTGGGTCCGCTCTTGGAATCGGTCTCTTGAATGCAAGAGAAGTTTGGGGCTTCTTACTCCTCTTCGGCATTGGTGCCTTGTTTTGCTTCTGTGGTTTCCTCTTGCTCGTCTTTCAAGGACACTTTGATTTTCTACTTGTCGAAAATCGATTTCGAAAACGTGCGTTCATGTCAGCCGTTGTCAAGCAAATTTCAGAGGTTATGGCGGTTCAAGTGATTTCAGGAGGAGTTCATAGTGATGAGGGGAGTAGCTACGAGACGTATCAACTGAACCTCGTGTTTAAGGATGAGGAGCGGACTCGGCAGACGCTCTCCAACCACACTGATCGTGCTTGGACGATTGCCGTCGGTGATCGACTCGCTTCGTTTCTGAGGGTCCCGCTGCTTGACGATCTCCGAGGGATCGCTCGAACGCCCGAGGAGCTTGCCGGTCGATCGATCGATGCTGAGGAGCCCCCCGGGGACGTTGTTTTGAGTCGTGTCGAGGATTCCATCGTAATTGCGAGCGACCGACGTCTCCGTTCCATTGAGACACTTCAGCGACGATCGATCGATTACGTGGCAATCACCCTCCTTGTTGTCTTTATGTTACTAAGTGGTCTGGAATACTACTTTTTCTGGATCCAAGCATTCCCCTTCGAATTGAACGAGAAGCCGGCGAGTCGTCTCACGGCGACGCTCTTCATGATTGGAATCACTGCGATAGTACTGTTCCTGCTCTTCGGGTTTCTCCGTGGGATTAGCTGTCTCTGTGCCAAGAGACCGAAGAGTGGTTGGCGATTGGAACTGAGGCCGAATCAGTGGATCGCCACCGAGTTTTTTGGCGGTCAACCTCGGACCCAGCTCATCGCACCCAAAGATTGCGACCGACTTGAGATTGATGCGACCTGCCGAATCAATCTTCGGTTCGGAGGTCGATCGAAGAAGATCACCCCGATTCTAGACCCAGACGTTGGCGATTGGCTCTACGAGTTCCTCAAAAAGCATCGGTAATTTGGAGAACTATTGAATCAAAACGATATTTATGCTGAGTCACCAGATGATCCAAAGCAACCCTCCTGCCCGCTTAGATCAGGAGAGTTGTGGAGTTTTAACTGGTAGATTTCTGGAGGAAGTGCGGCCCGAGCTTGAACCTTTCGTGCCCTGATATGTAAGGAGAAGCTGAGGGAAGCTCAGTTCCCTTCAGCTCCATCTTTCTCCTCAGCCGATGCTTCATTCGATTCGATCGGGGCTTCTTCTTCCTCGGGTTCTACTTCACCGGGTTCGGGGATCCGGAATTCTTCAGGAATCGAAGCAAAGGGAGGAGCACCCGAAGGAGCCGCAGCTTCCTCGGTAGACTCTTCCGATTCCTCGGTAGCTTCAGCGGATTCTTCGTCACCCTCAGGAATTCGGTATTTTTCTGGAATGGACGGACGAAGTTCAGCGGTCGGCACCGTTCCATCTGCGGGTGGAATATAAGCGGGACCACCAGCGTCTTTTGATTCTACACATCCGAGTGCAAAGAGAGCGGCTAAGGCGGCTGTGAAGAGGAGTTCGATGCGTCTCATGGTGGTTGAACTTGAAGAAAAAAAGTGTTGTTTCAGGGGGTGAAACTGAGATCGCCATGTTCTGGGAATAAAAAGGCAGGGATCGGTAATTACCGATCCCTGCCACGGGGCTGACGGAGACCGATCAGCACGGGACCGGTCACTTATTGAGGGCCAATTCCGGGAGCACTGGTGGGTTCACCTTCAGCTTTGGCAGGCTCTGACGGTAGTTCACCGGCCTCTTGATCACCCGAGATCGATGGTGCCTGTGGGCCGGAAGAATTTCCACATCCAGCTTGAACGAGTAAGCAACTGCTGAGGAAGAGGAACAACAACCATCTCATTGAGGGTTTCTCCTGGTGTCGGCTGTCGTCGGAGATTCGGGATTAGATTTGATCAGCGGAGATGACTTCGCGACCAGCACGTGTGCCAAGCCCTTGCTTCGCTCGGTTGTCGATTGTTTCTTTGAGGAATCTGACCGAGCCGTCCCCGAAGAGGAAGTTCAGGCCACCTGGGTGTTGGCTCCGGAAACCAAACTGACCAATTTCCTGCGCCGCAGGATCATCCCGCCAAGCGTAGTTCGGCCAGAGTCCACCCGGGTGGGGAGCAACCAGATTAGCATTGAACCGAGGAGTGACGGAAGCGATCCCTTGCGGCCGACCGATTCCTGCTGCGGAGCCGAAGTAGAGGCCTCGGGTCCAGCTATTGAAAATCTTATCGGGATCGTTGACGAACCGAGCAAATTCACCCACGAACAAGGTGTTGCTGAGGCCATCCCTCACGTCTGCGATTGCATGATGCTTGTTGTAATGGAACGGCCCGTTACCAGGAAGGAGGACGTTTGTTCCATCGCAACCCGAGTCGGGAGGGTTGAACGCGCCACCGGTACCATCCGCGTTACATCCGCACCAGTAAAAGAAAACATCCCGGTCCCCAGCATTCCCGGCGTAGGAGCACTGCGAGTAGGCGTTGAACGATTCGTTGGCCGGGTTCTCGAGACGGCTCGTAAATGGTGTTTGCAAGCTATCGGTCGGGCAAACGTAGGTCTCGATTCGGGTGATCAACCCTGTGTGGTTGACGGCACCCGCACTCCCGTAATCCTGTCCGTTAATGGTTGCCGGGCCACCAGCCGGGAAGCTGAAATTGATCGAGTCGAAGGAGTTCCCTTGCTCCATGTAGGGGAGGATCAAGGTGAAGAGGGTGTGCCCGCGAGGCATGTCACCACAACGTGTTGCGGGATTGGCATTGTACCGGTAGTACTGAGTCCCCATCGGATAAGCCCCGTGGGTTGACTCGTAGTTCGCGAGCCCGAGGCCAATCTGCTTGAGGTTGTTGGTGCATTGCGAGCGACGTGCCGCTTCACGAGCAGCCTGTACGGCCGGAAGTAGGAGAGCAATGAGGACGCCAATGATGGCGATCACAACGAGCAATTCAATGAGTGTAAAACCCTGTCTGCTTCGTTTCGGCGAGTCATTCATCTGTAGTATTCTCGCTTTAGGTGTTCGATGATCGGTCAGAAACACGCGGTTGCTGGTGATGCTCTGCTCAACTCTTAGCAGTTAACAGCGTTAAAAAAAAGGAATGTGAGATCTTCTAAGTCAATGCCGGTTAAGCAAGCTGCCAGCGAGTATGATAAAGAGAGAGGTACGGAAATCATGAACGTTCGGCGAATTTATGTCAAGGATAATAGAAGCGCCATCACGCATTATTTACTCTTTGTGCAATCTTCGTCGGCGAGTGTGAGCAAGCTCACCTGACCTTGAACTATCTCGAGTCCAATTTCCTTCTGGCTGTTGATTTTAGGCATCATTTTGGGTTTTCCCTGAATCCGGTTAAGCCTGAATGTTCAAGGTGATGAATCCTGCCTAGTTCAGGAAATGTGATAATCGTCATCACAAACTGGGAAGGCCCCACAGTCCTAGACTATAGGACCTGGGGCCTCACTGGATAACCGACAACGGAGATCGGAGCCTTCCGGAGATCAGCGAACTCCAGCGATCGCAGGGTCGGGAAGTGTCAGAGCACCATCAGCCACTTCACCGCCAAAGCCGACCGGGGCGTCGATCAACCGCACACTACGTGCTGCGAAGGAGTAGAGCTGAATGCCGTTGATCACCGTGAAGAACGGATCGGCGATTCGGTTTAAGAAGACACTCGTCCGCACGATCGGGTCACGATAGACCACAATCCGATCGCCTGGCATGATCTGATAATTCGTCGTCGTATCCCCTTCGTGCACAATGGCGGCCAGGTTGACTGGGAGAACCTGGGCACAACAAGCGTTCGGGGGCGCGGGGCGTACCAATCGGATGTTCTGAGGGGCAGCGGTTGGGAGGAGACCCCCGGCAAAGTTGATGGCGTCTAGGACTGTTTCGTTACCAGTCAAGAGCAATCGACCTTGGCTAATCACATCTCCTTGGACGTAATAGACTTTACTGTTGTACGCAGCGACGTCGACGAACACGAGATCAGATTCAACCGGCTCGTAAGTTCTGACTTCGCCGGTAAACGGATCAGTTGTGACGAGTCCGAGAAGTTCATCAGAGAGAAACTCTCGGAGGTGAATGATCACTTTCTCTTTGATCTGAGAAACCGTGAGACCGGCGACATAGATGTCCCCGTAGAAGTCGAGCGAGACCGTTCCGTCGGGTCGAACCAGACGCTCACCGGTGATCGGACGTCCCGGAAGGGCCTCGAAAACCTCGATCCGGATGATGTCCGGCGGTTCGACGATATATTCTGGCATTGACTGCTTATCAAGCTCACGTGGAAGGGGACTCGCCGCAATCTTCTCCTCAGGGGTTTTCACCGTCTGACAACCACAGGCAGCCAGGGCAATCAAGATTGCGACCCGAGCCATCCGCCATCCAGGCTTCCGTCTGCGATCCATGCGACACTCCTGTCCGTCGACGCGGGTCGGCCGCGGGTGATTGGAAATCGAGGCGAGGTCTTGATCGATCTCCGGTTCGCTGCCGGATCATCGGTTCTCCCCGCTTCGTCGATCCAGACTCCTTCTGGATTCTCCCGAAATCAGTCTTGACACGAAAATCAAGAACTAACTTCTCACGATTCTATCAATCGGCACGAGCGTCCCGACGCTCGACCCGAACCGCCTCGATGTTGGATTATCTTGGCCGGAGGCCGAAATGACGACTGAACCGATTGAAATACTGCGTCGTGGGTTGCGAGGGTAATGCCTCAGGAAATCGGGGAGTCGGGCTTTTCCGGCCGAAGTAGGACGACACCGAGGGGCCACCAGGTCGATTCTGAAAGCGGGTCGCGAGCGGTTCGTTCGCGTTGGTGACAGGAACTGAGCGTTGCGCGGCTTGCTCTTCGCGGACCCGAGCGTGAGCGGCACGGCCTTGCTGAATCGAGTAGAGCAAGAAGAGTCGGTCACGCTCGGCTTGCGTTCCCGGATAAAGCCCCGGGTAGAGTAGCGGATTCGCAATTGGCCCGGCGCCGCCTCTCACAGTGATGGTCCCTCTGGATTGTGACCTTGAGAACCGAGGCTGCATTGCCTCCTGGGCTTGAAGATGCCCGGGTACGACACCGAAGCTTAGTCCGATAAGAACCGCACTCACGGTCCATCGTGCTGAAAGAGTTTTCTTCATTGTGATTGCTCCGAACCCACTCAATCGCAGGTTGGCCCAAGGGAGATTGACTCCGATTGATCAATCTATGCCCTTCCGATCGACCATGGCGATCGGATTGATCCATACAATCCGGGACGAGGAAGGCTTACCTACACGACCCCAAAGTCGACGCTCATCCAGAATATCGCGAATTTTGGAGACTCCCCGAACTCTTCGAAATATCCAGACAACCCATTTTCTCTGAAGGACGGCTTGTCTTTGGCCCGATCGAAGAAGCGAACAAGAGCTTCGAGGTCGGCCTTCTGATTGGAGAAGAGGGTCAACGCTCGGCTCCCGGTCCACCGGAGAGGCGTTTGAATCATGGGAATTAGAAGGAATTCGACTGCAATCGTGGTCATTGCTCTCGCGATCGGCGTGCTCGCGCCCTCCATTGTGCATGCGCAGCTCTTCCCTAACTTGCCGATCAAACGCAAGCGTATCGATTGTGCACAAGAAGATCCGATTTACGGGATGATTCGTCAGAAACAGTTCGGCTCGTATCCGACCTGCTGGCGACGTGCAAAGACCGTCTGGCGGTGCCCCAACCCCGAGGCTCCTGACTGGGAGGCTGAACTTGAGGAGCGACCGCTCGACACTGGGGAAGACGATCTCTTCGGCGATGAGGGTCAAGGCGGAGGGCCCGGCTTGCAAGATCCTGGTCCGCTCCAAGACCTCGGCGACCCGTTCGAGACTCCTGCGGGTGAGGATCCGCTCCAGCTCCCTGGGCAAGAGCGATCCCCGTTCGAGCTCGACGACCCCTTTGGTGACGACCTTTTTGGTGATCAGACTGCGGTCGACCCTCAGCTCCCCGCGTCCGATCTCTCCACCAGTCCTGCCTCCATCAATCAGCCGATTCGCTCTCATGCGAACGCCCCAACATTTGGAGTCGGTACAGATTCGGCGGGATCGGAGCTACCTGAGGCCCCGATCATGCCCAGCGTTACGGACGATCTAACGGTGGTGAATCCGATTCCAGCGATCGGTCCTGGCCCTGGTGAGTTCGTTGCGGCTCCCGCTCCGGGACCTCGAGGCGAGATGATGAACATTGCGGGGCCGGCTCAGGTGAATCCAATGGTTCCGGAGATCACGATTGCACCGATGGTTGAGGACCACCCTCAGCTCCTCCCGCCCCAAAATCAACCCGTGATGTTTCCCGACGATCCGTATCCAGTTCGGAAGCAACGGAACGGCTTCCTTTCCCGAGTTCTCTTTGGTCGCGGCTTGCGACGTTGATCACCCCCGCCGCCTTCGTAAACTGACCGAAAATGAGTAGTCCTCTCAGGACGCCCAGGGCTCAGACACAATGGTCTCAGCCGGGGCGTCTTGCATCATGATCATTGAGGGCTTTAGGATGACTCTGTCTTGATGAATAGCGCGAGAGGAGTCAAGTTGTGCTGATTAAGCTGAATCGTCGGGTGATCGCTGTTGTTGGTGTCCTGCTTCTCGGGGCTTTCATTCTTGTTGAGGCAATCCGGACCGCACCGATCCGCGCGTCGGTGACGACTCTCTCTCGACTCGTCGCGGCTAGCAACCGTGGTGATTTGGAGGCGGTGGAGTTGCTGTGTTCGGAGTCAATTCTTCGTGCCGGAGTGATCAGAGCAGCCCCCGAAGGAGGGATGATTGGCCTCCCTCGGACCATCGACAAAAACTTCCGAGCTTGGAAACAAGGATCGGTCGTCTTGATTCGACCGACTGGTCGTGGTGGCCTGGCCTACCGTTTCATCTCCGAAGCTGATCGCTGGGTCTTCGATGGGCTCGCAACAGAGGTCAGCCAAGTTTCTCGAGGGCGCTGATCGATCAAGACGATCGAAACGCTCTCGAGATTCCAGGCATCCAATCCAGGTTGAAGTAGGCCGTTGTATTGTCCCCTCGCCGGCGATCGGCACTTGGACGACGCCTTGGTTGCCCTGCCAGTCGAAGTCGACCTTGCGGTTGGCCTTCTGCCGCGTCAGGAAGGTCCGGCCGCGATCACGGACCATCTTCAGGTCGTAGGGCCGGTAGTCCAAGGGCAGGATCCGGTCGCCGTCAGTCCAGATGAGGCTGATCAGTTTGATACCGCGGACGACCGCCTTGTGGTTGCCGGACCAGTGGCGATGCCCTGGTTCGATCGCCTTGGCGTCGTGCTTGTCGAGAGTGGAGTGGTCGAGTACGAGGACGCCGTTTCCCTTTTCGACGAGCGGCTCGACCTCGCGGCAGAGGACCTCGGGTCGGGCACAAGTGGGATAAGCAGCCGGGTGTAGGCGTGGTGAGCGGGTGGGTTGCGGGACGGCGGCTTGCTACGAGTGGCCTCACAGCAACTAGCAGCCTGCGGAGTGTCGATGAGAAAGTCGATGTCGTCCGAATCGCAGCACTTAGCGGCTCTCATGCCCCGATCATCGCCGACCCACCGTACTCGCGCAATCTGAACGTACGATAACTAATCGCGTAAGTCCTAATTATGTTTAATGTAACCGCCAAGTAAAAAATATCAAGCAGTTTTAAAATGAAGTGCAACTCGTATATTCTTGAATATTAGATTTATGTTTCCAGTTGTCTGGTTGCTCATTGGTACTCTTTACGACTCCTCACGACGCGTACTAAACTTTCTAATTGTTCTGTTCTGGAGGGAATGCGACTCTGTGGTCACACTGGTAGATTGGCTTGTTGAGTTGATCAACATTCGGTCATGGAGGGTCTTCTGGTGAACTTCGTCCGCCCAGTCCGTGATCCCATTCTCGATGCGTTAACCGACGCTGTGATCGTGACTGGAATCGACGGAATCATCCGCGTTGCCAATCGTGCCGCGGAAGAACTCTCCGGCTTCACGGAAGAAGCACTCTTGGGGCGTCCGTTAGAGTCGATTCTCTCGATCGAGCCCTTGGCTCTTGAATCAGACGATCGGAGTGATCCGGCCCAAGTACCGGTCGAATTTCGAGGGCGGTTACGGGATGCTGAAGGCCAATCACACCCGCTGAGCTTCTCGTTAACAACTGCGCAGATGGAGTTCGAAGGTACTGATTCGACTGTAAGAGTCTACAGACTCCGCCGGATAATGCCCTGGAAGAGAGTTATTGGAGGGAAAATCCTCGAGCGACCCGGCCTGGGAATTCTCTCCCGGGTTAGCTCTCGACTTGGCGCGCGTCCAAAGCTCGAGAAAGTCCTTTCGACGGCGATTGGCGCATTGCTCGATGAGTTTCAGGCTGTCGTCGCCCGAGTCTGGCTTTCTGAGAGTAGTTCTGGTGTCTTTCATCTCAAAGCACGTGGCGAAGAGAACGAGACTCCCGAACTCTTGATTGACGCTCCGACCGAGGTCGCTGAAATCCCGATTGAAGTCTCAGAAGTCACTCGGAGCGGCATCCCTTTTCTTGTCGAAAATCCCCTCGACGACTCTCGGTTCGACAGCGATTGGGTTCGTGAGCATGGCATCGTCACGTTGATTGCCTTACCACTGATCGTGGCGGAGGAGCGTTCCGGTGTCTTGGTCGCTGGCTTCTCCGAGGTTTTCACGGACGAGAAGCTCGACGCGCTGTTGGGCTTCACTTCACTGATCTCGGCGGCGTTCAACGATATCAAGCTCCTGGCTTCGGAAATGGCGGCCCGAGACTGGGCTGAGACCCATCAACGTCGACTCGAGGCAATTGTGGAACTGATGCCGATCGGAGTCCTCCTCGTCGCTGGTCCTGAAGCCCGCATCGCGTTGGCCAATCCTACATGCCAGCGAATTTTCGGACGATCATTGGCCACATTCGACCTTCAAGCGTTTACCAATCGGGTTCCAGTGCGACGGAAGGATGGGACCCCACTCCCACCCGAACAGCGCCCGCTCTGGCTCGCCTTTCACAACCATGAACGGACCGAGACCGTTCTCCATTACGACCATCCCGAACTCGGGAATCGCGTGATCGAAACAACGGCGATGCCGATCTCTGGCCCCGATCCTGGAGCTATATGTATATATAATGATATTACTGATCAGAGTGATCTTCAATCTGACCTTGAAATGAGGGCAACCCAGCAGCAGGCCCTACTTCATCATATGCCGGTCGGCGTCGCTTACTTTGGTCTCGATGGGTATTGTCGAGGGTGCAACAATGCCGCATTACGGATTCTCGGACTCCCAAAGTCAAGCGTCCTGAGTTCGACCGTAGAAACCCTCTTCGAGGACCGGATCTCGCCCGATGCAAGCCGTCTCCGCTCCGCGCTCGCACTCTGCCTCCATCAATTTGAACCACACGCTTGCTTGAACATCCCTTGGGGTGAGCGACGAGACAAGAGAGACGACCCTGACCACTACCTCGATTGGCGGTTTGAACCACTCCTGACCTCGACAAAGAAGCCGATCGGTGCGCTGGCGCTCATTGAAGATGTCACCAATCGAAAGCTGACATCGGACGCGATGCAATCGGCCAAAGAGGCCGCCGAACGCTCGGCGAAAGAGAAAGCTCTCTTCCTCTCGGCGATCAGTCACGATCTACGGACCCCCGCGAATGCGTTAAACCTCTTGGCGAACTATCTCAAACAGTTGGTCGTCGATCGCCCGGACGACCTCGATCTCGCCCAACTCTCGGTCGAGTTAAACCTCGCGGCCGGTAACCTTGTGGAGTTGGTAACCGATGTCCTGGATCTCAGCCGGTTTGACTCGGGTGGGGTGACGCATCAGCTCCTGGAATTTCAACTCAACGAGTGGCTTTCAGCGACCCTTGCGCCTCTGGAACGTAATGCTCGACAGAAAGGATTAAACTGTGAATTTGCGTTACACTCTTCAGTGGACAGAATCCAAGCCGATCGTGTCAAGCTAAGCCGGATTCTCACCAATTTGGTCGACAATGCCATTAAGTTTACTGAGAGCGGGTCGGTCGTGGTCGAGGTGAGTCTTCCGACCAGCTGCGAACTTCTCATCGACGTTGTTGATACTGGCCCAGGGATTCCTGAAGAACAGTGGAGCGTGATTTTCGATGAGTTTGCGCAGCTCCGCAATCCGGAGCGGGATCGCAACAAGGGAACAGGTCTTGGTCTGGCGATCTGCAAGCGATTGGTGAACTCAGTTGGCGGTTCCCTCAACATCGAGAGTGAGCCCGGCGTTGGAAGTCGGTTTCGGGTTCGTTATCCAATTACCCCGATCACCAAACGATCCTCCGATATCGATCGAGTGGAACTCGCCGGGACGGAGTCCCCTGCCCTTCATTCCGACCACCCTCTCATTTTGCTTGTTGAGGATGATCCGACGACTCGGCTTCCGATGATCCACCTGCTCGAATTGGCCGGTTATCGAGTGATTGCCACCCAGAACGGTGCGGAGGCGCTAAAGGTCCTCGAAAATAGTACACCGCTCCTCGTATTACTAGACCTGATGATGCCAGCGATGGGAGGAGTGGAGGTACTGACACGGATCAGGCAGAACCCGAAATCGGCAAGCTTGCCTGTTCTCGTGGTCTCAGGCGATATTCTGGATGAGGATCGTTACCATGAACTCGAACTTCTTGGGGTTGCCAACATCTTAGCAAAGCCGATCGATTTTGATGAGCTTCTCGGTGCGATTGACCGGATGGCAGAGAACGGCGCGATGAAGTCTCCGCAGCGGGATCAGGAAGCTAGCTCAATCTCGTCTTGAGCATCAACTCGTTGATTGGAGATCCGATCTTGCTCCGCTGGGGTTTGATTGGAAAAGGATCCTTCGGATCGAACGCGTTACATCAGAACACAAGCTGGAGCTTCCGTCATGCGCCAATTGTTTCAGAGAGTCTTGACCGTGATGGTTCTTGGTGGGGCTTTCTTGTTGAGCAGAGAGGCGAATGCACAGCAACGCCCCCGGTTCAATCCGGCGGAGTTGTTCCGGACTCTCGATGCGAATGGTGACCAAGCGATCGACCGCGGCGAAGTCCCTGAATCGGGGAAACGTGCGTTTGGAGTCTTGATCACTCATGGCGATCGGAACAAGGATGGCCGGATCGACAACGAGGAATATCGGGCCTTGTTGACGAAACTCCGTGCTCTCAGGCCGAATCCAAATACTCAGAGGGACCCGGCAACCTTGATCCGATCTCGAGATCGGAACGGCGATCGACGTCTTAATCGTCAGGAGTTTCCTGGTAACGCTGCGTTATTTAATCGGCTCGACCGGAACCGCGATGGCGAAATTACCCTCAATGAATTGCGTGCTGCTCAACAACTGAATCGGCCGGCAAACACTGAGACCCCGAGACCTCGGACTCAACCCAACCGGAAAGAGGGCGACAACTGAACGCTCCTCAAAACGGTCGCTCCAACATTTGTCTGTTCAGGAATATTCTGCTGTTCTTGTTGTTGGGTAACAACTTAGAGCGATCCTGCGCTCGGGATCGCCGGGATTTTAGATATTTCTCCGAAGCAATTGAAATCCAGTCCAGGTAAACTCCTCTAAGGGGATGACCTTGGTGGACCATTGCTTTGGAGAAGCTCCCTCTCATGCTCGCCGCCTCAGCGCTTTCGGTACTTCCTGACTCCGGCGATGCCATTAAGGCCGTTCTCGATCGGCTCGCTGATGTGTCGGGGGGAGAGCCCTTCGATCTGGCGATGGTGTTTGGCTCGATCGATCATGCTGGCGTTTTTGGTGACATCGGCCATCGCTTGCGTGACGGTGGTCTTGCGACCAATGTCTTAGGGTGTACGGCCGAGACAGTGATCGCAGAAGGAACGGAAGTCGAAGAGGGGCCAGCGCTCGGCATCTGGGGGATCCGACTTCCAGCAGAGAGTAGGGTCCGGACGTTCCAGGCGAGCGACATCGAAGGGCTCGCTGAACTGACGCCAAACGGGCCCGATGATAACGGGCCAACCACTCGGGCGATGTTCTTACTTGGTGATCCCTTCACGTTTGATGCCGAGGCTTGGCTTGGGGCCTCAAACGAACGCTTTCCTAGGCTCTCGGTCTTGGGGGGTCTCGCAAGTGCTTCTGCTGCGCCTGGCCGGAACCGATTGCTCTTTCAAGAAGAAGCGTTAACTCGAGGCGCCGTGGGTGCACTTGTTGACGGCCCTTTTGAAGTTATTTCGATCTTAAGTCAAGGATGTCGACCGATCGGGCGTCCCATGATTGTCACCAAAATCGACCAGAACATTATCTTGGAACTCGGTCGTCGGGCCGCGATCGAGGTCCTCCAGGAGCAGCTTGGCGAACTTTCAGAACCAGAGCTCAACCGAGCCCGTCAGGGCCTCCATCTAGGTCGAGTAATGTCTGAATACCGAGACTCATTCGGTCGGGGTGATTTTCTGATCCGGAACGTCCTCGGCGTGACACCGGAAGGTGGAATCGCGGTCTCCGACATTCTCCGAGTAGGTCAGACGGTCCAGTTTCACGTCAGAGATGCCGAAACGGCTGATGAAGACCTCCGGGGGTTACTCAACGATTCCTTCGGGTCGGCAAATCGAGCGCCGGCGGGTGGTCTACTCTTCAGTTGCAACGGCCGGGGGACTCGACTCTTCCCTGAACCGAATCACGATGCCGGTGTCATTTCTGATGTCCTCGGCTCGATCCCTGTTGCCGGCTTCTTTGCGATGGGCGAACTTGGCCCCGTCGCAGGCCAGAATTATCTTCATGGGTTTACAGCGAGCTTGGCACTTTTCGTCCCCGAGTCGGCCTGAAGTGATCGGTCATCTCCGCTGCTCTGCAATTGATCGATTGGAACTCATCCGGCAGAATCGATGAAGGAATTCGGAAGAGAACCGAAGACACTGTTAGAGAGGTGGAAGCTCTGGTGCGAACTGCCGAGCGACTTTCGTCCTCAGACCACTCGGCCCCTGCTTTGCTCGGGAGCCGCTGACAGTCGTAAAAACCTCCGTTGGCAACCCCACGGCCGGGGATCAACCTATGGGTAATCCGAGTCCTAACCGCCCCGCTTCGACCGATTTGGGGGCCCATCGGCACTCTGATTCGCAGATCGGCTCCAACGTTGTCGGTGCCTTGGAGCGTTATCTCGAAGTGATCGAAGCAGGCGGACGCCCCACACTCGATGAACTCCCTGAGGGTTTTTCAGAGGACTCCGCGGCGCAGCTTGCCGAATGTCTCGAAGGTCTGAAAGCGATCCACCATCCGAGTGATCTCAACCTGGGGGTGGTCCCATCCAAGCTCTCGACGACAAACGGTGCACGACAGAACGAAACTGGCGACTCTGCTTCCCCGAAGCGTCTCGGTGATTATCGGATTATCCGAGAGATCGGCCGGGGCGGGATGGGGATCGTCTTCGAAGCCTGGCAAGAGTCGGTTCAACGCCCGGTCGCCCTCAAGATCCTACCGCAGATCGCCGCGATCGATCATCGTAACCTTGATCGCTTTCGGATCGAAGTTCAAGCGGCAGCTCGCGTCCAACACCCTCACATTGTTCCGATCTACTTCTTTGGAACCGACGCCGGCATCCCTTACTATGCGATGCAATTTATCGAGGGATTTTCCCTCGCGGATTGGATTTGGTTCTGGCAGCGCGTTCCTTCCCACAAGACGAGCGATTCTCTGGCCTTACGACAAGAGGATCCCCAAGTCCGTTTGGTCAAGGCTGATGAGTCGACCTTGCAAGATCATGAACTGGACGAGGGAGCTGCGGGAACCCAACGCTTGATCGCTCGACTCGGAGTTCAAGCGGCTCGGGCTCTTGAACACTCCCATGCGATGGGGGTCTTGCACCGGGATATTAAGCCGTCCAACTTGCTTGTCGAAGCCAATGGCCACCTCTGGATCTCTGACTTTGGCCTCGCTCGGATCGACGGCGAAGACACAGTGACTCGGCAAGGTGATCTGGTCGGGACAGTCCGCTACATGAGCCCGGAACAAGCCCGGGGGCATCGTGATACGATCGACTCGCGATCCGATGTCTATAGTCTCGGCGCGACTCTTTACGAAGCCCTGACACGATCACCACTCTTCCCGAGCGGGGAGCAACTCCCGGAATTAATTCTTCGGATCACGCACGAGGCGCCGAAACTGCCACGTTCGATTGATCCAACGATCGACCCGGATCTTGAGCAGATTATCCTGAAGGCGATTGCGAAGTCACCTGATGAGCGTTACCAGGGCGCCGGCGAACTCGCTGACGACTTAGATCGCTTCCTGAAGGGTGAACCTGTTTTGGCACGTCCGAAGCGGCGGCCTCCGTTCTTCTCGACTCGGCGTTGGAAGCACTCAAGGTTTCTCATCGGCATCGCGGCCTTGATCTTGGCTGCGATCTTTGCGCAGTCGACCACACTGATCATGCTCGCCCGCGAGAATCACCGGGCCCAGATTGAAGTCGAGGCCATCCGTTCGGCGCGTCGTGAGCACTTTCGGTTTGCCGAGCAGCTCTACCAACGGATCGCGGACACGGTCGACATCGGCTCTGACCCAGTGATGGCCTCGACACATCTTGGGATCCTCCGTGAGGCTCTTGATGCCTTCAACCAGTTCGTCGATGAGGCATCAGACGATCCGGAACTCCGTGATGATTGCGCGATGGCGATCAGGCGGGCGGGTGATATTCAGTTCCGCCTCGGGCTTCATTCCGCTTCGCGTTTCTCATTCCGTCGTCTCTTAGCGCTGATTCAGTCGGACGATCCCCTCTCTGAACTCGATCGCGATGGAATTCATCTGGAGGCCCATGCGCATCGGGTTCTCGGAAACATCGCGTTTATCATGTCCGAGCCTCAGAACGCGGATCGACATTACAAGCGTGCCGTTCAGATTCTCGACAAGCGTTGTCAACGGAGTGATCGACTGACCCTCCATCGGGCCTTGATTCAGGCTCACCTCGACCGTGGCCGGTTCCTGCTCTATTGCCGTTCTCGGAAGGGTGCGCAGGATGCTCACCGCCACGCGCTTGAGTGTATCGTTCATCTCGAGCGACGGGTCTTGAGCCCGGGTGATGATCCCGAAGCACTCAATGAACTGGAGGCTATTCGATTAACAACGCTTGGTCAGTTGCGCTATGCCGAGAAACGGGAATCTGAAGCAAGTGAAGCCTTTAAAGACGCGATTGAACTCTTTGATGACCTGGTGGAAGTTTCTCCATCGAATAGCGACTTCCGCCGCTCGCGGCAGGGAGCGATCTTCAGTTATGCTTGTTTTCTGGCAACCTGCACCGACCGGCTGATCCGCGACTCTGGTATCGCCGCTGAACAAGTCGCTGAGCTTTGTCGGGATAATCCGGTCGACCTCAATCTGGCTGTGAGGGCTGGTACATTCTTGATGAATGTCGGTGAATTTGATCGTGCTGAGTCCATCTACCGAGCAGCGATGGTATTCGCTGTTGATCGCGCTGATTTGACCAATAACTTGGCGTGGCTCCTGAGTATCCATCCTTCTCCCGGCCATCGGAAGCCTGAAGAAGCGGTCGCCTTAGCGCAGCAAGCCGTACGGGACGAACCACAGTTCTGGATCTATTGGAATACCCTCGGAGTTGCCTGCTATCGTGCCGGGCGTTTTGAAGAAGCTCAGGCTGCCCTCGAACGCTCCACCACCCTGAACCAGGGTGGGCACGCCTTCGATTACTTCTTCCTGGCGATGGTTCATGCGAAGCTCGGTGACGACCAAGCCGCCTCAAAGCACTTCGGACAGGCCGTTCAATGGATGGAGACCTGCGGAGCCACGCGCAATCGGGAACTACTTAAAATCCAAGATGAAGCGCTCGAAGTGCTGGAGAATCCCAAATTTTGGTTTCAAGTTTAGGGATCTTGCGTTGCAGAGATCTCGGACACCGTGGTTCCGTAGGCAACGGTAATCCAAGACGCGAAGAGAGCATGCCAAGCGACGGGTCGGCATGAGTACAGATTTGTTGAAAGTGACCGGTGAGCAATCGGTCACAACCGATCCGATGAGTTAGACAAGCCGTCCGCGATCTTAATCAACTCTCTTACGCAGGAATCATAGAAAGTTGCACCGGGCATAGGATTATCCTGGCACACTTGATTCAATATTTCATCAATCAGTGATCTTTATCTGCATGTTCTTCGACGGTTTCAGCGACTGCGTAGGGGCGTGAACGAGGTCTCCGCCACATTGGGGTGTCGAAGCGGTTATTCCCTCATCCAGGAGCTGACGTCTTGGTAGTTACCGAAGAAATCGTCCCATTCGTTTCTTAGCTCATCGGTTAGCTGGTTGCGGAGATCGTCGAACAGGGCCTGACGTAAGAGTTCAGCCTGACTCTGGATGTGCTCGAAGTCGTTCGATCCGTCAGGCTTCAGATCGCTCGTCGCATCAGAAACAGCGTTCTTGTATTCTTGCAGCCTGTCCGAGATGGCGGCACTCTGCTCGTTGGTGAGGGAGAACTTCTGCTGTAGAGCGACTCCGTTTGGGAATCGTAGCAGGTTCATGATTGTGATCAGCAGTCCAAACGCGCGGACCGGATGCGTCGATTCTGATTGTAACACTCGGAATCTGGAGCATCCATCAATGAACGTTCCGACTCAGCCCGCGACCTTCCGCAGTGTATGGGGTTGAGCAGCCAATCCGGCGTCGGCTGTTCGATTAGGTGTTAAGGCGATTACTCAGGCCAAACCCAAGGAGTGCCTCACAAACGAATCTATCCGGGAGTTAGCGCAGCGACTCACGAACCAGTGATTTTCGCGTGTCGCTGGTCTCACTTCGAAGACACAGCATCATGTTCACGCTAGGCAATCAGAAATGAGTGCCGGGACACGGTCATACCCGGCACTTAAATCATTGAATCAATTAGTGATCTTCATCTGCATGTTCATCGTCGGTTTCAGCGACCATCGGCAGCGTCGCGGGGACACTAAAGTAGCTGTCGTCACTTGCAGACTCGACCCTCGGGGAGCGGAGCCAGTCGCGGCTAAGGAAGTCGCTGAGGCTAAAGGCAAGCAGGATGACGAGCCAGAGCGTCGAAGCAGTCGCGAAGAGCCAGGTGAGTTTGCTGCTCACTTTAAGATGCATGAAATACATCATGATGAGCGTCGCTTTGATGGTCGCGATGATTAACGCAATAGGCGCTTCGACCGCAAGACCAGCGTCGATAAAGTAAGCTGCCGCCACGGTGAGGACCAATAAGGCCATCAACGCGCCGAAGACGATGAAGTTGGTCTTAAGCGAAAAGACGTGCTGACTCATCGTGAAATTGGACCGCTCGCTTAGAGGTGAATGAGGTAGAGAATCGGGTAGAGGAAGACCCAGACCAAATCGACAAAGTGCCAATAGAGTCCGAGCATCTCGATCTGAGTCGATCCGGTACCAGTTAAGGAACCCCGCCAGACCAACCCCGCCGTGATTGCGATGGCAACAATCCCGATCACCATGTGGAGGGCATGGATCCCCGTCAAAGTAAAGTAGAACGACCAAAAGAGGACCTCAGAACCACCGTACTTGGCGAAGTTGAAGAGCGATTCAGTCGGCACCAACCCTTCATGGTAATCGATCGACCACTCGACCACTTTGACGCCAAGGAACGCTGATCCTAGAACGAGCGTCGCTAAAAGGAGCCAAACGCTCTGGCGACGATTTCGGAGTTGCGACGCTCGAACCGCCAATGCCATTGTGAGGCTGCTACAGAGCAAGACACCGGTGTTTAGAGCACCAACCCACCAGATCAGGTGCGAGCTTGCCTTTGCCATCTCCTCTTCTTTGAGGAGAGTAACAATGGCAAACGCACCCAGGACACCACCGAAGAAGAGAACTTCGGTGGCGAGGAAGGCCCACATTCCGAGACTGGAACTATCGTGCTGCTGGTCCAGGTCATCGAAATGGTGGTACAGGTAGGTGTCGTCTTGACCGGGTTGCTCATGATGCCCCTCGGTCTGAGGAGTCGACGTCAGGCTAGCCAACGGAAACCTCCTGAAGCTGACCCGGTTGTACAACCGGCTCGTTCGGATCATAGGTGTAAGGTCCGCCGGTGACGATCGGCGTTTTCTCGAAGTTGTGCGCCGGCGGTGGACTTGCAGTTTCCCACTCTAGGCCACTCGCCCCCCAAGGATTCGCCTCGGCCCGCTTCCCAATGAAGATCGAGAGCGGGAGGTAGATCAGGGTGAGGAGGAACCCAAAGCCCAAGATCGACGCCCCTGCGGTCGAGAGAACGTTGAGGACCTGGAAGTCCGCCGGATATTCATAATAGCGACGGGGCATCCCCAGGTAACCAAGGAGAAACTGCGGAAAGAAGGTCAAGTTGAACCCGATGAAGATCGTCAAGGAAGAGAGCCGTCCCCAGAATTCGGAATAAAGCCTTCCGACCATCTTCGGCCACCAGAAATGGAGCCCAGCGAGGAAGGCCATGACCATCCCGCCGACCATCACATAGTGGAAGTGAGCGACCACAAAGTAGGTGTCGTGAAGGTGGACGTCAGTAGCCATCGTAGCAAGGACAAGCCCGGTCAAGCCACCCAGCGTGAAGAGACCGATGAAGCCTAGAGCGTAGAGCATCGGTGTCTGGAACGATACGGAGCCTTTATAGAGGGTGGCGGTCCAGTTAAAGACCTTAATCCCTGAGGGAACTGAGACCAAGAAGCTTAAGATCGAGAAGATCATCCCCGCGTACATCGACTGGCTCGAGACGAACATGTGGTGTCCCCAGACCAGGAATCCGAGAACGGCAATCGCGAGCAACGCTGCCGCCATGAATTCGTAGCCGAAAATCTTCTTGCGTGCAAACGCCGAAACCACTTCGCTGATCGCACCAAAGCCCGGCAGGATCATGATGTAGACCGCCGGATGGCTGTAGAACCAGAAGAGGTGTTGGAAGAGAAGCGGGTCGCCTCCAAGTGCAGGATCGAAGATCCCGACCTTGAAAATTCGCTCGACCGCCACCAGCAAGATCGTGATCGCTAAGACGGGGGTTCCGAGCACAATGATCAAGCTGGTTGCATACTGAGACCAGATGAAGAGTGGGAGCCGGAGCCAGGTCATCCCTGGGGCTCTCATCTTGTGAATCGTCACGATGAAGTTCAAGCCAGTAAGAATCGACGAGAACCCGACGATGAAGATCCCCAGTGCTGCAGCAATCACCTGGGTATTCGAGAACATCGTTGAGTACGGGGTGTAGAACGTCCAGCCCGTGTCGACGCCACCGTTGATCAGCGTGTAGAGCGTGAAGAGGCCACCGATGACATAGATGTACCAGCTCAAGAGGTTCAATCGGGGGAAGGCTAAATCCCGCGCCCCGATCATCATCGGCACCAAGAAGTTTCCGAGGACCGCCGGGATCGACGGGATCAGGAAGAAGAAGACCATAAACACCCCATGGAGGGTGAAGGCCCGGTTATAGTCGTCTGGGGTATTGAAGAGGTCGCCGTCAGGAGTCAACAACTCCATCCGGACGAGCGTTGCGGCGGCACCGCCGACGACAAAGAAGAAAACGATCGAAATTAGGTAAAGTATGCCGATCCGCTTGTGGTCCGTCGTCAGCAGCCAGCTCGACACACTGTAGTTAGTGCCGAGATAGCCGTGGTCGACATCCGACTCCACAATATTCCGAGGATCATCGGTGCTTGAGGGAGCATTACTCATTGTTCATCACCTCCCGTGGTAAGGCTCGGGCTCATGACTTCGGTCACGTTGGTTGGTGCACCGGGGCCTTGATCGTCGGGCGTCCGATCGCTTCCACGGCCAATCGATTTGATGTACGCAAGAATCTTGAGCAAGTCGTCTTCTGGAAGTGCTTCGGGAGGGAACGGTGGCATCAGGGGCTCATATCCTGCCACCACTTCATCTTGGGGTCGTCGGATCGAATCAACAATGTAACGACGGTCAGCCTTGATGATCTCAACACCTTGGCTTGGGTCTTTCGGATCAACCAAGAGCGGGACTGGACCATCGAAGACACCTTCAAGCGGCGGTGCTTTGACCGATCCATTGCCGCCATGGCACCCCGAGCAATGATACCTACGGAAGAGTTGCTGACCCTCTGCGGCGAGGGCTGCTGAATTGCTCCCTGCTTCAAGCCAAGCTTCATAGTCGGCTTGGTCAAGAACGCGGACCATCCCAATCATCCGAGAGTGGTTTGTTCCGCAATACTCGGTGCAGAAGAGTTTGTAGTCTCCGGTCTTTGTCGCTTCGAACCAGAGTGAAGTCTCAATACCGGGTACAACATCCTGTTTGACACGGAAATCAGGGATGAAGAAGCTGTGGATCACGTCTTGCGAACGCATCTTCAGTCGGACCGGTTGATTCACCGGAACATGAAGCATGTTGATTTCTTTCCGACCTTGAGGATGATGCGCCTTCCACATCCACTGCTTGCCGATCACGTAAATGTCGATCGCGTCACCAGGGGGAGTGACGATTTCAAAGTAAGTGATCGTGCCCCAGACGAAGAGTCCGATGCCAAGGAGGGTCGGTAACGTGATGTAAACGGCCTCAGCGATTGGATTCGAGTTGACCACGTTAGACCGGTCTGCCTTCGAGCCTCGGCGATACTTGACCGCAAAGTAGAGGACGAAGAAGGCAAACGCCAAGGTAAACATCGCACTGACGAGAATCAGGCCGATGAAGACCGCGTCGACCCGGGGCGCGACTGTCGACGCCGAATCAGGGAAGAGCGGGAAATTCCACATGGTTGGATCGTTCTTTCTCGATGGTTTAAGTGATCGATTGGGGCGGAATTCCGTCATCTGCCACGGAAGCAACGCGACGCTCATTGCGGAGCATCAACGCGATGTAGAGCCCAAGACTAAATACGGTGAGGAATGCAAGATACTTAACAACAGTCATGATCGCAAAACTATAGGTTCCACTCTCAGGATCGTAAGCATAGCAAAGGAGAAGGAACTGTTCATAGACGCCACCGACAACACCTTCGGATGCTTCGGAGAGCGCAAGTCGGAGGTCTCGGGCAGGATAGCTAACTCCGTAGATGTATCGAGAGAGAACACCCTCGGGTGTTGCAACCATGATTCCTGCCGGATGGGCGTAAAGCTCTGACTTTGGGTTGTAATAGTAGGAAAAACCAACGGCGGAAGTCAGCGTGTCGATCGTTTCCTTGCTCTCGGCCGTCAGAAAGTGCCAACCTTGAGGGGTCTCTTCGTCAGAGTAACGATAAGAACGAAGCGCGAAGGTTTTTTTCTCACGAGCTGTCTGAGGCGTTTCTTTGGGATTGATGCTGATGGTCAGGACGTCGAATTCACGGCTGACCAAGGTGTTTTCCAGGACATTAAGACTTCGGACCAAGCCATCGAGCACCTGGTCACAGAGCAGCGGGCACTCGAAATAGACCAGGTTCAGGATCACAGGGCGATCTCCCAGAAGATCGCCAAGCCGCACCTCGTTATTCTCTGAATCACGGAAGACAAGATCCTTGGGAATCTGTGCACCTGGCTTCTGCTCAAAGTTCACGTTGGCCAGAACTCCCGGACGTTGGAGATCAGGGGTCTCCTTGGAGCCGACCGCTTGTCCCCGCACAGCAGAAGTACTCGATAAGTAGATCAGGACTAAGGCGGCTCCAGTGGCAGCGAGTTGCCGAGCCATCCTCTCGGTAATCATTCAAGATTCTCCGAACTCTCCGGCGCTTGCCGGACAGGAAGGCCATCACGGGCGGTTGCTTCGATGGCCCGATCGATCGGGATTCGTGCAATTCCAGAGTCTTCATCTACCCAGCCATAGCTACCAAGCTGCTCCCTCACTTCGTACCGCATCGCTTCCATGTCAAGCTCTGGAGCATCTTGAAGCTTTGGACCAGGGTAAAACGCTCTATTCTTTTTTGTAGCCATCATGGGCTTATCGGCCCCCATGCTGGCATCAGTTTCACTAAAGAAACCCATCCAGACGCTCAGGATGATGAAGATCACCGCGACGATCCCGATCAGTCCAATACCAAAGATGACAAATGCACGATAATTCAGGCGATCTTCTTGATGACCAACGCTAGGCGCCTGAGCGGCAGGGTCGGGATTGGTAAGATTGTTTTCGGCCATCGTCGTGAGACTACTCCTTGAATTCGCTCCGCGCGACTCGATGGTCTAAATGAATGGAATCAAGATCAATGCGTCAGTTCGTTCCGACTGGACTCTTCGATTGGAATCAATGAGCCCCGTGTGCCTGATCGTCGGCCAGCACCGCGACCAGATCGGGATCATTCTTGGGCAAGAGCGGTCCCTGACCAAAGAACCAAGCGAATGCGGCAACCCAGAGCCCGCCGATCGCGGCAAAAGCGCCGAAGTCGGAGAGTTTCGGGATCGGATGATCGTAGCCAGCCATCGAGGGGGCCGCGAGCCAGAAGAGGTCGATCGCGTGAACAACGAAGATCCATCCCGTGATCAATCGGAGTCGTGCCGTCTTCTCCTTATTGGAGCGGAAGAGAAGCACGAGGAAGGGGAAGAAGAAGTGGAAGATCGCCAGGAAGATCGTGAGATAGGTCCACCCCCCCGTTGTTCGGAGGATGTAGAATGGATTTTCCTCAGTGAGATCTCCACTCCAGATGATCAAAAATTGCGAGTATGCTACATATGCCCAAAGCATGATGAATGCAAGCTGAAGATTACCGAGGTCATTTAGCCGCTTCGGAGTCGCCAGCGTCTTCGTTTCCTCACCCCGATCGACCAGGATGGTGGTGAAGAAGTTCATCGCGGCGAAGGTCATTAGGCCCATCCCAACGATCATCATGGCACCGAAGATGGTAGAGAACCAGACTGGGTTCAACGCCATGAGCCAATCGAAGGCCGCAAAGGTGACGGTAACGAAGAAGAGAAGCAGCCCTGGAGCACCAATCCGGGAAAGGCGCTTACCGTAAACTGGATCGCCGGTCTTATCTTGTTGACGCGACCAACCGACGAGCATCGCTGCGGCGAGGTTCCAGAAGATGAAGTAAAACAGCATCCGCCCGTAGACGAACATGCGATTGAAATAGAGCGCTTTGTGCCCTTTACCGGCAGCGGATTCCTCGATCACGTTTGAAGTCGCGACCGATCGGAGCGGGGATGCTTCCTCCGCGGTTTCGTCAGCTGATTCTTCGCCTGTTTCTTCTTCCGGGGCTTCCACCGCGGCGGCCTCTCCTTCGGCGATTGCCGCAGGACGATATTCGGCACCGGCCCAGGGGAAGATCAATCCGAGCGAGAATGCGATGGGCAAGAAGAGAACCGTGAAAATAGGAATGGTAGCAGCTGAAGCTTCCAGCGGTTTCCTGATCACCAACCCCCAAGTTCCACCGGCGAGGTGATTGACGAGGAGGAGCCCGATGCTCCCCACAGGAAGCCCAAGCCAAAAGAGGTAAGCCGTTAAGTAGGAGCGTAAGACACCGGCACCGCTGAAGAAGGCAGAGGTCGCACAGATGATGAGACCAACAACGGCGAAGATCAAGCCAATCTGGGTGACTCGAGCCAAGAGAGCGGGCAGCGAACCACGGGTTGACGTCCCGTTAGGCCCAACGTTGGGGGCGGAGTCCGATGTGGAGGGATCAGGGCTGCTGCTCATTGAACTTCCTCTTCAGCCGAATCGATCTCAGGCGTTCTAGAGTCCATGGATGATCCCGCGGGAGCAGGACCGAATTCAGACTCCAAGTCACTAAGAGACTCAACGTTTTCGTTGAATTGGCTCCGTTGCAAGGCGCGAATGTAACCAATCACCTTCCAGCGATCTTCGGGCTTGATCCGGTGGGCGTACGAATACATTGCCCCGTACCCTCGGGAAATGACGTCGAAGAAGTGACCGACGGGGACCTCTTCCCGGAGTCGCTTGGAGTGGAACGATGGCGGTTGCGGCATTCCGCGTTGTACGATCATCCCATTAGCGTCACCGGTTCCCCCATGGCAGGGCATACAGTAGACACCGTAGAGATCTTGTCCACGACGGATCTCTTCTTCCTCCATCGCAAAGGGGAATGTCTCCGCGAGAGCACCATCGACACGGCCATAGTAAAGGTGTTCATCAGTCTTGGCCCAACCTCGGGGCACCGTCCCGGCGACGAGTGATCGTGCCGAGAGACCGTCAGGGAAAAATTCGCTTGCTTCGAACGTTTCGTAACGTGGCTGGTCGTACATCTCGCTTCGACAGCCAACGCCGACCAATGCGATCGCGAGGGCACCCAGTACCAGCAAGTTCTTGGATCTGAAGCGGGTTGGAGCCTCACGATCAATCGGTTGATCTTGGTTCATCGACGGACCTCCGAGATAGAATCGGGCGTCAACTGATCAAGAAAGGGTCGGGTCTCTTGGAGATCGAATTTGGGGTCATCCCATCGAACAAAGAGGAAGAATCGATCACTTGAGGCTCGGGCAAACTCAGGAACGTTGAAGAGCGGATGATACGGCATGGGGAGCCCGTTCAGGAGTATCATACCGAAGACAGCAGTCAAGGCAGCAGAGAGAACGGTGAGTTCAAACGTCACCGGAATGAATGCCGGCCAACTGTTCAACGGCTTCCCGCCAACATTGATCGGATAATCGATCACTGCCGAGTAATACTCCATCGCGAATCCGCTTAAGCCGCCCAAAATCCCTGCTGCCAACACCATCAGGGGCAGCGGATTTTTGCGGAAGCCAATCGCTTCATGGAGATCTTCAACAGGGTATGGCGAGTGGGCCTCCATTTTGGAATAGCCCCCTTCGACCCTCGCCTTCCGGGTACCTTCCACCAACGCTCCGGGAGTCGAAAATTCTGCCAACAGTCCGTAAATATCAGTATTCGTTGTGTCCATCGGTTGAGTTTCTCTCCGAGTGCCTCAAGTGGTACTGGGGGTCGGTTGATTATCCGAACCACCCGAAGCGGTTCCGTGATCGTCAGCGGACTTCGGGGAAGCTCCGTGGGCTACCATCTCCCTCATTTCGCTGATCGAGATCATCGGGAGGAACCGGATGAACAGGAAGAGGAAGCTGAAGAAGACACCGAGAGTACCGAGATAGAGTGACCAGTCCCAAATTGTTGGGGTGTAATGCTCCCAAGCAGCGGGGACAAAATCCTGACTCAAGCTGGTAACCACGATGACAAAGCGTTCGAGCCACATCCCGATATTGATGATTATCGAGATGATCCAGAGAATAACGACGTTACGTCGGATCGACTTGAACCAGAGTAATGTTTGGGGGATCAAAACATTACACGTAATCAACGCCCAATACCAGGCAGCATACGGTCCAAACGGCCGACCACGCCCGAGTAGCATGAACTCTTCGTATTCGTTCTCACCGTACCAGGCGATAAAGTCTTCCATCAGGTAGCCGTAGAAGACAATGAGGCCGGTCGCGAGCATCACCTTTGCCATGAAGTCGAGGTGGCGTTCGGTGATGAAATCTTGAAGCTTGTAGAAGGACCGAACCGGAATCGCGAGTGTTAAGACCATCGCGAACCCTGAGAAAATCGCCCCGGCAACGAAGTAGGGTGGGAAGACGGTCGTATGCCAACCCGGAACGACCCCGACGGCGAAGTCGTAGGAAACGATCGTATGGACCGAAACGACGAGGGGGGTTGCTAATCCTGCGAGCAGGACATAGGCCGTGTTGTAACGAGCCCAGTGTCGTGCTGAGTTCCGCCACCCCATCGCAAAGACGCCGTAGGCGAATTGAGAAATTTTCGTCTTCGCCTTGTCACGGAAGGTTGCGAGGTCAGGAAGTAACCCGACGTACCAGAAGAGAAGCGAAACAGTTGCGTAGGTCGAGACGGCAAAGACGTCAAAGACGAGCGGCGACCGCCACTGTGGCCAAAGTGCCATGGTGTTAGGATACGGGGTGAGCCAGTAGAAGACCCAAGGGCGACCCAAGTGGAGGATCGGAAACATCCCCGCACAGGCGACCGCAAAGAGCGTCATCGCTTCGGCAAAGCGGTTAATTGAGGTCCGCCACTCTTGCCGGAGCAGAAAGAGGATCGCCGAGATCAAAGTCCCGGCGTGCCCGATCCCAATCCACCAAACGAAGTTGACAATCGCGAAGCCCCACATCACCGGGACATTCAAGCCCCAGACACCTGTCCCGTTAAAGATGAGCCAAGTGACTGCAACGAGGAAGATGTTGACGAAGAGGAACGCAATCCCGAACCCGAGCAACCAGCCACGACTGAACCCTGGCCTCAGAACAATCGAGCTGATCTTGTCTGTTACCGTCGTGAGCGTATGGCCAGGGCCGAGCAGCGGCTCTTCTTGCGGTCTTTCGTGGACACCGCCG
>CAZEAN010000051.1:0-41394 GCA_964510225.1 uncultured Isosphaeraceae bacterium
CGCCGGGTCCTCATTGACTTTCCCTTATCAGAACTTGTGACGTACATTGATTGGTCTCCATTCTTCATGACCTGGGAATTAAAGGGGAAGTATCCCAAGATCTTTGAGGATCCATATGTCGGGACCGAGGCCCGAGACCTCTTTGAGAAAGCCCAGGCGATGCTTAGTCACCTCATCGATCGCCACGAGCTTACAGCCAATGCCGTTTACGGATTCTACCCGGTCAATTCCGAAGGCGATGACATCATCGTTTATTCGGATGAACAACGGTCTGGAGAACTCGGGCGTCTACACTGCCTCCGACAGCAATGGCAACGTCAGGGACAGTCGGATTTCCGATCGTTGGCCGACTACATCGCCCCGGTCGATTCCGGTCGGCTTGATTATCTGGGCGGGTTCGCAGTCACCAGCGGAGTCGGGATCGGCCCGATCGTCGAACGCTTCGAGGCCGATCATGATGACTACAATTCGATCATGGTTAAGGCGTTGGCAGATCGTTGTGCGGAAGCGTTCGCCGAACTCCTCCACCAACGGGTCCGCCGCGAGTGGAACTATGGTCGTGAGGAAACTCTGACGAACGATGAGCTGATCGATGAGAAGTATCGAGGGATCCGGCCCGCCCCAGGCTATCCCGCGTGCCCCGATCACACCGAGAAGCGGACCCTCTGGTCACTCCTCGATGTTGAAGCGGCGACCGGGATCGAGCTGACCGAGTCTTGTGCCATGTGGCCGGCCGCTTCGGTTAGTGGTCTTTACTTTGCACACCCCGAGGCCCGCTACTTCGCCGTCGATCTTATTACTCGTGACCAAGTTCAAAACTACGCGCGACGAAAGCAAATGCCGATCGCCGAGGTCGAACGCTGGCTCGCACCGAATCTCAACTATGATCCAGATTGAGCCAGTTCTTCGCTCTAATTCTTGAAGTCCAGCTTACTCTTCATCGTCGGGGCTCTTGCCGTTTCGGAAGGCTTCGACGATCTGTTGTTGCCTTGAGCTCGGGACAGGTTGATACGAGTGGAATTCGAGCGAATAGGTCCCCTCGCCCCCGGTGAGGCTCTTCAGACTCGGCGAATAACTGAGGACCTCTGCGAGGGGGATCTGTGCCTTCAGCACTTGCAAGCCCCCTGCGATCGCTTCCATCCCAGTGATGTGTCCTCGACGTGTGGCGAGGTCCGACGAGACATCGCCGAAAGAACTGCTCGGTACAGTCACCTCAAGAGCAACGACGGGCTCGAGCAAGGCGGGGCTGGCCCCCTCGAAGGCCTTTCGGAATGCGGCGGCCGCCGCCGATTTAAACGCTGCCTCAGAACTGTCGACGTCATGATGCTTACCAAAGTAAACTTCGACCTCGACATCAACAACGTGGTTTCCAGAAATCACCCCTTTTTTCATTTGTTCCCGGACCCCTTTCTCGACGGCCGGGATGAACTGATTCGGAATTACACCACCTTTCACTGCATCCACAAACCGAAAACCTGCGCCAGACTCTAACGGTCGAATGCGGAGATGCACTTCGGCAAATTGGCCACGACCACCGGTCTGTTTCTTGTGCCGGTATTCAGCCTCGGCGGGTCGGCTGATCGTTTCGAGGTAAGGGACATGCGGAAGATGGGTCTCCACATCAAGGCGGAATCGATCTTTAAGCCGCTTTAAGATCACGTCGAGATGAAGATCACTCATCCCGTTAATGACGAGTTCATGAGTCCGCTCGTCCCGTTCATAGGTGAAGGTTGGGTCTTCTTCCGCGATCTTCGCCAGACTTGACGTGATTTTCGCTTCATCACCACGGGCCTTTGGTTCGACGGCGAGTGGGACCATCGGCCTCGGGAAATTAATCGGCTTGAGGACGACGTGAGGCGTGCTGTGTGCCCCGCCATTAGTCACGGTGTCGGAAATATGCAGATCTTCGAACTTGGCCACGGCGACGATATCGCCGGCGATCGCTTCACTGACCTCTTCTTGGTCCTTCCCTTGGAGTACGTAGAGGTGCCCAGGCTTAATCGACTTCCCCGTCCGGAGGTTAACGAGCGGGGTCTCTGGAGTTAGGCGTCCCGAGAGAATCCGGAGCACGCTCAACTTGCCCACAAATGGGTCGATACTTGTCTTAAAGACTTGAGCGACAAGATCACCGCTCTCAGAGGGGGTGATTTCAACCTCGTCCTCGTCTCTCTCTTCCTCTCGAGCTTCATCAGCGAGGTTGGCAACGTGACCGAATCGCTGAACGTCGGCGGGTGACAAGCCACAGACGGCAAGCAGGTCGAGTAGTTCGCTGACCCCTTGCCCAGTCCGGCTGCTCAAGCAGAGGACGGGAACAATGTGCCCCGAGGCGATCCCGTCATGAGCTGCAACTCGGAGTTCGGTTGTCGGAATCTCCTCGCCGTCGAAATAGCGATTCATCAACTCCTCTTTTTCGTCGACGATCTGCTCGACGACCATCTTCGCCGCCTCAATGGGGTCGAGCGGGAGGCCCTCCGGGACCGAGTCCGGTGGTTCCAGAACATCGATCACGCCCTGAAACTCGGACCCAACGCCGACTGGGACATTGAATGGAACGCATTCGGGACCAAAAGCCTCCCGGATCGCTTCCAGATCGGCGCGATAGTCGACCTGATCGGCATCCATCTTGGTGAGGGCAATGAACCGACCAAGTCCCAGCCGTCCCGCTTCCTGAAACACGCGTCGCGTATTGGGCTCAATCCCCCGAGGCGCCGAGACCGTGATCAGCACGTTCTCCACCGCGGAGAGTGCGCTCAACGTCCCCGCGATAAAATCGGGATAGCCTGGGGAGTCGATGAGATGGAGCTGAGTACCTTCCCAATCAAGATGGAGCAGGTGGTTTTCAATGGAGAAATGCCGGCGCTTTTCTTCCTGATCAGTGTCGAGCACACTGGTGCCGTCATCAACTGACCCACGCGAATCAGTGAGTCCAGCCGTATGAAGCATCGCTTCGGCGAGACTAGTCTTCGCCGAGGCGCCGTGGCCTGCCAGTGCAATGTTGCGGATATCGTCGATGTGATAGCCAAGCGAAGCCATCGCACACCTCCTCCGAGTTTCGGATGCCCGCAGGACCTCGAAGCAAAGCCAGCAAGAACTGCGGACCGATTCCAGATTAGAACTGAGTCTCCACCAGACCGCGATTCCATAGACCGCGTAGTCGCGATGGAGCGGAACGTGCAACGTCTGTCCTGGGGACGCTCAAGCGTTCCCCGTAACCTCACTGATCCGTCGGGTCGCCTCTTCGAGCGTGAACCGCCCGTCGTAGAGTGCTCGACCTACAATGCAACCAGCGAGCGGGAGTGTCGCTAGTTGAGCAAGATCTTCCAATGACCCAACCCCCCCCGAGGCGATCACTGGCGTCTTAAGCGTTGAAGCTAATGCCCCAGTCGTTTCAAGATTTGGGCCTTCAAGCATACCATCACGGGTAACGTCGGTATAAATAATCGCAGCTAACGGCAGATGATCCAGCTCACGTGCAAGTGTCGTTGCCTCGACGATTGACGTTTCGATCCAGCCCGCGGTGGCGACGAGTCCGTCTCGAGCATCGAGCGCCAGTACCAGTTGACCTGGATACCGCGTGGCCAGATCAGCAAACCAACTGGGATCCGTTAATGCTTTCGTGCCGACGATCACGCGATCGATCCCGGAGCCGAGCCAAGCGTTCAGCGTCGTTTCGTCACGAACACCTCCGCCGAGCTGGCAAGGGATGTCGACCCGGGCCAGGATTTCACGGACGCTCTCTACATTGACTGGTTTACCAAGCTTCGCGCCGTCCAGGTCAACTAAGTGAAGCCGTATCGCTCCTTGGCGGACCCAATGCTCGGCCATCGCCGGAGGATCGTCGCCAAAAACCGTCTCCCGATCATAATCCCCTTGGATTAGTCGGACACAACGGCCGCCTCTGAGATCAATTGCTGGGATCAGTTCCATTCTATCACCAACCGCCGGGCTCACCTTCACGGTTTTCTCATCTATAGCTCATCCAATCCGAAGACGCAAGGTAGTGCCAGTGAGGGAAATCACTGAGGCGCTCGATGACGGATTATACCCGGTCAAACGTTTGACGACGATCACAAATCGTCAAGATGGTAGTTTTAACGCCACCCGAGCCCAACGCTGCAGACCCCGAATCCAGCACGTCGAATCCAGACAAGTCAGCCCCATCAAACATCACCACCGATCAGAAGCCAGCGTGTTTAATTTCTCGCAAATTGATGATACATCTGCAACCCGACCCGCTGGCTTTTTTCGGGATGGAACTGACAGGCGATCAAGTTGTCCAACTGAACCATCGCGGCGAATGGGGTTGGATAATCAGCTTCCGCAACGACAACCGACGGGTCAGTCGGTTCGACATAGTAAGAATGAACAAAATAGACTGATGAATCAGGAGGAAGATCCGCAACCATCGGGATCGATCGACGGATCCGGAGGGTATTCCAACCCATGTGCGGTACTTTGAAACCTGGTTGAGCGGAGAATCGGAGTACTCGACCAGGGATGAGGTCCAGCCCTTGGTGGATCCCGTCTTCTTCTGACCTTGACATCACGAGCTGCATGCCGAGGCAGACGCCGAGACCAGGATTCCCACGACGGATCACGTCCCGAAACGCGTCACCCAGGCCGGTTCGTCCCAATTCGTCGATCGCATCCTTAAATGCCCCAACGCCTGGAAGGATCACCCGGTCAGCGCGACGGATTCGGTCGGGATCGGAGGTAACGATCCCTTCATGACCGACTGCTTCCAACGCTTTCTGGACGCTCCGGAGGTTCCCCATCCCGTAGTCGATAATAGCAATCATTACTTTTGAGGCTTTCTCCGAGGCAAGCTCAACCAATTCCGGTAACCAGCCTGACCGATTTCCATCAGATTGACGCGTTCACCATCAGTTTAGGTTCGGTATCTGAGGGAGCGACGTCAATGAAAATTCGGACGACGTTAACGGTAACGGGATGAATCCCGAGTCGTCGTCCGTCGGGCGACCGGCGACCATTGTTTCTCAGTCCGACTAGGAGGAGGGAGACTCCCATCTAACCGCGAGGGTTGGGAGGAGCGCCCGGACTGAAAGAAACCATCTGTCACAGGGAGTTCGAGATAAGGTTCGGGCTGATCCTCTCGTTGTTCCGGTCGGGACGATCGGCCGAAAATCGATGATCTGCTCGAAGAAGGATTGGACGGGTTGGTGATCTGAGTGAATGGTGCCCGTCGATCGCTCGGTTCGTTGGCCTTCCGCAAGGGAACTCGGTCTTCAGCCCCACCAGCCCCGAGGTTGCTCGGGCGTCCCGGATTGGTCGAACGGCCCACTCTGGACTCAATCGCCTCTACTTTCAGTTCCAGCTCACGTTGACCTAGTCGTGAGTCATCGAGTTCGGTAATGAGACGATCAGATTCGTTCCGCGCCTGTTCAAGATCGCTCCGAAGTTGCTCGTTCTGAAATTGCAAGCGACTGATCATTTGCGACGATCTGCCGTCGAACGCTCCGCGTCCACCTGCGCAACCGATTCCCGTAAGGCTCAGCACAAGGCCCCATTGAATCAATCGGCCCACTGTTGTCGATTGCCGGGAGACCATGGTTGGACGAAACTCTGTCGTGACGGAGGATTCAGTAATGCTGAGCGCAACCGAAGGGATTTTATCGACTATTGCGGACCCGAACTCCAAGACCGAGGACTGAGACCCTCGGGTGCTTTCGCCGCATAGTCGGATGGAGGAAGATCATCCTCACGGATTGGCTTTGTGCCCTTAACTACGTCGGCCTCATCAGGACTTCCCTTGAGTCGTCTGATCGCGAGAAAAACTCCGAGACCGGCAGCACCGAGCACTGCACCCAAAAAGGTACTCAAAAGCGTGATCATGCCGGTTGTACTGCCGATCGTCCCTAGGCCGAAGGGAAAGTGGACTTCAACGGCAGTATTGTTGATCAGGATGAACCAGAGCAAGACACCTAACGCAAAGGCGATCAGGATGAGGTTGCGATAAACCCAGAGGGTCTGCAGCATCGAGTGCTGATGTCGATTCTGACGACTGGTCATCTGCCTGAGGCTCCTCTTGGTGTTTCGGGACGTTCATCGAACGCGACGCGAGCCAACGGAAGACGGGCCTACTTCACTAGACTAGAGAGGACTTCGCCAGCGAGAAAGCGGAGAACCTCACCATATTCGGTGTAGAGATCCTGTAACCATTCCGGCCAGATCCAGCGCCACGAGAGGAGCAGAACAGCGCAACCAAGGCTCAGGTACGGTCCATAAGGTATTTCGGACCCAGCTCCTGTTGAATTCTTCGATTTGTTGAACTGTCGGAGAAGAAATCGGATCGGTGCGTGAAAGAGCCCCGTAATCGCACCGAGGAAGAGTGTCGGCAGGATCACTTGCCAACCGAGAAACGACCCGATCATCGCCATCAGCGTGAGGTCACCCAGTCCCATCGCTTCTTTCCGAAAGAGCAGGCTACCCAAGAGCCGGACACCAAAGATCACCCCGCCACCAACGAGGAGACCTTTGAGACCAACCCAGAGACCTCCCATCGACCCCATGCTTTCCGCCGGCTCCATCCGGATCTCAGGGAACGCCCAACCGACCCCGAGCCCAATCACCATCCCGGTGACCGTGACGGAGTCGGGGATGATCTGGAGGTCATAATCGATAAAGGTCGCCACGACTAACAACGTCAAGAGGCAAGCGTGAAAGGCAGTACGGCCCAGCAGCGCTAGGAACTCTGGCCCAATGTATAGATCGGGCTCAGCAATTACATCAACGGTATAGACGGCGCCGAAGAGGAGGGCAACGAGGAGTTCCACCCACGCGTAACGGCTCGAGAAAGAAGCGCCACAGAATCGACAACGACCCCGGAGGATCAAGTAGCCGAGGATCGGAATGCTGTCACGAGCTTCGAGGTAGGTCAAACATCGCGGGCAATTCGACGGAGGCCAGATGACACTCTTCTCCCAAGGCAATCGATAGATGCAGACATTCGCAAAACTTCCGACGAACGCACCCGTGAGGATCACGATCGGGAGCAGAATCAGGTGCAAGATCCAAATCAAGGATGGCAGCCTCCGGAGCCAGAAAACGATCGGACGTAGATAAACGTTGCCCGAAAATCACGCGAATACTAACGATTGATCTTCCAGACCTTCTCCAGTGATTCAAGAATCTGATCAACGACCTGGGCTGGGTTCCTCGTATCAGTCCCCACCGTGAGGTCGGCCAAGTTCCGATAGATTGGAGTTCGAGCCTGGAGCACTTCTGAAACCTCATCGAACAAGCCAGCGTTGGTCAAGGCAGGACGATTTCCGGGAGACTTCCGGAGACGTGCAACGAGAACCTCAGGACTCGCGGTCAACCAAACAACCAGACCAAACTGACGAAGTAACGCACGATTCGAATCACGGAGGACCGCTCCTCCTCCAGTCGACAGAACGAGCCGCGTTTGGGTCGTCGCCTGAGCAATCACTTGCGCTTCGATGTCTCGAAAGTGAAGCTCCCCGAATTCTCGAAAGAGGGAGCTGATCGGTCGACCGGCTTCCGCTTCAATCAACGTATCCGAGTCTGCAAACGTCCAACCAAGTCGAGCTGCGAGGAGCCGACCGATCGTTGATTTCCCCGATCCACGGTAGCCGATTAGGGCAAGCCCCGTCCGAAATTGCCCCGGAGACCGCTCAACCGTGGAACTCATCGCGGCATCGCTCGACAATCCGTCAGGACAGGATGAAATCACTTCAAGAACAAGCCAGGCTTTTCTTTATCCTACCGCGATCCTTCCAAGAGGGCGACGATTCGGTCTGGCAAGCTAAGCTCTTTTCTCGCACCAACCGAAACGACTCGCTGCGTGTGAATCGGCCACCTCTTGAGACCTCCACCCCCAATCTGTCGATAATGATCTGGACAAATGCATCGCGAACGATCAGCATCGCGAGTCGGATCGAAAGGGAAGGGAGGCCGATGACCGCGTTTTCTACCCATCCATCCAACCAGCCTGAACCGGTTGAAGGGCGAGTCGTCGGGATCGATCCCGGTCTCCTGACAACCGGTTACGCCGTTTTAGAGCCATCAACGGCCGAGGGACTGGGAATCCTCGGGCCGCCGCCGATCGTTCTTGAGGCAGGCGTGATCCGGGCGCGGAAGTTGGGAACACTCCAGGATCGGCTCGACCTGATTTACCAAGGGATCCTTGAGGTCCTCAACGCGTATCCCCCGGCAGCGCTCGCTCTCGAACAGGTCCATAGCCGAGTCAAGCATCCGAGGACCGCGATCTTGATGGCTCACGCGCGCGGGGCAATCATGCTCGCCGCAGCGCATCGGGGCGTTCCCGTGATCGGTTACGCGGCTTCCCGGATCAAGAAAACGCTGACCGGGCACGGCCGCGCCACCAAAATTCAGATGCAGGAAGCGATCCGGACCGAACTCAGACTCGACCGCCTCCCCGAACCCCATGACGTCGCCGATGCCTGCGCTGTCGCAATCTGCCATTTCCAAGTCATTCGACTCGGCGGTGGAATGCTTGGCTCGTAGGAGTAGCATCAAGCCACTTTGAACAACAACTGTCCATTAAATTATCAAATCTAGTTCCGATTTACCCAAGGTGACTTGTTCCAGATTGAGGAGAATCTGCTTCCGGCGGAGCCCGCCGCCATAGCCGCCGAGGGCGCCGTCTTTGCGGACGACCCGATGGCACGGAATCACGATGCTGATTCGATTCAAGCCATTGGCTCGACCCACAGCGCGGACGGCGTTCGGGTCTCCCAAAACGGTCGCGATGTCGTGGTACGATCGGGTCTCGCCGTAGGGGATCTCCCGCAAGGCCTGCCAGACCCGTTCTTGAAATGGCGAACCCGGGAAGATCAGGGGGACCGAGAAGCTCCGGAGATCACCCTCGAAATAGCGCATCAGTTCCTCCTTGAGCAGCTCCAGTTGCGCATTCGAGCCGGGAAGAATGGGGCACCGAAACCGCTCTCCGAGGGTCTTGAGTTGAGCTTCGAGCATCCGACGGTCATGAAACTCCAAGAGGCAGACTCCCTCGATCGTCGCTCCCGCCACCAACGGTCCGAGTGGACTCGGGACCCAATCGATGACGACGCAGTCGCGATCGTGACAGCTTCCTGGCGGGGCCCCGATCGATTGCCCGAACGCCTCGCGGAACCCGCTGAGGGATTCAAAACCGCTATTCAAGGCGGCCTGGTCCACGGAGGCTCCTGATCGGATCTCATGGAACGCTGCCGAAAGACGACGAGCGCGGGTATAGGCCAGAAACGTCATCCCGTAGTTGCGGAGAAAATAGCGCCGAACGGTCGCTGGATCGACACCCAATCCCCGGAGATCTTTTTCAGTGATCCGGATTGAAGGATTCGCTTCGACCTGAGCGATTAGATCGGTCGCCCAATCGGGTTGGTTTGTCGTCGCCATCGGTCGACAACGTTTACAAGGTCGATACCCAGCGAAAACAGCCTCTGCCGCACTCGAGAGGTATACCACGTTCGAGGGCAGGGGACTCCGCGCAGGGCAGTTGGGCCGGCAGAAAATTCCGGTCGTCCGGACACCGAGGAAGAAGATCCCGTCGTACGATGAATCCCGTCGCAGGTAGGCGGCTTCCATCTCGGCATTGGGGGGTAATTTGTTCATAACAACACCATAGCGCACGGGAGAATCGATCCTCCACCGATTTTCGGGCGCGGATCTTCGATGAGATCAGAAAACCAAGTCCTGATCGTCAATTGGACCACGCTCCGAACCGAACTCGTCACTAGCGCGTACCTACAACCAAGCGAGGATCGCTAGAATTCAGTGATTCCAACCAATTACCCCTTGCGATTCTTTACGCTGCTCGAACCTCAGGGAACATCGGATGCTGTCGATCATTATGCCGACCCCAGATCGGAATCCGATCGCCCCAACCCAAGTCGACCAAACATCAACAGGGCGTCTTTTTGTAATAAATATTCTGATCGTCACTGCTTTTTTGAGCTTAACATTTCTTCTTGGCGTATTTCCATTAAAAGATGTCGACTTTTGGTGGCATCTCAAGACAGGCGATCTCATCCGTGCAACGGGTGAGATCCCGAAGAATGACCTCTACACCTTTACCGTGCCCGATCGTCCCTGGGTCGACCTCCACTGGGGATTCCAAGTCCTCTTGAGTGCCGGCTATGACGTTGGAGGCGTTGTAGGGTTAAACGTTGCCAAGTGTGTGGTGACTACGGTCGCTATACTCTTGCTAATCACAGCGAAGCGAAAGGAGTGGCCGTACTGGGCGATGGTCACGGCCTGGCTCCCGGCCTTGGTGTTGCTCGGCGGTCGAATGTACATTCGACCTGAAACCATGACACTACTGTACCTCGCTGTCTTCCTCGCCATCCTCTTCCGATGGGAACAGTATCCTCGGCTCGGATTCCTACTCCCCATCATCCAGGTGCTCTGGGTCAACACTCAAGGCTTGTTTATCTTTGGTCCCTTCTTGATTGCGGTCGCCCTCCTGGCAGCAGCGACTCGACCCGGTGCCCTGGACCAGAGCCGTCGGAGCTGGTGGAAGTTAGCGTTGATCATCGCTGTCCTCGACGGGATCGCCTGCTTGGTCAATCCCTATGGCATCCGTGGTGCGTTCTTCCCAATCACTGATCTTCTGCTCGGCACCATGAGCGACCCGATCTTCAAAGAGACGATTGCCGAACTGAGTTCGATTCCCAAATTCATCAACGATTCTGCCGGCTATCTCCCCTTCATGCTCAAGCTCCATCTCGCGGTTGCCACACTCGGTGGGCTGAGCTTCGTCTTACCCTTGGCCTGGAGTCTCTCCGTCCGGATCAACGATCAACGTTCTTCCCGATCGAAGAAGGAGCCCGAACCCGCTGAGGTGGCCAATCACCCAAAGAAAGCTCCGAAAGGGAAGGGGAAGCGGAAGAAGGCGAGCCAATCGAACAAGACCGCAGCAGACCCCGACAAGACAGAAACCACCTCTCAGTTCTCAGTTGATCTCTTTCGACTACTCATCTACCTCACGTTTACCGCCTTAAGTTGGACGGCGACCCGGAACAGTCATCAATTTGCTGCCGTGGTCGGTACGGTAACCGCCTGGAACTTTGGCGAGTGGGCAGCAGCCGTCCGTGCTCGAAAACTCCAGAAAACGGACGACCTCCACCAATCATACTGGCCACGCTGGCTCGCGTTGGTCGGAACCTCTGCACTGATCGTTTTCGTCGGATCGGGGACGCTCTACCATGTCGCCGAGGAAGAACGGACGGTTGCCCTCGGCGAAGAGCCCGCCTGGTTCCCCCATCGTGCGGTCGAATTTGCCGGTGATCAGACGGGCAAAGATCGCTTTCTCGGATTTCACGTCGGCCACAATGCACTCTTCCTCCATCAATTTGGTCCCGAGAAAAAAGTTTATGTCGATCCTAGGCTTGAGGTTATGGGAGGAGCGCAGTATCGCAACTATATTGATTTGAGAGACGCACTGGATGGGACGGCTTGGATCAGCAAGCGTTATGGTGATGCTGGACTCTTCAACCAAGATGTGCGGTCTCGAGGAGCCTCTGAGGCCCGTCGCGCCTGGAAATCCACGCTCGATCAGGCAGGACGACCGGCTGTGTTGGTAGATCATGCTCATGCCGCGCGTCTGGGGCTTTCGTTCATGGATGATCCTGACTGGGTCTGTGTTTGGTTCGGACCGGTGGCGGCCGTTTTCCTGCATCGATCCGACGCCAACGCCGCTGGGCTCAACGAAGTCGATTTCCTCCGCTGGCACTTCGAAGGATTCGCCAATCCCATGATGCTTCCTCAGAGCCCCGCCGAGTGGCAGGCATCATCGGAGTCTTTGAGCAAATATATTCTTGAATTTTATCGCGGTCCGATCATTGTCCGGACCGATCGTGCACGGGAAATGACACCACTCGGTTTGAGCCACGCTCGGGAAGCGCATCGACAAAACCCGAAGCTGGCGGAACCGTTGGCGTTTGCAGCCGCACTCGAAATGACCCGCGACCCTCTCCTTCAATTAGCCGCACAATCAACGAGTCCTCTTCGGCGCAACTACAATCAGTTTGACCCAATCGCCGATCTTCCGGGGGCTCGAGCAATCTTCCACGCGCGAAGAGCACTCGAGCGGAACCGAGATCTACCCACGGCTCTTACATCGATTGTGGAAGAACTCAAGGCCCGAGGGATCGACGATGCGGTCCTCCCCTTTCTTGAACGGTCAGCCTCACGTGCACCGCGGTCACCCAGCCAAGCGAGCCAGCAACCGATGATACAAGCCCAGTTCGAAGAACTCCGCGAACGGCTTGCCAGAAGCCCCACAATCGACACAAGCAATGGTGGTCAAATCCAGAAGAGTGTTGCTGAATTACTCCGGCTCGGACGGGTCAAGCAAGCGGTAGAATTGCTCGAAGCTGAGTATCCGATCCGTCAGCGCGACGATCCGACCGCGTTACTTATCGCAAGACTCCGGCTCCACCTCGGCCAACCGCTGGAAGCTCGGGCTTCACTGGCTTCGATCAACAACCCGACCGATCCAGTAGACGTCGATCTCCTTCTCGGCCTCACCTACATCGTCGAGGATGATCTGGAACGTGCTGCAGCGACCTTCCGAAATCTCTTGGAGGGTGCACCCGAGCATTTCGAAGGACTCTACAGTCTTGCTCTGGTGGAGTATGACGCCGGTCGTGCCTCTGGCGCCTTCGAAGCCGCCAAGAAGGCTATGACCTACGCTCCGACAACTATTGGGCGGCTCAGTGCTCAAGCAATAGCAGCAGTCTCAGAGCGGTTTACACATTCATCAATCAATCTTGAAGACGTCCCTACAAGCAACTAGTCAGCAACGAGCACTTAAGAATGATTGCAACAGCCCCTTCATCCGCAAATCAAAGAAGGAAGGAGGGGCTGTCGACCATCAAATGCTTAGTAATCTGAGGAGGCGAGTGTTGTACCTTCGTCACTTGTGGTTGTGGGAATCGGAGCAGGTGCAACATTACTCGGGGCACGGAGGGTGTTCAGGAAGGCAACGATCCCCTCTTGATCGGATTGACTGAGGGCTTCGAAGGCTTCCTTGATCGGTGAGGCATCACCTTCGTGTCGAAGGATCGCGGATCGGAGGTTCGGCGACGCTCCATCATGAAAGTAGGGCGCCGAGTCAGCAACACCCCAAAGAGGTGGTGTCTTCCACTCGTCGGCGTCAGGATGCTCACGAGGGATCGGAACATCGGGAAGCGTCTCGCCCCGATAGCCTGGGGCATCACGGTCAACTAAGCGATGAAGTAAGAAATCACTGTAGATCCCCTCCACTCCACCGACATCCGGTACGTGGCAGATCGCACAACCGATCGCACTAAAGAGATATTCACCACGCTCGGCATGTTGCCGTTCAGCGGGGTCGTCGGGAAGGCGGCGTTCGGGAGTGGGTAAGGTATCGACGAACGCAACGAGCGATCCAAACTGCCGACGATCGAGGTCTGGAGCAACGTCGGGATACTCAAAGTCAACTCGAGGTGTTGCTTGGGGGAGTTTCGGGTTGCCAAGACCGATCTCGTTAGCACAGGCAGCCGCAACAAATTCCTCGAGGGTCGCAAACTGGGCCTTCCAGCCAAATCGACCGACCCTCCCATCAGGCAACACACGATAACGGCCGGGAGACATTGTGGTGAAGTCAGACTGCAGTTCGCGGCCAATGGAATCCAGCATGAGGCTAATATTGCCTCGGACGATCGCTCGACTCGAAATCCGATCGATCCAACCGGCACCGAAGAGTGCAGTGGCATTGATCGACTCTGTTCGGAGTGGGTCGAAATCGCGGGTCAAGACATAGCAACCGGTGTCGACCTGAATCGCATCTTCTAACACTGGGAACATCGATCGGAGATCAGCAGTGCTTTCAAGGAGTCGATTCGCCACCGCATACTTGTGAATCAGACCACTCTCAATGGAGGATCGTTCAAAGGTCGGGAGTGCTTCGAACGAAGTGACGTTATGCTCGGTGCCACCGCCACCGCCAACACCACCTTGAAAGTGGCAAGCGACACAGGACTGGGCATTGAAGACCGGTCCTAAGCCATCACCATTAGCCAACTCATCATGGGGTGACCAGTCGTGCACAAACAGCTCGCGACCTTCTTCGATCCGACCCGCACTGGCGCGAGGCCCCCATACGACTGGAACATCCGGCATCGCCACCCAAGCCACGACGATCGCCGCGAACGCCCAGAGTCCGAATGCCACACGTCGACGCCCTCTCGTCAATCCACTCTCGTGCATCGCATGCTCCCTTCGATCCGTCGGCGCTGACCTCGACAATTTGATCTGCTCCGCCTCCTCCGAATCCCCCAACTACTCTGACAAGTGTAAAAACCAAGTCATAGAATCTCAAGTCAGAATGCCCAGGACAAGTTTTGGTAGGATCGTTTGCCGGCCTTGAAGAATCTGCAAAGCATTCATTGCTTAAGACTTAAAGAGATTTCCTGATGATCAACCGCGACTTGTCCCCGATCGAACTGATCCGGAAGAGGCCGGGTATGTATATCGGTAGCACCGATTTCTTTGGGTTCATTCACTATCTTGTCGACGCCGTAAACCTTCAGCTTGAAGCAAGCCCAACCTATGTGTCGCTTGAGATGGCTGATGGTTGGTTCACCATCGAATCGGACGTAGACCTTCAGCTCGAGGAAGCTGTAGATGGGAAGCTCAGCCCATTCGAACTCCAAGTAGAACGAACCGGGAAGACTCGAGGGTGGGGGCTCAACGGTGTGGTCTTGGCTGCGCTCTCCAGTCGATTGGAGGTCAAAGCTGTCTCCGGTTAAGAACGCTGGCAGTACATCTCGAACAGTGGGGACCGTGAGCTTCTGCAACGCACCGAGGGAGTTGAAACAGCACCATTCAGTCGACTTCGGTTCACCCCCGATCAGGAGATCCTCAGTGTTCAACCCGTGACGTTTGGGAATTTCCAGAGTTACTTCAGACGGCTCAGCTTCCTCAACGAGGGTATCCGCTTCTCCGTCTCTTCGGGCAATCGTCGCGAAAAATTCTGTGCCTCGGCAGGGATTCAAGAAATGTTTCACAACCTCACTTGCTGTCATCAATTGGTTCATGATCCGATCCACTTTCGAGTCTCCGAAGCTGATCTCGATCTGGAACTGATCTTTGCCTTCCAGAGTGTGGCTCAAGATTGGTTAACCGCGTTTGTGAATAAGGGACGTGCTGTCGAAGGCGGGACGCATGAACAAGGCCTGAAAGCGGGACTTAATGCGATCCGGAAGAAATTCAGGAAGGAGGGTCAAGTGAAAGGTACTGAGAACGGGATCATCGCCTTGCTGTCCCTCCATTCACCAGCAGTCGTATGGGAAGGCTGTACGAAGTCGAAAATCAGAAATCCTGAGTTGAGGTGGATCGTCAGACGTCTGGTGATTCAGCACACGCTGAACTGGCTCCAGCAACGCCCAGACGTCCTCCAAGATCTCCACAACATGACCGTCTTTACCTTTCCGGACTCTTGGTGGGATCGTTGAGTGTCATCGGCACAAGGGTCAACGCGATTGGCCTCTCGGTTGATGCTGGATTCTGCGGAAAATTTCGGGGGCCAAGTGCGGTCACGAGGATTGGGGTAGGGCGTAGGAACAATAGAGCTTAGCTCATGAAGATATCGGCTCACTTTTGTGGATGGCGGTTTTCTCTTGATTGTGGTTGAAGAAACTGAATTGATCAGGATTGCCGCATTATCATTTAATTTTGCAGAGAAATATCAATGACTCCGTTTCAATTTGTGCAGCAGTACCACAAGTTGGTGGTTCATGATCCGCGCTTGAAGCTCAACTGTTCTATCAATGTGCAACGGTACATTTCCGGGATGCCGTCGGAAGGACGCCGGGAGTACGAGAGAATCCTCAGCAGGATCGCGATCCGGCACCTCAAACTCGGGTTTATTCGGGATATTCCGACTTGGTTCAAGATTCCGAACTCGGATGAGATGGATCCTCACGAGGAATTCTCAAAGCCGGGGCTCCGTCGGGCGTTTGGCGGTCGAGCTTCGCCGGATGAACTCCGAGACGCCCTTCGATTGGCGCGGCTTGTGGACAGATGCACTTCCGGTGGTGCCACCGATTATGCCCAGAAGTGGTTCGGGCTTGATTGCAATGCATTTGTAGGGAACTACCAAGGGATTACTCCTTCAGCTTCGATTGCTTCCTATGTCAAAGGCTACGGCCAAGGGAAGATCAAAGGAGCGACCAACGACATTTACTTGGTCCGCGAACTCCTTCCGTTACCACCGGTCGAGAAGGTCGAGGATATTGTCGCTGGTACAGTGATTGTGACTTACCGGCCTGACAAGGTCACCAGCTACGGCAATCATTGGGGACACATTGGGTTGGTCGATTCGTTTCAGGCCGGCACTTCCCCCTCCAAGAAGTTCCTCAAGATTGTGGAGTGGGGCCGCAAGGGTGGCGTCGGTGCTCACGTCGACGGACCCAAGGAGATCAAACTCCTTCACGAGGATCTCAGTAGCACCATCAATACCCACCGAGGCAAGAAACTCTTCGCCTTCTGGGACAAGAATGGCAAGGACCTCCGGATCTTCCTCGATGCCTCACGCTGGGACCACATCAGCCACCGTGGATGGCACATCGGCACCACTTATGAGACTTAAGCTTCCGTGTTGGTGGCCCACCAGACCTCTTCCCCTAGAAGTCCTCTTTATAGGATCTCTCCATAGATGCCGCCAAAGATAGCAAGCGTGGAGATGAAAGAAGCAGCTCGAGTTGATTGACGAACGACTCAAATTCAATCAACTTGAGCTTTACGCCATCACGTTGCCTCCCACTCCCTGAATCTAAGCTAGTTACTGTTTGGAAAAGAACGTAGAGCGCATCGACCTGACACTTGTAGTCGGATAGCGTATTGCCCGGAAATCGGGAGAAAAAATGACTGAACTGTCCTCCGAGCACGATGCTGTAGCTAACGTCGAGACTTCCATTGGATCAACTCCCATGCTAATTGTGTCTATCAAATGATCAAGTAACTATGTTCGTTGACACCCTCATCGCTTCTGAACCACGAGCATTAATACTCCGCGAGACCAATGATGAAGCGTTCAGGATTTTTGAGCAGGGACTACTGGCTGCATTGAACCCGGTGGGGCCAATCGAACGGCTGCTGGCAGAGCGGGTTGTGCTGGCGGCGTCGAGACTTCGGCAAGCGGCGCTCTCGGAAGAGAACGTTCAGCCGGGCGATCCAGCGTGGTGTCGATTCCAAGCGCTCGCGGATCGGAACTTCCGAGACGCATTGAAGGCGTGGGAACGCCGTCGACAGCAGAATTCACCAGCGGTTAAGAACAAAAAAAGCACTGACGGGAAAGCCCGCCAGTGCCTTCGAAACATTCGGACTGAGTCAGATCAAGAACGATCAACGGTGCCCGTGGGGGAGGATGTAACCGAGTTCGAGGAGCTTCTGGATGATCGCTTCGGCACACTCGGTGACGGAGAGCTTGGAGGTGTCGATCTTGACTTCGGGGTTAGGCGGCTCTTCGTAAGGATCGTCGACACCAGTGAAACCTTTGATCTCACCAGCGCGGGCCTTCGCGTAGAGACCTTTAACGTCTCGTTGCTCACAGACTTCGATCGGGGTATCGCAAAAGACCTCGACGAAGTTGCCACCGGACATTGCTCGGGCTTCGTCCCGAGTCTCGATGTACGGGCTGATTACCGAGCAGAGCATGGTTCCGCCGTGCTTGGCGACCAGACCAGCAACATAACCAACACGTCGGATGTTGGTGTCACGGTCTTCCTTGCTGAATCCGAGCCCCTTGGAGAGGTGAGTTCGGATCACGTCGCCGTCGAGCATCGACGGGTTCCGTCCGTACTCAGCAAGTCGCTCCATCAAGGCGTTGGCAATGGTGCTCTTGCCCGAGCCGGAGAGGCCGGTGAACCAGATGGTAACACCTTGGCTGGACTTCGGTGGGTTGGCTTCGCGGAGGATCTCAGCGACCGGAGGTCGGCTGAACCAATCGGGAAGCGGGATCCCCTTGGCAAGGTAATCTTCGCGGACTTGGGTTCCCGAGATGTTCGCCGTTTCAGTCCCTTCGGGAACTTCGTCGGCGGGTGCGTACTTCTGCTCCTTGGGCAAGTACACCATCAACTTGAACGGGACCATATCGACGCCGAGTTCGTCCCGATATTGAGTCATCAACTCTTGCGCATCGTAAGGCCCGTAGAAGGGCTCGCCGGTGCTGTCTTTGCCCGGTCCGGCATGGTCACGACCGACGATGAAGTGAGTACAGCCGTGGTTCCGTCGGATGATCGCGTGCAGGAGCGCTTCCTTCGGACCAGCCATCCGCATCGCCAGCGGCAGCAGACTCAACAGCACCGAATTCTGATCGTAGAAATCATCGACCAAGGCACGGTAGCAGCGGACCCGCGTGTAGTGGTCGACGTCGCCGGGCTTGGTCATCCCAACAACCGGGTGGATCAGCAAACCGCCACCGATTTGCTCAGCGGCGCGCTTGGTCAGCTCTTCGTGAGCCCGGTGCAGGGGGTTCCGTGTTTGGAATGCGACAAGCTTCTGCCAACCCTTGTCGGCGATCATCTGTCGGAGTTCGAGCGGCGTCTGTCGGAGTTCGACGAAGTCAAAGTGCGGCGGAGTCCGGTTCACTTCGAGTCGACCGGCAGCGTAGTGGCCGGGGAGCTTCTTCAAGTAAGCAACGGCGGGGTGCTTCTCGTCTGTCGAGCCATAAGCCCCTTTGGCTTCGACTTCTTTGTCGTAAGGGTAGATCTCTTCAACATGAAGGAAGGCCAAAAGGTTGCCGTAAATGTCGCGGAGGGCGAGCGGCTTGCCAACGGTAGCGCCAGTGGCTTCGGGATCGATCGGCAACGTGATCGGCAACGGCCAGAGTGTACCGTCAGCCAATCGCATCTCGGAGACAACGCGATCGTAGTCTGCCTTGCCCATGAACCCCTTGAGGGGCGAAAACCCGCCGGTGGCGAGCAGTTCCAAGTCGCAGAGTGCGCGATCGTCGAGGGTCAGGCTGGGATAGTCTTTGACTGTCGCCCGCATCTCGGCGGCTCGGGCCTCGTCGACAAGAAGGTTGACCAGTTCGCCGCCGTAAGGGGAAATGGGGCCGGGGACGTTGGATGTGGCAGAAATCGTCGGGGTCTCCTCGATGAGGGGTGGGAATCAAGTCATTCAGGTCTTAAGCCTAGATTAACTATAACAAATTCGAGTTCACAACGTCCGTTCACTGTTGCCGAGACGCAACCATTCTAGCGATAACGACTTGGTGATTCGAGACCACCCACCGAAATCTGCTGATTCATTGCATCCATGAGGATTTGCAAAGAGCCTTCTTTGGAAATCTGTGCTCACGATCAGGTTCCGCTGCGTTCCAACACAGAGTTTGTTGAATCCTTGACCTCAACGACCAAGCCGCTTAATATTCGCTCGTGCAAATAAACGAATCACGACACAATGGCCTCGAACAATCTACCCGCCTCTTCAAAGCACTCGCAGACCCGGTTCGACTGCGATTGCTTGGACTCTTGGAGGGAGCGGACGAGATCTGTGTCTGTCACCTCCACTCTGCACTTGATTTACCCCAACCAACGGTATCACGCCATCTCGCGTACTTGCGTAACAGCGGCCTCGTTCGGACCCGGAGAGCGGGACTCTGGGTCCACTATCGACTCGCCGAACCTTCCAGCAGCTTGCATCGGACCCTCCTCGGCGCAATCGGACTCTGTTTTGATGACCCTGATGTCCTAACTCAAGACAGAGAACGACTCGCACGAGTTCTTAACGACTGTTGATTCGACTGCTCTTTTTTTACCCTCTTATATCCGCTCAAGCGGATTCAACCACCAGCTTTAACGGAGTCTTGGAACATCATGGATCAAGAACAACAAAAATCATTGGTGAAGCAACGGTACGCCGACGCCGCACTTGGAGTCGTCGAAGAGCCGACATCGAGCGCTTGTTGTGGCAGCTTGACCGGCTGTGCGGAGAATGCCGACGACCTTGCGATTACCTTCGGCTACTCATCGGAAGAGCTCTCGGCTCTTCCTGAAGGTGCCAATCTGGGGCTCTCGTGTGGCAACCCCCAAGCTCTCGCCGCCTTGAAGCCTGGGGAAGTGGTCCTCGATCTGGGATCCGGTGCTGGCTTCGATTGCTTGCTGGCCGCGAAGAAGGTGGGACCGGAAGGTCGGGTGATCGGTGTCGACATGACCGACGCAATGCTCGACAAAGCCCGCGTTAACGCAAAGCAAGTGGGTGCATCTCAGGTCGAGTTCCGAAAGGGTGAGATTGAAGCATTGCCGGTCGAAGATGAGTCGGTGGATGTCGTCATTAGCAATTGCGTCTTGAACCTGGTCCCTGACAAAGATCAGGCGTTCCGGGAGATTTACCGAGTTCTCAAGGCTGGCGGTCGACTGTCGGTCTCCGATATGGCCTGGGAAGTTGAACCATCTCCCGAGATCCGCCAAGACAACGAAGCCTTGGTCGGCTGTATTGGTGGTGCCTTGGTCCTCGACGACTATCTGAATCGGCTCAAACAAGCTGGGTTCCCAACGATCGAGGTGGAGAAAAACCAGGCCGCAGCGGCAAAGATGGTCGAAGTCGGCAGTTGTGGTAGTGGCAGCGATCAATCGGAAAGCCTCTTGAGCGTCAACATCACTGCAACAAAGTCTTGAAACAAGGACGCCGAACAACAATGCAACTTTCACTCATAGGCATCTTAGTATGCTTATCAACGCTCACGGGAGAGAAGACCGAACGCGATCTCGGTCCACTGGTTTCCGCGCTCTGGCTTGTCCACGATCGTGGAACGCCCGAAGCTGTCTCGATAGTAAAGGATCAGACTGTAAAGGCAACGCTCTACGCGGCGCTTCAGGGTGATCAGACCCTCTCCTTTGAAGAGCTAGACAATTTGTTCGACCGAGCTACTTTCCGGTCGATCGCCGGAGAGGATGACCGAATCGACTTCAATGAACTGGAGCAGACAGTGCAAGAAGCAGCCCCAGCGAGTCGTGCCGATCTCTTCGATGAGATCCGGCAGCACGCGGAGTACTTAACAACATCGTTCGACTTAATCGATGAGCTGCACCGTGAAGCCGGAAGTGAGTTGATCGACTGGATCGTGGCCAACTACACCGAAGGCGAACCGCTCCATGTCACTGCCGTCTGCACTGGAAATTCAAGAAGAAGCATGATGACGGCCACCTGGGGGAACATCGCAGCGACCTATTACGGATTCCCAGAGATCCGATTCCACAGTGGCGGAACCGACCCCTCGGCTTTCAATCGGCGGACGATCACGACCCTCGAGGCCATCGGTGTTGTCGTCGGACCGACCGATCGTGAAGCAGAACGGGGAGAAGCCGGAAACCCCAATCCGATCTACCGTGTACAGTGGGGTACGCAACCAACCTATGAGTCGATTGAGTTTTCGAAACGTTATGATGATGCAGCCAATCCTCAGTCTGGTTTCGCTGCGTTGATGGTCTGCAGTGAAGCCGATGCGGAGTGTCCTTTCGTTCCGGGCGCGGATCGTCGAATCTCGATGCCCTACCTTGATCCCAAGCTCTACGACAATACCAGCTTCGAGGGACTAAAGTATGCCGAGCGTCGCGACGATATCGGCCGTCTGATGCTCTCTGTCATGATGCAAGTAAAGAATCGACTCGGCTCGATTTCTGAGTGAGCAAGTAAGGGCTCCCGGATCGTGGGCATCTTCTCATGATACGGGAGCACAACTCCTGTAACAGCCTCTCTTGAGTATGAACAACATTCTCATGACCTCGATTACGAGACTAAATTGTGCCTCTCCATCAGCCTAAGTTCTCAATCAATCTGCTCCCGTATTATAGTCCCGCTAAGGATTGGCTTCGTGCAATCACAAGTCAGGTGTTCTCGGTGAGGTTGTCACCGCACGACGAAGTCAGAGTCGGCCCGATGTAGCGAAATATCGAGGTAGCGATGAGTCTTCTTGATACCACAACCGTTGCTCCCGTCGGTAGATCTCTCCCTGGGCGGAGTCCTGGAGAGGAAAGGCTGTGCTCCCAAGGGCAACAGACCGTCGATGAGCGGTTTGTGGAGTTTGTGACTCGTCATCCGCATGCGATTGCGGTGATCGATGGTGACCGTCGTTGGTCGTATGGTGAACTCAATCGTCAAGCAAACGGCATCGCGGTGCGCCTTTTAGCAACAATCGGGGACCGGACAGCACCGGTTGCCATCCTGATGGATGTTGAAGCAGATGTCATTCCTGCCATCTACGGTACGCTCAGAGCAGGGAAATTTTACGTCCCCATGGATCCGGAACTGCCAGCGAAACGGCTGCAGTTTCTCCTCGAAGAAACCGACGCACAAGTTTTGATATGCAGTCAGAGACATCTGGGGTTAGCGAAATCAATCCTGCCCAGTGGAACGGCACTGCTTGTCGCGGGTGTTGACTTCGACCCAGTAGACACCCACCTGCCACTGCTAGCGAGTCCTGAGGACTTGGCATATGTGATGTACACTTCGGGTTCAACAGGGGTCCCGAAGGGTGTGATGCATACGCATCAAAACCTCTACATGGAGTCAGTTCGACTGGGACGTGATCTCAGGGTAGACGCTGACGACTGCTTCGGACTTCTTTTCTCAGCCTCCTCCAGTGCATCCTGTTGTAGCATCTTCGGTGCGCTGCTTAACGGTGCATCGTTAAGTTGTTTTGATCTCCACTGCAGTCCTATATCAGCGATGCCGGATTGGTTAGAAAAAAACAACATTACTATATGTGATATCAATGTTGCAGCCTTACGTTTGTTTGCCGCATCACTCTCGGAGCCAACCGAGTTTTCGAGCGTCCGAGTCATCGCACCAGGTGGGGAACTGCTTTACGGTCACGATGTCGAACTCTGTCGACAGCTCTTTGGCAAGGACTGCATCGTTCAGAGTTCATTAGGTACCACTGAGACGCGGACGATCTCACAGTACTTCATCAGTAGTGAGATGCCGATCGACGGCCCCACAGTTCCGACTGGATGGCCAGTCGAAGGGAAGCGAGTCATGCTCTTGACGGAGGAGGGTGAGGAGGCCGAACAGGGAGAGATCGCTGTTTCTAGCTTGTATCTGTCAACTGGATATTGGAAACGCGACGACCTCACAGCCCAAGTGTTTCGGAAGGATCCACGAGGGAGTGGGCAGCGGATCTACCTCACAGGCGATTTAGGGAAGCGGTTGCCTGATGGTCGGATCGTGCATCTCAGACGTAAAGATACGCAGGTCAAGATCCGTGGCTATCGTGTCGACGTCGCTGAGGTAGAGAATCTCCTTCTCGGGATTGAGGGAGTGGAAGATGTCGCCGTTTGTTCTCGCAAATATGATGACAGAACCACTTATTTAATTGCATTCATTATAATTTCTCCTGATGCGACTCTCAGAGCAGAGGAGCTTCAACAGCGCTGCCGCGACTCGCTACCTAACGCATCGCAGCCTTCTGCATTCTTCCGAGTCTCCCAGCTACCCAAGACCAACAACGGCAAGCTCGCACGGAGGCAACTGCACAATCTTCAAGGAGAGGCAATCCTCAGTGAGAGTATCCCCTATCGTGCACCAGAAACCGACCTCGAAGTGAGCCTCTGCGAGATTCTGTCAAGGGTCCTCGATTGTGATCGCGTAGGCATTGACGACGAATTTGAGGGACTCAATGCCGACTCATTGCAAACCTTGGAATGCATCTTGGAGATCGAGCAACGACACCAATGTCGAATCAATCCACAAGATTTCCTTGCCTGTAAGACGGTCGGACGTCTTGCACAACGGTTATCCGAACTTGCAAAAACAAATAATTCTGATTATTTCATATCATATACAGATTCTCATTTGCGTTCTCCGCTCTTTCTCTTCCCAGGGATTCATGGAACAGCATTTCACCTAAGCGATGGAGCCTCCCGAATCGACCAACGATTCCAGCCCATTGGTGTCGAGATTCTTGCTGGAGACCTCGACAGTGACTTCACTGAGTTAGCGAACCGGTTGACAGCGCGTCTGCGAGAACATCATCCTTCAGGCCCGTTTTACCTGTTGGGCTATTCATTCGGTGGAATATTGGCGTATGAAGTTGCTCGGCAACTTAGAAACAGTGGCCGAGAAGTAAGATTTATCGGTGTGATCGATATGAGTCCTCCAAACATGAGACCTTCCCGGTTCCGTAAAGCACTGGTTCTTCTGGCGAACCTTGTTCCAATCATCTGTTCAAAGGATAAACACGTTCGACTGCAGTCAATCCAACAAACGATAGCCAAACGAGTCCGAAAGTGGTGGAAGTGGGTGAGGGGTCGGAGTGCTCACCCCCTTCAACAGAGGCCTGTCAGTCCCACGCGCTTGTCTTGGAATCATCAACTTTTGCGTCAACGCGGTCAGGCTTGCCTTGATCTTATTCAAGCCTACCACCCTCGAACGAGTGATATCAGGATTTCTCTTTTTTATACACAAGAGCGTTCATATTTCAGAACCCTATTACTATTAGATCAATGGCAACAACTCGTAGGGAATCGATTGCAATCCATCAAAATCCCTGGAAACCACGTGAGTATGCTCCGAACACCTCATGCAGAACAGTTGTGGGCAGCGGTTAACGCTGCCTTGGATCACCAGTTAAGCGCAGACAGTGACTCATCCCCAACGCTGATCTGACAACCTTACCCGAGAGGGAATTAAGGCTCCGTTAGATGTTCGATAAGACGGTTGCGTTAAATCCAGGGATCGTTCACTGCTTCTTCTGCTGTCGGATAGAGATCCATTAAATCAGGAAGACGCATTGAATCGAGAACGCCGAGTATCTTCGGGCTCACACAGCAGACTCGAAGTGCACCGTGTTCGCGGTCGAGGTGCTGGAAAAACGCTAAGATCACTCCCACCGCACGACTCGAAAGGAAGTTCACGTTTTCGAGATTCAAGACAACGCGACGGGGAAGTGGTTTATCGAAGAAGTTCTGTAATTCGTAACGAAGCGGACCCACGGTGGACTCATCCTCAAGCGACGGCTTCCGAATCCGGACGACGAGGACTTCACGAATAATCTCACACTCGAGTGAGTCGGTTTTCAGGTCGTTCTTCTCACCTTCTTCCGACTCAGGATCGAGAGCACCTACCTCCGACTCGGCAAAGGGAGATTCGCTGCCAGACTTGGGCGTAGGAATCATCAGTGAGGTCGGTGCATTTTCATCTGTCTTCGACTGTTCGAGCAGCCAATCGGCCAGGTCGGTTTCCATGGTTTCGGTCGGTGCAGTCGCCATCGGTAGAACCTGCATCGAGAATCGTAGCACTCCAACCTGGAGTGAGTCACCATCAGATGCCTCGGCTTCCTCACCCCGGAGGACTCGACCCGCAAGGATCGTTCCGTTCCTAGTACCGTAATCTCGAACGGTCACCTTGCCTTCGTGCCGTTCGATAATCGCGTGAATCCGGCTCACCGTCTCACTGTTGGGTCGGAGGTTGCACCGAGAGTCACGGCCGATTACAAACCGTCGTCCTTTGACTTGAATGATCTTCCCTTCTGACTTCCCAGACTCGACCTTGAGTCGGACGACAGGCATCTCGGTAGCCAATACTGCCGAGATGGCGTCAAGCTGATCACCCGGTTCAGGATCAGGCTCGGTCGTAGGCCAGACGCTGTCTAACGCAGACTCAGACTTCGGAAAGATCTCGATAGACTTACCCAGATTGATCATCTCGAAGAGTTCCGCGACCGCCGGCGTCGGGGTACAGATCTTCAAGGCTCCTCCACTCGCCTCACAATGCCTCGATGCACGGAGGACGGTACTGAGTGCCTGACTGGAACACTGCTCAACCTCACCAAAGTGGAGCGCAATCCGGTTCCGACCACTCTTGATAAGCTCGTTCAATTCATGAGCAAATCGACGTATGTCAGTTTCATCGATCAACGATCGATCAAGAATCCGAGCAAGGGCGATCCCACCTTCATCCGCAATCTCAAGACCTTGTGCGGCGGCCTCTTCTTCCTCCTCACTAGGGTGAGAGCCGCTCTCTTGGTCGTGCAGGTGATGCAAGATCTTCTGGGCGGTCTGCATCGCTGCTGAGACAGCGGTCCGAGGATCGAACGCCTCCTCCTTGCCACCTCGGCGCCTGCCGAGCACTTCGGCGATCCAAGAATCCGATCGTGCTGCCAACTCAGCTTCATCTTCACCGATCATCACCAAGAAGTGGACTGGCCCAACGTAGAGTTCGTCCCCATCGCTAAGCTCAGTCGGGGCAGACACACGATCACCATTGATAAACGTATGCGTCGCTGAGTTCAAATCCTCAACCATCAACTTTTTTCCGGCCCGGAAGATTCTTGTATGACGATTGCTTACTTGGCCGTGGTCGGATCGGAGGTCACACGAGGGCTCACGCCCGATGATGCACTCCGCTCCCACCAGTTGATAGTGCTGTCGACCGTACTCGCCAAGCTCGACCAGTTTCACGACCATCTAACGACCTCCCGGGCAGCAACCCGTCGCTGGGGAGCAAGTTCATGTTGAGATTAGAATCGACCCGGCCAAGCCCAGTCGGAGGAGCCTGGCACGATCAAGGAAGGTCAGTCATCTATCTCACATGGGTACAACACTGAACGGTTCGAGGCAATCCCGGTCTCCTTCAGAATTCGGATTCATCAAGTGTGATTGCGTGCAGTAACAAGCCCTGCAAACTAACCGATGCACGTCAAATTACTCGATTTCACGGAGTATTTCATTCATCTCTTGCCCTAGGGCAGGGTTTGTCATCTGGAGGTAGCTGGCATAACCTCGGAGCTGTTCGAGACGATCGGCATCCGGGCGCGGCTTGCCCTGCTTCAGGTTATGAACCGCCGCTCGGAGTTGTCGACGGAGCCGACGCGGCAAGCGCGGCGACTCCACTCCATTCACGACCAAGCCCGTGACTTGCTGACGGGCCCCACTCCTGGCCACCCGGGTCTTCTCGGGATGGATCCGGAATCCTTCCCCACGAACGATCCGATGGACGCCGCCCAACAACGAACCCATCCGAGGATCATCAGTTTTGGAATCGGCTGAAAGACTAAACGTGAGGTCATCGGCATAGCGAGTATAGCGCCAGCCGAGTGCGGTCGCGAGTCCCGAGAGGCGACGGTCCATCTTCAAGCAGAGCGTGTTGGTCAGTGAAGGACTCGTCGGGGCCCCTTGAGGAAGGCACCGGGGCCCTAGAGCAACATAATACGTCTTCCCTTGCTGATCGACGACTTCGCGTGGCGATTCGGTACAGATCAACGCAAGAAGTGTCGCAATTTGCTCACGGTACCCCGCACGACGGAACACCCCCTTCACTCTCGGAAAAGTCACCGTCGGGAAGAAGTTTTGAATGTCCATCTTCAAAACAACTTTCGAATCCACATGATTGACAGCATTGCTCAAGATCGAGCGACCGGGAAGGAAACCGTGGGCGGCACCATGAACGGGGAGCTTTTCAGTGATGTTCCTGAGAACCCAGCGTTGTGCTGCCTTGAGTGTCGGAAGTGGTGCCCAGATCGGGCGTTCCGAGCCATCCCGTTTGGGAATCGAGAACCGTTGATAATGGATCTGGGTCGCTGCGTCACGATGGAAGGTCAGCCAGCGGAGCTGAGGAATGGTGAGTCCGATTGCTTCCGCAAGGTCACCGGGATGATCGAGCGCCGGCAACTCATTCTCGGCGGCTCGTTCTTCGGAATCAGGAAGATCCCACTTGTCTTTGCGATGACGTTCGTTACTCCAGTAAATATTCTCACCGATGTGAACAATGTGCTTTATTTTATAGGCTGCCCACGCTTCACGTTTTAGTTCACGACGTTTGGCGGCCTCTTCTTTCAACTCCTTCTTGTACCGCTCACGTTCTCGATCGGACATCGTGTCGATTTCACGGCGTGCGATCAGAAAGCCCCGGTTCGTTAACTCCGTCTCAACATAAGCCTCGATGCTCCCAGCTAACTCGATAGCCCGCCAGACTCCGAGTAAATCAGATGTACGCGACATAGTTGATCGGGCCCCGCAATTCTCTGGTGGAATGGGAGGAAGCGTTAGGGGAGAACCCGCTCTGCAGCCCTTAGTTTGGCGCTGCGGGCCCTCGGATTGCGGCGGACTTCGAGGTCACCCGCAATCACTGGCTTCTTGGTCAGCATCTTGAGTCGTGGATCATCTTTGAAGGTCGATTTGATCTGCTCATCCTCAAGAGAATGGAAGCTAATCACCACGAATCGACCGCCGGGCTTGAGATAACCCGGAGCTGTTTGAAGAAATCGCTTGAGGATCCCGAGTTCATCGTTGACGGCGATCCTGAGCGCCTGGAAGACCCGCGTCGACGGATCGATCCGATCCCGTTCGCTCCGAGATCGAGCGCCGAGGGCCTCACGGACGATCGCGGCCAGTTGACTGGTTGTCTCGATCGGCTCGTCCCGTCGCCGCTCGGCAATCCGATCAGCAATCGCGCGTGATTTGTGTTCCCCACCGAATCGGTAAAACAGATCCGCGAGCATTTGAGGTTCATACTGATTCACGATGATCGCCGCCGTGAGTTCAGAGGTCGGATCATAACGCATATCGAGTGGTCCTTCGCGCTGGAAGCTAAAGCCACGGTCAGCGTGCTCAATCTGATCGGAACAAAATCCGAGGTCGGCGAGGATCCCATCAATCGCGGTGATCCCTTCCTGGTCCAAGACCTCTGCGAGTTGGTCAAAGGCGGCATGGACGGGATCGATGGGCTTCCCAGCAATCTTCTCGTGAGCCAACGCGATCATCGACGGATCACGATCAAACGCAATCACCCGGCCGCTCGGACCAACACGATCCGCAATTGCAGCAGAGTGACCACCGACACCGAGAGTAGCGTCGACGATCAGTCCGCCTGGCGTTGGATCCAGCCAATGGAGGACATCCGTGAGTTGGACAGAACGATGGATTACGGGCATCCCTTTGAGATTCAACAAGCGTGACTTCTGAGTTGTCTGGGTGAAAACGCATTCAGTCTGCACTGGCATCGAGAAAACCTCGACTCTCCAGCGCCGAGATGCGTTCCTGAAAAGCGCTCTGTGCATCTTCGGGGCGATCAAAGGTTAGACGCTGTCGACGGAACGGTTCGCCGGCACGGCCCCAGCGGATCGTGAGACGACTCCGATCAACTGAGATCTGGTAGACCTCTTCACCCCGAACGTCCCGACGACTGAAAGCCCTCGTTTCAGCGACGATCAGGTCGCCCGGGAGTTCACCGCGTCGTCGTTTCGCCTGCCGATCGGCAAACGCAAGACGGAGTGCAATCAAGTGCGCACACGGTCCGTTCTTTAGTCCCTGCTTCCGGAAGAAAGGACACGTACACTCCGCTTTGGAGATGAACCCATCATCTGAGAGTAGCAGTTGAGGACGGTATTCGCGACGATCTTCAGTGACATCAACCCGCCCCGTCAGCTCCAGGCCAATGGTCGCAATCTGGTTCTCCGACCGAATAGAGACCGCATTGCGACGCGAGACGAGATCGGCGGCGATCCGTTCACGGGCACTCCGATACTCCAGTCGACCCAGCGCGAGGGGTGCTTCCGTTAACGGGCGGAAACGATAAACGTCGGCTGCGATATCATACATAATCTTTCCCTGCTGGCAGCCAAGCTGTAGGGCTTCAAGCAACGGTTCCCAGGACAGACCGGTCAACTTGGCGAGTTCACCAGCACCGGCTTTCCAACGGTCACGGAGCTGTTCCAGCACGAGATCCAGTTCGGCACTCGTTTCATTGGTTTTTCGAGGTAAGAGTAAGTCGAAATTGACCGCCTGAGACCAATTCGATGCGGTGAAACCCGTGAGACCGAGTGTCAAGTGCAGCGGTCCGGCTCGGAGGATCCAGAAACTAGGGAGCCCCGAACCGAGAAGATGGACCTCGACCTCTTCAGCGATCGGCAGGAAGCGACGGAGGAGGAAGAGGCGACGCCGTCCCCAGACTCGGACAACTTTCGCCGTTTTTCCACTGTACGGCATTGTCGTTGTGGAGATCACGGTCTCCCAAGGTTCCAAGACCAGCCGTGGGAATTCACCCGGGACAAGCTCGATTCGGATCCCTCGGCGTTTTCCCTTCCGATCCCCGTGCATCCGCAAGTAACGGAGTGCATTGTAGAGATCGATTGGGGCAAGTTGGAACGAGTCTCTGGGGAGTGATGCGGAGGATTGGACCTGTAAGAACCCTCGGAGCCAGGAATCAGGGACCTGGATCGATTTCTCAAGGACGGCTCCGGCCCCTTGGGTGCTGACCTTCAGACCCTCTTGACCGATCGCAAGTCGGGTCGGCCGTCGTCGTCGCAATTCTTGGATCCCGTTGTGAAGGGCCTCACTGAAGTCGATGTTGGTGGTCCCGTATTGGATCGGTTTCCCCTTATCGGGATCAAAGGCGGCTAACTCGACTCCAAGCTTTGCATAACTCCCCTCGTCTTTACTAAAGACCTCAAAGAAGAGTTGATCGGGATGGACTGAGACGACTGGATCGAGAATGAGTGAGGCACTCGGATCATTTCGTGAGAGCCAATCAAAATAGGCACGTTGTGCTTCCCAGAGCCCAAGACCTGAGGACTCCGCTCGTAACCGTCGATAGGCAAGATAGGCAGTCCGATCTTTCGGCACGTAGCGATAGTCGCTCCCTACAATCGCATAGAGAGCTGCCATCGCTTCACGGAACCGGAGTGGGTCTGTCAGGGTCGCCTCGAACTGGACAGGAGGTCGCTGCCGATTTCCGACCAGTGCCAAGGTATCGCCCTGATCACTCGAAGTAAGGATACTTGGGCTGTTGTAGGAGAAGGCAACTTCGGTGTGCGATGGGGCCTCGACTTCCAAAGTTTGTGGATCGATCTCAGAATCCTGCTCATGTCCTGTTGCTTTAGAAGATTTTGCCATCGTCTAGCTCGCGTTTGTTAAGGAGTCCGGAGATCGTCGTCGTGCTCGCTTTGAGCGTCTTAGTCCACGCCAGGCTGCTTTCCGGATCTCCTCGTCCTGCGTCTCACTGGTCGCTGTCGATAGCAGTACACTCTCGGCCGCCTCGGAAGCCAAACTGGCAAGCCCTTCGACGGCACCAAGCCGGGCAGCTTCGGTTGACTCTGGAGTCTTGAGCACGTCCGCCATCGCTCCGTAATCTCCCGACGCGACGAGTGCAGGAATCACGAGTCCCTGTTCTTGAACCCGACTGGAAGCCAGTCGGATCCGATCCCCCAAGACCGGCCGGTGCTCTTCAGACACGCGGGCAAAGCTGTACGGATCAGTGAGGAGCGAATCGGCGATTTCGACGACACGGTCGGGATCCAGCCGTACAAGTGCATCGGCCGCAAGCCGACGGAGGGTAGCTTCCGTTCCGGTCGCCAGCGACTCGAGTGCTTCGAAGACGGCAAGAGTTGGCTTCGGAAGCTCGACAAGGGCCTCCACCGCTCCCATCCGGATGGTCTTGAACAAGGAATCACCCTCGTGCATCGTCACGATCCGGATCAATTCTTCAACAGCAACACTCACCCGTCCAGCGGCCCGAATCAGACGTTCCAAGCACTCAGAGCGTTCCGCGAGGAGTGGTGAACTCGATTCCTCCTCGTCTGCTTCCTCGTCGTCGATATCCCAGTCATCCTCATCATGCTTTGGAAGTTGATCTGATGCGCGTGTGTCGGACCAGATTGTTAACCATTTCGGCAACACTTCCGCGAGAACAGGACCAGCCTTCGGATCTTGTGCAGCGGCAACGATCCGAGCACTAACACGGACGACTGCCGAACTTTCCGAACGGAGCCCTTGTCGTGCCTCAGCGATCGGTAAGTCATCCTGCTGAATCAGTAAGGCTTCCAAGGCATCGGCAACATCCGCTGAGCACCCATCCAAGATCCGAAAAAGATCTGCCACCGTACCCCGATCCCGGACTCGATCCAAGGGGAGTTCACCTGTGAGTTGATGACGTTCCTTGACTCGATTCCAGGCGATCGGATCAATCAACCAAGATCCCGAGAGTCCGCGGAGTCCCGCGATGTCTGGTTCGAGTGAACCTAGGTCAAAGAGCTTCCGGGCCGATCCGAAGAGAACCATCGGAAGACCTGCGATCCTCGATCTGTTGGAGTCGAACTCACGGATCATCCCTAGGAGGAGATCGCGTGTTGCCGGATCATTATTCGATGAGAGCAATTGAATCACTTGAAGCGAGAAGGGAGACTGCTCTTGCACAATCTCGCGAAGTCGTTCCCAAGCTTCCGGTACATTGAGAAAACTCAAGCCATTCAACGCCTGTGAGGTAAGTGACTGCTCACCGGACCTGGAATACCGGAGCAGTAACCTGAGGACCTGGTCTCGTTTCGACGTCCGTCCAAGTCGTCCGATTGCCTCGACCGCTTCGCCTTGAAGCGCGTGCCCTGGATCACTCGCAAGTTTAAGGAGTCGATCGAGTGCTTGTGGGTCCTCCAGCATTCCGAGGGCACGGACCGCTCTCCTTCGAAGTGGAAGATCTTCGAAGAAATCGATCGCGGCAAGTAACACGTTCGTCCCTTCATGACGCCCCCCGAGTGCCAACCCTTCGGCGGCAATGAACTCCGTGGTATGGTCAGGGTGCTGTAAGAGCTGGATCAGGGGATCCACTGGCCCGTTACGCCATCGAAGTCGCCAGGCCAATGCACCGACCGCTTTTTGTCGGATCGCATCGTCAGAGTGTGTTGTGAGCCGACTTAAGTGGGGATCAATGCTGGTTGTGGGAGACCACCGCGCGATCGGCAAGAGTTCCTGAACCAGATCCAAGGCGTCTAGATCAAGGCAACGCTCGAAGAGTCGAACGACCAGTTCATCCCTCCGTGGAGGCAAATCCTTGGCATCGAACCGATCAAGGGCGGCTTCCGCTCGCTCGATTGCTTCATCATCCAGGATTCGATCCTGTTGCAGGATTGACTTGATCGCGTCGTATCCAGAGATGGCGAGTAGGGCGCGAAACACTCCACCACGCCACTTTGCTTGTTCGGTAAGCAGCCTGAATAAATGATCGACATCTGCAAGGTGTCGAAAGCGGGCAACAGCAGAGAGAAGACGATTCGGATCGGTTGTACCCGACTGATCATTTTCGATTCGATCGAGCAACACAGCGCTGGCTCGTGGATCACCAAGTTCTTCAAATGCCCGGATGATTTTGACTTCCGCGTTCCGATCGTTCGCTTCTTGGAGTTGTTGAACAAGTGCTTCGAATGCAACCGGATCCTTCTTAGTTGCCAGCGCCCGTGCTACCTGATGACGATTGGCTGCATACCGGGAATCTAATCCCCGTCGTAAGACGTCACGAGCAGCTTCCTCTTCGTTCGGCTGCTCGGCGAGCCAGGAAATCGAGAGACTTCGGAGAGATTCAAACGAGGCTTCCATTCCCAACGATGCTACGGGTACGGTTCCCAGACGCTTTCTCAAAAGTTCAGCAGCTTTGATTGCCAATTCGTCCTTCCGTGTCATCATTACTTGTTTCAAGACCGCACTACCAGCCTCCATATCGGTACTAGCACCACTAAGGACTTCAAGTCCCTTCACACCGACATCAGTATGACCCGCCGCGAGTGCTTCCGCACCAAGCTTTGCAGGATCGTACTTAAGTGCTTGTAATTGATCGAATGCGAGAAACCTAACGGATTGGTGAGGGTCACTTAGGGCGCGAATGAAGACACTCGGGGCATCAGTCGCGAAACCGGAGTGTTGTGATGCCAACTGAGTAAGACGATCAATTGCGAGGCAGCGGACTCGGATCGCTTCAGGATCAGGTGCTATCTGCTTCCGTTTGGTGTTCCCTTTCTTGGCTTTCGTCCGTTTCTTAGAGTTTGGCGCTGATGCTGCTTGATAGGATCGCCCACCCTGCTCCCGAATCAAGCCCACATAAGCGCCGAATGCCTGTGCCACCAAGTGGTCCTGATCCGCCGTCACTCGATCTGACTTGACCTCCGCATCCTGGGACTCCAGACGGTCAAGCTCAGATTCGAAACGCTTCGCGTGCAGTTGCCAAGCAAGATCGAACGCATCTTGTTTCTCGACTGAAGGGTCAAGATGCCTCAGCATTTTCGATGCAGTCCGAGCGCGAACAAAAGGAGTCCCCCAGACAAGTAAATTGCAGAGTGCATCTACGGTAGATTCCGGAATCGACCAGCGTGGACGATCTCCCCGTTCATTTAGTAATCGCGTCACCTCCGTCCGAAAACGGAGGTGATCTGCTGCATGTTGCAAGGCATCCGCAGCATCGAGTCGAATCCGTGGTGAGCGACTTGCGAGTGCTGTCAAGAGTCGCGATGCCCCGGAACTCTTTGATCCCTTAAACTCCCGAGCAAGGAGCAGCAAGAAGGCCCTCGATCGTGCAGCAGGCTTTGAATGATCAAGGGTGTTGACGATCGTGTCTTCGCCGGCGGCACCCAACGCTGCGGCAACAGCAAGACGATCGCCCACACCGACAACTTTGGCCCCATCGTCAGAGTCAAGTAACGGAGCGAGGCTCGCATCACCATTCATCGCCAGACCCATCGCGATACGGTACTTGACTTCCGGGTCTGTATGAGCCAGTGCTTCGCGTACTAGACCCTCTCGATCACTGGAGTAAGACCATGCCAAGACTCGCGCCGCCCCCTTACGGAGCGAGGCTTCGTTACTCTCTAGAAGAGGTAAGACGGGTACGATCGCATCGGGATCACCAAGCTCGGCCAAGGCATCGAGGGCATCCGCAGCAACCGTTCTCCATTCCTCTTTACGTTCCGTTTCTTGCGGTTCTGGCATTGTGGCTAACGTAACCATCGGCCCCAGGACGGCTTGATCCCCAAGTCTTGCTAGGGTTTTTCCAGCTCGGACGCACACATCCGATGCCGGCGAGGTCAGTGCTGTTGCGATTGCAGTATTGGCACCCACATCGATGAGACCGTCAAGTGCAGCGAGACGGACAGTACGGTCGGAATCCTCGACTGCCGTCGCCAGAACGGCTTGAGCTCCGACACTACGTTTTTTGACAAGCCCCGCGATCGCCACCAGTCGCAGATCAGGATAGCGCGAATTCAAGGCTGCTTCGAGGGGTTCGAGACCCCGACTCTTCTTGGTGACAAATTGAAAGGCGTCGAGCCTAAGTCGTTCGTCGGGATCGTTGAAACATTCGAAGAGGAGGTCCCAAACCCATGGTTCATTTGACTGCGCCATTAGCTCGGTCAGGATCTCTCGGCGTATCTCTTCATGGATACAGCGTCGACCGAATCGGAGTGTGGCAGCACTACCGCCGAAGAGCTGTAGATTCAGGAGTGCTTTGAAACTCTCTGAACGAACTTCACTCGCCGGGTCATTGAGGGCACGGAGCAGGAGCTGTCCTGTGGCTTGATCAGATGACGTTGGAGGCTTCCTACGGATCTCATCCAGAAGGATCTGGAGCCCCCGACGCCGGACATCGAAGCTGGGTGCAGTAAGTCCTGCCTCAGCGGCTTGCAAGGGCTCCTTTTTGAGGAGTAACGCGAGGCCACTGAATGCGGCGTCACGAACACTTGGAGACTGATCTGCCAGGAGTGAACGGAGACGATCCACCGAACGAGGGTCGCCAAGTGTTGCGAGTGCCCTGCAGACTTCAACTCGAGCCGTCTCATCCTCCTCGCGACTAAGCTGGAGCAGTAGTCCAAATGCGCGACGATCTCCCAACACCGCAAGAGCGCGCGCTCCAAGGATCGCTGTGTCGACAGCACGACTCGCGGAGGCATTGAGGAGCAAATGAATGTCAGCTTCGCTCCAGGATGGAGGATCATCCTGACTGCCCTTCGTTTTCTTTTTGGTAGCCGTCTTGGAGCGACCACCCGTGGCCTTTGCTTTCTGCGACGACCCTTCGAAGCCAGCCTCGGCTTCAAGCTCCGATAACTGTCGGTCTAATTCAGGATCTCGATCGCGGAGGACCGCCCCAAGTAGGGGGCGAGACCGGATCATCAAGAGAGCCGCCACACGACGAACTTCTGCATCAGCTTCTTCAGCCTGTCGTCGCAGTGCTATAGCAACTTGCGGATCATCTAGCAACCCTCGGTGGAGTAATCGGAGCAAAGCCCAACGGCGGAGATCAGCCGATTGTGATTGGAGTGCCGTCAGATTGGCTTCAGCAGGCTTGCTTGGATCAACGACCTCAAGCGTTTCACCTGCCGTCCGTCGGACTTCCCATTCGTGCGCATCAAGTGCGGAAAGGAGACGATCGAACGCTTGATCCTGACGCTGAGCTAGTACCCCGAGTGCTTCGACAGCTCGTCGACCGATATCAGCCTTCCCTGACTTCAAGGCAAGATCGATGGGGCGAAGATCTTCCTCTCCCAGACGCTCACGAAGACCATCGAACGCAAGAACTCGGGCCGCCTCATCTTGATGGCTCAGCAATCCTTCAAGTAATGGAATCGCGCGAGGGATTGATGACGACACCACACGACGGACTGCATCGAGTCGAAGTGACGAATCTCTGTCATTTCTTGCGTGCGCGGCGAGGAGTTCGAGTGATTTTGTATCGCCGAAAGTCGCGAGTTCGGTGATTGCGGTCTCACGACGTTTAGGATCGTCCCGGCTAAGCTCGTGAGAGGCCCGTTGATTTGCATCGAAGTATCGGGCGGTTGGATCACCAAACTTGCCAGCAGCATCAAGTGCAATGAAACGGAGGATATTGTCCTGTCCTACAGAGACCAACCGGGGGCGATCGTGGACGGTGACGATCGCGAGGGTCCGCAGCTTTGCAACACCTTCTCGGAGTGCTGCGGGTCGACCACCACCCGTTCGCGCCCACGTCTTCACAACGCCATCACTTGAGGCTGTAATGAATCGATCACCAGGAGCCCAGACGATACTCATGATCGGCTCGTCGTGGGTATAGCTCTTCCCCTTGTCCTCGGGCTCGAGAGTCCCGCGCGCGTGTGTCGTGTACAGTTTCCGATCCCCTCCTGCTGAGAGAAAACGAAGTTCATCAGGCTCAGTCAGGAGTGCCGTTACTGGACCGTTGTGGATTCTCCGAGCATCACTGAAGGCATAATCCTCGCGTTGCTCCGACTGATAGACAGTAACCTCCCCCGACTGGGTACCAATCACAAGCCAGACCCCACTCGGATCACTCGCTAGCTTCGTCACATCACTTGAAAGTTCCAGTGTCTGTACAACATGAGGTTTCTTTCCTTCTTGCTGTACAATTGCAACATGGGAACCGTATCCAACCGCGAGTCGCGTTTCCGAAAGTGTTGCAAGTGCAACGATCGGAGTCGAACCGAGGGCGACGGTTTCCCTCACTTTCCCGCCGGATCGATCTCCCTGAAACAAATGGCCTGTCGAACCCCCGACGAAGACTCTCTCTCCGACCAATACAATCGAACGGCCACTTCCTTGGGGAAGGGGAGTCGCTTCGAGTTTTCCCGACTCCGGATCAAGACAGTAGAGTGATGTTGTCTGACCTTCGGGATGTTCCGTCACAAAATAGAGGTCTCTCCCTGTAGCATAGATTGCTTGAATCTCACCTCGGTAAGTCAGATATTTCTCGGTTAGATTCATGAACTTGCCTCCACTTCGGAGTCGTTCATTGTTGCAAGATCAGGGTAGCGGTGACGAATCCGGGTTAGCGCGACAAGACAGGCATCATGCTCACTCTTTCCATGGGAACCCATAAACTCCACAATCGGCGGTAATGCGTAACGGGCAAACTCACTTTCCTCGAGCGCCAAGTCTCTCAAGGTCTCTACCACAGCCAACTTGGCCTTTCGATTGGAAAGTGGTTGCAGTCTCTGAAATGCGGGTGTTGCTAGATCGTTTTCACTATTGGGCTGCGCTGCAGAACGACGACGAGGAGGAGGTCCAGGGGGCAACTCGAAGAGGATCCGACGGAGGAGATCGGCGAGGCTCGTTGGTGTTGCGGGTGGTGCCACGGGCCGAGCCGGTGGACCAGTGCCTTGTGATTGTTGTCGAGCGATGGCTTTTTTACGAGCAGTTGCTCCGACTGTTGGCTGAGGCAAACTAGATGGTTTCCAATCCTTCGTGATCCCACGATCCCTGTACAAGGACCAGATTGCACGGATCACGAAGGCCCGGACCATCCGATCAGGACTCTCAGCAAGATAATAGAGTTGATCAGGAACCTGAAGTCGAGGTGATCGATCGATCAGCTTCATCCCTAGAGCACGGACCTCATCATCGGCAGATTCGCAGAAGCGATAAACTGATTCCGGGGTCAGCGCGTCTTGATCGATTCGATAGCCTCGGTGCTCTGGGGCGTCATCGGCTAGCAAAGCGTCGGCAACGAACCGACGGACCTCACTGTGTGGTGCTTCGGCGAGCTTCACGAGTGACTGACCGGCCGGTTGCCAGCGACCGAACTCATACTTGGCAATTGTTAACGCAAACGACCGGAGTGGTTCGCGAGTTTCAAGAAAGAGGGGCTCGAAGCGCTCAAATGTCAAGAATTCGGCAGGTATTTCAGCACCAGGATCAACCGGTCGATCAGTCTCGTCGAGGGCGATTCCAGGATGGTGTCGCTTGATGTAACGTCGGGCGAACTGACCAAGTCTGGCATCCTCCGCACCACCAGCAATCGCCATCTTCCAGAGATTCTCACAGCCGCTGGCCGTACTGTCTGCAGAGGCTTGTTGTTGCTCCCCTTTGAGCATCCGAAGGAAGGCGGTTTCTGAGATGATCCGGATGTTGCCCCCCTCTGCGTTGACTTGTTCCGCCTTGACCTGCTTCGAGCCTTTCTTTCCTTGCCCGTAAAGCGCTGACCCTTCATCACCGATGACGAGATAGTGCAGCTTGGTATTAACGCTCGACGCCACAGAACCCCCCGCTTCCCTGACCTTACCCTCTGCTTCTTTGCGTGGCATCGTCGCCATCTTGCCTGTGAAGATGAAGGACTCACCACCGAAATCGACGGCACCCTCAGCTTCTGCACTTTCTTCCGCTAACACCACGTTGGCCGCACTCTCTTCGACTGTCGCGAAATCGGCCGGGATAAACCCCTTAATCATCACTTCGACCGCAAAATTGTGATAGTGCGGCTCCGTGCGCTTCACCAACTTGAGGAGCCATTCATAACCCAAAACACCGGGTGTAAAGCGTCGGACGTCTTGGAGCCACCCGAGTACCTCTTCAGCGCGACTCTCATCAAAGCGAACAAACTTGGCCCAGGTCCGCTTGGACTCACGAACTCCTCTGATAAAAGGATGGGCATCCCAATCCGGGTGGTAGGCCAATGCCTTCAAGAAATCGAGCGAAATCGCTTCTGTTTTGAGACGGCCTTCATTAATCCACTGAGTTACATCATAGCCAGCTTCCGGAAGCAGGAAGAGCCGTTGCAGGAAGTCGGAGTTGAGCTGGTTAGGATCCAGCTTTCCGAGTTGGCCAACGGCGTAATCAGTGAGTTCGTAAAAGTCTTCCTCTTCCTCGAATTCAACCGTGTCCAAGCGATCCAGCAATCCCTGGAAGTACTCAGCGCCGAGTTTGTTCCTGGGATGCAATTGTTCAAGCAATTTCTGGGCAAATTCGAATACCTCGTCGTTTTTTGAGAAGAGACGATCGGCAAACCATTCTGGTGTCAGCTCGTTGGACCCGAAGTGCTTCCGGATAGCTTGGGCAGCCAACGTGTGCCCATAGCGGGTCTCCAGGAGCTTGCCCCAAGACTCCAGGCCAATCTCCTTCCGGGGGTCACGCTCACCGAGCAAATCGGCAGCGAGCTTGCGGACATCCTCCGCCGAATTGTTCGCAAGCTGGACCAACTTCTCTACAGTAAGGTCACGCGCAAAAACACGCGCATACCCTGCTGCATAAGTCCGCGCTGAGTTGGAGGGAGAGTCGAGGAGTCGGAGTACGGGTTCATGTAACCGCAACTCACGGAATCCGGCTTGCTCAAACTTGGGAACGTTGTTGAGGATCCAGATGACAAAGTCGTGCGTCACCCGACTCGGAACCGCGATCAAACGTGCGACCCACTCCGGCTCCACTTCACGAAGCTCAGCCCGGAAGTCCTGTCGGAGGGCGTGGGCGGCGAACTCTCGGACGGGTTCGCTCCGCGCCCGTTCCAAGAGTCCGAACAAAGGCCGTGGCGTTCGTCGCCATGCTTCTGGGAATGCCCGTTGTTTGATCGGGTCCCGCTTTCCTGAGAATGAAACCGACCGTCCACCCGACTGAGCTAGCTTGCCGAAGAGGATTTTGTTGTAGACCCACGTCCGGACATTTCCTGGGTACGCCGAAACAACCTCGTCGGAGTACTGTGCCAGGACGGCCGATGCCGCATCAGGATAGGCCACGGGAAGCCGTTGACCAATCCGTCGGAGGTAACGCCAAGCACGACGGACCATATAACCCATCGTAAGCCGACTAATCGGGGCGGGATTCGTTGCATGGGCTTGATCAAGCCGGACCGTAATTGCTCCGAAGATTTCGAGATCGCCCTTTTTTTCTGCTTCCTTATAGATCCGCTTAATGGCACGCCAAGGGCCGTATGTCAGCTTGACTTTCTCAATGATCCGGATCAGGCAGGATCGTGCAAACGGCGAATCTTCCTTCCAGAGGTTGAGGATCAACTCATGAAGCCTGAGGCGATCGGGCAGGGGAGCTTCTGCATCGTCTGCTTCCAAAGCCTTCAGTCGCTCCAACCGTTCTACGCGCTGGACGTCGAGTGGTTTCTTCCGGAATCCTTTGGAACGGATTTCCTCCAGGAAACGTTCGAAGGTGGGAGCCCCCTCGCGGATCGGCTGTTCCGGTTGGGGGTCTGGCTGCTGAGCAATCAGGATGACGAGATCGACAACCGCAGGGTCTCTGAACTGCCAAGCGCGGCGAGCATCGTTGAGTGTGTAGTGCAAAGCCACGCGAAGCATCCTTGTCCGTTATGCAGCAACCTGTGGTTACGGGATCAGACAGAACCGGAGGGAGTGTCTACCACAAGACCTGGGACATCGATGGCTCTCCGACTCGCCGATCCGGGACACTAGTTATCTCCGGCGGAACCGCGACTGGCGCGGTTGAACCAGACCCGCCGGAGATAACTAGTGTCCCGGATCGAGAAGCGAGTCTGAAACAGCCATCGTTGTGTTGTGTGAGGTACTGATTCCGAGAACGACGCTACGCCGCTCCGGTGCCGAAGCACCAAGCTAGACGACAACTCCCTCTGGTACTGGACTGTTGAGTGATGAGAGCGGTCCTCACCACCATGTTCGAGTGAAACTCACAGATTGATACGGTATTTTTGTGCACTGTGACACAAGAGCCGAATGAGTTTCAGAAAAAGAGCGGCAATCACTGGAATCGATCGCGTTTGGTGATTACCCACGCGATCGATTCCAGTGCATTACCAACGTGAATGGGGAGATCCACTACGAGACCTGGGACATCGATGGCTCTCCGACTCGCCGTCCCGGTCACCCTGCGTACTTCAGTGGAACCGCGAACGGCACAGTTGCCCCAGAACCACAGAAGAACTCAGGGT
>CAZEAN010000052.1:0-41249 GCA_964510225.1 uncultured Isosphaeraceae bacterium
TCGTGAATACACTCACGACCGCTCAATAACGCCGTGGGCAACCATCAAGCAGGATCTTGATCTTTCAGAACTCGCGATCAACCAATCCAAAGGTCCCACGGCCAAAGCCCACATAACCCAACCCACTTGCGGTCCCATCAGCTACGAACCCAGCCAGTACCAAGCGACCAGGCTTTAGGTTCGAGCTGGACCGACGATGGCTTCTCGAGTCCCACCGCCATGGCTCTTGTCGAAATTAAGGTTCCGAGCGTCGGTGAGTCGATTACCGAAGGAATCCTCGCCCGCTGGCTCAAGGAGGATGGCAGCGCGGTCAAGAGTGGTGAACCACTCTTTGAGCTGGAAACCGATAAAGCTTCAAACGAAGTCTTTGCCGAGTCCGATGGTTTGCTGAAGGTCCTGGTCGAGGAAGGCGGCGAAGTCGAAGTTGGTGCGGTCGTCGGAACGATTGACACCAGTGCAGCGGCATCTGCGGCTTCAACCACGCACCCCGCTCCAAGTCCACCACCGTCGTCGCCCTCAGAATCTCCTCAGCCCTTATCAACGGGCAACAACACTGGATCCTCTCCGGTTGGTCAGGAAACCCCCGCGTCTTCATCGGCCGGGATTCCGTCTCCCTCCGCTCGTCGCCTCGCTGCTCAAGAGAAGGTCGATTTGGGAACTGTGGACGGGAGCGGTCGGGGCGGTCGGATCATCAAAGAAGACGTGATCCGAGCCGTGGAAGCGAAGCAGGAATCAACCCCCGTTCGCGTTCCTGATCGATCGGCTCCGACTGAATCCCTGAAACCGGGTGCAGAATCTGGAACGACCCGACAGCGACGGCAACGCCTCCCCTTAATCCGTCAGAAAATCGCGCAGCGGCTTGTCCAAGCGCAGCAAACTGCAGCGATCTTGACGACCTTCAACGAAGCCGACATGTCCAAGATCATGGCGCTTCGGGGTCAGTACAAAGAACCCTTCAAGGAAAAACATGGGGTCGGTCTCGGCTTCATGTCCTTCTTTGTGAAGGCAACAGTGGAAGCCTTGAAGACGTTCCCAGCAGTCAACGGTTATATCGATGGGGACGAACTCGTATATAACGACTACTACGACATCGGCGTTGCGGTCAGTACAGACCGTGGTTTGATGGTCCCCGTGGTTCGTGACTGTGACCGGAAGACCTTCGCGGAGATCGAATCCACGATTCTTGGCTTTGGAAAGAAGGCTCGTGACAACAAGATTAGCGTCGATGACCTTCAAGGGGGCACGTTCACGATCACCAATGGCGGCGTCTTTGGCTCGCTTCTCTCAACCCCGATTTTGAATGCGCCACAGAGTGGGATTCTCGGGATGCATACGATTCAGAAGCGGCCGGTGGCAATCAACGACGAGGTCGTGATCCGGCCAATGATGTACCTCGCGTTGTCGTATGATCACCGGATCGTTGACGGTCGCGAGGCGGTCAGTTTCCTTGTGCGGATCAAGGAATGTATTGAGAATCCCGAGCGGATGATGCTCGACATCTAACTTATCCAGGGCGTCTTGGGCGTTCGACGGCGGATCGATCGGACGTCCCTGAGCCCGACTGAAAGGAAGTTCCGTGGCGGCTCCGTACGATCTGGTCGTGATTGGTGCGGGTCCCGGCGGCTATGTCGCCGCGATCCGAGCAGCACAGTTGGGGATGAAGGTTGCCTGTATCGAAAAGCGACCGAGCTTGGGTGGCACCTGCCTGAATGTCGGTTGTATTCCAAGCAAAGCCCTACTCGATTCGAGCGAGATGTACGAACTCGCCCGAGAGCGGTTCAGCAAGCACGGGATCATGGTCAACAATGTTAGCCTCGATCTTGCTGCGATGATGAGTCGCAAAGATAAAGTTGTCGGTGAGTTGACTCAGGGCGTCGGTGGCCTCTTCCGGAAGAATAAGGTTGAACCTGTATTCGGAAGCGGCCGGATCACCGGTCCAAACTCAGTTTATGTCGCCCTCAACGATGGCGGCGAACGTACCCTCGAAGCAAATCATCTTCTGATCGCTACCGGGAGTGTCCCGGTCGAACTGCCGTTCTTGCCATTCGACGGCAAGATGGTCGTCGGTTCAACCGAGGCACTTGCCTTTGACAGAGTGCCGGAACACCTCGCCGTTGTTGGAGGAGGCTATATAGGCCTCGAACTCGGTTCGGTTTGGCATCGGCTCGGGGCCAAGGTCACCGTTGTCGAGTTTCTCGATCGGATCATCCCGGTCGTTGATGGCGAACTCGGCAAGCAGATGTTTCGGATCTTGCAGAAGCAAGGACTCGAATTCAAGTTCGAGACCAAGGTCACCGGCATCGAGATCCAAGGAGATCGCGCGCGTTTAAAGGCGGAGAGCAAAAACGGCGAAGCGGTCCAAATCGAATGTGACAAAGTCTTAGTTTCGGTCGGCCGTCGCGGCTATATCGAAGGGCTCGGACTCGAAGAAGTCGGCGTCAACTGTGACCCCAAAGCCGGGAAAGTGACCGTCGATCACCACTTCCGGACCAACATCCCTTCAATCTCGGCGGTCGGCGATGTGATCGCCGGTCCGATGCTGGCGCACAAGGCCGAGGAAGAAGGAGTTGCTTTTGCCGAAATCCTGGCTGGACTGCCAGGCCATGTCAACTACGAGACGATTCCGAGCGTCATCTACACTTGGCCGGAGATCGCAAGCGTTGGGATCACCGAAGAGCAAGCTAAGGAAAAAGGTTACGACTACCGCGTTGGGAAAGCCCCCTTCATCGCGAATGGACGTGCGAAGGCGATGGATGAGAAAGATGGCTTCGTAAAGATCATCGCCGATGCAAAGACAGATCGGGTCCTTGGCGTCCACATTCTCGGTCCGAGAGCCTCTGATATGATCGCCGAGGCGGTCACCGTGATGGAATTTGCCGGCTCAGCCGAAGACATCGCCCGAACCTGCCACGGGCACCCGACTCTCTCCGAAACCTTGAAAGAAGCCGCGCTCGCCGTTGATCAACGAACGATCAACTGCTAAGGATCTCTCGGAATCAATTCTAGAAGAACGCTCCTCCAGAGCCCGTCGTGATGCTCCAGTCTGGGGCAACACGACGGGTCTTGAACTTTGTTGGGTTGGTATTCGCGACCTGCTCGGCCACTTAACCACTACCCGCAAAACGCTTGTGACAATGTCCCCGTGCCGAATCTTAGAAGCGGACGATTGACTTCATTCGTGCCTCACCTGGAGACGCCTCCATTACTTCTCATCGATCTGGATGTTACTCAGGCTCTCTTCATTCTTCGGCGAGTACGTGAGCCCGTACTCCTCTTTGAATACTTCTGAATGTTGGTCCAGCGTTCTCTCGCCATCGATGTAAATCGGAATTTCCAGGGCCTTGTTGAGATCGGCTTTCGGAGGCACGCCAAGTTCCGGTTCGACCAATTTGGCGTACTCGAACGCCGTCTCGGGAAGAGGGTGTTTCTTTTCGCCCGAACCTTTCCAGTCCGACCTCATTCCATCCAGATCTTTCCAGTCCAGCTATCCTTCAAGTCAAGCTTCTCTTTATAGTTTGAGTCCGACTTCTTCTCAGCAGCCTGGGTTGCATCCACTCAATCACTTTCGCTTGGGTCGGATCGCCTCATCATCTGTAGTTGGACAGCAAACTTGTCAGGGTTCGGGCTAGCAAGGGAAAGAAGTCAATCGACAAATCCTGAAGATCGTGAGCCTGCATGACTCGTCGCACATCTACTGATGGGTGAGCGAACGGCCACATCCCGGCAACGAGCGCATGATGTTGAAAAAGGAAATCTTTGGCCTGCTCGTCGCTGATGCTGGGAATAACTCCCTGCAACTGCTTAATAAATCGACTCAGTGGCGACAATAACGACTTCTTAAATTGGAGAAGGAAGGCGTCCGAGACATTGCGCTCCAGAACGAAGGAGAAAATTACCGAAAGACGGCAGAACCTCGGTCGGTGGCACAGGATTTCGCAGAGAGCCTCAGCAACACGAGCGGGATTAGGATGACGCATTCGTCCGAGTCGACTTTCGACCTCCGAGAGCCAGTCGTCAACCTCATTCTGGTAAAGTGATAAGAAGACTTCTTCCTTTGTATTGAAATACTGGTAGACGCTCGCCTTACCGATACCGGATTGTTTTGCCACATCGGTCATCGAGATTTCAGTAAATTCCTGAACGTCGAATAGTTCTCCTGCTGCACGCAGAATCGCCTTGACTCGTTCCGCCTTCTGTTCCGGTTGTCTCGCTCGTTGCCACTTCATCCGAAAACTCTCGTTCTTGCCCTTGTTATCAGACTGGCGGTCGGATATATTGTCGACCGCGAGTCGGTTAAATCGTATTGCAAGCCCTCGTAACTCGCCAGTCGGCTTTGTCGAAGGGAAATGCGATGAGTCAGAAGAGAGTTGTTCTCATCACTGGGGCGTCCTCTGGGATGGGCAAAGAGACGGCGTTCAAGCTGATTAATGAAGGACACACCGTATATGGAGCAGCCCGACGTATCGAGAAGATGAGTGAGCTGAAGGAGAAAGGCGGACACGTCCTGCAACTTGACGTGACGGATCACGAGTCGATTAGGACGGTAGTTTCGCAGCTTCTTTCCGAGCAGAACCGAATCGATGTTCTAGTCAACAATGCAGGCTACGCCATTTATGGCGCTGTTGAAGATACGACCATCGAGGATGCTCGACGCCAATTCGAGGTCAATCTGTTTGGATTAGCAGAAATCACAAAACAGATACTCCCCACGATGCGGACGCAGCGTTCCGGGACCATTATCAATATCACTTCGATGGGGGGCAAAATGTACACACCCCTCGGCGCTTGGTACCACGCCACGAAGCACGCGTTGGAGGGATGGTCCGACTGCCTTCGTTTGGAGTTGAAGCAATTTGGAATCGATGTTGTGATTATCGAGCCCGGAATCATCCGGACCGAATTTGGGAACGTGATGCTTGATCCGATGTTAGAGCGATCTGGTGATGGCCCTTATGCCGAATTTGCCAAGAAAGTCGCCAACGCTACACGGTCTTCCTACGAATCAGGTGGAGGGTCTTCCCCTTCGGTGATTGCGAAAGTGATCTCAAAGGCGATTGCGTCGAAGCGACCGAAAACACGCTACGCAGCCGGGAAGCTGGCTTGGCCCCTGATGTTTATGCGTAAATACCTTGGTGATCGCATCTTCGACTGGATCATAATGAGTCAGGTCAAATGACCACACTCAATCTTGGTTGAAACCCCATTTTCCTATCTTCAAAGTCCATTTGAACCCAAGCAAAGTTATTTGTAGGCAACCAATTGCAGACAAGTTACCGACTCAACTCTCTGTGAACAGGACGCCATTTGAACCGGGGGACATCAACGAGAAACGCTCTGATTCCAGGCGAAAAGGTCTACTGATGAGAACAGCGATGGGTGAGTTTGGGAAGGAATCGTCTCGACAAGATTCGGACTCGGGCTAGGATGACCAGGTTCGATTGTTCAGGGGCAACAACGCAAGGTCGAGATCCGGCGATTACTTATCTCGAAACGGGAGCGATTGCTGATGCGCGTCTGGCTCGGTATCGGCTTGACCGCGGCCTTGATCCTGGCGGCAACACCTCCGGACGTTCTTTCAGAGGAAGCCCGTGCCTCCGAGATCCTCAAGAGGATCAAGGCGCTCCAGATCCAACCATATGATTTCGAGCGTGCCGCCGACCCGTCCTATCGCAGCGACTTCGCTGAAGCACAACGTGCACTGAAGGTCCAACGAGCTGAGTTAATCGATCGGCTCGTCCAGGTTGCGCCTGATGACCACCCTGAATTGCCGTCTCTGTTAACCGAGCGTTGGCAGACTCTGGCAACGATCCCAGGGTCAGAACCAGGTCTCAATGCTGAACTTGAGCGGATCCTAACGACGAGATCCGGGCCTCCCGCGATTGAAGCAGCCTACTTCCGTGCCCTGATTGCGCTCGGAGCCTGGAAGACGACGCCGCAGACGGTGATCGATGCAATCAACGATTTCATCAGGCGAGCACCCGACGATGACCGCGGAGCCTTTCTTCTCTTTGAAGCCTCGGAGACGCTTCCGGGACTCTCGTCCGAAGTCCGGGAACAATTGCAGGCCCGAATCATTGAAAACTACTCGCAGACCGAGGCGGGATCAATTGCCAAGGGATTGTTGCGCCGGGCTCATGCGATCGGAGATCCCTTCGTTCTTCGATTCAATGACGCAATCACCGGGAAACCGATTTCGATCCTCGACGACCTCCGCGGTCAAGTGGTGGTTGTTTTCTTCTGGGCGACTTGGTGTCAACCATCAGTTCAGGATCTTCCCAAGCTGAACTCACTTCATAAGCGTTATCGACACGAGGGTGTTCGGCTGATCGGCGTTAATCTTGACTTCGATCCGGAGTTCGGCGGTCCAGATTTCGTCCGCGATTTTGTGGCATCCCAGGGGGTAACTTGGCCACAATATTATCAAGGAGAAGGATGGAAAAGTCCGTTTTCTCGATCGTGGGGAATTAACGAGCTTCCTACGATCTTCCTAATCGACCACGAAGGCCGAGTCCGCTCGACCGACGCTCGGGAACGCCTTGAGCCTTGGATTCAACAGCTCTTGGATGAGCGTCGATCCCAGCGAATCACCGATAGCCAATCGATCCTCCCTTGAGAATCCACGGTCAGGACCGAAGAACTGAAAATGGGAAAAAGAATCAGCCCAGGGAGTGTCCTGATCGCCCCGCTGGAAGCGAATTCCGGCTGAGATCGCTTGCCGGTGGGTTACGAACTGGGCAGAGTAAAGAGATCGGCAGGTCTCAAACTCTTCGGCTCGGAACCTCGATCGACTATCATAGGACGAGGTTCATGACCCAATCCGACACTTTTCATTCAACCTCGAACTGGCACCTGGCGGTGAGCTTACCCGTGACGAGCAGATTGATTCTCTGCTCGAATCCTTCGTATGAGAACCGCCACTGATCTGAGAGCGAGTAGTCGACATGCGCGTGATCGTTATCGGTGGAGATGGATACTGTGGATGGGCAACGGCCCTCCACCTGGCGAATCGTGGCCATGATGTGGCAGTGATGGATAATTTCATCCGACGCCACTGGGACACTCAGCTCGGCATTGAAACACTCACGCCGATCGCACCGCTCAATCGACGGCTCGAGCGATGGGAACAGCTGACGGGTAAATCGATCGAAATGATGGTCGGCGATATCTGTGATTATTCTTACCTCGCCGAAACGATCCAGCGTTTCCAGCCTGATTCGATTGTCCACTTTGGTGAGCAGCGTTCCGCCCCGTTCTCGATGATCAACCGTGAGCGGACGGTCGAGACGCAAGTAAATAATGTTGTCGGCAACCTAAACATCCTCTACGCGATCCGCGACATTGTCCCCGACTGCCATTTGGTGAAGCTCGGGACGATGGGAGAATACGGAACGCCGAACATCGACATCGAAGAAGGCTACATTACGATCGAACACAACGGTCGGACCGATACGCTTCCGTACCCGAAGCAGCCCGGCTCGTTCTACCACCTCAGCAAGGTTCACGATTCGCACAATATTCACTTCGCCTGCAAGATCTGGGGTGTCCGGGCGACCGACCTCAATCAAGGGGTTGTTTATGGTGTTCTGACTGATGAAACCGACATGGACGAGCTATTGATCAACCGGCTCGACTACGATGGTGTCTTCGGTACTGCCTTAAACCGCTTTTGCATCCAAGCGGCGATTGGCCATCCGTTAACTGTCTACGGCAAAGGTGGCCAGACCCGAGGCTTTCTCGACATCCGTGACACAGTCCGCTGCATCGAAATCGCCGTCAATAACCCGGCCGATGCTGGTGAGTTCCGCGTCTTCAACCAATTCACCGAACAATTCTCAGTCGCTGACCTGGCCGAGAAAGTGAAAGAAGCCGCCGGTAAGATGGGGATCGAGGCCACTATCGAGCACTTCGATAATCCTCGGATCGAGCGCGAAGAGCACTACTACAACGCGAAGAACACCAAACTCCTCGACCTCGGTCTTCAGCCTCACTATCTCTCCGATTCGCTTCTTGATTCCTTGCTCAACTTCGCACTCCGCTACCGCGATCGGGTTGATACCAAGGAAGTCCTCCCTCGAGTCACTTGGAAGAAAGGTGAAGTCGCTGGCGAGCCCGCCGGTGCTGTCACTGCCTGATCCCCAACGATACAGCTTAATCAATGATTTGGTCACCTCGATACAACTTGTATCGAGGTGTACCAGTCCAAGCCATATTAAATAAACTTCACTGTCTTGACCAATAACGCACTTTTTGTGATGTACAGTCCCAGAATACAACGACTAACTTCCGGATTCTTCAGCATCCGGCTCTTACTGTGGCACCAACCTTTTGCCTAACGCATTCCGGCGAGTCATTCAACCGAAACCGTCTGTTGGATGTGGTCAGAGCTAGGGTAATGTCATCAAGCCAATGTTATAGAGATATGATGGACTAGAACGGAGCTGGAGCAGACAAGTTCAACGCCCAACTTTGGATTGAGATCACAGACGAACGATTTGAGACAAACCAAAGAAACCGACCGACGCTCACTCTGCGAGCATCAGTCGATCGTGAACTCTCAATGGTCAGCGGTTCAATCAACTTGGAGTAAATGGAAGCCGGGTTCAACGACGGAGCCGGCGGCGAGCGTAGCAAACGGCAAGGCCGACCCCCATCCCAGCGAGGGCAAGGCTACTCGGTTCGGGAACGACTGCGAACTGAATTCGGTAGATTTCGTCGCTACCCGAGAGGGTGCTATCGAAGATGTAACCAGCTGCTGTTTCAAGACCATCGTAGACCGCTAGTTCCGTGAAGTCGAATTCGACAGTGCCGTTTTGGTCGACACGAAGGTCATTGTTTCCAATCGCCAGGAAGGCCGCATTTTCAGCGATCGCAACTTCTGACCCCGCATCCCAGATCGAATTTCCAGTCTGAAGAATCTCTGTGATCAACAAGTTGCCGTTGTTATCAAAGAGCTGGATTGGTGTATCGTTACCGAGGAAGAGATCGTTGCTGGGTACGACCATCGTTGCGAAGGTAAAGAACTGATTGATCGCGGTGTCGACATCGAAAACCATCGAGGTTGTTTGCCCAGGGAGCAAGGGGGCGGGTGTCACTGAACCGAGGGTTGCGGTTGGATCAGCGTCGGCAAAAGCCGGGAACCAGGTCGAACCGCTTCCGCCTTCAGCGATTGTGACGATCGGTGCCGACGCGATGTCGCCGGTATTGAACGCGACTTCACCTTCGTTAAACGGGTCGAAAACCCCATTGTGGAAGCCAAGCTGAAGTGGCGCGAAGCTCACACTATTTTCTTCGGCGAGGTTCGTCACTGTTACGCGAACGAGCGTGTCTGCCGAACTAACAGCAGTAAGAGCGAGAATAAGCGTAAGTGAGCCGATCCAGGTTAAGGCTGAGGAAAAAGGACGCATCAAACCATCTCTCCTGTGGAATGGTTGGAGTGAATGTTCAAACGAGCGGGAGCCATCCCGCCCACGAGGGTGGGGGTGTAGATTCAACCAACTGTGACGATCGTCCGTCTGGCGTTAGTCGTTCAAGACGTCGAAACGTTACAGGTTCCAACAGGAATTGCGATCATTGTGGAATGCTTTCTCCTATTTATAATGTGTTGGCATCTCGACTTCGCTGCGTTTGGCTCGAGAGCGTTGATTGGGTAAGTTGCAACGAATGGTGACGTTGTTTTTTGGCAATAATGTCTAAAATGACTGGTGATCCATTGATCAAGGAATCGTTCGCGATTATTTTGTGCCTCGGCTGCATCGTTTTTAGGAACGAACCTCCCATATCGAGCAGGTTAGCCTCCTCTTTCGGGTTCAGAGACCACCACCACGCCTCTTGAATGACGCGAGACGTCGCAACTTGTCCCAGCACTCCGCATGGATCAAGTAAAAGTGGTGGTGCGTTGATCATCTACTTCCGAGAGCACCATCCATGTCACGATTTCAGCTCCGATCACACCTCGCTATCGCTACGGTTCTGCTCAGCATCTGGCTTTGTCCTCAAGCCGAGGCTGTTGAAATCCCGCTTTCTTCCTTGTTGGGTCCGGTCCCTTCCTCCCCGGGTGACGGGCTTAACGGAACCTTCTTTGATGCGGGTGTGAGTATTCCCGATCTATCAACGGCAGACACGGTTGTTGCTGGGGGAAGCCCGACAGCAACCTTTCATTCGACTCTACTTGACTACCAACCAGGGGTGATCAACTCGATTAGCGACAACAACACGCTAGCAACTTTCCTTGGTGCGGATGCCTCAAGTTTGGTTCCTTCCAGTGTTGGAACCACCTCAACGCTGAACACCTCTGTCTTTCTGTTTGAAGGATTTATTCGGATTGATGAGTCCTTTGACAACGATACGAGCGACGCCGATATCGATGTCAACTTCCGGATTGGCTCGGACGACGGGTTCCGCCTGGTCATCGGTGGCGTCGAAGTCAGTTCATTCGCGGGACTCCGTGTGTTTGGCTTCAGTAGCAGCACCGCCGAGTTCCAGTCGGCCGGGGTGTACTCCTTCTCGCTGCTCTACTATGAGAACATGGGAGTCACGGGTATTGAAGCCTTTAGCAGTATCCCTGGTGGCCCTGGCTCCGGGGCGCCGACTGGCTCGGTGGGAATCTTGCCAACCGATATCCTTTATCGGACATTGCCGACTGTCATCCCTGAACCCTCGAGCTTGCTAATGGCGGGTGTTGGAATCTTGGGTATCGTTGGGCTTCGTCTCCGATTAAGCCGCGACTAAACCGAGTTCGATACGACACCGCCCCCGCGCTCGCATTGTCGTGGTGGCGGTGTCACGATCAGCGGGTATCAAGCTGTTTTCTTACGATAGATTTTTGGGATCTGTATTAATTGACCGGTAGAATAATGATGTTCACAAGAGAAGCGGAGGTGCGTCTTTAGTCGGCACTTCATCGACGAAGGAGACTTGACCGATGAGTCCCCTTGATCGCGCAAAGGTATCACTGGATGGATTGTCGGTAGGTGATGCCTTCGGCCAGATGTTCTTCGGGCGTCGCGAGATCGTCGCCGAGATGATCGAACATCGAGCCGAACCCAAGGCGCCTTGGTACCTGACCGACGATTCGATCATGGCGATCGCGATTGTCGAGACCCTCGAAGCTCACGGTCGGATCGATCAGGATGATCTCGCCCGTCGCTTTGCGTCTGGTTTTCGAAAAGACCCGCTTCGAGGTTATGGTGGGATGGCGATCCACATCCTCCAGATGATCTCGGAGGGTGCCGATTGGCGTCAGGTTGCCCCGAAGGTATTTGACGGCTCGGGCTCTTTTGGAAACGGTGCGGCGATGCGAATTGCACCCTTAGGAGCCTACTTTGCCGATGATCTCGAACGCTTGGTCGTCGAAGCGATCCGGTCCGCCGAAGTGACCCACGCCCATCCGGAGGGGATTGCTGGGGCGGTCGCGGTGGCATTGGCCGCAGCCTGGGCCTGGCTTCGGACAGATCAGCAAATCGAGCAAGACCTTTTCGACTTCGTTCTTCAAGCGACCCCAACTGGCGAGACCCGCGAGGGGATTGTACAGGCGAGCGAACTTCCTGCGGACCTCAGTGCTGCCAGCGCAGTCCAAATTCTCGGAAACGGTTCCAAAGTCTCTGCTCAAGATACGGTTCCATTCGTCCTCTGGTCGGCATCGAAAACGATTGATAATTTCGAGGAAGCCCTCTGGCAGACGGTCAGTGGACTTGGTGATCGGGACACCACGTGTGCCATGGTGGGGGGGATTGTCGGTCTTCGTGTTGGCCACGCAGGCATTCCCACTGGATGGCTTGAATCGAGGGAATCACTCCACGCCTGGGCCTCTAACGACCCAGGCGAATGATCGATCAAAAGATGATCCGCGCAGTTGGATGATCCAGTTGGTACGATGGTTGTTCAAAATGAGTGCCAGCCCATGATCATCAACAACATAAATCCATGCGTATTGCCCTTTTCACCGAGACGTTCCTGCCAAAGGTTGACGGGATCGTCACACGATTGACCCAGACCATCCGACAACTCCAACGCGCTGGTGATGAAGTCCTTGTCGTAGCGCCTGCTGGGGCACCGAAGCGCTTCGAAGGGGCGAAAGTTGTTGGTGTCCCCGCCCTCCCCTTCGCGCTCTATCCAGAGTTAAAGCTTGCGATCACTGGCAAGAAGATTGGAAAACGGCTACTAAAGTTTGACCCAGAGGTCATCCACGTCGTGAATCCAGCCGTTCTGGGAGCGTGTGGCGTCGCCCATGCTGTCAAACGCAACAAACCGCTAGTCGCTTCGTATCATACACATGTACCTAAATACCTCAAGCACTACAAGCTCGGTGCGCTTGAGGGACTCTGTTGGAAGATCATCCGAGGGATGCACAACAACGCAAATCTGAATCTCTGTACTTCAACCGCGATGATCGATGAGTTAAACGCCAAAGGGTTCACCAATCTCGCACTCTGGCCTCGGGCGGTCGACACCGAACTCTTTCGCCCCGTGTTGCGCTCCGATGCGATGCGTGAGGAACTCTCGGGTGGTCGGTCCGGTGCCCCGCTCTTGCTCTATGTGGGTCGACTCGCGGCCGAGAAAGGAGTCGACCAAATCCGACCGGTCCTGGAAGCGATCCCTGAAGCAACCCTTGCACTTGTGGGGGATGGACCTGCTCGGGAAAAGCTCGAGAAGCACTTTGAGGGAACCAGGGCCCGGTTTATCGGCTACCTGAAAGGAGAGCGACTGGCATCAGCGTTTGCATCTGCAGATGCCCTCGTCTTTCCATCCAAGACAGAGACGCTCGGCCTTGTTCTCTTGGAAGCAATGGCCGCCGGTTGCCCCGTGATCGCAGCGAGAGCCGGTGGAATTACGGACATCGTGACTGATGGTCTCAACGGAAGCCTCTTCGATCCCGAGGATCCCAAGGGGTTGATCGAGACGACCCAAAGCTTGCTAAGCGACCATGCCCTGCGACAATCCCTAAGTGAAGCGGCGCGTTATGAAGCTGAACGGTGGAATTGGAAGGCGGCCACAGACGTCCTCCGTGACTATTACACCAACGTTCTCAGTCGTTTCAGCGATCCGAATCCGACGACACTTGCCACACCAACGAACCCGCTAGCGGACCAGGCTCCAGGTTCGACAACGCCTGAACTTCCCTCGTCGTCGTCGACCCCAACGTGATCTTCCAGCGTTCTGGACGAGTGCCTGAGCGATCAAACGAGGAGATCTCCCCGGAAGACCGTGACGGCGCGGCCGGTCAATTCCACCCGATCCTCCACTAACCGAACACCAACGTGTCCCCCTCTTGGGGATGCCTGGAATCCTCGCATCGCCACCTTTGATAGTTTGGGGCCCCAGTACGGACCCAGAGCACAGTGAGCAGACCCGGTCACGGGATCCTCATCAATTCCTGCTCGAGGTGCAAAGAACCGAGAAATGAAGTCCGATTCCGTCGGCAGATCAGATCGAGCCGTTACAATGATCCCACGCGCTTCAATCGTTGCCAATTGGCGAAAGTCTGGTTGAAGGTTGCGGACAAGTTCGGCCGAGTCGAATTCGAGAAGTAGATCAAACCGGTTAGAGAGAACCGCAATTGGCTCGACCCCAAGTCCGTCCGCCAAGCTCGGGGGTGGTTCGATGGCGGACGATCGGACCGCAGGGAAGTCAAGAACTATTTCTTCCCCTTCGCGACGCGCGGTCAGTCGTCCCGACTTTGTGTCGAATCGAGCGAGTTGATTAGGTCTGATGAGACCACGGTCCCAAAGCAGATGTGCTGCAGCGAGCGTCGCATGGCCGCAAAGATCAACCTCGATCTTGGGTGTGAACCACCGAAGTTCATAAAGCGAGCCATCATCGCTCTCGATCCGGTGGATGAACGCCGTCTCAGAGAGATTCATCTCCAGCGCAACCGACTGCATCCAAGCGGTTGTTCCGGGAGACTCAAGTAAGCAGACCGCCGCCGGGTTCCCTTGAAACGGCCCTGCTGCAAATGCATCGATCTGATCAAGTATGTTCACAATTGGGTCCTTGGCCTCCAACTTGAGGACGTCCGGTTTATCGTAATACCCGTTCGTTCCGATGCAACCAACTGGTTGAGTGACACACCGATGCTTCAATGAGTTCATGAAGCAAGACTGGGGTCCGCGGATTTCCGACGCCTTGCGACCAATCAATTGACAGAATAATACGAGCCATGCTAGCATTGTTGCAGGTTTGTGATTGTACTAAAGCGCCGAACGTGTCTTCGCGGTGTCAGGTAGGTTGACTCGGCGTTGATGCGTTACTGTTGACCACACGATCTTTCGGTCAGAGTCGTCTTCAATCGCGCGCACCGGACCAGTCGATTCAACCAACGCAGCGAGTTTGCGATCTCGGTTTGCCTCGTCAAGAAACACAGGCAAGATACTTCAACGAGGGACAATACAATTTCAACTTGTATATAGTCCCAGCAAATCAAGATCGTTAGGTACGAGCAGACCGGCGGCGACTACTTTCAGAGACCCCTCACCACACACACCATGGTCGGGTCAACATAGGGAGGCACCATCGTGACGAGGCATGAACGAAAGCGCCGGTTTCGGCGTTCAAGCTCCAATTCGGCCCGACCAGCTATGGAGTCCATGGAGCCGCGTTGTCTGTTGGCTACCTTTACCGTTACCAATCCCAATGATGGTACCGGTGAGTCGGGGACTCTCAGAGAAGCCATCATCATGGCTAATGAGACGCCCAATGAAAACGACACGATCGAGTTTGATATTCCGGATATTGGTCCGGGTCAGTCAGTACGGATTCAGCTTGCCAGTGAACTTCCTGAGATCACCGATACGCTCTCGATTAACGGGCGCTCGCAGACCGATACAACCGGCCAGATTGCTCAGGTGATCATTGATGGGAGTGACCCTGATAGTCCCTCGATGCTCGTTGGTGACGTCTTCCGGTTTGTCGATGGAAGTTTTGGGAGTGAAGTACGCGGGCTCTCCATAACGAATTTCAGCAATACTGCCATTACATTCGTTGAACGCTTTTCGATTTTCCTCGGTGATGATGATGCCGACGACAACCTCGTAGTCGACACGATCATTGGTGGAGAGGTGGCCTCGAATGGTGAGGTAATTGGTCAGACGCTTCCCGCCAATTTGGGAATTTTGTTATCCAACTCGTCACGGAATCGTATCGGCACCTTAAGTAACTCTGAACCGAACCTCCCCTCCAATCAACAGGGGAATCGGTTTGTTCAAGTTCGAGACGGGATCTCCGTCGTCGGAGATAGCATCGACAACCTAATTCTTTATAACCAAGTCCAGCTGGCAAGCGGTTTGGGGAACCGATTGGGAATCGATCTCAGTGGTGATGGAGTAACCCCGAATGATCCGATTCCAGATGGTGATACGGGTCCTAACTTATTGCAGAACTTCCCGGTAATTCAGTCTGCGGTCACGACATTTCTTGGGGGTGTTTACACGACGCAGATCACCGGGGAACTCCGGTCGACACCGAACCAAGATTTCATCATCCAACTTTATGAGAACACTTCCTCATTACTCGATGACCAACGGCCTGGTGAGCGTTACCTCGCTGACATTGAGGTTTCTACAGACGCCACTGGAATTGCGACGTTTTCGTTCAGTCCGCCTTCGTCGACCGATCCAAATTCGATTGCTAATATCCAAGGAACGGTAACAGCGACGGCGACTGGCCCCGCCGTCGCCGACGGTTTAGTCTTCGGCAACACCTCAGAGTTCTCAGCACCATTCGAGGTCGACTTCATTACCGACCTGGTCGACCTCCAGGTTTTTGCGAATCCTTCGGCAACCCTAGTGCCCGTTGGTCGCGAGTTCACAATTGATGTGAACATGATTAATAGCAATGCGAACTTTGCTGCAAATTTCGCAAGGTTGCGTGCCTCGTTCCCCAACTCGGCGATAGTGCAGAATGTCGAGATTCTGAGTACATCGACCTTAGATCCGGTCAATGACATCAGCATCACACCGAATCCTGTTCAAGGACCGGTTGTAACGGTGCTCGCCGATGGCCAGACGGATGACAGTGGTAACGAGATCGACTTCCCTGGCGGCGAGAATGTCGTTGTTCGGTTCACCATTGTGCCGACGGTTGTTGAGCCCTTCACGGTCGGATTTACGATCGATGGCAGCATCAACGACAATGACCTGTCGAACAACACCGACTTCGAAACGGTAACTGTTTTTGCCGAGCCGTTTGTTTCACAGCTCTCGTATTCGTCAAACATCTTTACAGTTTCTGAGTCTGGTTCGTTCGCGACGATTACGGTGAACCGAGGTGAGGTCCTCAACGGTGAAGTGACCGTTGACTATGTGGCTAGTTCTGGGACGGCGACCGAAGATATCGACTTCGGGATGACCGCCGGTACCCTAACATTTAGTGAAGGTGTCGAGACGCAGCAATTTACGATCCCGATCATTGACAACAACACCTTCCAGGCGAATCGAACTGTCCAACTCGCACTCTCGAATCCGACAGTGACGGACCCTGAACCTGGGCTGATCGAAGATGCGGTTCTCGTCCGTTCAGCAACTGCAGTCTTGACGATCTTTGACAACGATCCGCCCCAGCCGGCGCCTCAAACGGTCGAGTTCACTACATCCGACCTCACTGTCTTCGAGAACGAGGGAGAGGCTGTCCTCACACTGGAACGCTCGGCAGACAACGGAAACGTTTCTATTCCGTTCGAGACAATTTCTGGAACCGCCATCGGCGGTGTTGACTTTGTCGAGACGATGGGAATTGCTCAGTTTGAAAGCGGGAGTCTTGAGACCACGATCTCGATTCCGCTGATCGACGACATGATCGAGCTTCAGCCAGAGCGATCGTTTAGCGTCCGGATCGGGGCTGGGATCGGTGCGATCGTTGGTGAACTTGACGAAGCAACCGTAACGATCATCGACGATGACACACCACCCGAAGGGTTCCTCTCGTTCGAGATCGCTGCGATTACGGTTTCCGAGTCTAGTGGAACCACAGAGATCACTGTCGTCCGCCAAGGCGGCAGCGGTACTGCGACCGTTGGCCTTGGGATCACTGGCGGTAATGCAATCCCGGGACAAGACTTTGAGCCGATTCCTAACACTCTCGAGTTTGGTCCCGATGACACGGAGCAGACCTTCAACTTCACGACCATTGACGACGACGTCTTCAATGGAACCCGTACTGTAACTCTCGGTCTCACAGCATTCGGTGATTCCGAGATCAAAGATCCGGGATCGCTTACGATCACAATCCTAGATGACGATCCCGCACCTCCTGCGATCGCGACCCTCGATGCGGAATCGATTACGATTTCCGAAACAATCGGGATGCTCACGGTCAACATCAACCGGTCAGGGAATCTCTCTGGGGAAGTCAGCATTGGGATTGGCACCTCCCCTGGGAGTGCCATTCCGGGTGTCGACTACGAGACCTTGATCACCCGGGTCTTCTTCGCAGATGGTGAGCCGCTACAAACCGTGAACATCCCGATCATCGACGATAACGAAATTGGGACCCCCGTTACCTTTGGGATCTTCCTCGGTGCTCCGATCGGGATGATCCCCGGTGAGATCAATTCCACTGCCGTCTCGATTGTGAGCGACGAAGTCGACTTCACTGCACCAACCGTGCTCGACGTCCGACTTGATCCCCCGTCCGGTTCACTTGTGTCGGGAGCGACGCTCACATTTAGTGAGATGATGGACCCGGTTTCCTCGACCTCGCTTGCCAATTACAGTGTCATTGGGCTCGGGCGAGACGGTGTCTTCGGCACTCCCGACGACGTTCCGATTGCTCTCGCCGGAGTTGTCCCGGTCCCCGGGACCACGTCACTCTCCCTCCTCTTCAGTGGTCCGGCTGACGCCTCGAACGGTATTGCGATTGGTGTCAACGGACTCGATGGCGGCCTGACCGATCCCTCCGGGAACCTGCTTGATGGCAACCGGGATGGTTTCGCCGGTGGCCACTACTCAACGATCATTGAGCGTGGACATCTCATCAGTTACCTCGATTTGGACGGTGACCTGGTCTTCCTCGGACTTGCTGGTCCTGGGACGCTGGAAGTCGTCCAAGATCCGATTCGTGAGGTCGAAGTGGTCCGGATTCTCGACGCCTCCGTCGGGGTCACGATCCTTCAAGGAATTGTGAACCAAGGTCCAGGTGGAACCGGGACGACCACAATCGGACGAATCGAAGGCCTTGATCCGTTCGGACGAGTTCGATCGGAGCTTCAGACGCCGCCGTTCTTCGTCGGAACCATGGTGATCGTAACGCCGGCAATCACGCCGCTGCTCGGTTGATCCCGAAGCTCGGCTGATCGCTCATCAGGCCTCTTTTGGTGCTCTGATAGAAAAACGAAGCCCTGCCGGATCCCAGTGGGAATCAAGACCGGACAGGGCTTCGTTGTTGTCTTTTAGGGAACGACGTCGGATGATCCATCAACTGAATCGTGAGAATCAGAAAGGATGGAATCAGATCGATGCAGCAAGAAAAACCGGAATCAGGTGTGCCCGCTGGCCCTGGGCCTGATAATCTGCAACCCGAGCCACTCGATCCGAGAGCAATGGTGCCTTATGTCGCGCCTATGCTGACTTATTTGCTACTGACGCAACTCGAGAGCTTCATTCCTGAAGATCGCGAACTCAGCCTCTACCCGATCGCATACACCATCAAGATTGTGATGACGCTCGGAGTGATGATCGCGTGTCGATCAGCCTGGCGTGATCTCCGCGCCCTTCCAAGCCTGACTGGCTACCTCGCAGCGATTGCTCTTGGAGCAGTCGTGACCCTGATCTGGGTGGGCTTAGATCAGCGCTATCCTCCGATTCCGCTTCTGGGCGGATCTCGGACCGCCTTTGAACTCGATGAACTCGGCACGACCTCGAAATGGCTCTTTATTGCAGTTCGGATGCTGGGATTGGTAATCTTGGTCCCGGTCTTCGAAGAACTCTTTTGGAGATCATTCTTGATGCGTCTTGTCACCAACCTCGACGATTTTCAGAAAGTCCCGATCGGGAAGGTGACTCTTGCGTCGGCGGCAATCACGTCGATTGGGTTTATGGTCGCCCATCCGGAGTGGCTCCCGGCATTGATCACGGGTTTTGCGTGGGCGGGGCTTTTAGCCTGGACCCGATCAATTACCGCCTGTGTGATTAGTCACTTCGTAGCCAATCTTACGCTTGGCATTTATGTGATCGCGACTGGCTCTTGGCAGTTTTGGTAGGATTGAAAGTGATAGCATCGAATTCGTCGATGTGGTCAATCGTCAAATTCAGAGCGGATGGAACCATTGATCATTCGGCTGATTCGCCTCCTTGACTTTGTGATCAGCCTCAACAAGAGATCGACCTCATGAAATTGCAGATTGGTTCGTTGGCCTTGGTGCTGGCGATGGCACTCGGAGTCGCCGGATGCGGTGGTGGTTCAGACGCGGAAACTGATTCCGGTAACGCGAGCTCGCCCGCCCCCGTCGCTTCCAATCCCGGTCCTCCGCTTGATCCCGCTCAGGGTCAAAGAGGGCAAGCTGCCGGGCAGGTCGCGCCAGGGAATTCCGGAAACCCAACATTGGGTCTCGCTCAGCGGCTCGGTTCGCAACAGCCCTCGGGTGCGTTGACTGACGATCAGTCCGGAAACCCGCCGGCTACGACTGATAATGGCGGAGCGGTTAACGGTGACCCTGCTCTCTCGCAGATGCTCGCCGCCGCAAACCCTTCAAACGGGAATTCTTCAGGCCAGGGCCAACCAGGCTATGGGTCTTCGGAAGATGAAGAACGTTTCAGCGGCAATGGGCGAGGCGGCCGAGGTGGTCGTGGAGGCGCTGCACCAATCGGGTCGAGCGGTTCATATGCGTCGGGCTCAGGCGGTTATCCAGGCGAAAACAGTGATGAAATGTCCATGCGGCTCCAAGGGAGCGGTGGTGGTCAAGGCGGCTATCCCCCAGGATACGGCAGTGCGGGTGGCGAAGAAGAACAGATGGCGGCGATGATGGGTGGTGGGCCTGCTGCCCAAGGTTATCCGGGGATGGAAGGCGAAGAAGGCGACTTCGGTCAGATGGCCGGGATGCTTGGCGGCCAAGGAGGACCCGGAGGCTTTGAGAGCGGCGGTCGCCCCGGTGGGTCGTCCGACGCCCCTGATTTCTCGACCCCACAAGGTGGCGCGGAGGCATTTCTCGACGCCTTGGATGCTCGCGATCCCGTCCTACTCCGTGAAGCGACTTCTCGACGTGCACCGACGGAGGCGAAATCCAAGCAGAATAAAGAGGCGTTTCAGGCAATCCTGGAAGAAAGTCTGACTGCTGCGGAACTGGAAGCAATTGCAGAAGACCTGGATGGTTACCAGATCTCGGGGAGGATCCCAGTGCAAAGCTCCGGTACCCGAACGTTTATTCTGAGGAAACGGGAAGACAACGCTGAATATCAGCGGATGATCGTTGTCCGGAGCGGGGGCGGTTCTGAGCGGGAATGGAAGGTCAGAGACGTTACCAAGCCTCTAGTAAACCGATTTAACACGCCGCCTCGACGGGGCCGTCGTTGATCTCCCAATAGATTGGCAACCAAGTCCGTCGGTTCGGACACATTCCCGCTTTAATGATTCCGTGGCGGTTGTGCATCTGATTGCAAGAATGACTACGTCCACTTGACAGAGGAATCCTCAACATCTCCAAAAAAATGGAGATGTTGAGGAGTTTTGCTCAAGTGATGGACTTGACCAACCGGGGCAACAGGCGGTTCTCAGCCAAAACTACCAATTGGCACGTGGCTTGCCTAACCAACTCATTACTGACAACGATTCTCCTCCCTTCGAGCATCACAATCCGAGAGGTTCGGCAGGATGCCAGAGCCTCGGCCTACTCGCACGTCAGGGAAGGAGTCCTTTATGGACTGGTGTCCAGTTCGTTTTTGTGCGGTCTTGGATTCGATGGTGATCCTCTTTCAGATTCTCGGGGTTTTGACCCTCTTCCTCTGTCGATCAAGAGCAGTCCCTGGTCTGGCAAAGCCCGCTCGAATTATTTATGTCGTCGCTGTAGTCGGCCTTGGATTGGCCGGGACCCTCTGTGGACATCTCGGATCAGATTTTGGTCTCTTTGCGGGCCTCTCGATGACGGGCCTCTTGATTGCGATGACGCTCGGTTGCGGGACCGAGGCGGCTGAAAAACGGCCGCTCCGCATCGCGGCACAGGCACGCTAACGATGAGTCAATCGTTGAGGCACAGATTCCATTCGGAGTCCCACTCGAAACGGATTCTCTTACCTAACTAGTCCGAACTGAAGTAGGTCCCGTGCCTCTCGTAATTTTGGGACGGCGCGGGACCTGCCTTGTTCCGATCCAAAGCCAGGAGATTGCTCGAAGGCACTCGGTTCTTCTAGATCAACGATTTGGCCATCGGTGTCGTGCTGATTTTCTCAGTCCCTCGCCGTGAGTCCGAGTCTTCGAACTAGAACTAGTAGGAGTTCTCAGTCACGCTCAGAGACTCCGACAGCGAACTGGAGCCGATCGAGAGTCGTCGCTCACCGGCCGGCAAGGAGCAGGAGTCGCTCCGAGACACAGCGGAGCCAGTCGGTTCGGATCGATCGAGCGCCTAACCCCGCTGCGCGCTCGAGACCTAAGATGGTCGGACAATTGCGGGAAGAGGATCCTCATATGTTCGCGACACTGAAACGGATTTCGATCGCGTCCGGCCTGTTGGTCGCAATGGCGGCCTCAGCCTTTGGCGGCGACTCGGCCGACAACCAACAGACCGCCGATGCGGTCGCTGCAGCGATCAAACAGAGTTCCCTCATCGCTGGTCAACGCGTCAGCATCGACGTTGTTGATGGGTATGTCACCCTCAAGGGCGACCTTCGCGATTCGACCGTCCGGGAAGATATTATCAACCGGACCCGTGAAGTCGATGGAGTTGTCGCTATCGTTGACCAACTCACCATCGTGACTGACGCCGCCGTTAAGCCGGTGCAGTATGAAACCGCCATGAGCGGTCTCGGCCACGAAACGATGATGGACAGTGCACCGATGATGGACGGCACTTCGTTCATGGGCGGCACTTCGTACATGGATAGTGCTCCGATGATCGGCCAGCCAGTCGATTCGTTCGGTGGCTATGGGATGGGCGGCCCGGTCCCAGAAGGTCCGGCTGGATTCAGTGGTGCGGCTCAAGCTTCAAACCCGGGACTGCCGAATTATGCTTGGCCCAGCTATGCTCCCTACCCAAACTTCTCTGCAGTTGGCTACCCGACTGCTTACCCTTGGCAGGCGTGGCCGAATATCGGCCCGTTCCACCCGTATCCGGAAGTCCCTCTCGACTGGCGGGCGGTGACATTGCGATGGGATGATGGGATCTGGTTCCTTGACTTCAAGAAGCACTACACCCGACCCTTCTTCACACCGTACCCGTTCGGCCTGTTCGCTTACTAAGAGCTGGCGACCCTCGTGGTCAACAGTTTCAGAGTCTGTGGAACAATCGGCTGACGGATCCCGAGCGTGCGGTAACCTCTTCGGCGAACTTGTCTCAGTACAAGCGGATCGATCTGGAAACTGCCCGGCATTCCGAAGCTGATGGCTGACCGGGAACCCTCCCAATAGCGGGGGGAGGCACTTCCGATCTTCGCGAGGGGTTGAGTGGCATTTCGATGCGGCTCAACCCCTCCGCGATTTGCTCGTTAGAGTGAAGTCACGGATAAAGTGTGAAATCACGGATGAAGTTAAAAGACACCAGCGGTCATTTCTTCCAAGATCTTCAAGACCGTCTCGATCTCTTCTTCAGTGTTGAAGGGACCAGGACTGATCCGAAGCGTACCGTCGGGGAAAGTACCTAGTTTTCGGTGAATGTAGGGAGCACAGTGAAGCCCAGCGCGGACAGCTATCTCTTGGCCGTCCAAAATGCCCGCGATCTGCTGCGAGCCTAAGATCTCAGGCTCGGGCGGAATGATCGAGAGGGCGCCCACGTGGGTCTCTCGATCCCAACGCCCTGCGATTCTCCAGCCGTCATCATTCGACTCCACCCAATCGACGACACGCTGGAGAAGTTTCAATTCATGTTCGCGGTTTGCTTCCGGGGTTCGCTCACGGACCCACTCCAGTCCCGCCGCAAGTCCCGCAACACCAAGAACGTTCGGCGTCCCTCCTTCGAGGCGGAAGGGTAGCTCTTCAGGCTGTACCGGATGCTTGGAATCACCTCCAGTGCCACCTTCGCGCCAAGGTCGGAGTTCCGCCCGAGGCCCGACATAGAGGGCACCAGTCCCGGTCGGACCGTAAAGAGCCTTGTGTCCTGGGAACGCAAGCAGATCGATTGCTATCGTTTTGAGATCGATCGGGACTATCCCGACTGATTGCGCTGCATCGACAAGAAAGAGTGCTCCCGCTTCGCGCACAATCTCCCCAATTTGCTCGATCGGTTGTAACGTCCCCAAGACATTCGCGGCATGTGTCAAGGCAACAAGTTTGGTCTCGGGCTTGATCGCTCGCTTGATCGCTTCAGGTCTGAGATAGCCTTCCTCCGACTCGATCCGAGTCACGCTGATTTCGTTTGCCGAGGCCATGGCTTCGAGCGGACGACTGATCGAATTATGTTCCAAGTCAGAAGTGATTACGTGGTCGCCCGGCCTCAAGGCACCTTTGATGGCGATGTTTAGGGCGTCCGTACAGTTCAAAGTGAAAATCCAGCGTCGAGCCGCTTCACCATTGAAGAACTGATTAAGAAGATGACGCGCCTGATCAAGTGACCGTTCGGCTTCCGTTGCCATCCGATGACCGGCGCGCCCTGGGTTTGCCAATTGGCTCCGAGCGAACTGATCGAGTGCCTGGTAGACAGGCTCTGGTTTCGGAAAGCTCGTTGCCGCATTATCAAGATAAATCATGGTGCTGGATCCGTCACAAGCATGACCGAGACGAGTGATCTGACTCAGGAACCGAGAAACTGAGCATAGAGGGTCCGTGCTTTGGCCACATCATTGGTCCCCTTGATGATCGCCCGACCGTCGGGGAAGACGGTATATTCGTGCCCTTCGGTCGCAAACCGGAGCATATAAGCGTTGTGGCGGACTTCACCGAGCGGTTTGAGTCGATCGGCGAGTTCAGTGAAGTCGAGTGGCTCATCTCGACGGACGACGACTTGAACTGCATTACGACCACAGAGCGAGGTGGTGTGGGACCCCATCGATCCTTCAAGCCACTCGAAGTTCCTCTGACCACATGTTGGGCAATCGACTTTCCCTTTGAGCGAGGCAATCTTGAGCTTCCGGAACGACCAGTTCCAAAGATCAAGCATGATCAAGTCACGATTGATGACATCAAGCTGACCTGTCAAAACTTTAATGGCCTCGACTGCCTCGATTGAAGCGATCATCGCCACCGCAGGCCCTAGGACACCGGCAGTTTCGCAGGTTGGGGTCATCCCTGGAGGTGGGCTCGATTCCACGACACAGCGCAAGCATGGTGTATCGCCTGGGAGGATCGTCATCGACTGCCCCTCGCTCCCGATCACACCACCAAAAATCCAGGGTTTGCCGAGTTTCACGGCGGCATCGTTGATCAAGTAGCGGGTCTCGAAATTGTCGGTGCCGTCAAGGATTAAATCAGCGTCACTGACAAGATCGAGGATGTTGGTGTGGTCGATGTCTGTAACGATCGGTTCGATCGAGACACTCGAATTGATTGCCTTGAGCTTCCGAGCGGCGGCTTCAGCTTTCGGGAGGTTTTCTGCGACATCGTTTTCGTCGAAGAGAATCTGACGTTGGAGATTGTGCGTTTCGATAAAGTCACGATCCACGACGCGGACAAAACCAACCCCAGCGCGGACCAAGTGATTCACCAGGACCGTACCCAAGGCACCACAGCCGCAAACGGTCACCCGACTCTTGAGAAGCCGCTCTTGACCATCTTGGCCGAGTCCATGAAAGCGGATCTGTCGGCTGTAGCGATCCAGCTCAACGGGGACGTCGGCAAATGGTGTTGCAGTGATAGCCATTTTCAACTCTTGATCCATAACGACGGCGGTACATTGAGCCTGGATGTAACGACAAGGCGATTGGATGACGAATCAACCGCCAGCGATTGCCGGGATGATCCCGATTTCGTCGCCATCCTTCACAGGAGTCTCCAACTCATCCATGAACCGGATGTCTTCGTCATTAAGGTAGACATTGACATACTGCTGGAGTTGGTTCTCGTCGGCAAAAATCCGACGATGGAGGTCAGGGTATTGCTGACCGAGATTGTTCAGGACTTGGCCGACAGTGGTACCTTCGACCTCAACGGTCGCGTTCCCTCCTGCGTTCGGTCGAAGTGGTGTCGGAATGCTGACGGTCGGCATGGACGATTCCTCTGTTCCGATCAATCCTGGCAGAGCCCAGCCCTCCGGTTGTTGAGGGCCAGGTATCTCCGACAAGAAATGATTCTGGTTACAACAATTCTAGAACCGAATAGTTAATCAGGCCCCCGCAGGAACGAGTTCAGACTCAGCAGGCGCAGTTGCCCCGATCAGCGCCTCAAACTCGGGGAGCTTCGGTGCAATGACAGGCGGTGGTGTCAGTTTATCGATAACCGCCTCTTGGGTTTTGAGCCCGTTGCCCGTAATACAGACGACAGTCGAACCATCGCGGTCGATCTTCCCTTGCTCGATCAACTTCTTGGTGACGGCGAGGGTGACTCCGCCAGCAGTTTCGGTCCAGATCCCTTCGGTTTCGGCGAGCAGTTTCATCGCGTCGATAATCGCGTCGTCATCGACATCTTCGCCCCAACCTCCGGTGTCTCGGATCAGCTTCGAGGCGAAGAATCCATCTGCCGGGTCGCCGATTGCCAAGCTTTTAGCAATGGTCGAGGGATTTCGGACGGGTTTGACCCGTGAAGCCCCCGACTTGACGGCGTCGGTGATCGGATTACAGCCGGTCGCCTGAGCACCGTACATCCGGGTGGATACGGCGTCGATGATCCCGAGTATTTCCAGTTCCTTGAACGATTTGTAAATCTTCCCGATCAAGCTTCCACCAGCCATCGGCGCGACGACATGATCGGGTGCCCGCCAACCGAGATCCTCCGCGATCTCGAAGCCCATCGTCTTCGACCCTTCAGCATAGAAGGGGCGGAGGTTGACGTTGACGAAGCCCCAGCCGAATCGGAACGCGATCTGGGAGCAGAGTCGGTTGACGTGATCGTAGTTCCCTGAGATCGCGACGACCTTGGCACCATAGATCGTTGCGCCCAGCACTTTCCCTTGCTCAAGGTTGTCTGGAATCAAGACGTAGGCATCAAGTCCAGCGGCCGACGCATTTGCAGCAACCGAGCCCGCGAGATTTCCAGTGGATGCACAACCGACGGTCTCGAAACCGAATTCGACCGCCTTCGAGAGTGCGACGGCCACGACTCGATCCTTGAACGAGAGTGTGGGGTGATTGACGGCGTCATTCTTGATGTAGAGTTCCCGGACGCCGAGGGCCTTCGCCAAGCGGTCAGCCTTGACCAGCGGCGTTCCGCCGTTTTCGAGGCCGACAGTTGGTTCGCCATCGATTGGCAGAAGCTCACGATACCGCCAGAGGTTCCGAGGTCGATCGATCAGGACTTCGGGATGAAAGACACGTCTAATCGCTTCATAGTCGTACTCGACTTCAAGCGGTCCGAAGTCTTCAGTGCAGAAGTTGAGCGGTGCCTTCGGATATCTTTTGCCACAGAGGCGGCACTTTAGACCTCGAACGAACGACCGATTCACTGAGCATCCTCCCCAGATCGAAGCAATACGACTCAGGTGACCTACTGAATCGGCTCATACTTCGAATTGAGCTGAATTCAGAGGACGGAAAACGGAAACCCGCAGTGGCAGTCATCCGATCCGAGAGTCTGAGGGCGGGACAATGTAGCACGACCCGCAAGGGTGGGAGTCAGTTGGGTAGGCTGGTGCTCGATGTCTTTAGATGTGGAGCCCTGGTTGTTCGGGTCCCCATCGAAGGTCATCTCATCTGTCCCAATCAGCCGGTCCAAAACCGGTTGGGGGGGAATTAGCACCAGCATTCGCCTTGATTGACGAATCGGTTGCTGTGGCGTCGACGGGCCCGTCCCTCAGCCACTCTGGATAAGATGCTTGCCAAATTGAGAATGTCCATTGAAGTTACTCACGGAACCAGCCTCTCGTCAAGTCGCAGCCTTCATCGAGAGCAGGGATGGTCCGGGTTTCTCCGAATCTGCCATCCGTGCTCGATCGACTACCGGTCGTCGTGGGTCGCTCGTCGGCCATTCGAAGAGGAACTTGATTCCGAACCTCTTGCAACACGCAACCAAGACCAACGGTCCGACCAGTCCTGCGATCGAGCAGAGTCCGAGAAAGAGGCTTAGTTCGGTCAGGCCGAGGACCTTCTGCAGGAAGATCCGGGTCGCCACTGCGGCGTAACCACTTGCGAGGTAGATCTGAAGCGAGTGTTGTCCAAGGTATCGACAGCAAGACGCGAGGTGTCGGCACCGGTCGACGAGGAGGGCGATACTAAACATCCCGGCACTCCCCGTCATCGCTGGGACTAGACTAAGTCCTGGCTGCTGATCCCAACCAACTCCGACCGACAACTTCATCAGTCCGAACATCGCGGGGCCAACTACAAGAAGCCGACTGAGTGTCATCCACCCTCTGATTCGTTCTAAGTGGTCTGCGACGACGAGGCCGATTCCGAAGAAAATCGCGTACTGAGCCACGAGATCGATCAAAATCGGACCGGGACCAAGAAAGCCGTTCATGAGGAAGAGGAGACCAGAAGCAACGAGGAACGAGATCCGATGATCACCTCGGCTCATCCAGGCTCCGTACCCGACCATCACCAAGAAGAGTACATAAAGGAACCAGACTCCTTGAAGGGGATCGATCAAGAGCTTCAGCGGTCCCCAGGGATCAGGAGTGGTGTTGGTCAGGCTCGAACCAAGTTGATGGATCCCCCAACCCATCAAGGACCAGAGCAAGTATGGGTACAAGAGGGTCCGTGTTTTTGCTCCGAGGAACCTTGGGATCCCCTTCCGGATCGAACGCGCTGCGAAGAATCCGGAGGCCAGGAACATCGCCGGCATCCGGAACGTGTAGAGCGTTTTGTAGAGGCTCCAGAGCCAATCCTGGTCCCGCTCGGAGACGAACGAAGCCATGGCAAGACCACCGATCACGTGACCGATAACGACCAAGGTGATCGAGAGCCCTCGGAAGGTATCAACCCAAGTGACTCGCGGCTTCCTGCTTGGTTTCAGCATGGAGCCGCTTGGATCCATACTCGCAGCGTGAGCCAAATGCTGCGGGTCGGAAGAAAGGGTTGCTGCGTTCATGAGGTCGATCTCCCTATCGAGACCCCAGTTGGTGCTAACTCGAATCGCATTTGGTGTGATCCATCACGGTGTTGGCCCGCAACGGTAGCTCGACTCGAGGATCCTGTCGAGCCGAACAGGACCGACGATCTCTTCGCTTTCTTGACCTTGATCCGCGCCGAACCTCGAGGGTCTGGATAGAATATTAGTTGGGGAGGTGTTGGAGGTTGGGATGACTCGACAGTTGGGTAATCTCCCGCTCTGATTCCATCGTTTTGGAGCGTTTGCCATGATTTCTTTAAACCCAAGCCAGATTGAATCGACAAACTTGGCGGTCATCGAATCTCGGACGCTTGAGATCGGTCGTGAACTCTTCCGACGGATCGGTCGCGGTCCGTCGCCGCTCCAGCGCGCATGGTGGGATGATCGCTTGATGGATCTGACGATGGACCGTCCGGAAGTGAAGGTTCAGCTCTTCCGGTTCATCGACGCCCTTCCAACATTAAAGGAGCCTAGTTCGGTCCGCCGTCACCTGACTGAATATCTCGGCGAGGCCGGGACTCATGTGCCACCGATCGTAAAGCTCCCGACTGCCGCGTTGTCGCAGGGTGGCCCGACGGGTGATCAACTCTTGGCAACCCTCGCTCGGACCGCGGCGACTCGGATGGGAAGGCGGTTTATTGCCGGATCAACACCCGCCGAAGCCTTTCAGACCGTCCTCGGATTGCGTCGGCAGCGCTTTGCGTTTACGGCAGACCTGCTTGGCGAAGCGGTGATCACCGAAGCCGAGGCGGAGGCCTATCAAGAGACCTGCCTCCAATTGCTCAGCGAACTCAGTGTGCCGCTGCAAGACGAGCCTGAGATTGCCCAGATCGATCGGGATAGTGACGGTCCGATCCCTCGAGCAAATCTCTCCGTCAAACTAACAAGTCTGACGGCCCGTTTTGACCCAATGGCGCAACAAGCAACGACCGAGCGGGTCCTCAATCGCCTCCGACCGATCCTCCGAACTGCGATGGAGGTCGGTGCCTTCGTCAATGTCGACATGGAACAGGAGGCTTACAAGGAACTGGCGTCCGAAATTGTTAAGCGAGTGTTGATAGAGCCGGAATTCCGCGCGTATCCGCACTTCGGAATCGTCTGCCAGGCTTATCTTCGAGATGCGGAGGATGATCTCCAGAAGCTCCGAGACTGGGCGATGGCGCGGGGGACGCCGATCACGGTCCGACTCGTGAAAGGTGCCTACTGGGATTACGAAGTGCTCCATGCAACGAAGCTTGGTTGGCCGATCCCGGTCTATACCTCGAAGTGGGAGTCCGATGCGTCCTTCGAGCGTTGCACCAAGTTCCTGATGGAGAATCGCGATTACCTCAGGACGGCTCTGGGCAGTCACAACATTCGGAGCCTCGCTCATGGGATCGCCGTCGCGGAAGCAATGGGAATGCCGATTGATAGCTTCGAACTTCAAGTCCTCCACGGAATGGGAGACGTAATTGGACGGGCACTGATGCGTCGAGGGCACCGTGTCCGCGTCTACTCGCCCTATGGTGCGATGCTACCCGGGATGGCGTACCTTGTCCGTCGGCTCTTGGAAAACACCTCAAATGAGTCATTCCTCAAAGTGAGTTCGCACGGTGACGCCACTGTAAACGACCTACTCCGTAATCCTGAGGAGATCGGATCCATGAAGACGAGAGAACGACGGACCCGATCGGCTGATGATCTGGTCACCTCACTTCCTCCGTTTGCCAACCAACCACCGGTCGACTTTTCGGTCCCGGAGAACCAGGTGCGGATGAGCAACGCCCTCGGATCGGTCCATGGGGAGTTGGGGCGGGACTATCCGATTTTGATCGGCAATCGTTCGGTCTCCACAGAGAATCAACTGACTTCGGAATCACCGAACGACACATCGATCATCGTAGGTCGATCGTCGATGGCAACCCGCAATCATGCTCATGAAGCGGTTGGAATTGCTCAATCAGCCGTCGACGATTGGTCGTCCACCTCTGTGGAGACCAGGGCGAACGTCTTGAGGAAGGCGGCCCAACTTTTCCGCGACCGCTTATTCGAACTTGCGGCTTGGCAGGTGATCGAATGTGGCAAACCCTGGAATGAAGCGACTGCTGACGTCGACGAGGCGATCGACTTCTGTGAGTTTTATGCTCGCCAGATGCTCGAACTTGCAATACCGCTTGCTGTTGATGTTGCCGGAGAGACCAATCGGCTCGAATACTTCGGCCGAGGAGTCACTGTGGTGATCCCGCCCTGGAACTTCCCGATGGCGATCCCCTGTGGGATGGTTGCGGCGGCGCTGGTCAGTGGTTGTCCGGTGATTCTGAAGCCTGCCGAGCAATCGACAATCTGTGCCTGGCAGATTGTCCAGGTTCTCCGAGAAGCCGGAGTTCCCCCTGATGTCTTGCAGTTCCTTCCAGGCATCGGTGAAGAGGTCGGAGCAGCCTTGGTCGACGACCCCAGAGTCGCGGTCATTGCATTCACGGGATCGAAAGAAGTTGGGCTTTCAATCTACCGGACCGCTGCCGACACCAAGCCTGGCCAATCCCATGTTAAAAGAGTCATCGCCGAGATGGGGGGCAAGAATGCAATAATTGTCGATGATGACGCCGACCTCGATGAGGCCGTAGTGGGCGTTCTTTACAGTGCCTTCGGTTACGCAGGACAAAAGTGCTCAGCAGGATCACGGGCGATCGTTTTAGAAGGGGTCTATGACGCCTTTCTTGCTCGGCTTAGTGAGGCTCTGAAGTCTTGGCCGGTCGGGTCTGCGGAAGATCCTGACACTGCAATCCCGCCAGTAATTAGCGCCGAGTCACGCAACCGTATCGAGCAATACAAGCAAATCGCTGCGAGCGAAGGGCGTGTTGTGGCAGATTTAGAGATCGGGGACCTCCGCGAAAAGGGACATTACGTCGGTCCATTGATTGTTGCCGATGTTGATCCCCAATCCAGAATTGCCCAAGAAGAAGTTTTTGGTCCCATTCTCGCAGTCTTGAAAGCAAAAGACCTCGATGAAGCGCTTGAGATCGCTAATGGTGTCGAATACGCCTTGACTGGAGGGCTCTATTCGAGAAGCCCCAAACACATTCAACAAGTGAAGGATCGTTTCCGCGTTGGTAATCTTTACATCAATCGTTCTTGCGCAGGAGCTTTAGTGAATCGACAGCCCTTCGGCGGGTTCAAGCTCTCCGGAATCGGTACTAAAGCGGGTGGCCGAGACTACCTCCTGGAGTTTCTTCTTGCCCGGAATGTCACGGAGAACACCATGCGTCGTGGGTTCGCGCCCGAAATTGATGAGCTAACCGTTCCCTCTGGGGCGAGCTTGCCGTCAGATGATTGAGTGAGCCGCCGACCTCACGATGCCTGTGAACAGATTGGACGGCTGAATCGACCCCGGATCGGACGTTCGAGAGCTTCGTAATCTCGGTATCGGAGCACGAAATCCTGATGCCGTAGATTCGTTTCGACCAGGAGTTCGTTGACCCCAGCGAGACTAGTATCAACGACCATTTCAATTCCGTAATATCGTCCAAACGGCGGGATCGCGCCACGCTCGCAGTCCTTAAAGATCTCAGCGACTTCCAGAATCGTCGCGAGTCTGATCCGTTCTACATTCAAGAGTTCTGCAAGAGCTCCTAACAAGACCCAACGAGTACTTGGCAATACTGCTAAGACAACCCGATCCCACGTATGGACTAAGACGGCCTTCGCGACCCGGTCACCGGGTATCCCAATACTCCCCGCGCGTCGCGAGGCTGACGACTGGGGACGGTGCAAAATCGATCGAAACGGAACACGATGGTGGAGGAGGTACGACTGAATGCAGATCATAGACCCAAACTCCCGGACATGAATTGCTGACCATTTAGATAATATAGGATGTTTGGGTAATATGCAAAAATTCGATTGCTGTTATTGGGGCAATCAGATGCTCCGTTTGGGTTGTCTGAAATGTTTCGGCCGTTCGTTTAGTCGAGGTCCGGCTTGGGCTGGGCGTCGAGGACCTGTTCTACTTGCCGGACGAGCTTCTCCATCGCAAATGGTTTGCGGATATAACCTTGGACGCCCAGGAACTCAGCATATGCCCGGTGCCGGCTACCTTCATTCGCTGTAATCATAATCGTTGGGATCAAGCCTTCGGGACGCGCCCGGAGTTTTTCCAAGACGAGAAAACCGCTCTTTTTGGGCATCATCATGTCAAGAATCACGAGGTCGGGTTCCTCGCGTTCGGCGCTATTGAGCCCCGCGTTGCCGTCGCGGGCAACGAGGACGCGATAGCCTTTGCCCTCAAGGACGGTCCGCATGGAGTCGATGATTTCGGGATCGTCGTCGACGAGCAGGATGGTTTTGTTGCGGGTCGCTGGCATGTTGGGAAACTCCGAGCACAACCGCAGTAGAGGCCAGCTTGAGTGCCGACGACTTCGCGGTATCTGGTTGCCTATCTTAGATTTTGTCCGTCGAATCGCAAGTTGCTGATGAAGCGTTTGGTGGTTGGATTGGAGCCCTGGCTGTTCGATTCTGAGAGTTCTCCGGGCGATGACAACGTCCTTGATTGCTCCAGAGGGGCGTTCGGAGTCCTGGGTCCAATCCCGAGGGCAACTCCAGAGTCTGAGCTTGAGGCGGGTTCCAACGAGAGAACTGGAGAGTTATCGTAAGGTTGGACTCGCGAGATTCACCACCATGGTTGCGTCACCACGACAAACTCGGGCAACAACTAACGAGGTGAAGGTGGGGACTCGACCAAATCGAGAGAATTGGGTTCAGTCGAAGCAAGGAAAGCGACTCTGAATCGTCCTTACGAAGTCTTGTCTCAAAAACCGACTCAGTAATCTTGGAGGAATCCGGACATGTATGCGAGCATCGGGGTTGTATCGTTTACCGTTGCGTTGATGTTCCCAAGTGCCCCCAACCTCGACCAACGGGCTCGGACCGAAGATGGTCGCGTCGTCATCCTTCGTGATGATGGTACTTGGGTCTATGCCGAAGAGATGAAGGAAACCCGGGGTGAGGCGGCGGCGCTGAAGGTTTATAGCAAATCCCCGAACGCTCGAAAGCAGTATCAAGGCCGACGTGGGACCTTTGCCCTTTATCTGGAGCCGGGCGTCTGGCTAGAGCTGAATGAGCAGATCAATCCCGATGCCGAAGTGTCGTTCAGACACCGCGATGGCGATACGTTGGTTATGGTGATTGCCGAGCGACTGCAGATTCCACTTCAAACGCTGAAACAGATCGCAATTGATAATGCGAAGGCAGGGTCCGATCGTGTTGAGGTTGTCTCTGAAGAGATGCGGATGGTGAATGGCAATGAGATTCTCTGCTTGAAGATGAATCTTGAGACCCAGGGAATCCAGTTCACCTTTTACAACTATTACTACTCTGGTCCTGAAGGCGCGATCCAAGTGGTGACTTGGACCGGTAGCAATCTCTTCCGAGAGTTCGAACAGGATATGTCGAACCTTTTGAATGGCTTTGTCGTGCAGGGACAAGAGTAGGCGACCTCGCTTCGGGGCTGCCTCGCTCTAGGAGCGGTCAGAAGCGCTGGGGTATACTCGGGCTTAACTGAAGCCAATCCCCAACATCGTGACCGCTCAACGAGTCGTGGGAGCGGTCTTGATGATTCGCCCGCTTGCTCCCTGGACTGTGTGAGGCTACCCAGACAATGCTTGCTCACTTGATTCGATCAACAGCGTTCCTGCTTCTCGGTTCCGCCTTCTTCTTCCAGTCGGCAAGTGTCGCGGAAGAATCCGATCGGGATCGGTCTGATCTAGGGATCTTAGAAGCCTCAGAAGAACCTACGCAAGCGATCGGTCGGTTCCGGATCCCGGAAGGGTTTGAGGTTTCAGTCTGGGCCGCTGAACCTCAACTCGCGAATCCAGTCGCCTTCTGTGTTGACGATCAAGGACGGATTTATGTCGCCGAGACCTTCCGACATACTGACGGTGTGACCGACAATCGAAGCCATATGCAGTGGCTCGAAGATGAACTCGCTGCCACGACGGTGGAAGATCGAGTGGCGGTTTATCAAAAGTACCTCGACGACGAGACGTTTCAGAATTACAGCGCCCTGCCCGATCGGGTTCGATTAATCGAAGACCGGGATGGAGATGGGCGCGCCGATTTTGACTCGGTCTTTGCGACCGACTTTGATGATGTCGCGGACGGGATCGGTGCTGGACTCCTCGCCCGAGATGGGAACGTTTGGTACACCTGCATCCCTGATCTCTGGCTCCTCCGTGACGACGATGGTGACGGCAAGGCCGATCTCCGGAAGTCACTTAGCACCGGCTATGGCGTCCACGTTGCGTTTATTGGGCATGATCTCCATGGCCTGACTTTTGGTCCCGATGGGAAGCTCTATTTCTCCATTGGCGATCGAGGCTTGAATGTGGTGACGGCGGAGGGGGAACGGATCGAAGCTCCCCACACCGGCTCCGTCCTCCGTTGTGACTCCGATGGATCCAACCTCGAACTTTTCGCCACCGGGCTCCGAAATCCACAAGAGCTGGCTTTTGATCGATATGGCAATCTCTTCACGGTCGACAACAACAGCGATGGTGGAGACCGGGCACGCTTCGTCCATATCGTCGAGGGTGGCGACAGCGGTTGGCGGATCGGCTACCAATATATTGAGTCGCCCAACGCTCGAGGGCCCTGGAATGCAGAGAACCTCTGGCGACCGTTAGAGGAAGGAAACGATGCCGCCTACCTCTTGCCTCCGCTGATCAACGTCTCGGATGGCCCTTCTGGCTTCACGTACAACCCCGGTGGCGCCGCGATGCCGGCTCGTTACGACGATCACTTCTTCCTCGCCGATTTTCGAGGGACTCCAGGAATCTCCGGGATCCGTTCCTTTGCCGTCGAGCCGAACGGTGCCTCGTTCAAGATGGTGGATGAGCACCAGTTCTTCTGGTCGATCCTAGCAACGGACGTCGACTTCGGTCTCGATGGGGGCCTCTTGATCAGCGATTGGGTTGAAGGATGGGCGAAACCAGGAAAGGGTCGGATCTACACCCTGAAAGCGTCGGGGACCGAGTCTGATCCCAGCGCCGCTGAGGTTGCTCGACTTCTCGACGAAGGATTCAGTGACCGATCCCTCTCAGCATTGGTCGACTTGCTCGGCCATGTCGATGCACGGATCCGTCAACGGGCCCAGTTTGCTTTGGCGAGCCGAGGTCCGGATGCTATCGACGCTCTGACCGAAGCGCTAGGGCGTGTCGATGAAATGGCCCGCCTCCATGCGTTGTGGGGACTCGGGCAAATCGGTCCTGAAGTCAGCCCAGTGATTATCGGAGCAACCAAAGACTCCAGTGCCGCGATCCGCGCCCAGGCTGCAAAAATCCTCGGTGGGTTCTTCCTCACCGAAGAGTCTCCTGGACCTGAAGTGTTGACAGCGATGGTGCAGTTGCTTGCTGACGAATCGGCTCAGGTCCGGTTTCATGCGGCGATCGGACTTGGCAAAGCCGGGCCATCGATGGTCGACGAAACAGCGCTCGAATCTCTCAGAACGATGATTCGGGCGAACAACGATCGCGACCCCTACCTCCGACACGCTGGTGTGATGGGCCTTCTCGGTGCCGCTACTGATGAGGAGCTGGCAACACTCGGAGATGACGACGACGCATCAGTCCGCCTCGCGACGCTCCTGGTCTACCGACGTCAAGGTAACCCGGAAATCAGTGAGTTCCTCAATGATCCCGATCCTCGGCTAGTCCTCGAAGCAGCACGGGCAATTAACGACGTTCCGATCGAAGGTTCTGCTGAAAAACTGAGCAAACTCAAGGTTGATGGCGCGACTCCTGTACCGATCCTCCGCCGTGTCCTCAACGCAAATCTTCGGATCGGTGGGACCGAAGAGGCCAACGCGCTGGCCGCTATGGCAACGAACACCGACCTCCCGGAAGCGATCCGTGTGGAGGCCCTCGGAGCCCTCGCTGATTGGGGGGATCCTGCTGATCTCGATCGTGTGGTTGGGCTCTATCGACCGATTGCACCTCGATCGGCGACACCAGCAGCCGCCGCGCTGAGTCCCGTGATCGAGAAACTCTTGGGCGATTCACCTAAGTCGATCCGAAATCAGACAGCTCAGGCTGTCGGTACGCTGGGGATCACGAAGGCCGCCCCAATTCTGCTATCGATTGTTGAGGATCCGGCGGAAGAGACAGCAATCCGGATTGCAGCACTTGAGGCGATGGCTCAACTGGAGGACGATCGCTTAGGTCGTGCTGCTCGTCTGGCGACGAGTGACGATTCGGAAGAACTCCGTGCCGTCGGGCTCCGAGTCCTCTCCAAACTCGATCCCACCCTGGCGATTCCGATCCTCGCATCTGTCCTTAAGGACGGGGCTCTCCGTGAACAACAGCAAGCAATGGCCACGTTGGCAAGCCTCGAAGGCAAATCGGCAGATCAACTGATCGGAGAGTCGCTTGAGTCACTCGTGGCCGGTGATTTACCCGAAGAAATCCATCTCGACCTTCTCGAAGCTGCCGCAGAGCGGACCGACGAATCCATCATCGAACAACTGGAAGCAATTGAAGCATTGAGAGCGACTGGTCGAAAGGTCGATCTCTATCGCGAGTGCCGAGCCGGTGGCAACGCGCTCCGAGGTGCTCAGATTTTCTTCCGGCGGACTTCTGCTCAATGTCTCCGATGTCATAAAGTCAATGATTTCGGAGGTGAAGTCGGTCCTGAAATGAGTCGGATTGGTGCGGAGAAGGATCGTGACTATTTACTCGAGGCGATCGTCGACCCTAACGCGAGAATTGCGACCGGGTACGAAACCTTGATGGTCGCCACGTTCGACGGGCAAGTTCTCAGTGGGATCGTTCGGAAAGAGACTAACGATACACTCACGATGATCGATGCTGAAGGTAAGATCTTCTCGATTCCGACGGAGGAGATCGAAGCGCGACGAAGTGGTGTTTCTGCAATGCCAGAGACCCTCCTGGAAACTCTTTCAAAGAGGGACGTCCGGGATCTTGTCGAGTTCCTCGCTAGCCTCAATGGTCGTCGATCGCTTACCGAATACTTGCGACAGCTAGAAAACCAGTAATCACCGATGGCTGAGTATATCAAACGTGGCTTCCGATATTATCGAGAGAGTGTCCATCGTTCACTTCGGGCACTGTTCGAGAGTCTTTCGGAAAAGCAGGAGCCGAAGGTTCTGTTGATCACCTGTTCGGATTCCCGGATCGATACCGGTTTGTTCACACAGACCCGATCGCCGTCAAGAAGAGAGTCGAAGCGTACTCCAATGATCTTTCGACTCCGGAAAAGGTGATGGCGACCGTTCAGGAAAATACGGTCCACCAAGTCAACCGGCTTTTGGAAGTTGACTTCGTCAAGGAGGCGATTGCAGGGAAGAGGCTTCGGTTACATGCTTGGGTCTACCGATTCGAGACCGGTGATCTCTTTGCATTTCAGCAAAAGTAGTGGACGTTTGAATCGCTTCAGGATCACGATGAGGGGCCAATTCTTGAGCCGGTCACACTCAAAGGGCCTCTCGGGTTGATTCCGCTCACGGGTTGATTGGGAATGACTCGATGGCTGGTACGGTTGATGATGAAGCCCCGACTGATCCCAGTTCCTCGGCTGGTTCTGAGGTTAAACGCTGGATTGGTCGCTTGGTCGGGATCGGATTGGCATTGGCGGTTTATGCTCTTCTCGGGGATACGGCAGCGCTCAACGAGTCAGGACGTGTGACGGCGGGGATTGGGACGCTGATGGCCGTCTTCTGGATGACCGAAGCCCTCCCGCTACCGGTCACTGCATTATTACCGCTCGTCCTCTTTCCCCTCTTCGGCGCCTTTCCCACGGAACCCCAAACGGGTGAGGTTGTTCTCTACCAACCGGAGGAAGGAAGAGCTGTTCCCTGCACCATCATCGAGTTTGGTCTTGATGAAGCGGTCGTAGTATTGGGTTCGGTTAATGAGGCTGTTGAGCAATCGGTCGATCCAAGTTTGCTCAGTCGGATCAATGTTCCGAATCCGATCACGCGTGCCGCCGCACCGTACGGGAGCCGGTTTATTTTCCTCTACCTCGGTGGGTTTGTGCTCGCAATCGGGGTCGAACGTTGGAATCTTCATCGACGGATTGCGCTGCTGACCATCGCTGCTGTGGGAAGCAAACCGAGCCGATTGGTTGCCGGCTTCATGATTGCAACTGCGGGTCTCAGTATGTGGATCAGCAACACCGCGACCACAGTGATGATGCTTCCGATCGCCTTGAGTGTTGTCTCTGTCTTCAAGAACCAATTGAGTGGACAATCAAACCCAAGTGAGACGAACGCCCTTGATCCGGAGCGATTTGCGGCGGGGTTGCTGCTCGGTACTGCCTATGCTGCAAGTATCGGTGGTACGGCAACATTAATCGGAACCCCGCCCAACGTATTCTTCGCCGGCTTCATGTCCGACCGGGGCAACGAGATCAGTTTTGCGACCTGGATGGCCTTTGCCTTACCCTTTGCCTGCCTCTATCTTGTTGTCGCCTGGCTGCTCCTTACAAAATTCGTCTTTCGAGTTCGGGCTCAGGGTATTCCTGGTGGGGACCGTCTCATCCGAGACCAACTCCAGCAGCTCGGTCCGATGACTCGTGGAGAGTGGACGGTGGCGGTTGTCTTCCTCGGAACTGCCCTGCTCTGGATTTTTCGGACACCGCTGAGCCAGTGGGATGTGTTGATCCGATGGGTCCCCCTGATCGGACGGCTCGACGACACGATCATTGGCCTCGCGGGTGCGATTGCCCTCTTCGTGATCCCGGTTGATCTCCGTCGGGGCCGCTTCGCCATTGATTGGCGCGAGGCGGAGAAACTTCCGTGGGGTGTCTTGTTACTCTTTGGGGGTGGCCTCAGCCTGGCTTCGGCGATCAGCGCCAGCGGGCTCGATCGTTGGATTGGTCAAGGTGTTGCCAATTGGGGAGTAAGCCCCTCTAGCCTCCCGGCAATTACGACAACCACGATCATTTTCCTGACCGAATTGACCAGCAATCTTGCGACAACTGCGGCGATGATCCCGATCTTTCACAGCGTTGCACTCGACCAGGGGATCGAGCCGGGCGTGATCCTCGTCCCCGCGACCCTCGCCGCGAGTTGCGCTTTTATGCTTCCTGTTGCTACACCGCCAAACGCGATCGTTTATGGCTCTGGTCGCGTCAGCATCAAACAAATGCTTGCTGCTGGGATCTGGCTCAACCTCTTCGGAATCTTCCTGATTCTGACCCTCTCCAGCATACTTGGCAGTTGGATTCCCGGTCTCTTTAGCCCGTCGAACTGAGAGGAAGTGTTCTCGCCCGAGCCTCAAATGTGCTAACGATCTACGCCAAATCTAAATTGTGTGATTGCATGAAAAAATGGTGTCGACGAGGCGACTTGACCGCGCGGTTCTTCGTTCTATCATTGAACCGACTGGAAGCACAATGATCATGACGTAGTGTCTTCCTCACGAATCTCGAACGTGTTCGCTTTATCGATCACCATCCTTCTTGTTGATCTTCAACAGTTGAGGGTTGTGATCTTCCCACCACCCAACACGACCCGAGATGACGCGTAATATCCCCCGACTAGCGCTCGCGATTCCTGGCTCCAGCCCCGACCCGTCACCGATTGGCATCGCGTTTTTGGCAACGCTTTTTGCCTCAAAATTACGGGTTCAGCACTTTCGGACCCGCGCCTGCCCAGTGGGTACCGAAACGATCACAAAGGCATCGGGCTTACCCGGACGTCATCTCGATGGTTGGCTGATGTCACCCGAGGTCTTAAGTTCTTCGTTCTGCCGAGGATCACTCCACAGTGATCTCACGATGATCGAGGGAACGCTCGAAGCGCCGTTGGGAAGACGGATCATTGATGAGCAGGAACCGGCTTTGAAGGTAGATCCATGTTGGGGGCCTGGATTGTTAGGACCGATCATTGAGGTTCTCGATGTCCCGATAATCTTGTCGATTCCTTGCCGATCGCTTGATGATTTCTACCTCCCGGAAATACCTGAAGGAGTCGTAGGTGTTTTCCTTGATGGTTTAGTTGATCGTCGCGAATTCCGTGCGATGCAACGGATGGTTGAGCTGGTGCTCGATCTCCCTGTCCTTGGGGCCCTTGAAGAGCTCCCGGCTGCTCGACAGTCCGTGCGATCGGCCCCACGGTTTGCGCCCTTGCATCGTGATGTCATCAAGTCACTGGCTTCGAGCTTTAGTCGTTTTGCTAATATCGACCAGATTTTGGAGTTAGCGCTTTCGAGGGCGCCGCAACGGCTCGACCGATTTCCTCAGACGCTCCCGTGCCGTCAAAGTGGCCAAAGGCGTTCCTTCCGCGTCGCCTTTGCACGAGACGCCGCCTTCGGCTGCTACTTCCCGGACACTCTTGAGACGTTGGAAGCGTTGGGTGCGGAGTTGATCGAATTCTCGCCATTAACGGATGAGCGACTTCCTGACGATCCAAATTTGATCATCATCGGTCCAGGTCATCCTGAGTGTTTTGCAGAGCGGCTTACGATGAATTTAACGATGATCGAATCATTGAGAGGAGAGGTTCGTCGAGGCACTCCAATCTATGCTGAGGCGGGTGGAGCGGCTTATCTTGGTCGTCTGATCCGAATCGGTGATCGTGAAGTGGCTGGAGCAGGAATCTTTCCGTTCGATGCTGTCTTGAGTCCGAGTGGATCTGAACCGCTTGCCGTCGAGCGGATGATGACCCGGAGTACATGGATCGGTCATGCGGGGACTTTGATTCGTGGCTACCAGTCGAAGCGCTGGCAGCTTGTCCCTGTGGAACAGATTAATACCCTTGGGGATCATGCGGGTGCCTTGACGACAACGGCCGATTTGTTTCATCACCAGAACGCGATCGGGAGCCTACTTCATCTCCATCTGGCCTCCTTGCCCGAAATGTTCAGAGCCTTCTCTGGGTTCCAGTTACAGCAGATGACGGCGCCTCCCGTTGGTGGCTAATCATCGCCTGACGTTCATCTGCTGGCCCCCTTCCTGTTCCTTGATTTTCCTCTCAAGGAGTTGTCGACGGG
>CAZEAN010000053.1:0-40826 GCA_964510225.1 uncultured Isosphaeraceae bacterium
CTTGGCCAGGTTCAGCAGCGCGAAGACGACCGCATCCTTGCCCTGCTCCAAGATCAGGGTCGCTTGCTCGGCGGTCAATTGCGCACCGAGCAAGGCCTGAAGCGATCTGGCGTCAAGGGTCTCGGTGCTCGCGATCGTCATGATCCCAGTGGAATCTCCCGGTCATCGCAATGCAAGATTACTGAATTCCGCTGAAGGCTTACCGAAAAAGAGATATTTGACTGCGCTCTGAGTGTTCGAAACGGGCGATCTACTGGGGGTGAGCTGGTGCATCACTACGAACCTGCAAAGGGGCGCGTGGGGCTACTCGCTCTGTGTCAGTTTCCCCCCACCCCAGACACGGTCGAGGTGTTGGGGCGAAACTCAAGACGTGGCAGGAATTTGACCGGACCCACCATGTCTGTGCACTCCGCGATGTATCCATCTTTGGCCTCTTCCTTGGGCTTGATACTGAGCGTAAAGGAGAACGGAGTGCCGGAGCTGTTTATTCCCGTTTGGTAGAATCAGATAGTCCCGTTAGGTTCGACATTTGACGTTGCACGAAACCACGTCCCGTTATTCCAAAAGGCCACGGATCGCATGGTTTCCGCCGTTTCGTCCCAGTAGATGGTCACGCCTTCCGTCAAGAAGGGTTCACCGTCGACGGTGACATTCGATTCGACGGGGATGAACGACCTGTTGAGCATCCACCGCCAGGTATCGTTGATCTTTACCGTCCGACCAGCTTCATCCTTGATCTCGCTCATCCAGTTTCCGATCAAGGATTCAAGGGCTTGGAGGTCGCGGTGATTTTTGCCTCCTGGGCCACAAGCGAGGCCGAGCCGAGCCCGATGCTCAAGACCAGGAAGGCCTGCAGAACGCGTCGAAGAGAAGCTGAGAGCGTCTAATGTTTATTTGTGTGTCTATATTTCTGATGTAAGAATGCGAAGGGCGTCGCAAGGTTGGACGGGACGAACGTTGTACGAACTCAAGAAAACCTCTCGAACACTCTCGGGCTAAGGAATGTACTCCCCAGGTCGTGGCTAACCCTCTTTCGAACTCCGTGCAATCAGGAAATAGAGATAGTAGGCAGCGATTTCACTTGTTACTCGTTAAGGTTTGTGGTTCCTCAACTTGACCAGGTTTGCGTTGATTGTTGCCTTGTCGGTCACCGTCGCCGAGATCTTCGCGAGCCTCTTCGATATACGTGAGGAGTCGAGCGACGATATCAGGATGTTTGGAGGCAACATTGGTCGTCTCGCCGATGTCGTTCACGAGATTATAGAGGACAGGTTGATCATCAGTTGCAAAAGGTTGGGGGGCTGGCTGACCCTCGCGTCGACGTTGGAGGCGTTGGCTGACGAAGAGCTTCCAAGGGCCTGATCGAACTGCGTGCAGGTCTCCCTTGAAGTAGTAGAAGTAGCGATCATGCGGTGTTTTGGCCTCGGGATTACCGACGACCAAAGGTCTGATGTCCTGGCCGTCGATTACCGGGCCACCCGAAACTTCAGCACCGGCGAGCCCGGCGAAGGTCGGGAGGATATCCATCGTGGTCGCGAGTTCGGTACATTCTGTGTTGGGTGGAATTGTGCCTGGCCACCACATGATGTTGCAGACACGATGACCACCTTCCCAAGTGCTCCCCTTGCCACCTCGAAGTGGGGTGTTACTTGCGCCATGGTTTGTTGCGCCACCGTTGTCGGAAGTGAAGATGACGAAGGTCTGCTCAGTGATTTCGAGATTTCGGAGGGTGTCGAGAATCTGGCCGGTCGACCAGTCGACCTCTTCGACAGCATCTCCCCACTTGCCATTGGCACTCTTTCCAGCGAAGGCTTCACTGGCATACTGGGGCCAGTGGGGCATCGTGTGTGCGAGGTACAAGAAAAAGGGGCGATCACGATTCGCCGTGAGGAACCGGACCGCTTCCTCAGTGTAGCGTCGTGTGATCAAGCGCTGGTCGGGTTCTTCTTCGATGACTTCCTCGTTCCGCATGAGTGGCAGAGGAGGGTAGCTGTACGGCTCTCGTCGGGAATCGTGCCCCATGTCATTCGAATACGGGATGCCGAAATAAGAGTCGAAGCCGTGTCGTCTGGGAAGAAAGTCGGGTTGATCACCGAGGTGCCACTTCCCAACGATCGCGGTCGTGTAACCAACGCCTTTGAGGATTTCGGCCACGGTGACTTCACTCGAACTCAGTCCTCGTGCGTTTCCTGGAAAGAGAACCCAGTCATTCTTTTCATTCTGATGCAGTCCGATCCTCCTCGGGTAGCAACCGGTCATCAGTGAGGACCGCGATGGCGTACAGACACCACTCGTGACGTAGAAGTTGGAGAAGATTCTCCCTTCGAACGCCATCCGATCAAGGTTCGGTGTCCGGTGTTTCGTTGAGCCAAAAGGACCGATATCGGCATAGCCCAGATCGTCGACGAAGATAACAACAAAATTGGGTGATCGATCTTGGGCCTTCGCAGAGGTCATCCACCCCGACATCACCGAGAGAACGAGTCCAAGAAGGATGATCGCTCCGGGCTGTCCTAAGTCTAGCTGGCGTTCACTTCGATTCATCGATGTGACTCCTGATCGGATAGTCTGATGTTGTGTAGCCCCGAGGTTCTCTTACGGAGTCCGAGGTTGCCACTATCGTTGGTCTGAATCAGGAGATCAACCGTCTTCGGTTCCTTGTCACTCCGGACCGAATCACCGGGAGCCTTACTTTACAATCGAAGTCGCCCCCAACCTGTCCTCCGTGGACGACTTTACGATCACAGGGAGTTGGTCCGTCAGCGACCCTTGCTGCAGCGGTCTGGTCTGTGGAAGAGGTTGGAGTGCGTAGCCACAAGACCCGCTAGGCGAGGTGATCAGTCACTTCCCCAGTCAACCATAGAACTGGTAGATAGGCGCTGCCGATGACGATGCTTAGATCTCGGATCCGGCTTTCTAAGTGCATCACCCCCACAGTCTCACTCCACATGTGAGTGAGTTTCGCACAAATCATCAAAGCTGTGAGAGATCCTGCGATATTTACCGGACCATTGAAAGAGATAGACAGCATAAATGTGCTTGTCTTTCAAATGTCTATTAATAGAATAAATATTTGCATTAACGCACAGATGACACAGGCTCGAAACCAGAACCAAAGGAACTGATCGAGCCCGCAAACGAAATTGTGCTGCATTTGAACTCTAAATCGGTCTCTTAGATCGGATAAAGTCTGCCGAGACGTTGTTTTGCCTCTTCGCTCCCTTCGACAGCCTTGATCAAGGGGAAGGTCTGCATTTTGCCATCGACTTCGAGCGTCAACATACCTGATCGGATCACTGAGGTCGCAACCCGGATTTTCCGTGTTGTGCCATTGGGCAGCCAGACATTGATTTTTTGTAGGTTTGGCTTGAACTTCCGACGACTAATTCCGGTGATCTTGGTACCGACACCACCGAGGTATTTCGCTTTACCTCGAATCGTCACATGGTTGCCGAAGCCAGTTTTCTTGCCGGAGACTTCACAGACACGTCCCATCGCTGATTCCTCGCCCGATTACTCTTCACCAACGTCGTTCTTGAACACTTGAAACCCGCGATAGAAGCCACACTCAGGGCAAACTGTGTGTCTGGGCTTCATTGCGCCGCACTGTTCACACGAGACCAGTGCTATCCTGAACTTGAGTGCATCGTGACTCCGACGCAGCCCTTTCTTCGATTTTGATGTCCGACGCTTCGGTACTGCCACCGCACTCACCCCGTCGAATTAGACACCGAAGGTATCTGATTGCTTGTACTGAATATTGAAGACTGCCAGAATAACGAAATCGATTCGTTGCTCGCAAGGTGTATCTCAAGAAATCGATATTCTGGTCTGCTTCCTGGCGGAGATGAGGTTCGAAGTTGGCTCGAACAATCGCTGGACTCGATTGTTGTCCCTTTTTTGCCAAAGTCTGGCAACAATCCCATAAAGACGGGGACCTTGGCTGATGAGGGGTTGCAAAGATGGACTCCAAAGATCTCTTCGAGATTTTGGTCCGAGAGAACGCTGACATGTTAATCGGATACATCCGAGCGGCGGTTCGTCACGATGCGGCAGCAGACGACATCTTTCAAGAAACGATGCTAACAGCATGGCGGAGATTGGACGATTTTGACAAATCCCGTCCGTTTGCCCCTTGGTTGCGTGGAATTGCCGCAAAGGTCATTTTGAGTCATTTTAGGACCGCGACTCGTGGGGGAGAACTCTCTGATCAGCAGACCCTCGAATATCTGAGCGCCCGATTCGACCAACTGCAACTGCTTCAGGGAGACTCGATCGATGACAAATTGGATGCACTCAGAGACTGTGTCCAGCGGTTACCAGACCCTTACCGAGAGTCGATTACGCTTAGATATCGCGAAGAGCTTCGGATGAAGACAATCGCTGATCGTCTTGGGCTCGCGCCCGAGGCGGTCTAAAAACGACTCCAACGTGCCAAGACCCGACTATTGGACTGTCTAAACCGCAAGCTCCAGGCAATGGAAATCTGAGCATGGCTCAAGACGAAGGACCTTCCGAAGCACGACGCCGCGAGGCGGACCTAAGTTTGATCGATTCGCTTCTTCGACTAGCGATTCGGCCCAATCGACAGGCGCGGGAGGATCGGATCCGCCGCGTCTTGAATGCGATCTTGGCCCACGATCACCTTGAACACTCCGATCCAGATCCAGAACAGGCGCGCCGTTTCTGGCAACGTCGACGCGTCAGACGATGGTCTCCCTTATTGAGTGCCGCTGCTGTGCTCGTTGTATTAAGTCTCTGGTGGCTCACTGATGACTCCACTCCGCAAGCCTTTGCGACGGTCGCCCGAAGCCTGGAAGAGGCCAAAGAGCTTGGGCCCAGACACTACCGATTCACATCCATTGTCCGACGGCGGAGGACGGGGGAGCAGGAAGTCGTCGGGGACCTTTACTTCGACGGCGGTGAGCGATTCGCCATGCGACACCCTGGAGTCTTACCTGTCAGTGAATTTTGGGTCGGTAGCAGTGGTCAGGAAGAGTGGATCGTCCCTCCAGTGGGTCCCATTCTTACCGGAGACGCTGGGCTCATCGCGAAGTGGATCGTGGAACGAGAAGACGTCACGATGCCCTTTCTTCACCTGACAACAATGTTGGAACGGCTCTCTGACGCCTACGACTTGGAATTGCTAGAGGACGAGACGATCGATAACCCTTTGGATGCTGGAACAACACTCCGATGCCGACGCGTTCGGGGAATTCTCCACGCACAAGACCGCCGTCTACTCCCCAAGAGCATTGATCTCTGGGCTGGTCGCGAAACAGGGATTGCTTACCGGATCGTGCTCGATTGGGGACTCCCTCCTGAGGGATTCGGTCGGTCCCAGATTTCGATCGAACTCATCGATGAGGCCGAGCTGCCGACTGATTGGTTTGAAGCCGGAGCCCACCGTCGGGCTCGTCGCGGGTTTCGCGCGGGTCGTGATTAGTCGCCTAGATTACTCCTTGCACCCTAACTCTCTAATCAACGCAATCCAGGGTCGGATTTCTGAGCAAAAATCAGTTCTCGGTATTCCGAGCGTTCCGACAATAATTTGGATCTGCCCAATCCTCTCATCTCGGGTGTCGTGTTGTGCCGATTATAGAATTTGGAAGCACGAATTGCCCGTAAACTCGGGGGGATACTCTATGCTTGTCGATCAGTCGATCGATGCGTCAGTCCAGATCATCGAGGGCACCGATGAGCTTGCCGAAACCCAACGTGGGGCAGTCGGCTATGTTTTTCATGGCACGGTTCCCGAGCCTGGCCTCCGGAGCGGTCGGCGTCCTCGGGCCTCGACGAACTTACTTCACTTTGCCCACTGTTCGAAGCTCGACCGTGGACGCGACGATCCGGACTTACTCTGGTTCCGAACGATCCGAATCGCCAAGCAGGAGCTGGACGATCGGATCGGCTCTGAGCGCTGGAGGTGGTGCAAATATTGCCAACAACTCGTCACTCAGCGACTACTCGACGAAGAGTAACGATTCCAGAGGGTCGGGGCCAGCTTACTAAGTTGGCCACCACCCTCTGAACTTAAGTGCAGATTGGTTAAGGAGGCGACGCCAACTAGATAACTGCCATGGCCTCGCCGCTGATTCCAATTTTTGGTCGCGCTCGTTGGATCGATTCTCCTCCTGAGGCTCGCTCAATGCGACGACCTCGATTCTTGCGTTCAGATTCGTTTCAGTAGGGAACAAGTTGCGTAGTGATTCTGTAATAGATGTACTTGGTGAATCAAAGCCGAGGCTCTGTGGTTCTTCGAGCGCTTGATCGATCGAAAACGAGAGTCCGGGAAGACTGACGTCGACGGATGAGAGGGTGGGATCCACTGGCCCCCCTTCCAAGAAGAAGTCGACCATGGTCCCGTCGTCGAAACCGAGACGGAGATGATAAGAACGTCCTTGATCGAATTGATAGGGTTGGAAGTAGAGCTCTGCTACCGAAGAGCCTGGGGCTTGAAACAGCGCTACTTTCCAATGTGATGCCGGCTCAATCCCGAACTGCCAGCGGCCACCACCATGACCTTGGAGATCGACGGTCTTGATCTGACGATCCGTAGGAAGTCCAGAAAGGGCAATCCCAAGATCGAGGATACCGTCGGGACGAATAAAGTCTCGATCAGGCCCCACAAAGTCGATCCCAGGCCGTTGGTCCAGCCAATTCCGACTCGGCTCTTGAATCTCGGCACGGACAAGTGACTGCGACGCCCGATTCCCTGCTGCATCAATGGCACGGACCGAGACGAACGAAGTTCCGAAGGGGAGCCTGGGAATGTGAAAGGCGGTTCGGGAACCTATCTCAACCGAGGCTTCACCCAGCACCTGATAGGTGTAATAGGCAGCATCGTCAACACCGTCGAACTGAAACCACCCGGAACCGAGATGCTCCAGATGAGCGACACGGTCGGGACGAGTGGTGTCGATCGTGATGTCGAGCGGTTCACTTTCGGCAACATTACCTGCAGGATCCATTGTCAAGACAACAAACCGATGCTCTCCGTCATCTAGCCGACGATCTGGCTTGAGGACACCAGACCCCGTCCGACGATCAGTCTCCACTTGGTCGACGAAAAGTACTAATGTATCACTACCGTCGGCCATGGCGCGGAATCGGGGCGATGACCGTGCAGTAAGGCTGTCAGTGCTGGAAACCCCAGTATCGTCGTAGAGGATGACTGAAGACGGTATCGGTTCTGTTGTGTCAAGAGTAAAGCTCACCGAAGCTTCAGAGCCAGGAGTACCGAGTGAATCAACACCACGGACAAGAATGTTTACTGCACCGTCTCCAAGCTGGCCTGGATCAAACTCGAACGTACCAGGTTCCAAGGGGAGATAACTTGAGTCACGTCCGACCACTCGATATTCGAAACCGATGGCGCCGACTACCGGATCGAATCTGAGTCGAGGATCATTCGTGAGGCGATCAGCAGAGTCGATCCCGGAGTCAGAAACTAATCGCAATCCTCCGGGAGGACCGAGAGGTTCTTGGAAGCTCGTGTCGATTGATACTGTCTCGAACACGATAGGTCGACCATTAAGCGTTGCGACATGGACCTCTATGGGATCAGCAGGATCAATCCCAGGCGGAAGTGTCATTCGGTTTCCGGAGGATTGAAGTATCGACTCAATCGGATCGAGCGCACGGACGTCACCGAGTTGTACGCCGAGTGGATTTGATTGTGTGCCGGTTTCGACAAAGTAGTCGGATCTCCATTCGAAATCATTAGAGGTCAGCGCACCTTGGAAGTAAACCCGACCAACGCTCGTCTTATACTCGTCACCGCGTTGAGTTCCGACAGTAATCCCTCCTAAACTGTCGATGAATGTGTTGGAGGATAGCTCAAGTCCGAAGACAGGAGTGTGGGTCCATCCCCAATGAACCGGTTCTTCAGCGGCCGTGGAGAGAAACCGCGATGGGGCTCCACCGATAATAGTATTGTTGGAAACTTCTGAACCAAAATGGGCACCAGCCAAGACGATCGGGGACGATTCGGAACTTCCCCTGACGTTGATTTCGTTCGCAGCGATTGCCAAATCAGTGAACCCTGTCGATACAGAGACCACACCGATTGGTAAATCGTCCGGTAATGGGCGATCGAGGAGGAGTGTTGCCGGATCGATCACATGGTCGACTCGACGCCATTCACCAGCTAGCGGCCCTGTAAGGATGGCGAGAATGTCACCGGCTTGAGGAGTCGCCCCTTGTGGTTCTGGTATCTGGAGGATGGTACCATCCGCAGTAAGTCGAAGTGGCATCCCTTCAAAGCGGACTCGATATGCTTCAGTAAGGATGATTTCGGGGGCATTTGGATGGGGGATTAAATCAGCATCGCGTGGCCCGATCCCCTCGATTCGATTGCTTTCAACGTTGATTCGTTCACCACCCTGTGTCAGGACAGCGAAGCGATAGGTCTTCCCCGACCCTGGTTCTGGTGATGCGATGTTGTCTCGGATCTGGAGATCATGGGGCTCTAAGATTGCAAAGACTTCAAACGCAAAGGTACCGGGTGTTGCACCGCGATAGTGGTTCTCGAGAACTTCCCAAGGACCTCCTCGGAGCTGAACCGTTCCACCTTTTAGTGTGTTGCCGATGATCTTGCCACTTTCGGCGGAGACCAGTTGGATCAGCTTGACACCAAGGCTAGGGATATCGTTTGTTATCTGAACGGGTGGGGCTTGGAGATCGAGTCCCAAGATCGAGATTCCCACCTTAGTTCCCGATTGATTTGATTCGGTCGAACCAGTGATCGTACTGGCGATCACCGCAGGACCAAACGAAACCGTCGAATTCCACTCCACAGTACTTGCGAATCTGATCGCAAACCCTTCGAGTGTTGTTTGACCGTGGTGGATTGTGATCGCTGCTGTCCAAGGTTCACTGTCTGATTGCTGCCGAAACAGGAGTGTGGAATCAGAGGTTCCCGTAAGCTTCACCGGCCGATTCAAGACCAGCGGCTTATCAAGTTCGAAGATCCCTGATTCAAGCTCTACAACGTCGTACTGATCCACTAATGCTTGGAGATCGTCACCCGGAGCTGCAGTGATGTGATTTGTAAGATCTGGGGTTGGGGAGCGGAGTCCTAGATCTGTTAGCTCTCCGTGGAATCGGAGAATCGAGAACGTTCCGTCATCGAAGTTGATTCTGAGAGTAAAATTGGTGTCCTCGTGGTTGCGTTCGGGAGCAAAATTAATCGTTGCAAGGGAGGTGTTAACCGTGTTTCTTCGCAAAACGAGTTGTCCCGCACCTGGTTCGGTGTGGACAACAGTTCGATCATCAGGATGGTAAACCCAACTCTCACCTCGTGTAGATCCTGTAAGCGTCGCTGCAACCACACCTCGGTTGGCGGGTAATCCGTCGAGGCCAACTGAAATTGCACCAGGCCCGACTATCTCGTCGAAGCCCTGGCCGAGCCACTCCGCGACCATCATGTTAGATCGAATTGGCAGCTCGGGTGCTGCTTCGACTTGGAGTCCCGGATCAATCGACTCTGCAGTGACGGCGACTTGGTCGCTGGTCTGATTGACATATAGTATCGTCAGATCAAGGGAGGAACCTTCTAAATCGATCGGTGACTGCAAATAGAGAAGACCTAACGTCGGGTCACCAGGGTCACGGACGAGTTCTGCGTTCGCGAGCGCAACCTGGTTCGTTCCCGTAGCCCAGCTAAGTCCAATCGGCCCACCATCTATAAGAATCCGGTCCACCTCAACTTCTTCCGTCAAGTTCGATAAGGCGATAACGGCATCCTGGATTCCGTCAGGTCCGACGCTCGGCCCCGGACCAACTCGGTCGTCTCCGTTCTGACCTATCCAGCTTGCAACAGCAGTGGCTTCGGGCATCCGAAGGTCAGGATCTGCTGTGCCACCATCGAGGAAGACCTGTGTTGTCGAGCCGTCGCTGTACCAGACTCGGACCGAGAATTCACGCCCGACCTCGATTTGGTAAGGCTCGATGAAGAGTGCTGCTTCTGTCGTTCCAGGTTCCTGGACGAAGGCTGCAGCCCAGGCGTTATTCAGCGATTGGTAGGACCAAAGTCCCCCACCAAAACCTCGGACTTCAAGCGATTCAACACTCAGTTTCGCCGAGAGTCCTTCGAGGGTAATCTGGATGTCCTGGATCCCGCTTGGACCGGGATCGCTCGAACGACCGACGAGATCGTGTCCATTCTGGCCGACCCAACGGGCAACGAGGCTGCCGTCACTGAGCAAGACACGAGGTTCGAGTAACTCGGACGAGGCGATCGCCGAACGCTTCCGATGCGTCATGACTGATATTCCCTGTTGCTCAAGCGTGCGGTGGAACTCGCCTGATCCGATCCTGATCGTCTGGCGAATCCGAAGAAGAATCCCTCCCTGGTGTGACCGTAAATCGAAGTCGCGACCTCGATCGAACTCTAACTAGCGGAATTAGAGTTTAAGCGGACACCATGTCCACTCAACTCTGTGTGATCATCGAAATGTGACAACCAGTAAAGAAAAGGGTTTGTTCAGATCTAACAAAGCGACGAGTGTAAACAACTTAGTTACCTCGACGATCGATCTGAAGATAAGCCTCAATACTGGTGAGAGAGAAACTCGCAAGTTTCCGATCTCGGAATTTCATCTGGACGGAAGCTTAACATGCGGATTCCCGAGAGGTCGGCGATTCCTTGGTTCTGGAGTTTTGCTCATTCGGAGAGGAGGAACGAGGGTGAATCGCTCGATCCCTCGAGTGTGGTACGGTAATTGTTTGGTCACTCTCTTGAATGGCAGCTCAGAATCGTGAGGTGTCTGATTTGATGAAAGCCGGGGGCGAACCGAACCAGAAAACGCGATGGGGTTTCCTCGGTGCGGGGAAGATGGCCTCAGCGCTGATCCGAGGGATGATTCGATCGGGGCTGGCGACTCCGGATTCGATTGTTGCCTCCGATCCAGTCGCTTCGATCCGAGATCAACTCTCGACAGCCACGGGAATCCAAGTCACTCCGGAGAATCTCGAGGTTCTCCGATTGAGTGATGTGGTCGTGCTGGCGGTCAAACCTCAGATGATTCAGGAGGCAATCGGCTCGATTAGTTCTCAAGGGGCCGCCGACCGACTGCTGGTTTCGATCGCGGCGGGAGTCCCAATGAGGGATTTGGTCGCCCAGCTCGATCCCCGGGCTCGGGTCGTCCGCGCGATGCCGAATACTCCTGCATTGATTGGGAGTGGGGCCTCGGCCTACTGCAATGGCCCTGGCGTCACCGCAAGGGATGAAGCGCTAGTCCGAGATTTGTTGGAGTCGGTTGGGCTCGTGCAAAAGGTCCCGGAGACCTTGATCGATGCAGTGACGGGTCTCTCGGGGAGTGGTCCGGCTTTTGTCTATGCGATGATCGAGGCAATGTCGGACGGAGGGGTTCACGCTGGGCTCCCTCGGGCGATTGCAACCGAACTTGCTGCCCAAACGATGCTCGGAGCGGCCCGGATGGTCTTGGAGACCAAAGAACATCCTGGTGCTTTGAAAGACCAGGTGACCAGTCCCAGCGGGACGACCATTGCTGGGCTCCGTGTCTTAGAAGGCGCGGGGATCCGCGGAGCGCTGATGGAGGCTGTGATCGCGGCGGCGTCACGATCAGCAGCGCTTGCAAGTTCGGCAATCACTTCCCACAATCGGGATTGATGTTCTAAGATACTTTTCAGTACGGATACTTCAGGATCGGAGAGTTGGGTTGAAATCACCTCCGGATTCGGGTCGGGAGAGATTCAACGATTTCGATGACTGATTCACTTCACCGATCGCCGGCTGACGATTCGTTGACGGCATTAAGGTTACTGAGCTAACATTGAACTAATCGAATGATCATGCCCACTCACTCCCTCCCTTGGCCTCTCCATCCTTCGGCCACCACTTAAATTGGGAGCGCTATGGATATTCAGGCGACTGCCGGCGGTCTCAAATCCGATCTCTCCGCTTCCCCAATCCGAGAGACGGTTCTGGAAGCACAGCCTGATTGGCGTCCCTTCGCCATTGAAGAATTCCGGCAGTATCGAGATGTCTTTTATCACATGGTGCTCCGGGCAATCCGAGTCCGCTACGCACAATCAGCGCTTGGGATAGGATGGGCTGTCATCCAGCCATTGGCGATGATGCTTATTTTTACCTTGATCTTCGGCAGGGCGCTGGGGATCACGGTTCCTGACAATCAACCCTACGCACTCTTCGCACTCTGTGGTCTGATCCCCTGGACCTACTTTTCTAATGTATTCCGCGAGGGGAGCACTAGCCTGGTTAGCCTCGCGGAAGTGATGAACAAGGTCTACTTCCCGAGGATGGCAGGTCCGATTTCGATCGTCACCGCCCGGCTCATTGATCTAACGATTGGCTACTGTCTCCTGGTGGTCGCCTTTCTCTTTAACGGTTTCTTGCCGACCCCTTGGGTAATCCTGGCGATCCCAGCAATCACAGTCCTGATGATTGCAGCGAGTCTCGGGATCTCATTGCTTTTGTCAGCCTTGGCAATTCAATACCGAGATATTGCCTACAGCATGACATTTATCGTTCAATTCGTGATGTGGGCGACTCCTGTTGTTTACCCGGCAGTACGGATCATCGACAAGTTGCCAGGAGTAACCTTGTACATCTATGGGCTCAATCCGATGGTCGCGGTGATCTCGACTCTTCGGGCCAGTGTCTTCGGGGGTGCGTTCGAGTACCACTGGCCATTGATCATTGAAGCAATCATCGTGACGATTCTTCTCCTCATTGGTGGCGGTATCTTCTTCCGTCGCTCTGAGCGGCTCTTCGCCGACGTCGGTTGATTTCCATCGCTTCCGAAGCCAGACGCCAGAACCAGAGGCGATTGGAACGACTCCTGATCGAGACTGTGGTCATTGGCAGGATCGGATGGCTGCTCCAACGACTTGCCTTTGCAGTGGATCAGTCATCTCTCTCTTCCATCAATCTTTCTACTCCAGAGCGCTCAGGGTACCATGTCGGACTTCGCCATTTCCGTCGAACATGTAAGCAAGCTTTATCGAATCGGTGCGGCACAAGAACGTAATGACACGTTGGTGATGGCTGCTGCTTCGATGTTGAGGGCGCCGCTCCGGAATTTTCGGAACTTGCGACGTCTGGATACCATCCGTGCCGCCGCTGAGGGTCGGGAGGAAAAAGACCTGCTCTGGGCCCTCCGGGATCTGACCTTTCAGATCGAGCGGGGTGAGGCGGTTGGGGTTATCGGTCGGAATGGCGCAGGTAAGTCGACCCTCTTGAAGATCCTTTCCAAGATCACCTGGCCTTCAGCAGGTCGGGTCCGCCTGCGTGGCCGGGTCGCATCGCTCCTCGAAGTCGGCACGGGATTCCACCGAGAGCTTACGGGCCGTGAGAATGTCTACCTCAATGGCACGATTCTTGGCATGACCAAGGCCGAGGTCGATAGTAAGTTTGATGAAATCATTGATTATTCTGGTGTCGCTCGGTTTATCGATACCCCCGTCAAACGATACAGCTCGGGGATGAAAGTCCGGCTGGCATTCGCTGTCGCTGCTCACCTTGACCCGGAAATCTTGATTGTCGACGAAGTCCTTGCCGTCGGCGATTACGAATTCCAACGGAAGTGTCTCGGCAAAATGAGCGAGGTTGCTTCCGGTGAGGGGCGGACCGTCCTCTTTGTCAGCCACAACATGGGAATGATGAGGACCCTCTGTACGCGTTGTATTTATCTCAAGGGAGGGCAGATCGTCGCAGACGGTGAGACCGATGAAGTGATTCGGACCTATGAATCGGATATGATCGCGAGTGCTGATAGTGGAGTTGTGCGATTCGACCGCGACGACTCCTTGCCATTGCAGGTCATGGAAGCAGAGCTCTTGGATGCCCAAGGGAACCAAAGCCAACAAATCGAGCAGTTCGAGCCGTCGACGCTTCGATTGGTTTATGAGGTCCGACAACCTCAATCGGGTCAAATTGTCGGGCTCACGTTGATGCATCAAGGGGCGCGGATCTTTCAGAGCTACGACACCGATGAGACACCCGCACTCCTTGAGCGTCGCGAGCCTGGTCGTTACGAAGCTCGGATTCCGCTCCCGATGGAACATCTTAAGGGGGGGAGCTATGTTGTCTCGTTGTTTACCCGGTTGGTTAACGGCGCGAGATATCGATCTGAAGAGGGCTGCCTGAGCTTTGAAGTTGTCGAAGCCCCGAACGTCTTGGTCAAGAGTTACTCACATAAACGACCGGACTATGTTGCGATGCCCCTCCGCTGGCAGACGGCTCCTCTAACTGAGTCGAATGGACACTCATCGTCGCCGATCGGCGATCATGTAAATGCAGAGCACACTTCAGGGACCGTTGATCGCTAAGAGAACGCTTTGGTCATCCCGACCCGTTTTCTGGCGCTACGATGGATCGTGCCATGCCAGACACAGTTGCACTCATCCTTGAGCCTGCCGTCGGTGATCCACCGAAGATGCCCGATCACTCGACGGCTTTGACCTGGTCGATCACCAGTGCGCGTCGGGCCAGCTCTGTCCGCGAAGTCATTTATCAAGGGACTAATCCCGCTCGGATCGAACTGGCTCAACAGCTCAAGGTGAAGACCCGAACCGTTCCAAAATCTCAGACCCATCAAGCGAAAGAGCATTTCGCGAGAATCAGAGAGTTCCTCCATTGGTACGCTGAGGAACATGGGGAAGATCAACTTCCGGATCATCTCGCCGTGCTCGCGGAACGACGACCCTTAAGACCGTACAATTTGATCGATTCGGCGCTTGCCAAGCTCCGGACGATGCCGGAAGGAATCTACGGGCTCTTTACGGTCTTTGAAGCTCCACGCCGAAGCGAGCCGATCGATATGCGCTGGGTCGATGGAGTCGCTCCCGATCAGAGCCCCGAATCCGTTCCGATCGTGCTCCGAAGCGACTCGCTCGAACTGTACCGGACCAAGCAGATCATGGCGAGTGAGCGATCGGAGGCGTTCTGGATCGAAGAGAATATGATCAGGCATTGGATCAACGTCATCTATTGCCTCGATCTTGATGGGCCCCACGGTCTGAAGTTGAGCAAGTCGATGCTCGATTCGATTGAGTGCGACCGAATTGAGCGAACCCTCCGGTGGGACCGAGTCAAGCTTTTGGTGCTCGATGTCGACGGTACCCTGACTCCCGGAACGATTTACTACAGCACTGAGGGGGAGGAACTCAAGCGGTTCCACACCCATGATGGCCACGGGATTGTCATGCTCAAAGACCGAGGAATTCCAGTGGCGATCATCACCCGAGAGCCGACCGGATTTACCTCTGCAAGAGCCCGAAAGCTTGGGATCGAAGAGGTCGGCCTTGGGATCCGGGATAAGGGGCCCGCACTCCGCAGCGTCTGTGAGCGTTTTGGGGTTACACTTGATGAAGTGGCCTACGTTGGCGATGACGTCGGTGACCTCCCCGCGATGGAACTGGTTGCTAATGCGGGTGGCATCGCCTGTGCGGTCGCTGATGCTCGTCCTGAAATCATTGCAATCAGCAATTATCAGTGTGATCGGCCTGGCGGCTTTGGTGCTGTCCGGGACGTCTGTGATCGTATTCTGGCTGCGCTCTAAGTATCGCCTTATTTTGCTTTGAGATGCTTTGAGTGCACGACACGACCGGCTTTGACAGCATGATCGAATTCGATTATCGTTCCAGAATCTTGACTTGCGGCGACTGAGTGCTCTCTCCTGAGATCACCAGATCGCATGGAAAGCGACCCTGCGCCCGACCATAAGATAGGACGTCAATCTATGTTGATCGAACCGATCGCTCGACTGGTAGTCCGGCGTGGGTGGTTGATTGTCCTGTTCTGGATTGCCGTGGCGGTGCTTTTGAGGGGGATCGCCCCGAGCTGGAGCGTGGTCAGCAAGGATGATGATGTCCGTTTCTTCCCCGAAGGCTCACTCAGCGTCGACGGACAGAAGCTCCTCGATCGCGGGTTCCCGACGGCGACCGCATCCCTGGTCGTCATTGTCGCGGAACGCTCCGACCAGCCGCTTACCCAGCCAGATCGTGCCTTCCTGATCACACTCTCTGATTCAATCCGCGACTTGGTCGGTATCGAGGATGGACCCAACATCGTCGAAGTGATTGACGCTCGGGTCCCCTTCATGGATGAGATTCTGGTCGGACGCGCGGACGAAGGGGAGGCCGTTTTAACACTCGTCCGAATCGACGCCACTTATCTGAGCAAGCAGACTCGACTCTCTGTCAATGCGATCGAAGAGGTACTTCAAGAACTCGAAGAGCAACGGCCGGAAGGCTTGAATCTCGCCCTTACCGGATCGGCAGTTGTCGGCCACGACACCAATGAAGCCTCGAACGCGTCGATTGACGCAACCACCTGGACGACGGTCGGACTCGTTGTTGCGATTCTCCTCCTGGTTTATCGGTCACCACTCTTAGCCTTGATTCCGTTGGTGGCCATTGCGTTGTCCGTCTTCATTGCCCTTAAAGGGATCCCCATGCTCACCTGGATCCCTGGTCTTGAATTCCAGGTGATCAACGTAACTCGGGTCTTTGTCGTGGTCGTCCTTTTCGGGGCAGGGACTGATTATTGCCTCTTCTTAATCGCCCGGTATCGTGAGGAGCGATCGAGTGGCCTTAATATGCGAGAAGCTCTCTCGATCTCGATCCGGAAGGTCGGCGCGGCACTGATCGCGAGCGCGGGGACCGTAATCATCGGCCTCGGGATGTTGCGGTTTTCCACCTTTGCGAAGATCCAATACAGCGGTCCGGCAATTGCCCTCAGCTTGACTGTGGCTTTAGGGGCCGCCTTGACGCTCGCTCCCGTTTTGCTGGGGTGGTTCGGTAATGCGATTGATTGGCCGTTCCGTTCTCGGAAGCGATCGAACCCAGAGCTTCCAGATCAGCCCAATGGTTCCACCAAGAATGATTATCATGGATTCTGGAACTCGGTCGCCAACCTCATTACAGAACGTCCCATCCTCATCTTGTCAATCAGTCTGGTGCTGATGACCAGTCTCGCTGTGTTCGGCGTTCGGGCAAGGCCCAACTACGGTCAACTCTCTGACCTACCCGCGAGCGCCCCGAGTCAAGCCGGGGCCGCCTTGATTCGGAAGTACTTTAAGATCGGAGAGCTGGGGCCAACGACCCTCCTTATCGCTGATCGCGGTGTTGACTTTAGTACCGAGGTCGGTCGATCTGTGGTCTCGGAGCTTTCCGAACGACTCGAATCGCTCCCCGAAATTGCGACCGTCCGTTCTCTGACCCAACCGCTCGGTGAGCCGATCACTTCGTCTGACACTCCACCAGGCCCAGCGACCGAAGGTCGGGGCGGTCTCCTCGGCATTTTCCAGGGAGGATTAGGCCAGGCTCGGCAACTCGTGAACAACCTAGCGAACCGTCGCGCGGAGATGGTCTATCTGGGAACTGATGCCGAGGATCCTGAAGATCGAGGGCACATTACCCGACTGGATCTCGCCCTCAACATGGATCCCTTCTCAGAGGAAGGGCTCGACGCTATCGACGCGATCCGGGCCGAAGTCCTAAGCGTTACCAAGACCGAAGGGGGATCACTAGAGGGGGCTGAGTTCGGATTTGCCGGGTCGACAGCTCAGCTTTATGACCTCCGTGCTGTGATCACTGTCGATCAACAACGGATGTATGTGCTGGTTACTGCCGGGGTTTACGTCGTCCTCGTCCTTTTACTCCGCAAGCCGGGGATCAGTCTCTACTTGATTGCCACCGTTGTCTTAGGCTACATGAGCACGCTTGGCTTGACCGAACTCACCTTCCAAGCGCTTCACGAAGGGCCAGAACCCTGGGGTGGCCTCGATTGGAAGGTCGGCTTCTTTCTCTTTGTGATCCTCGTTGCGATCGGTGAAGATTACAACATCCTCTTGATGTCTCGAGTTGTAGAAGAAGAGCAGCGTTACGAACCGATCGAAGCAACCCGCCGCGCCGTTGCTTCCACAGGTGGAATCATCAGTTCATGTGGATTGATTATGGCCGGGACCTTCGGCTCGATGTTGACAGGTAAACTCCTTGCACTCAAAGAGCTTGGATTCGCGCTCTGTGTCGGAGTCTTGCTCGATACCTTCATTGTCCGACCAATCCTCGTGCCAACCTTCCTGGTCTTGCTGGAGCGAATTCGTCGACGATTCCGAACCGAATCAGCAGACCCTTCAAAAGTGCAAACCGTCGATGCTGCATCAAAGAATGATGCAGCATTGACAGTTGCTCGGATGCCTATCAACTCGGAGAGCTGACGATCGCCCTTCGCAGAACTCAACTCAGGGGGTCAGATCATCGCCGCCGAGCGGATCGAACGGAAAATCATCGAGGCTTGGGAAGTCGGTTGGATTCCGTCGGAGGGTATTCAGCGATTCGAGGACTCCGTCGTTAACGCGTCGATAAAGAGTCCCTCGGAATTCGCTGGAAGCCTCAGTAGAAATCCAATCTTGTGCTTCCTTTGAAAGGCCCCGCGAACCCATCGATTCCGCGACTGCACCGAGGGCCTCGAGTTTATCGAGATCATCCGGATAGAACACAATGCAAGCCCGGGCATCCTTGAATCTTCCCGAGCTAATTAAACTCTCGACCAAGACGTCGGTGAGAGTCGACCGAAGGTCGTCAATCGGAATCGATCCGATCGCACGTGCTGCTTCGCTATAGGCGCGAGTTGACCGTGAGTCCGAACCGCGTCGGGCTTCAGCCTCGGCAACTTGTAACATGGCGTCAGCGCGAAGCTCAAGACCTGGAATTGAGCTCGCAATCTCGAAACCGCGTTCAAACTGATTGGCGTTGGCACAGGCCCGGACGATTGTCGAGAGGGCAAGGTCCCGCCAGATCGGTAGGTCAATTTTGTTCGCATCCTTCGCAGCGAGCACCATGAATTCATCAGCGAGTTCTTCAAGTGTCGGTAGAAACTCTTCACGACCGCGTAGCAGCTCTGGCTGTCGGTAGACGAGTTGACCGATCCGTGCACCACCCAGCGCCTGAGATTCAACCGAGAATGCGATTGCCTCGGCTCGGTAGGATTGGCGTTCGATCTTCGCTGCTAATTCAGTCGATCGCTGGAAGGCATTCAGCGCGTCCTGGAGTTCACTCAGTCGGTCGGCGTCACTGAGTTCAACAATACGCTCGATAGGAACGTCGGCGCGTTGGGGGATCGCATCGCTGATATCTTCCTCAGCGAGGTCGATCAAGGCCTCATGGATCGCTCGGAGTCGGAGGTCACGCTCAAGTGGAGTCTTAACCTCGAACGCTGCTTCCGCAGCGAGATCGAGTGCGCGTCGTGCAACTTCGAACTCCCGAAAGGCGGTCTTGTAGGCAGCACTTCGGACCAAGGCCAAAGCACGTTGTGAGGGATCGTTGATCTCAAGAATGTTGGAAATCAAGGTGTTGTCAATTTCCTGAATTTCTTCCGGAGTCAACATGCCGCTCTGAGGAAAGAACGGGTTCTGAGGCACATAGCTGCTACCGGGAATCTGCTGTGGGGCTCGATAATATGAGAGTCGGGTCTCGGGAGATTCAACATGTTCTCGGTCGGGAAAATCCTGCCCAGAGGCAGTCCGGAGGCCGAACAGAGCGGCCAAGAGTGCTGTCGGGAGGATCATAACGAATGGGAGTTTGCTCATGGTTGCTTCTTCCCCGACAGTGGGCCGGGAGTCCTCAAAGCGTCTCAAGGCCGATAAAAGGCCGGATTCCTCCAGGAAGGGCCGCGTATGGGAAACGCGAACATTCCCACACTTATCAATTTGCCCCCGACTCTCTCTTGAGCAAGTCACTTCTGAGCTTTTCTTGTTGAGAGAAGCGATTCGGTTCCAGTCTTACTGATTCTGTGGCTCGTGTGGCGATCATCAAGAAGGCTAGTCGGACACCGTTGATCAAGAATAGCGGTTGCCGAGGCTCAAGGCATTGAGACAACCACGAGACAAGAATTCTTCGCAATTCGCGGAGGGATGGTATAGCCTCAAACCTGCGCGGATTGACCGAGGCCGTCGTGAGATCATGATCGGCCACCCCCTTTCGATCTCTTGTGGAGTGAACGCCCGTGAGCATCGCGACGACAGCGGCCTGGAACGCCCTCCAAAAACATCTCAAAACCGTCGAGTCGCTTCACCTTCGCGACCTCTTGCAAGATCCGACTCGTTGCCAGGCAATGACCCTGGAAGCCGAAGGATTCCTCCTCGATTACTCTCGGCAAAATGCCACGACCGAGACGTTCCAACTCTTGCTGAAGCTTGCGGAGGAAGCCAAGCTTAGTGAGAAGATCCAGGCAATGTATCGCGGCGATCGGATCAATACTACGGAGAATCGATCGGTTCTTCATGTCGCACTGCGGGCTCCACGAACGGTTTCGATGGTCGTCGATGGCGTCAATGTTGTTGACGAGGTGCACCAGGTCTTGGATCGAATTAGGACCTTTGCGACTCAAATTCGTTCTGGGGAGTGGAAAGGAGCAACAGGGAAGCCCCTCACGGATGTGGTGTCGATTGGGATTGGGGGAAGTTACCTTGGCCCCGAATTTGTCCATGAAGCGATGCGGACTGATCCCGACTGTACCCGAGCTGCCGAAGGGCGACGCCTCCGGTTCCTTGCCAACGTGGATCCAATCGATGTTGCCCGGAATCTCGAAGGGCTTGACCCTGAGACAACGCTGGTTGTGGTGGTCTCCAAGACCTTCACGACTGCCGAAACGATGCTCAACGCCAAGACTCTCCGTCAATGGCTCACGACCACACAGGGGCCCGATGCGGTCAGCAAGCAGATGGTCGCTGTGAGCACCAACCTTGATGCTGTGGCATCGTTCGGAATCGATCCGTCGAATGCCTTTGGGTTCTGGGACTGGGTCGGCGGTCGTTATAGTGTCTGTAGTGCTGTTGGTGTGGTACCACTCGCCCTCCAGTACGGGATGGACCATGTCGAGGCATTTCTCCGCGGTGCCCACCAAATCGACCAGCACTTTAAAGATGCACCCTTAGCAGAGAATCTCCCGGTCATCCTGGGGCTCTTCGGTGTCTGGAACTCAAGCTTCCTCGGGCGATCAAACCGCGCTTTACTGCCCTACTGCCAAGCGATGCTCAAACTGGCTCCCCATATCCAGCAGGTCGATATGGAGTCCAACGGCAAACGGGTGGCACTCGATGGGAGCACACTCTCCTTTGAAGCGGGTGAAGTGAACTTTGGTGAACCAGGTACGAACGGACAGCACAGTTTCTATCAGCTCGTCCATCAAGGGCGCGTCGTACCGGCAGATTTCATTGGCTTTACGAAAAGCCAGCGGCCGATGGACGTTGATGGAGAGCCGGTGGCAAACCATGATGAACTGATGGCAAACTTCTTTGCCCAGCCGGATGCTCTTGCCATGGGAAAGACAGCAGATGAAGTCCGCGCGGAGGGTGTTGCCGAGGGACTCGTTCCGCATAAAGTCTTCCCAGGAAATCGCCCTTCGAACTCGATTCTGGTCAAGGGGTCACTCACACCTGAGAGCTGTGGTCGAATTCTCGCTCTTTACGAACACCGGACCGCCGTCCAGGGGTTCATCTGGGGGATCAATTCGTTCGATCAATGGTGGGTCGAGCTGGGCTAAGTGCTCGCAAAACAAGTCCGAGGACAGAACTCCAAGAGGCGAAAAGAGGGTGCTGGGATCGAAGGGTTCAACCCCTCGACCACTGCGCTCCTTCAGACATATCTTCAAGGCTGACCAGGAAAGTCACGACTCATGAGCCTGGACATTCTTATTGTTTACGGATCGGTCCGAAGTGATCGCCAGGGAATCAAAGCCGCGCGTTACATCAACACAAGATGCCGCGAGCGGGGCCACCAAGCGACGCTAATCGATCCCCTCGAAGTTCAACTCCCACTCCTTGACAAAATGTACAAGGAGTATCCTCCGGGCAACGCTCCGGGAGTCCTTGAGAACTTAGCAGGGCAAATCAAGAAGGCGGATGCTGTTGTCGTGGTCTCGGGTGAATACAATCACTCGATCCCGCCTGCACTGTCGAACATGCTCGACCACTTCCTCGAGGAATTCTATTGGCGGCCCTCGGCGATCGTCTGTTACTCAGCGGGCTCTTTCGGTGGGGTCCGGGCGGCGATGCAACTCCGGATGATGCTCAGTGAACTCGGGATGCCCAGCATCCCTTCGATCTTCGCTGTCCCGAAAGTCCAAGATGTGTTCGACGACCAAGGGATGCCATCAGATCCCGATTCCTGGGCCTCCCGCTCTGATCGGTTCTTGAGCGAACTGGAGTGGTATGCGAATGCACTAAGGACAGCACGGAACACAGGGACACCTTACTAAGAGCTAGATTCGGCAACGATCTGGATGATCTCAGAGACCCGAGCCACCCCATCGTCTTAAGGAAAGGGGGGCTCCGTTCGTGATCTGGGGCGTTCACAAATTAACCTCTCACTCCCTCATCATTGTTGAGTCTGGGGTTCCGGCCAACAACGTCTGTGGTGGTACAGGGTCGCTCTTGGCACAGTGGTCCTGGCTCAAGCTACAGCCGCCATGGTTGGCCGTAATGGTTGCTGAAATAACGATGAGAAGGAGAATCGAATGGAGTCGGATCGGAGAGGTTGGCGTTCCTGACTTGACCAAGGAAGCGAGTTGACGGGGAAGATCACTAAGCCGACCACCATATGTTGTCGCAAGATCGACCGTTGCGTCGACTAAAGGTTGTAGCTCAACGGGTGTAGCCACTCGTTCCAACGCAAGCAGGAGAGTCGGGCTGAAATTAACTCCGCGGCGAGCTAGCCGATCACGGAGTAATCGACGTCCCTTGGTGAGTCTTGACTTCAGTGTCCCGAGAGGACAGTCCACGAGTTCCGCTACCTCAACGTAGGACCTGCCTTCGAGATAGCAGAGCTGAAGCGGATCACGGAGGTTCCTGGGAAGCCGTTCGAGTTCTTCCAATAGCAACCGAGTATCGTCGTTGCCGAAGGTTTCACTTCGGTTAGGTTGATCGAAATACGGCTCTGTTGTAGAGACCAGCCGTGTCCGGCGTTGTTTCAGTCTCCGAGCAATTTTCGTTGCAACTCCATACAACCAAGCACTGAGAAGCTTGCGATTCCGGATTTGCTCGGGACGACTGTGCAAGACAACGAAGGTTGCTTGAAAGACGTCGTCCGCATCGTGGGAACAGCCAGTGATCTTGAGAGCCACCCGATGAACCAGCGGCCCATATCGCCTGACAATTGTCTCGAAATCATGAGGATCTCGAGAGGTGATGTAGCGGTCGAGCAGCGTTGAAGTGTCCATTTGCGTGGTGCTTGGAATCACGATGATGATTGAGTAGCACTCAAGAAAGCGTCGAAACTTCCTTATACTCGAACTTCAGGGTCGGCACCCGACACGACTCTTTATTGAAGATCATCTCGGACACGTCCACCTCTTGTCCAGTCTTCCTATTAGGATGCACGTGGGACTTGGCGACACAAAGGTGGTGCCTTTCTGTGTTCACTTCTTGGTCTACTTCTACTTTCGCGATCGTCGCGGTATTGTGACTGACGATTGAGACAGGAGTGAGAATTGTAATCGATCTCACAAAGACCTACTGAGCGATTGGTCAGTAGGGAACCGGACGTTAAGAATTTGGTGCGCGAACTTGCAGAATCTTCAATGGCTCGCATTTTTCTTCATCCGAACTTGGGGATGCTTGCACTGATTGTCGGGGCAACAAATCCAGGAAGCCCCTCCAGCCTAAAACCCAGTCTCGAATGGCCGAATCGCGACTTCTGTAGGAATGTCGCATCAACACCCAGGAACACACATGCACCGCCACATCATGATTGCGTTGACTGTGCTTGCGGCATTGGCTTCAAGTGCAAACGCAGATACATTTTTTTCATCAACGCTCGATTCCGCCCAAGAAGTTGCCCCAGGTGGAGTAACAAACTCGACGGCGACGGGGACTGCTTCGCTTGTCCTTAATGATGCGCAGACTGCTCTTACTTACGAAATCCGGATTATGGGTATCGACTTTACGGATCTAGCCAATGGTGTCGCCATCGGAGACATTACAGGGGACAACAGTGCAACACGATTGCACATCCATGATGGTGACATCGGTTTCAACGGCCCCGTTGTTTTCGGGCAGTTTAACCCTGGTCACGACCCCGACGACCTGAATATAGCCTTCGATAACAACACAAGCGAATGGGTCATTACCGGGATTTGGGAAGAGTCAGACAATAATGGGAATGCTCTCCTCTCAACTCAATTGCCCGATCTCCTGAATGATGGGCTTTATTTTAATTTGCACACCGTTGGCGATACCGGTGGTGCGATCCGAGGTCAGATCGTTCTTGTTCCCGAGCCGACCACTCTTGCCCTCGGTGGGATCGGTGCCTTGGGAATCCTCTACTTCGTTCGACGACATCGTCGGGTCGCAGGCTGATCCGAACACTCGGTTCACGCATCACGAAGTCTTGTAATCATCCCCCCAGATCATTCCCTGTTAATTGTGGTCTGGGGAAGGAAGTTACATCTAACTTTATTCCCACTACTGTGTGTTGCGCATCCAAATGCGACTACCGAGCTGTGTAGTTGCCTGACCGTTTACTGGTGACGCGGTAGATAATAGCGATCCCTACCCGGATTGACTGAGTAGGGATCGCGGGTTTGCCAGATTCGTCTCACCGATTTAGTGATTAGGGGCGAGCCGCTCCTTCGAGTGTAGAACCTTCAGGAGAGAGTGTGGGGGGTGTTTCAGTAATTTTTCCGATGATCAAATTGTCCTGACGACGGGCCATGGCGAAGAGAGCACGATCCTGATCAATCCGCCACCAGCCCTCGAACTCATCGTGTGGCATGAATGTATAGGTCCCAACACGAACACCAGGACCATCAGCGCGACCGTCAGCAACTGCTTTCTCGAGATCAAGAATATCGAGTTGCCAGCCTCGGCCTTCGATCACATTTTGAACACAGACAATCTGGCCTTCCTCTGCGTTCCAGTACAAGTTTTGATTGTAGGGGCCGCACAAGACTCGGTGTACAACCACGCCTGGTGCACTGGTTCGCCCAGCTTCGAGCATGGCGTCGATATCCATCAGTCTGATCTCGGGCCGAACATCACCGTAGTCGGCAGTTGCAAGAAAGAGGCGGTCATCTACTGTGACCAAGGTCGGACGGCATCCGTTGACAGTAGCATCATCAGTGATGACATCGAGAATGGCGTTATCGAGATTGCCATCCTCCCACGCACGTTCCCAGTCGAGCCGATAGATTGTCGCGACCCCGAGTACAGTGTCTCCGAGGAAGGTCCCATACCTCGGATCCCAGGTGAGACCCGTCGGATGTGTAATGAGAGGCTTGCCATCTTTATTGAGGTTAAGGACTCTGCCTGTTGGCTCTAAGTCGAGGGTGTACTCTTTGATTTTCCCGATCCGAGGTTGAGCGAAGACCACATCACCATAGGCGTAGATTTTGCCATCACGGACAGCAACACCCTGAGTCGCCCCGATCTCAAGGTCCGTAATCGCCTTCGCGACCTCAATCGTCGCGTTTGACGTCCACTCCCCATCTGGCGGTGGTTGGTACTCCTGGACAGCGGCAGCTAAGCTACCCAGGGTAACGACGACGGCGAGCATTCCTCCGACCATCAATTGCTTCAATCCGATTGCTCTGCAGTTGATCCACATAGGGTTGGTGCTCCTTTAGAATGGACTGAGTTCGGAACGGGTTCTGCCTTGATTGAATCTGACCCCGAACCTCTCTCGTCGTAAAGCACCTTGTCCCTGGTTCATCAAAGTTCCCTTTGATCTGCACTAAAGTCTCACATCCAGTCTCGGCGGTTTGTTCACCTTAACTACTTAAGTCGGCGCGTTTGATGAGGGTGATCTGATTGCCTGCTTTGTTGAACTTGACCTGATCCATGAACGTCCGGATCAAGAGCAGGCCTCGCCCACCCGTCTGGAGGAGATCTTCAGGTTCGATTGGTTTGTCCAGGATCGAGGTATTAAAACCGGGACCCTCATCGGTGATCGTGAATCGGGCGAGCTTCGGAGTGACGCACGCATGGATCAGGACTTGTCGATAACAGTAGGGTTCGATGCCCTGTCGATTACGAGCAAGTTCGTAGAACTCCGTTTCGTTATGTTGGCGGAGGTCTGAATCGACTTCGAGGTTGCCGTGGTAGACTGCGTTACTCAGCGCTTCCTGAAGAGCGATCCCGACCCGCATGCAGAGGTTTTCGTCTCCGAGGCGGACCCCAAGCAGCGCGTCCTGGAGGCATTCCACCATCGGTGTAATTAGTTGGGGATCACTCGCTAACCGATACCGGGCATTGTAGGTCTCTAAGCTCGCCATCAATTGACGCGTACTACGGTGGGGCGAGGAAGCCGCAAGAATCTGATTCAGGACCGATTCGAACTCACTATCGAGCCACTGTTTCGGCACAAAGCCCGCTGCGCCTGCTTCCAACGCATCCATTGCCTGGTGATCTGCACCAGTCCCTGTTATCAGTAAAACGGGAATCTGTGGGTGGCGGCAGCGGATTTCTTGGACCAATTCCAGGCTAGTCATCTGTGGCAAGTGGATATCGGTAAGGACAAAGGCTGGAGTCCGCACTCTGATCGATTGAATCGCACTCTTACCATCCGCGACCAGTTCCACGTCAAAGCCGTCACGTTCAAGCGACTGCGCAACAAGATCATGCACCGCATCCGAGTTCCCGACAATTAAGGCCTTGAGGATCGAGTCCTCGGGCCTCTTTCCAGTCGATGATTGGATCTCATGCTGATTTTTTGAGGATCGTGAGGTGATGAGTTCCGAATCGCTCGCGAGTGCTCGGAGGTCACAGACCGCGTGTGGCTGCGGATATGTACCGTTGAAAGACATGACGAAACAACCCTCGATGCATGAGTGCCTTGACGTGGTTTGATCCGAAATGTGACCCACGCTTAATATCAGCAACTAGTGCGATCTACGCGGTGCCGATCTCGCGATCCTTGAGCAATTCTCCCAGCGTTGGGAGAGGTGTCCAAGCAACACCGAAGAAATGTAGGTCACGAAGCGATCGGTGCTGGAACATAGATTGGGTAAGTTGATTTGCCCAAGGTTCGTGACAGGGGGCTTTTGCGTCACAATAAGCTAACTGGGTCAACATCAATCGCCAGTTCAAGGGGCTTGGGTGGGCTCAGTCGAGGCATCAATCGATGAAGGATGTCCTGAAGAGGTCCAGGCGATGGAGCACGCATCTGCAGGTGGAACCGAAAGAGGTGCTTTATCTTGACCACGGGGGCTGGTGCGGGTCCCAAGAACCGAACCGAGGGATCGGCTTCTTGACGGAGCTGTTCAGTAACTTCCTGTAGGTAGATTTCCACCTCAGATTCAACCGGACCTCGAGCAATCAGCCGGACCACCCGACCAAACGGTGGAGCGCCCCCAAGCTGACGCTGGGGAAGCTCTGCTTGAACAAACCCGAGGTAGTCATGCCGCGCCGCCCTGGCGATTGCCGGCGCTTCGGGAGTCATCGTCTGGACGAGGACGCGCCCCAGTCGATCACCACGGCCGGTACGACCGGCAACTTGCGCCACAAGTTGAAAAGTCCGCTCGGCTGCACGAAAGTCGGGCAGATGAAGTGAGGTGTCGGCGTTCACAACCCCAACAAGCGTAACATTGGGGAAGTCGAGTCCCTTAGCGATCATCTGAGTGCCTAGCAGAATATCGACATTGCCAGATCGGAAGGCGCCGAGCACCTGCTCATGGGCACCAGGTGACCGCATCGTATCGGAGTCCATCCGTCGGACAACATAATTCGGAAAGGTTTGGCGGACCTCCCGTTCGAGCCGCTCGGTACCGATCCCACCGTAGTGAAGCTGGGGTGCTCCGCATTCCGGGCAGGTCGAGGGTGGATCATACTCGGCATCACAAGTGTGGCAGAGGGCCTTGTTACGATCGCGGTGATAGGTGAGGGCAATGTCACAAGCGTTGCATTTGAGCACGCCTCCACACTTTGGACAGAGAATGAAGGTGTGGAATCCCCGACGGTTGAGCAAAAGGATGACTTGCCCGTTGTCCTCCAATGCTTCGAGGATCGATCGTTGGAGCTGATCGCCGATCGCGCGATGCCCTTGGCCTTTGGTTGGCTTTTCATAGCGGAGATCAATGATGTCGACTTGCGGCATCGGCCGATTCGAAACCCGACGATCAAGGGTAAGGAGCTGGTACCGCCCTCGCGTCGCGTTCGTCCAGCTTTCGAGTGAGGGGGTTGCGGAACCGAGCAATACTGGGACCTGTTCCAGTTGCCCGCGTTTGACCGCGATATCCCTGGCGTGATAGCGCGGGGTTGTCTCTTGCTTGAACGTTGATTCGTGTTCTTCATCGATCACGATCAAGCCAAGCTTCCGTGTTGGTGCGAAGATTGCAGATCGGGCACCAACGACAACCTCGATTTCTCCTCGGGCAATGGCACGCCAGTGACGGTGCCGTTCAGCGTCAGAGAGGTGACTGTGGAGGACGGCGACCCGCTCGAACCGCCGACGAAATCGTCGGATCGTTTGGGGTGTGAGACTGATTTCGGGGACCAGGACGATCGCTTCACGGCCCTCGGCGACCACCGATTCGATCGCACTGAGGTAGACTTCCGTTTTGCCGCTCCCCGTCACTCCTCGGAGCAAGAAGGTCTTAAAGGTCTTCGCTTTGAGTGTGGGTCTCAATTCTTCGAGGACCCGAGTCTGATCTGCTGTAAGTGCGACAGGAGCGCGGCCATCTTGATCACCATCCTCAGTTTTCTTATCCAAGGGTTCGTCCACTGGAGCACGACTCATTCGTCGACGGACGCTGTGGACAAGTCCCCGTTTTCGGAGCGCGGCCAACGGTGCCGTGGTGCAATGCGCCATCCGACAGACATCAGAGACAGTTAACGTTGCTTCAGATCGACAGATTAGCTTAATGATTTCTGCTTGCTTGGTTGGAAGTGCAAGCTGCTCGACTTGGAGTTGGACTTCGTCGGGGACGGTCAGACAAGTCTGGATTCGCGTCCCCGCCTGCTTTTTGACTCCTGCAGGGACCACCGCATCGAGCGCTTGGCCCTGCGCACAGCAATAATACCGAGCGATCCAAGCGGTCAAATCAAGCATGAGTTGGTCAATCAATGGGGGGTCATCAAGGATTTCGATTACTTCCTTGAGTTTTGCTGGATCAACCTCAGCGCTGGAGTCAACCCGGACGCAGTAACCGGTGGTTGGTTGATTCCCTCGGCCCAACGGGACTCGGACTCGATGTCCTGGTCGGAGTTGGTCCCTGAGCCGGCCCGGGATTGCGTATGTAAAGACCTGATCGAGCGGTCGATTAAAGACGATCCCCGCGAACGGTCCCTCGACTTCGACCTGAAACAGCGCAACCTGATGCTGAGGGTCTGTTCCGGTCTCCAACATCGAGAATCCTCCGCCAACCGCGACTGCACATCCCCCGCCTCTCTTTAAATCATTCAATTATCGGCCTCTACCTGGTCTAATGTCCATTGTTATCGGCGAAATCATTTTTCTTGGGAGCGAAAGTGACGTCGATTCTGACGCGCAGGAACCCAGGATTAGTTCGAAAACCCGACCCTTGCAGTCGGGTGCTCGTCGCGCTACTCTTGCATTCAAGCACACCAAAAGAGGCCGGAGGGTCGGCCAAAAAAACATCAACGGGGTTGTCTGTGATGGCACTGAAGACGATCAGCGATCGACCAATTCGTGTGGCGATTGTCGGCTTGGGGTTCGGAGCGGAGTTCATCCCGATCTACCAAAAACATCCCGACGCGTCGATGTACACGATCTGTCGACGGAACAAAGAAGGGCTGGACCAGTGTGGTGATCAGTACGGAATCGAGAAGCGGTACACGAGCTTCGATGATCTGATCAAGGACCCCGAGGTCGACGCGGTTCACATCAACTCGCCGATTCCCGATCATGCGCCCCAGACGATCGCAGCGTTGAAGGCCGGGAAGCATGTGGCTTGTACCGTACCGATGGCAACATCAATTGACGAGTGTCGTCAAATCGTTGAAGCGCAACGTGCATCAAACACCGTCTACATGATGATGGAAACGGTGGTCTATAGCCGGGAATACCTTTTTGTGAAGGAACTTTACGACAAAGGGGAACTCGGACGGCTTCAGTTCCTCCGAGGGAGTCACCAACAAGATATGGACGGCTGGCCTGAGTATTGGCCCGGCCTTCCTCCGATGTGGTATGCCACCCACTGCGTGAGTCCGTGTCTTGCGATCTTGGGGAAACATGCGGAGGCCGTGACTTGCTATGGCTCCGGACGGATTCGCGAGGACCTGATCTCGAAGTACAACAGCCCGTTCGCAATCGAAACGGCGACCTTCTCGATCAAGGATTCCGACGTTTGTGCCGAAGTGACTCGGAGTCTGTTCGATACGGCGCGACAGTACCGCGAGAGTTTCGATGCCTACGGCTCCAAGAAGTCGTTCGAGTGGCAACAGGTCGAAGACGAACAGCCCGTGATCCACACGAAGAGTACGGAAGCGCATCCAGTTCCTGAACCCGAGATCCCCAAGAAAGTTACTGTCCCTGACTACGCCCACCTTCTTCCGGAACCAATTCAAGCCTTTACGACTCGGGGTGTCTACAGTACCGATGAAGGTGGAGAAGAGCACCTCTCCTTCACCCAAGGGGCTGGCCACGGTGGAAGTCATCCACACCTGACGCACGCCTTTCTGATGGCGATCAAAGGAGAACGACCACCTCTCCCTGATGCGGAAACATCCGCAAACTGGACGATGGTCGGCCTCTGTGCCCACGAGTCTGCACTTAAGAAAGGTGAGAAGGTCCAGATTCCGACCTTCTAACGATGATCAGTCAGAGTGGTGTGGTGGGAAGTTGCGATCCAATCGAACACCAGACCAGACTACCTCATGATCGCTCACAGGCGCTTGCGACCGCCGACCCAACGTCGGAAGTAGTTGAGTCTCCACCGATATCGGCGGTCCTAACGCAGCCCTCCGCGAGCGTCTTGACCACAGCTTGCTCAATGATCCGGGCGACTTCGGAGACTCCAGGATCCTGATGCCGGACACCGAGCCAATCGAAGAGCATGGACGCGGAGAGGATGGTCGCGATCGGATTTGCCTTGTTGTGCCCTGCAATATCCGGCGCAGAGCCATGGGATGGCTGGAAGAGGGCGTGGTTCTCACCGATTTCCGCCGAAGGTGCCATCCCTAGCCCACCGATGATTCCGGCACCTAGGTCTGAGAGGATGTCGCCGAACTGGTTCTCCATGACCAGGACATCGAATTCCCAAGGCTTCTGGACAAGATACATGCTCATGGCATCGACGTAAGCGGCGTTGCGCTCGATCTCGGGATACGATTGGCCAACTTCATCAAAGACCTTCCGAAAGAAAGCGAAACTTCGGAAAACGTTAGCTTTATCGACACAAGTGACAAGCTTCTTGTGATCGGCGGGGCGACCATTCCGGCGACCTGCGAGTCGGAAGCCAAAGTCAACAATCCGCTCAGTGCCCTCACGTGTGATGATCAGGGTATCGGAAGCGACTTGATCGTTGACCAAGCATCCCCCGCCGTAAGAAGCGAACAAACCTTCGAGATTCTCACGGAGGATCACCAAATCAATCCCCTGCGACACGTTTGCCAGGGGTGAAGGTACACCGGGGTACAGTTTACAAGGTCGGACAGCAGCATAGAGCCCCATTGATTTCCGTAAGCCCATCATCATCTCGGGCTGTACTTCAGTACCATCGGGATTCCGGACCTCAGGGAGACCGATGGCTGCCAGGAGAACCGCATCTGCTTCAAGGCAGGCGGTTCTCACGTCATCGGGAAACGTTACACCGTGATCGCGATAATGTGCTGCACCCGCCGAGTAGAATCTAAGGTCAATCGTCACGTCGCGAACGAGGCTTACTGCCGCTTGGATCACTTCGATCGCTGCACTAAGAACTTCAGGACCGATACCATCGCCGGGTAGTGCTGCGATTCGATAGGGATGCATTGGTTAGTTCCGCTGTACTGAGTGTGATACTCGATCGATGTTAGCTGGAGAAGTTCCGCTCGATCGCAATCGCACGGACGGGACAACCGTCACCGCCGACGATATTCAAGGGAAGTGCAATGAACTCGACCTCAGTCTGTGTCAACTGGTTGAGATGAGCGAGTCCCTCAACAATTAAGACATTGCCGCGGAATAAGGTTTGGTGGACGTCGGTAAGCTCTTCCTTGTTATTCACGTCAGCAACCGAGGGCGGTTCTACACCAATCAACGCGACCCTCTGCTGCACGAACCACTGAGCTAGCTCAATAGAGATCCTGGGAAGTCGATCGCGGTAGTCGGGTGAGCCTGCACAATGATGCCAATCGGTCCGAAGTAGAAGTCGTTCTCCCTCCTTTACAGTCCCTGCAGCAGCAACAAACTGTTCCACTGTAATCAGTTGGGCAGGGTCAATGGGACACAGATTGACGACCCTCGCTGGGCCACAGCAGACCGACAAGTCTTGTTGGTCGAGTGTGTGACCCTCGGGAAGAAAGTGTCGAGGGGCGTCCATATGAGTGCCGGCATGCGAGTAGAACGTGAGTGTTGTCGCATTCCATCCGTCACGCTCAATCGTTTTCTCTGGCTTTACAGATGCTCGGGGAAGATTTGCGTCGATTGGGAGGCTGAGATCGACCACACGTTTCTGTTCAAGCATGGCAGTCACCGGATTGATCAAACGTCAATTGGATGTTGGACAGTTCCTGATTCTGACGCACTGTAGACCGCTTCAACAATCTGAAGGGTTTTCAGATAGTCCGCTCCCGAGGTCTCTGTATCAATATCACCGTTCAGGAAGGAGAGGAAGTGCTCTTGTGTGGCAAAGACACAATCACCGGCAAATCCGATCCGCTGATGATGGTACTTGTGTTGGTATGGTTCAAGTCCGAGCGGCTTTACCGTGATTCCTCCATCGAAATCGAGCCAGATGCTACCACCATCAGCCTCGACTGTGAGTTCCCCAAACGTATAACGGGGATCCTCGGTGAGAGATTCGTTGTAACGGTTGAGATCGATGATGCCGATTCCACCTGACTCAAAGGTCAACTGTACGATGCCAGTGTCTTCTCCAAGGATCACTGGATTTAGCCTTCTCAGGGTTGCGAATACGGAAGTGACTTCGCCGCCAAGGAATCGAAAGACGTCAATAAAGTGGACTCCAGTTTCGTGGATCAGGAGTCGAGGCATCGTCCGGAAGTAAGGTTGGCGGCCAAGATAAGCATCATCCCCCCAACCGTCTCCCGTTCTGCAACGGAGAGTAAGCGAGTGCAGTCTAGCTCCAACTACGCTAGCGTCGAGGAGTGCTTTGATCGCACGATGCCAGGGCTGCCAGCGGAAGTTCTCGTGGACCATGAACGTAAGACCTGCGTTGGTGACCCGATTGACAATCTCCTTGGCGGTCCTGTAGTCAGGTGCCAGCGGTTTTTGACAGATCACGGGGATTTTTCGGTCGATCGCGGACTTGATAAGTTCGAGGTGACTCTTGGGGGGCGTGGCAATATCCACAAAATCGGGCCTGTGGCGATCGAGACAGGCAGCGGCTTCGGTTTCAACGTTGGGGATCCCAAATCGACTTGCTGCTTCCTGCGCTTTCGTTTGATCGAGATCGCAGACGGCGACAATCTCTGCACCCTCGAGGCGTTGCCAGGCATCCAGGTGAAATTCACTAAAGTAACCAGTACCGATGATGATCCCACGCTTTGGTGTCATTTATCCGACTCAACCAGAGGTTTACGGGGATCAATGAGAAACCAGAGGATAACTGCGATTCCATTGAGGGTTGCCGCAATGAAGAAGAAGGGTGTGCTGGAGCCTGTCCATTTTAAGAGGTACGGGAAGGCGAGTGTTGTGGCGAATGAGCCAAGATTCCCAGCCATGTTCATCGACCCTGAGACAACGCCAGCACGCGCTCGGCCGATGTCGATACAAGTGCTCCACGAGGGCGCAAGGGTCATGTCGGCACCAAAGATGCTCAGGCTAAACCAAATCGAGGAACTGAGTGCGGTTGTGGCAGTGAGTGAACCGAGGATCCCTGTTGCGGCGAGCAGGAAGCCGATAATCGCAGGAATCCGTCTTGAGGCGAGCCAGCTTCCTTGCCTATACAGAAAATCAATCAGAAAGCCGGCAGCCCAGTTGCCGAGTGCACCTGCAATCAACGGAGCGCTGGCATAGAGTGACGCTTGGACCCCAGTGAGGTTGTAGGTTTGCTTTAATTCGGGAAAGAGCCAGCTCAGACAGAAGAAGAAAGTAAAGTTCGACGCGAAGTACTGCCCCCAGATTGCGAGGAGGTTTCGGCTCGACAATGCCGCTCCGACTTTCAGCGGTGCTGTCCTTGAGGGATCACTCGCTGTTGTTTGTTGACGATGCTCTCTAATGTAGTTCAGTTCGCTCGGCCCGATCCCAGAATGATCGGCAGGATCATCACGGAAGAAACTCCACCATCCGATTGCCCAGATGAATCCGACAACCATCAACACCCCAAAGCTCCCCCGCCAGCCAATCTGTCCAATCATCAGAGCGATCACCGGGATCGCGAACGCAGCACCGAGCCTCGAGCCGGAGAAATTGATCCCTTGAACTAACCCACGTTCGTTCATGGGAATCCAGTTGTACGCAGCACGTGCCATCCCTGGAAAAGCGCCTGCCTCACCAGCACCGAAGAGAAACCGAGTCGTGAGCATCGAAATGTAGTTGAACGCGACGGCGGTGAGCCCGGTGAATAGTGACCAGAGGGCAACGATCAAGGTGAGGACCTTGCGTGGGCCGAGTCGATCGGCGAGCCAGCCTCCGGGGGTCTGGAAGAGAGCATAACCAAGCGTGAAGGCTGCGAAGACCCAACCCATCTGCTCTTGGCTGAATTTCAAGTCAGACTGGACTTCTTCTTTTGCGACCGAGATACAGACACGATCGACGTAGAGTAGGACAGAGAACCCAAAAGTGGCGGCGACGAGGAAAACGCGTCCGGGCATCCTGACACTTCCGATCAGACCAAGTGCTTGACTGATGGCGGTAACGTTGTTCGTTACGACCTCGCGACGGCTTGATGGACTACCAGGCTATGCCCGAGCCCCTTCCGATACAAGTCTCTGCGCTCGAGAGACTGATCAGTCTCTGCCAAGATCTCTCCTCAATCCCGCACGAGCGGCTTCAAGAGCCTCAAGCATTTTGGCCCGGATCCGCGCGGTTGCGTCATCATTAGAGGCCTCGGCGAGGCACTCCGGCTTGATCAGAGGACCGTAGTGGATTCGGATCGGGTACGGTTGAGGGAGCTTCCGATGGCGTGGCCAAGCTTCAAACGTACCAGCGATTCCAGCAGGAATGATCGGGACTTTGGCGCGGGTCGCTAATGCGGCAATCCCTGGTTTGAGTGCCCCGAGTTCACCGTCGAGACTCCGAGTCCCTTCCGGGAAGAAGGTTACGATGCCACCGGCCCGCAATCGTTTCAGGGTTTCTTTAAATCCCTGCGAGCCGAAGCCGTCGCGTTGGATCGGGAATCCACCTACTGATCGAATCAACGGTCCTAAAACTGGTTTGAAGAGTGACGACCGTGCCACATAGTTCAAGGGTCTTGGCAATAAGGCACCCAGAATAAAGACGTCCCAAAAGCTCAGGTGATTAGAAACGAGCAAGGCTCCACCTTGCTTCGGGATATGTTCTCGACCCGTGGCACGGAACCCTCCCGAGATCGAGAACGCCGTTATCGTCCCTTGTTGAACAATCCGGTACCAGAGCAAGAGTGCTCTCGACCGATCGCGGCCCTGGGGTGGTTTCGAGTGGGCCCACTTGGGCGGCTTAATGTCCGATAGTCCTTGGCGATCAGTTTGACTCATGAATCTCTTGGGGCGAGGTCATCAACACTCAACGGGCCAATCTTGATTCAACGATCGTAACAATCTGGTCGACCACTGCATCGATCGTCATGCCAGAACTGTCAATTCCAATTGCATCCTCAGCTGGTTTCAGGGGTGCTATGGCTCGCTCTTCGTCTTCCGCATCGCGACGTCGGAGGTCTGCCAAGACCTGTTCAAAGGTGATCGATTCCCCACGCTGAACGAATTCAGCATGACGTCGACGCGCACGTTCGGCCGGATCGGCGGTCAAGAAAAACTTACAAGCGGCACCAGGAAAGACAATCGTTCCCTGATCGCGTCCTTCGGTTACAGTGTTCCGGGTTGAGGCGAATTCCTGTTGCCACGCTACGAGTTGGCGTCGGACCGACGGATGATTGGCGACGAACCGGACGAGCTTGGTGACTTCAACCGTCCGGATCGCCGATGTCGCATCCTCACCGTTAACTAAGATCTGGCCTGGTGCAAACTCAAGGTGGGTGCGACCCGCGAGCGTACCCATCGCTGTTTCGTCTTCAGCGTCGAGATCTTCTTGCAATGCTCGCCACGCCAGGGCGCGGTACATCGCTCCCGTATCGAGGAGTTCCCAGCCGAGTCGCTCTGCAACCAACTTTGCGATCGTGCTCTTCCCAGAACCTGCGGGCCCATCGATTGTTACAACAGATTGCATTGAGCAGATATCGCGTTGAGTGTTGAAATCAATAAAACAGCATGATAGCAAGCGAGTTGCCTTATATTATCGGTGAATGCTGTTCAAGTTCAAACAATTCGCCAGGTAAATGAAACTCAAGAGACATGATCCAATCAACTGTCACTGATCGCTCGTTTCTTATCATCTCTACTTAGGCGAAACTGGAGGCGACCAGAGATTTCGTGAAACTCCCAAGATCCGCATCCCGTTGATCTCAATAATACCGCTGGTGATGTTGCGTTCATCATGATGGTACGAACGGCCAACCATTGAATTTGATAAGCTGGTAGCCAATTTCAGACTCGCTTGAGCAGCTACTTGCAGGTTGTTTGGGCGGCATGCCATTCAGATTGAGCACACGATGAACCGAATCGATCAACTCTTCGCAAAGCAACAGTCCGAGGGGCGTCGAGCCTTGATGCCGTTCTTGACGGCGGGCGATCCCGATCTGGCAACCACAGCGGCCTTGATTCGGAAGGCAGTTCAGCAAGGCGCGGGGATGCTCGAAATCGGGATTCCCTATTCCGATCCGATCGCCGATGGGCGAGTGATCGCCGCGAGCTACAACCGAGTCTTAGAAACAGGGCTCAAGCTTGGTCAGATCTTCGAGATGCTCAAGACCTTGCGCGATGGAGCCGATGGCGGCCCCAAGGTTGATATACCGCTAGTGACGATGGTCTCTTATTCGATCATCTTTCGACGTGATCCCGATCATTACCTCGACGAGGCCGCTCAAGCCGGCGTCGATGGCTTGATCGTCCCCGATCTCCCTGTCGAAGAGGCCAACGACCTCAGCGCCTTGGTCGCCAAACGAGATCTCCGACTGATCCAGTTGATTACCCCGACGACTCCTCGGGATCGCGCTGCTGAAATCGCTCGGACCACGACCGGCTTTATCTATTATGTCGCGGTCGCTGGGATCACTGGCGAGCGGAAGGAACTTCCTCCCGAACTCGCCGAGAATGTCGGTTGGCTCCGGACCCAGACTGCTCTCCCGATTTGCATCGGGTTCGGGATCAGTCGTCCCGAGCACATCAAGGCACTGGCGCCGATCGCTGATGGATTGATTGTCGGGAGTGCGATTGTCCGACGGATTGCGGAGTCAGCGGAAGTCCCCCGTGATCAGCTTGTGAACGAAATCGGGACCTTTATCGGAGAACTCGCCAAAGCACTCCCTGATTAAACGAATTTCTGGAAAGGACCTCTTGATCAGTCGCCCAGTGGGATCGGCTTCAAGTGCTTTTGCAAGAACTCACGAGTCAATTCGGCGACCGTTGGGTCGCGGAATCGGCCGTGACCTTCGCCCTTTACTCGGTAGAACGAAACATCGACTCCTCCTTCTTCCAAGGCGTCATTCAACAAAAGGCTCTGTCCGAAGGGGACGAGGCGGTCGCGGTCTCCGTGGACGATCAGGAAGGGTGGGTCATCTGGGGTGACATAGGTGATTGGATTCGCCTTCGCCACCCGTTCCTTGTTATCCTGGATTGGACCCCCGACCAATCGTGATTCGGGGGAATCCGGAGTGTTGTGGCTCATCCCGTCCGGGGGACGTTGTTCGTCCATCAGGAGGAAATCTGTGGGGCCGAAGTAATCGACCACTGCCTGGACTCGGCTTGAGAACTCAAGGTGCTCGCCGACCTCGAACTGCTGCACATCCCCAGTCGTGCCGAGCATTGCCACCAGATGACCACCAGCAGATGAGCCCCACGCACCGAAGCGATCTCGATCAAGACCGTACTCGTCGGCGTGTGCCCGAAGCCAGCGGACTGCGGCCTTCAGGTCCTCAATTTGTGCCGGGAAGATCGCGTGTTGACTCAACCGATAGTTGAGGCTTGCCACCGCGTAACCCCTCCGGGCGTACTGGAGAGGGACACCGTTCTCTTTACTTCCGGCGCGGAAGGCACCGCCGTGAACCCAGAGAATGACAGGGATCTTCTCACCATTGTCGGGGAGGTAGAGGTCGAGTTTCTGACGCTCATGCCCGTTCGTGACATAGGAAAGGTCCCGATGTCTCGTAACCCCCTCAGGAGTTCGTGGAGGGCGGGGAAGATTGCGTTGCTGACCTAATGCAATTGGCGTGGCAAGAATCAACACAAGTGACGTCAAGAGAGTGATTATCGAATTCATGGATGTCTCACGATGATGAACGATCGATCATTCGACTTTTCAGTGAGTCCAGCCAGATCATCCCTGATCTGCTGGATTCGACTGATCAACCAAGATGTTTCTTGAAGAACGCGATTGTTCGGTCCCAAGCCAGGTCCGCGGCTTCTTTGTCAAACCGTGGTGTGGTATCGTTGTGAAAGCCGTGATTCACACCAGGGTAGATGTAGGCTTCATAGTCTTTTTCAGCTGCTTGTAAGGCTTCTTCGAAGGCGGGCCATCCTGCGTTGATTCGACCATCCAACTCGGCATAGTGTATCAGGAGCGGAGCCTTGATCATGGAGACATCTTCCGAGGCCGGTTGGCGGCCGTAGAACGGTACCGCAGCAGTGATCGTCTCCGGGATCCGGACTGCCAACGTATTGACCATCCCACCACCGAAGCAGAATCCAACCGTACCGACTTTACCATTAGACAACGGATGGGATTTCAAAAGCTCTGCGCTAGCGATGAAGTCTTGGATCATCTCTTCACCGTCGCGTTGTCGTTGGAGGGTTCGCCCCTCATCGTCGTTCCCTGGATAACCGCCTAACGGAGTCAGAGCGTCTGGTCCGAGTGCCAAGAACCCTTGGACCGCTAGCCGCCGGACAACATCTTCGATGTAGGGATTGAGGCCTCGGTTTTCATGGATCACGAGTACGGCAGGAAACTCGGTTTCGTTACCTGAAGGTCTGGCCAGCAACCCTTTCATCACTCCAGCACCCTGAGGTGATCGATAGCTGATGTACTCGGTCCTAATCCGAGAGTCATCGGGTTTCACTTGTTGCGCCAGCGCATAATTAGGGCTGAGGCGACTTAGGATGGCGTCGACGGTTACTCCACCGACCGCGAAGGTACCGATCCGGCGAACGTACTCACGACGGCTTAATCGACCGTGAGCATAGTCGTCATAGAGGTCAAACATCTCTTGGTTGAGTTCAGGCTCTTGTTCGTAGCTCATCCGAGCCGATCCTTCCTAAAAAGAGTCTGTCACGTCGGGTGTTGGTCGTCCGGGCTCACACTTGTCGTGTAAGGTTGGGTTTGGGGGGTTTCGCCCTATGTCCGAGGGAGGCTGGCCGGTTCAGGGAACTGACCAGCCTCCCTCGGATTACTGAATCTTACGGGGTTTTTCCGGCTTTTTCTGGGTTCTTCTGACGATTGCTGATTGTTCTGTATCAGATTATGGATCACGAGCACATTGGGCCGCCAACTTCCCAGGATGCTCGTAGCCACTTCCCTCTAGCAACGGCATAATGTCGATGGCGAGAAGGTCGAGCAGTTGATGGAGCCTGGTGCGGTCGATGCGGGGAGCTTGATGCGACGAGGTGGGAGACGAAGAATGTGTCGTGGTTGGCCATGATGAGTCCCCTCCTTGGAAATCGTCAAAGAGGGAGGGTAATTACGAGGTGCTTGCTGTGAGAGACCTTGCGGCGACGGATCAGCAATAGTTCAACTCAAGCTTGCTTCCGAGCTTAGCTGAGTTCGGCCCAAACGGCATCGATCAATGGTGTAATTGCCTCGACACTAAAGTCGAATTGGGCTCCGGCGGCCTCGAAGAGTTCTGGAAGCGGACGTGAACCACCGATACTAAGTGCGTTCCGGTAGTTACTGACCGCTCCCTGGCGGTCCTGGAGGGATTGTCGCCATACCTGGAGTGCGCCGAGCTGGGCGATCCCATACTCAATGTAGTAGAACGGATGCAAGAAGATGTGGAGTAGACGGCGCCAGAGATGACTTCGTGCATCCTCAAAGCCAGACCAATCGACCGGGCCCCCGAAGCGGTCCATGAGGGAATTCCAAGCAGTTCGACGCTCTTCGTGTGAGTGTCCTGGATTGCGATAGATCCAGTGCTGGAAAGCGTCAACGGTTGCGATCCAAGGAAAGATCTGGATAATTCCCTCGAGCAACTCGCGACGCGATCGTTTAGCGTCATCATCGTTGTAGAAAACGTTCAGACCGGGTAGTGCCAGTAATTCCATCGACATCGACGCCACTTCACAGAACTCGATCGGAGCATCACGGTACTCCCCGGGGGTGACCCCCCGTGATGCGAGCGTATGGAAGGCATGGCCGGCTTCATGGAGCATTGTTCGGAGATCACCGTCGACACCGACGGCATTCATGAAGATGAACGGGAGCCGATCATCTTCGAGTGTTGTTTGGTAACCACCAGGCGCCTTTCCTTTGCGATT
>CAZEAN010000054.1:0-40535 GCA_964510225.1 uncultured Isosphaeraceae bacterium
CGGGCGCGATGCTGGCGTACATGATCGCCGGGCCGGCGACAAACCTGGGCGAACTGAACGCCATCCAGCGGAGAATGGGGCGCAGCACCGCGACGTTTTACGCTGTCAGCCTGTTGACGGTTGCGTTGGCTGGCGGACTGTTCGCCAACCACGTCGTCTTCGCGTCGTACGTGTACAAGGCGAAGATGATCGCGGAAAATGAACTGGAAGTGCATGATTGCTGCGTGCCGATGATCTTCGGCAACCGGATCGAGCGGAACAACCTCGGCCGGATCGCGGCCAACGTACCGACGTGGCACTACCCGTTCATCCTCGTCCTGCTCGTGACGATCAGCGTCGGTCTTTACCAGCGCGTCATGCAGCGTAAGGCAGAAGAAGGAGACGGCGACGCTGCCAGTGCGACATCGCCACCCGAGGGGGCTACGGCATGAAGAGGCAACAAATCGTCATCGGAATTATTGCTGCCGTGCTGATTTTGGCGTGGAACAGCTGGCTTATCGTGGACCGCCAGAATCCACCGAAGAAGAATAGCAACACGGTGAAGAGGGCGGATTCGGAATTGTGGCTGCACATCAAGAAAACGTCCCTCGACGAGACCCCCGATGGCGGTCTCGAACCCACTTTCGACGAGTCTGTTGTTGCTGCCGATGGCAAGCAAGTAAGTTTGTCGGGCGTTGGCTTCTTGCTGACGTCGGGAGTGAGCACGAACGAGAAGGGCGCAGAGGAAGTCACGGAGTTCCTTTTGCTGCCTGGTAACGGTGGCGTGGCGTGGTGTTGCGGGCTCACGGCGATTCCGCATATCGAGTACAGTGTTTTGGTCGAATGCCCCGACGCTCCGTTCCTCATGTCGAAAGTCGATCCGAAAAGCTCGGCCGTCTTCGTGAGCGTGCAGGGAATCCTCCGGCTGCAAAAGGATAACAGCATCGACTCGCTTTACACACTGGAGGACGTCTCGATCGAGTTCATCGATATGGTGGACGTTCTGCCGCCGAACGTAATGAACCTGTGTCTGGATCAACCCATGATTCCGGGAGCTTGAAAAAACAAATCCAGATCATTCGCCGGAGAACTTAAGACGATTTATGGAGCATCAATCGAGCTTCTGAAGCGGCAACATTCATTATTTTGACCCAGCGACTTAATCATCACCTCGAGATTAATCTCGAGGGCTAGACGTCGTCTTGGAACGAACTCGGATTCGAGACACTTCAGGGCTTGGTGAAATAAGAATAATCGGAGGGTGACCTTTACCGGAAAACGTAGTCGCCTCGCCCAGATCCTCGTTCAAGTGACACCGGGTATTCTGTTGGGATTCATCCGGGCTGGTGAGTTCTGGCTAACCAAGCATTACACGAGGACTTGAACATGCTTCAAGCTATCTCCGGCATTTGCGACGAATGGTGTTCAGCGATCATCCAGCGCTCACCATTCCACCGGTACACGAAGGTAAACCTAGCCCTTGCGAGAGAGCCGTCATCAAATCTAAAGGTATAAACCCCGGAATTGATTGCCATTTGACCAAAGTGTCGGATATTTGATTCATCTATGCTCCCTACCGGACCTTTAGCAGTAAAACTGACAAAATAGTCTTCGATCTCGTCGTGATTGTGGCGAACCTGATTTGATAGGGTGGGGAGCAAAATCCCATCGCGTTCATAAAGAGCGGCGACCTGCTTAGGATCTCTTGTCTGAAGCGCGGCATTCCATTCGTCAAAAAGTGCTGAAATCTCGCTGTTTGACATTGTAGATCTCCTGAATCATTCGATGGAAAACTTGGCCTTGCCGGAGAATCGACTTCCTGAATAATCAAATAAAGGATAGATATATAAATGACATGTTGAAATTCAGTGTGTTGTATGGAAGCCACCACTTCTATAGCGATCCTAAGGAATACTTGAAACAACGTCTAGCCGCACATGAGAGCGAGAGGCGTAAGCGCCAGAATTCCACAATACTCCATTTATTGTCTAGAGGCTGTTATGGACTTTTCAACTGTCGCCTCTTCACGTTATGGCATGAGCACTCACGAACGCAAGCCGTATCCCAGCGATGTCAGTGACGACGAGTGGCAGTTGCTCCTCCCGTACCTGCTGCTCATGCGTGAAGATGCCCCGCAACGCATCTATGATCTGCAAGAAATCTTCAACGCCATCCGTTCTGTCGCCAAGACAGGGTGCCAGTGGCGGTTCTTGCCCAATGACTTCCCATCCTGGACTGCCGTCTACCAGCAGGATCGACGCTGGATGGATGCCGGGGTCTTCGCGCAGATCACCCAGGATCTGCGAGTTCTGCTCCGCTTCTTCGAAGGACGCAACGAACAGTCAAGCGCGGTGGTCTTCGACGGGCGGACCCTGCAGTCGAGCCCCGAAAGTGGTGCACGGGCTGGCACCGATGGAGCCAAAAAGAAGAAGGGTTCCCAGATCCACATCGCGGTGGACACGCTCGGTCATTTGCTGGGCTTGAAGGCGACCGCGGGCAACGAGCAGGAGCGTTCTCAGGTTGCGGCGTTGAGCGAGGAGCTGCAAGAGCTCACCGGAGGTACTGTCGAGGTGGCTGTGGATCAAGGGTACACCGGTGAGGAGACCGCCTAGGACGCTCAGGAACACGGAATCGCGCTTCGTATGGTCAAGCACACGGAGGCGAAGAAGAGGTTCGTTTTGCTACGACGACGTTGGGTGGTGGAGGGTAGCTTTGGTTGGCTGGGTCGCTTCCGTGGTTTGGCACGGGACGACGCGCGTTTGAGCGTGACCTTGGGCGGCTGGCATTGGCTGGCGTTCCTGGGACTCCGTCTCGTAAGTATGGATGGCATAAGTACATGACAGACTCTAAGAGTCAGTCCGGGAAAAACCACGGAAAACGGACAGGACGCAGAGGCCAAATCACGAAATGGCGATGGGATTCGGGCCGAATATCCTGGTCTTACACTCAATCGACTGATGCGACTCCCCTAAATACCCTGGAATAATAACCGGATAGACTCTAAGTGAGATGACGCTAGATCGAATGAATTCCGATCCTCCGATGTCTACGAATAATGTGGTCGAGGTTACGGAGATAATCTGCCGATCTACGGATCATTAATCATGGTGAACTCTTGCCAAAGCCTCGCGGCGGGATGGTCCTGTCGTAAGCGAGTGCCTCAAAATTGAGAACCTATTCACGGCACAGAACTATTATGGACCTCAATCGAAGCGATCGCCCCTGGGAAGGATGCCCTCCCGGTGGAATCCGACAGCTCGGCTTCCGACTTCGGCACCGTCGTCGGAATCGTCGCCTCACAAAGGTCGTAACCCTTACTTCTGCATTACTGCTGACCTTACTGATCGGTGGCTACGCTGGCGTTCAGGCGCTCAAAGAGAAACCCGATGACGGGTTCCGAGATTATCAGTATGCAGGCCTTAAGTGTTCGGACGTTGAGAAGACGATGGCCTCTCTAGAAGAAAACGAGTCACTCCCTCCTGATCATCGCGACGCAGTTCGTCAGCACATCGCTGATTGCCCTCACTGTCACGAGCGTTACGAATCGCTTCTCTTCAGACTTGGCCAACACGTCCCAAAATTGTCCGAGTTCGACCAACTCGCCCGACCTCTTCTCGTTGCGCTCGGGTTGTAGTAAGTCTCGATTGCCTCGACACCCTTTGAGTCTTCAAACGATCGATTCTGATCCAGATTTGTCCGGGCCCTGGCTAGCAAAGGTCTCCCAACAACGATGAATCAAACCGATGAGATTCAAGTATCTCCGAAGTCCCCGCATAAACGGACGCTCCTGTTTCTGATTATTGCACTCGTAAGCATCAGTGCCGCGACCGGTTCTGTAATCTACACCTTGAGCCGAGGCCCGATCTGGGTTCCTGGCGACCAACCTGGGAGCGTTTCCATTGGTTCGCAATCAAGTCCGTGGGGCGGGAACCTAAGCTTCGACAACTTGACGGTGCCTCGCGATGAGATTCTCAATGGAGGGCCAGGGAAGGACGGCATACCATCCCTTACAGAACCAGAAACGGTTCCGGTCCGTGATGCTGGGTTTCTTCGCGATAAAGACCGGGTCATCGGCCTTACCATCAATGGTGAATCACAAGCTTATCCGATCAACCTCTTGAATTACCACGAAATTATCAACGATACCCTGGGTGATCGACCGATCGGTGTTCTCTACTGTCCACTCTGTGATTCTGTCAGCATCGTCGACCGGAGAATCGATGGCGAAACCCTTGCCTTTGGCGTCAGCGGCTTGCTCTATATGTCGAACGTGTTGCTCTACGATCGCTCAACTCAGAGTCTTTGGTCACAAATTGGTTTCAACGCGATTAGTGGGCCTTATGCGGGGCGATCCCTTGAGCATCTTGGTGGTTGGGAATTAACAACCTTCGGCGCTTGGAAGGAGAACCATCCGAACTCAACGGTTGCGTCGTTCGAAACGGGGCACACGCGGCGATACAATTTCAATCCCTACGGTGATTACTTCAATCAGCCCGAGCCCATGGATCACTTTGCCCGGTTCATCGAACCCGATGATCGACTGCCGCCTAAAGCACGCGTCATTGGGTTGAAAATCGGTGATCAAACCAAAGCGTATCCAATTGAACGCATCGCAATGGCAGAAGGGTCGATAATCAGGGATCAGATCGGCGGCGAAGAGGTGATCCTGAGTGTTCCCGAGGGATCAGGAACTGCTCGGATTGATCGAATACCGCAAGGTGCTTTGGTCGTGCACACTTTTTGGTATGCCTGGGCAGGTCTCCATCCTGCTTCGACTGTTTTGGGTGACGACAGAGTGGTTCCATCTCTTGACGAGGAGAGTCCGTGACAAGGGGCCGACCGATGGAACTCGGAATTCCAACACGGGATCCCTCCTTCCGAGCATTGATTGCATCACTCTCCGAGCCTCCGACCGGTCCCCACGCCGATAACTTGATGACGAACGAAGACTCGTTCCCTCGAGTCGCCAGTGAACTCGCTGCACGAGTGCCCAATGAGGGGGTCTACCTCGGGGTCGGTCCCGACCAGAATTTCACTTACATAGCTCATTGCCAGCCTGATTTTGGGTTCCTGCTTGACTACAGGAGGCGGAACCTCCGACTCCATCTCCTCCATAAAGCACTTTTCATGCTTGCCCCAGATCGGATTACTTATCTAGAACGATTGACAGCGAGGACACCGCGCGAACTCCCACCGAATCCGGCCCCCGGGGAACTTGTCGGAGCGTTCAGAGCCGCACGCTTTCAGTCGGGTTTGCTCAGTAGGACGAGGAACGAAGTGAAGGCCCTCTTGCAACCGATGGGGGTCCTGGAAGCGGACGAGTGGGCCGATCTCTCGATGATTCAGGCTCGACTTGCGGGACCAGGGATGGGGGCTCAGTTCCTCGCGCTTCCGATGTACCCCGACTTCGGTTCCATGATCGAGACGACCGATCGTCATGGGAAGCCAGCCCACTTCCTCGCATCGGAGTCCTATTATCAGAGGGTCCGGGAACTCCATCTACACGATCGGATCATCCCCATCGTTGCAGATCTCGCCGGCGCGATTGCGTTGCAACGACTCGCAGACTGGCTCAAGGATCAATCATTGTTGGTGACTGCGTTTTATGTCTCGGATGTTGAGTTCTTTCTACTCCGAGCAGGGAGGTTCCCTGACTATCTTAAGAACCTCCGACGCCTCCCCTGGCATGACAACGGTGTAATCATCCGGAGTAGCACTCGCGAGATCGACCATCCTGCTCGAGTCCCAGGGGATAGTTCCACCACGATCGTTGTTGCCGCTCATCGTTTCTTGGAACGAGCTACGCACGGGCCGATTCAGTCGCCTGATGAACTCTTCGACGATCCAGGCCACTAAGGATTTCAGTTACCGATGGTTCCGCCGGGCTCGGTGGTTAAGACCTCGACTGGGAGTCCGAGATTATCAAGATGGGAACGGAGTTGGTCGGGAGTACCGACCAGGGGTGGGAAGGTCCCGTAGTGACACGGGATTACGGCCTGGACTCCGAGCAATCGAGAAGCGACAGCAGCGCCTCGGGGATCCATCGTGAAGTGATCACCGATCGGGAGAATAGCAAGGTCCGGCGCGCAGAGTTCCTTGATAAGACTCATGTCACCGAAAACAGCAGTATCACCGGCGATATAGACTTTGAGCTGATTGGAAAACGTTGCGACAAATCCTGCTGCTTCTCCAAGGTAAACCGTGGTCCCGTCGTCCTCGGTGAAGGAGGATGAGTGCCGTGCATCGGTCATTGTGAGCGCGACCTTTGGGCGTTCAAGACGAACCGTCCCGCCTTTGTTGATCCCGACGAGTTTCTCGGAGGGGATCCCTTTTGATCCTAACCAACCAGTCATGTCGTACATCGCAACGATTTGTCCTGAGCATCGTTTGGCAGCTCGATGGACATCCATCACATGGTCGGCGTGACCGTGCGTGATCGCGATGGCATCGCAGTCGACTTGGTGAAACTCAATCGGGCACTTGGGGTTGCTCGATAAGAACGGGTCAACGAGCAAGGTTTCCCCCTCAGGGCTTCTGAAGAGGAAAGTGGAGTGGCCGAGCCACGTTATGTTGAGACCTCGAAGATCCATCATCATTTTCCGCGTTGATGGTCGATGACGTTAGGACGACTCCCGAGTTTCGCGGAGAAACCCGGTTCGGTCCAGCACCCAGACGATCGAACTGAGTTGAGAAAGGAGTTACCATCGGGCCCGACCCCATGCAAGTCGTTTCTCAAGGATCCCTCGATGAAAGCTGTCGCCGTCCTGGTCGGACTCGTCTTACTCTCAGGACTTGCGGGTATTTGGCCGACATGGTTCGAAGGGGTCCCTGATCCCTTCTTAGGATCGCGGTCGTCTCTCTGGGGATTGATCGCGCTCACGATGTTTGCGATCGGTTGGCGGCTCCCTCGTGACGAGGTCCGAGAGGTAGCGCATCGATGGCCTGTCGTGTTCGGTGGCACGATAATCCAGTACACCGTGATGCCCGTCCTGAGTTACATTGCTGCCACCACGCTTCAGTTTGATGAGTCGACCACGGTCGGGATCATCCTCGTCGGATGTGTACCAGGGGCGATGGCGTCCAACGTCTTGACCTTGTTGGCCCGAGGAAACGTGAGTTACTCGGTTAGCCTCACGACCTTGGCAACACTGGTCTCACCGTTGATCGTGCCGCTCGTTTTGAAACTTGCCTTGAATGGTATTTCGGTCGACTTCCCGCTGACTACGACGATCAGACAACTCTCTTTGTATGTGGTGTTACCAGTAATAGCCGGACATCTCCTTGGCCGATTGATACAACGTCGGGACCAATGGAGCGCAACGATCAGTGCCCTGGTGGCAAATCTTGTGATTCTCTGGATCATCGCCGTCGTTGTGGCCTCGAATCGGGATCGATTCGGATCAATTGACGCGCGGATCTTCTTCGCACTCTTGCTGGTGAACGCGCTAGGCTACGTCGCGGGTCAACTTGGGGGCCGAGCACTCCGGATTGGTCCGTCAATGCGCCGGGCCTTGACGCTCGAAGTCGGGATGCAAAATGCTGGTCTGGGCTCGACATTGGCGCTCGCCTTGTTCCCCGACCAACCCGAAGTCGCGATCCCCTGCGCCTTCTACACTTTTGGTTGCATGTTGACAGGCACCGGGCTCGCTGTTTGGTGGAGTCGTCATAGTGCACGCTATTAATCAAGACGTTGATTTGTCACAAATGATGATTCACAGGATCTGTTTGATTCTCAGGTTTTAGATCAATGATATATCGAATAGCTCTCTCAATTCCGTGGTCAATGTTTAGTCGCGGATCGAAAACGCGCTGACGATGCCCCCACGAAGTACCCAATGATAGGAACTATTCCGAGGAGAGGGAACAAGAAGAACGAAGCGACCGACTTGGTCTGGAAGAAGATCAACATAATGATGACCCATCCGAGGAAAAAGCCGATGATTGCACCGACAAGCCCCATGGCGCTTCTGGGAGGAATCCTATCGACGGGTCGAGATCCCTGGAATAACGGCACGGAGTTCGGAGAATCCAGGAAGGCACGTCCTAGGGCGGTAATTTCCCCGACCATTGTGCCTCGGTCGCTCATCGGAACGAAGTTGCCGTCCTCTTCCGAACTCCTGGAAAAGGCCAGGTGCCTCCATTTCGATTCAACCACCCAACCCGGCCACGCTACGAGAAGTTGGATGACTTCTGCTGAGAATTGCGGAATGACTTCCGGGTGCTTCCCTCCCTCGACCATTACCAGATAATGCTGCTGAAAAGACTCCAACAGTTCCGCCATTCTGGAGTGATCATAAACTGCTGGATCGAAGGATGGTTGCGGGATCTCTACCAATTGTTCGATTGTGCGGAGCATGGGATTGGCTGGATAGACCTTGAACTCGGATAAACCAATGTTTGGTAGGATCGCCACCGTACTTTGATTCGTGCGCGTGCTGCCGTCGTCCGTTGACTTCGTTGTGAGGTCGAAGATTGCAAACCAATTGCTGTTAAGTACACCACTCATTACCGAACTGATCCGCTCCGTATCTTGAAAGAGAGACATTGATCTGAGTCCTTCATATCGATCGAGTATCTCCAGGTCCTCATCGAGAAGCTGGAGCCCCAACGCGCCGGCGGTGGTCGGTGCAGCGTCCAGATGTTCTTGAAACCGAATTGCGTCTCGGACGCCGACCACTAGACCGAAGAAAGCACCAATTGCGAGTGCAATCCACCAACTGACCCCAAAGAGAGGTTGATGCAACATTGCATCCGCGAAGAAGAAGTTGGGAATTAACCAAAGGATGCCCACAACCCAACACCAACTGAACACCGATCCCAATACAATCCGAATCGCTCTTGCAGCTCGCGCAATCATCGCGGGACTCCGGTGGGATAACGCTATTTCGGGAACGCGATCCGATTAACTCATTCCGGTCTGTCAACCTGTGAATCAGACTCTTAGCAATCAGGTTTGATTCGAGAGAGAAGTTCACGAGAATTCTTGATGTCAACACTCATTTGTTCTAATAGGGATTCGAGTCCGTCAAACTTGATTGTCGGTCGAATCCGTCCGATGAACTCAAGTTTGAGTTTCGAGCCGTAGAGGTCACCCGAGTAGTCGAGAAGATGAGCTTCAACGGTACGCGACGACGCCCCGAAGGTGATGTTGGGTCCGATGTGGGTCGCCGAGGGGATTGGTTCGAGCACGTCATTGTGATAGGCGAAAGTTGCGTAAACCCCATCGGCGGGAATCAGGGTCTCGATCTCACTAAGGTTTGCGGTCGGGAAGCCAATTGTTCGCCCTCTACCTTCGCCGCGGACAACAATTCCCGAGACCTGATACGGTCGGCCCAAGAGCAGGGAGGCATCCTCGGTTCTACCGTCTGCAAGTGCCTGACGGATCAGTGTCGAGGAAACAACCTTCCCGGAATCTTCGAGCGGCGGGGCAATCTCCAGACTGATCCCTGCTTCGATACACCAATCCCGGAGGCGTTCAACGGTCCCTGATCGATCACGACCGAAGCCGAACGTTGGGCCTTCGACGAGACCGGTGGCCCCAAACTGGTCTTGGATCACACGATCAAAGAACTCACGGGCCGTCAGGTTGAGGAGCCAAGGACCGGTCTTGAAGACACCGACAGCGTCCAGACCAGCGTTGAGTAGAAGTGAGACTTTCTGATCGAGCCCGGTCAACGGAATCGGCGATCGTTCTGGTCTCAGGAGCGCGATCGGATGAGGATCGAAGGTCAAGGCAATGGCCTTCGTTTTCTTCTGATCGGCCATTCGACGAAGCCTTCGGATCAGGTCGAGATGGCCGCGATGAACCCCATCGAAATTGCCAATTGTCAGAGAGGCGCCCCGGACTGAATCAAGGACTGGGGCCAGAGACTCGATCGTAAACACCAGGTCGTAAGATCCTTTGCTCTCGGATGGGGCGATAAGTCGGATCGGGTTAGGTGCTTTCTTCAGTCGTCATCAGACTTTGAGTTTCCTACGCCACCATTATCGCGCGGGAACCAAGGAAGGGTCAACGGCCGGTTGGGGGGCATGACGGGACAGAGGAGTACCGATGGCTGACCTTCCCCGAACTTGACCTCCGGGCTATGATCCCTCGGTTGTTGTCAGAATTGACTCTAGGAGAGACAACGGGCAGGGAGGTCCGGATGGCGGTCTTCGACGTCGTGATGCTGGTGGTCATTGTCGCAGGGATGATTTGGGGAGCACTCCGAGGAATCACCTGGCAACTTGCGAGCATTCTCTCGCTTGTCCTTGGTTATGCGGTTGCGTTTCCGGCATCAGCCCAATTAGCGCCCCACTTTCCCGGTCAGCCACTCGTCGCGCGGGCCTTGGCAATGTTGGTGCTCTATGTCGCCGTTTCGGCGGGAGTCTTCGGAATTGCCTGGTCAATCCGTGCCACGCTCCGGCGTCTGCGGTTCGAAGCGTATGATCGACACCTCGGCATGATTCTCGGAGGGTTCGAAGGGGCATTACTCGTCGCGGTGATTACCGTCTTCGTTGTCAGCCTCGCTCCTCAGACGCGGACTCCAATTCTGACCTCTCCTTCGGGCAAGGCACTCGATCTTGCCTTAAAAACGATCCAACCAGCTTTGCCACAAGAGGTCCGTGGCGTTCTTGAGCCATTCTGGGCGGATCTCGAGGGAACGAGTAGTGACCTGGAACCGGAAGAGATCAGCGACACGGAAGCCGAGTCCGCCGTGGTCCGTATTGAGCCCATCGAAGCAGATGAATCACTAGGCAAGACAGCCGTCAATGCGGATGAACTGAAAGTCGACCGTAACTTAATCCGAGGTACACTAGATCGGACCCGATCGGAAGCAGCGCGACTGCTCGCTGATGAACTCCGGAATCGACTAAGCCGACAACCGGAAGAGCCGAATGCCTCAACAGATCAACGTCGGTGATCAGCCGATCAACCTCACGCAGATTCTCAAACATGTAGGATGGGCAGAGAATGGCGGTCAGGCAAAAGTCCTAATCGCCGAAGGACTTGTCCGGGTCAACGGCGAGACCGAACTCCGGAAACGCCGTCAACTTGCGCGCGGCGATCGGATTGAACTCGCGATCGAACCCTTTCCAGAGCCGATCGAACTAATCTGACTGGTGACTCACCTAAGTTAAGCATAAGAGTGAGTTTGCGGCCTAGCGAAACTGGCGCTCTCGACGGGATCAGGACCTCACCTCGAAAGGATCTGATCTATTTACGTACGCTGATCGCTGAACTCGGATTCGGGGAGTGCCGATGATTCTTCAGCGACCCCGGGAGTGGTCGCCGATCGTTAAATGGCACAAATACTCTACTGTGGGCATTAAGCTCGATCGGGGAGCCTCATGGCGCATCCGAACTCACTAATTCGGAATCCGGACGCCGAGACGGCTGCGCTTCAAGAAGAGCTCGAAGCGTTGAGGCATCGGGTCATCGAACTACAACGGGTCAGCAGTCTGGGGATTTTGGCAGGAAGTATTTGCCACGAACTCAATAATGCGCTAATGCCGCTGCTTAATTATGCTAAGCTAGGTCTGCGGAGTAATGATCAAGAGTTTCGCGACCGCGCCTTTCGTAAAATCCTGGAAGCGAGTCAACGCGCAGCGGGGATCACTGGGGGTATTCTTGGGCTCGCTCGACCTCGGGGAGATCGTCGGAGTCTGACGGACCTCGTCCGTCTCACTGACGAAGTCATCTTGCTCGTGGAGAAGGAGCTTCGGAAACATCGCGTGACACTCGATTATAAGATCGCGACAGGTCCTCGACCTTTCGCACTCACGAATCCTGCGGAGATCCAGCAAGTCTTGCTCAATCTCGTGATCAACGCTCGGCAAGCGATGCCCGAGGGTGGAACACTTCGCCTCAGTGTCGGGACAGATCCTGAGGGACGCTGGGTGGAACTAGCAGTCAGTGACACCGGGTCTGGTATTGCGCCCGAGTACCTCCGACGCATCTTTGAACCATTCTTTACCACAAAGAACGGCCCCGATGCGTCAGGGCTCGGTGGAACTGGCCTTGGGCTCTCGGTCTGCCGCGAAATTGTCGAAGCCCACTTCGGTAGGCTCCGTGCCGAGAGCCATCCTGGTAAGGGATCGACCTTCACGCTAATTCTCCCTCTTTGTCCTGCATCGGCACGCCAAGAGGTTGCCTAGGATTGAAAAAACTTGAAGGGATCATTATCATTATAACTTGGGGATACATCTCGTTGAGTGCCGTAAGATCACATGAGCCTTTCCTTCGCAGCACGGCCTCGAATTAAGCTCGTTGATCAATTAGCAGGTTGTCTTCCTGCTGAGTACCAACCGAATGAACTCAGAGTAAATTAGTGCGCTGAGTTGATTGAATCGGATATCAACGAATTCCACCCAAGACTGAATGACTGCTCTTCGTACTCCGGTCGCGATTGAGGCAAGAGTCGAGAGTAGGGCGTGAGCTTCCTGATTGGAAGTACATGAGTACCCAGTATCCCGGATTAATCCTTACAGACAAAATCGGTCGTCGAGTACAGTGAATCAAGAAACACTTGGATCTTGCGAATCACTTGCTGCACTAGAGCGATTCCGAAATTGCCTAAGGGAATCTCTCCAAGACAGCTCGGGGACGCCCGTACCCCAACTGGAAGTTTTGTTGCAGTACATTCGATGGCCGGAAGCAATGCCGTTAGCACAGCGTTACGCAATCCGCAAGCGATTGATCGCTTCTGGTGCAGCAAGGAATCTCTACCTGAAAGAGATTACGGCCTGGATCCAGTCGAGTCGTGTGGAGACACCCGGCCTTTGGACGGACTATTCACTCCTTCAGGGTATCGAGGGGCCGGATGACTCAGAACCATGACTGCTACACTCATCGAGCGGCTTTCATCCACGCGAGTCAGGAGTCATCCTGACCCCTTAAGAACCTGGGTTGGCGACACCGGCTGACGCTACATCGATCCCTAGTTCTTGCTGAACGTCGTCGGCGAATTTTCGACAGATTCGCTGCACAGTCCGGAGCGATACTCCCACCGTTTCAGCGATCTCTGAGAATGATTGTGCGGACTCATAATGGAGTGCGACTACGGCACGTTGCTGTGGAGTCAGCCGACTCAAAGCAGATTCCCAAGCCGTCGCAAGTTCAACATGTTGTTCAACGCTCTGCGAACGATGATCTTGCACCTCTGCAAGATTGTGATCGGCGAGGGTTACATGGCGTTGTCGGACGACACCGGAGGATTTCCAAGGGATGAATTCAGGCTCTACATCGTGACGCCAGGCACGCTGTACCGCCCTCCGAACTAATGGCTCAATTAAATCATTAAGTGCTTGATGTGCTTGGAGGTACGCTCCTTGCCTCCACACGTTGCGAATCTCCTCGTTGATTGGTGTTCCGTCGAAGTAGTTGCCTCGAGACGTGAATCGATGAATCATTGTTCTCACGAGTCCGTCGAGGCCGTCAGGCGGTGTGACACCGAGCGGATATTCCGGCGTTGCGGTCAGATTGTCTTCGGAAACCGTCCTCTTACTCATCGATCGTACCTCTTCAGCGAATGGTCTTGTTCGACGAGACATTGAAGTCGACTAAACCAGGTTGCGGTGCGACGTTGCCCCGTATCCAGATCACTAGGGATTGATACACCAACCGCCAAGGCGTTCTTGGTTGCGAACTGAGATCGCCGTTCGGAGAACGGTTGGAAGTTACTTTCAGACTTCTGCGAAACACCTTGAGAGCGTCATTGCTTACTCAGTCCTGAATCAGTCATAATCTACTTGAATTGTACAGTCAACGATTCAGTCCTCCAAGAGTTGATCCAATCTTGCGTTCTTGCACTGATGCGGTTGTTAGATCTGCACTTCATGATTAATTATCCTTAATTCGAAGAGGGTGAACATTCGGTTCGTCGGGTCCACCAAAGCCTAAACGCGCTTGAATGGACGCATCTTGCTGCCAAGAGCTGCGCGAAATCGACCTAATCAAACCAGGATTGCATTGCTATCCTTGTCAATAGCCGTTTAATCGGGTGGCTTTAATATCCTAGCCTTACTCGTTTCCAGAACCAAGCTAAGGTAATATGTAAACAAAATTTTCTAGGTTTATGCTTAACTTATACCTTACTTATTGTGTTTATTATAACGCCCGATTCATTCTCTAGAGCCCTTGGTGAGAGGCGTCAGTCAAATCTTCTGCTGAATCGACTGGAGCCATCCCTTCGTAACCTTCTGGGAGAACATCGAGATATCCCTCGTCGACCAAGGTGTCAAAGGTCTCTGGGAGGGCGCCATCATGTTCGAGTCTGTAGAGTCGTTCGGCAATCTGTAGGATGAGCGCATCGAACTGAACCCGTTCGCGACCTTCAAAATCCATTCCGGAGGCAAGTTCGGTCAGCAGCAATTGCGCCTGGAAGGTGGAGTTCAACCATGATCCGAGCTTCTCTGGTGGTAGGACTCGGGTCCGCCAAGGATCATCGGCTCCGGTCTCGTAAACGCGGGGGGCTTCGCTAGAGGTCGTGACGAATCCTGGACGGGTTTCGATCGGGAGGTCACAGAATTCAAGCCAATTTGCGAAGAGCAGCCGTGCAACTCGACGACTCCGCTCGTCGTCACGATTCAGCCAGAAAGCGAGAACCCGGAGACTCGGCCAACGATCACGCCAATCATCCCCGGGGAAATCGACCTGAATTGCCCAATCTAAATCATAAGCGTCAATTAAGTTTATGAGCGCGATGTATTCATAGCTGAGTGTCAGAGAATTCGGTGGGGTCATCGCAGCAATATCGACCACATCTTGGAGTGCGACACGGAGCGATGCAGGAGTATTCCGGATGTCTTCAACCCAATCGTTCACGTTCGGTATGATGAGGCGTCGGAGCATAGACTCCCCGATCATCCGGTAAACGATGGCACCATTCATCCCCGAATGCTGGGCAGAGCGGAGGCTATCCCGATACCAACCCCACGAGGCGCCGAGATCCGCCTGGTCAGCGGTCAAACGCGAAGCTTCGAGGATCGCGAGGATGATCAACTGCCGGAGCCGAGCTGATCTCTCCGTTGTAATCTCGAGGTCAAGTTCCGTTGAGTTGATTGGAATCGATGTTGTTAATTGAGCACCTTCTCGCCAAAGTTGGAGTGCTTCTGAGTTCGATGCCAACCACTCCTTATAAGTCGGGTGGACTGTTTCCCAATCAACGACACCCGAGGTAATTGGGACGAATAGGTTGTCTTGAGGAATTTCGAGAGGATGAATCGCAATGCCAGCCTGGTGGTAAAAGGCATAGGCATTCTCGTCATCAGCGATGGTAACCTCTCGAAGCTTCACGACCTCGGGAGGGTCTCCGATATCAGGGAGACCGATCAGACTCGTCGACCACCAGATTCCCGCTGTGATCAACAGGCCGATCACTGCGTAAATAGAAAGCAAGAGTATCCGCATCCAACCGCGGGCCTGTTCGAGGCGTCTGAGTGGTGTGAGAAGGATCGACCACGGCATTGGTCGTTCGGTTCGCTCCCTACGATTCGTCATCACCTCGAAGATCCTCAACGGAAGTGGACTGACTGATCAAATTGATTGCGACAGCGTTTTGCCCAGGACATCCTCGAACAAGGCTATCCGTCTCAATGACGCATCGTGTCGGATAGAAATGACCCACGATTTTGAGCGTCGAGGGGATTAATTGGTAAGTGATCCCTTCTGGTTAAAGTTTCGATTCGCCGAAAAGTCGAGCACGAAAGCGATCCCATTCCGTCGTGCGTCGGCCTGAATCCGGTTGTTGGGCTAGGATTTCGGTGACTCGTTGGTCGATGAGATCGAAATGACCGGCGAGAACTTCGATCGCGGCGAGTGCGAGTTGTTCCGACGCTCGAGGATCTTCTTGCCGAAGTTGCTCGTGCGATGATCGATCCAAGATGAGGACCCAGATTTCGGTCACCGTCTCGATCGTGACAACTTGGGGCTTGCGTTGAAAATAGGAGGTTTCTCCGAAGGCAGTCGGTGCATTCAGGTCAAGCAAGTGTTCGTCGCGAGGCTCGGAACGTCGGGTTACGCGGACGGTCCCCTCGATCAAAAAATAAATTCGGTCGTTCAACTTCCCTTGTTTCAGAAGAATCGACCCCGCCTTGACTCGCTCTTCCTTCAAGAATCGGAGCAGCGCCTGGCGCGAGTCAGCATCGACATTGGCGAGGAAAGGGGCCTTTTGAAAGCGATAGGCAGCGTCCTGGGAAACCATCTCGTTGGGGTCCTCCGTCCATTCCGTGTTGAAGTGCGTTCGATCGATTAGGCACTTACGACCTCGTTCTCGAACGGAAGGTAGTAACGTAGCACATGCTCGCGCGCGATCGTACTCGTGTCCGTCAGTCGTGCCAGGATCTCGACTCCTCCCGGTTGATAGGACCGATTGAATGGGATCGAATGATTAGGAGCCCGGCCGCCACTTAGCGTTGTTCGGTTCCCATCGATCTTTAGGCGCGCTCTGGTCGATCATTCCCCTTGAGAACAGGCAGGAAGCCGAGACGGGCAGAGGATTCGCCAATGCAGTGCCATCGACAACGAGCCGTCTTGATGGTGGGCCTAGTGGTTATCGGAGTTGGTTGTGCGGGTCGATCCTACCAAAACGCGGAAGGAGTGATTGGCAATCGACTTATTGCCGATCGCTCACTCGGAACGATCCAGGATTCTGGGAACCAACACTCGTCAACTCCTATTCTGGGGGTTGATGGTCGGCACGACCCAGGCTCATACACCCTCGTGAGGTCCGACCATATAAACTCTCGGGTCCTGATGAACGGTCGAGCGGCTGATGACCAAACCGAACTGTTCTTAGGTCACGATCAATCCCATCCCCCCTTGCAACGACCAGTCGAAGAAGGTCAATTAGTGAATAAGTCGGCTCCATTGCTCAGTCGGATGTTCCGGCGGATCGACATCAAGAGATCTCCGATCCGCTTCGCGAACCTCGGCGTTTTCCGAGGTCGGCTGCAACCCCTTGATGACGTAGTTCCCGATCAAGTCGAGCACATTCAGCAAGGGAGAGTCGCGCGATTGGACCGAGCCGACGAGGGCTCGAATCGAGGAGACAGTCACAAACCTACGACTCCGTCAAGTCCTTTGGCTGAAACCCCTTCAGACCGAGTCATGGAAGTTGCCTCGACGTTGACTAACCGCGCTCCAAGCCGCTCGCGTCCGAGAGCGCGGCGTTTCTCGGCCCGGTCTCGTCACGCTAGTCCGTCGATGTTGGCCAAACGCCGGACAGTCCCCGAACAGACAGTCCAGCCCCAGAACTCGGTCGCGCTGGCAGAACGACCAGTTCCAACCCTCTCCGATGGACTTCTCCTCGAGACCTTCAGTTCCCCTCCTTTAGGCGATGTGGATTCCAGGACGATCCAGGCCTCGGATCGGCCCGAACGGCGGAGTGGCCAACCGCGTCCTGATTGGGTAAGAGAAAGGGACCGTATGCAGTCAAATCGTGAGCAGGGATCGGTGGAGGTACCACGACTTGACCTCGAACTGCACGTCGAAGGACCATTACAAGTCGAGCCAAGCCGGGAGCGCCTCCAACCTGGCCCACGCCTTCTGGAGCACGCAGAGGTTTTCGATCGCAGTTCACGTTGAGTTTCAAGACCGAATTCAACGACTCAGCGGCTGAGGATTAGGTGAGAACAATGAGTGAAACAACCACGATCTTCGATACAAGTCTTGAAGGCTTCGAACGCGACGTGATCGAGCGTTCGAAGGAAGTCCCGGTGGTGGTCGATTTTTGGGCTGAATGGTGTGGGCCCTGTCGGATGCTCGGACCGCTCTTGGAAAAGCTCGCGACCGAGTATGAAGGAAAGTTCGTCCTCGCGAAGGCGGATACCGATCAGCTCGGCCAAATTGCTGCTGCTTTTGGAGTTCAGGGAATTCCCGCTGTCTTCGGACTCCGTGATGGCAAGGTGGTGAACAACTTCGTTGGCGTCCAGTCCGAACAATACATCCGCCAGTGGCTCGATACGCTGATGCCCACAGCGGCGCAAGAAATTGTCCGAGAAGCAAAACGACTGGAGTCAACCGACCCTGTTCAGTCCGAGGCAGAGTACCGGAAAGCGATGGAAATCGACCCTCGGGAACCGACCGCTCGGATCGGGCTCGCTCGGGTGTTCGAAGCACAGGGTAAGCTGGAAGAGGCAAGGGCAGAGATTGCGGAGCTTGAAAAGCGAGGATTCCTGGAGCCCGAAGCCGAGCAGGTGAAGGCTCGACTGACGATTGATGCTGCTGCCGAGGACGCGCCCGACCTTGAGTCTGCTCGATCGGAAGCGGAAGCGAATCCTAATGATCTTGCAGCCCGATACCGACTTGCCGAAGCCCTAGCCGCAAACAACCAACACAAGGAAGCGCTCGAGATCTGCCTCGACCTTGTCGAACGAGATCGTCAAGGAATCGGTGAACGTGCCAAAGAAACAATGCTCGCGATCTTCAAACTCCTCCCGAGCGATTCCCCGTTGGTCCCCGAATACCGACGAAAGCTCTCCTTCGTATTATAAACGACCCATGTTTAACAGCACTCGCTCTATTCGGTGTGACGCCCCTGATGCCAGTTCACTCATTGCGGCTCTCTCTTGTTCGGGGCGTCACCGAGTATCCAATCGGTAAGATATAGCTATTCTTCCTCTTATTCCTGCTCACCCCCGAGAAGCCTAACGGCCTCATCGCAGAGACCGATGGGTCGTGGATCCTGAGCGCGGGGTTCAGCCTCAAGGGCCTTCTCAAACCAGATCTGGGGCTGATCCTCATCTTGGAGATAGTGATAGGCGATCGCTAGTCCAGAGGCGTTCGGAACTGCCGCGTTCTCCTGGCGTCGGATCTTTTCGGCGTCCAAGAACTGTGCTTTGGCGTCCTCGAACCGACCGCTGTAGAGGTAGGCCACGCCGAGATGCGTCTTGATCATGCTGACTTCAGGCTGTGCTTTGACGGCAGCCTCGGCGAGGAAGACGGCGCGAGTGATGTCATCCTGGTTGTTCTGTGTCTTCGTGCTGGCTACGAAGGCGAGGCCAAGGTCGCAGAAGGACTGGGCGACTTCCAGTCCGTTAGATTCAAGGTAGCCGTTCACAGCCCGAATTGCTTGCTCGCGGTCAGTTGACTATGACGGTTGCAAGAACAGGCCGACCTCCATACCACAACACATTTGGGACTGCCTCTGGACCTTTACGCGCGTCGATGGCGTCGAGCCGACGAACAACGCGGCCGAGCGTGCGTTGCGGCACGCGGTCATCTGGCGGCGGACCAGTGGCGGGACCGACAGCGAGGTGGGCAGCCGGTTCGTGGAGCGGATGCTGACGGTGGTGGCGACATGCCTGCAGCAGAAGCAGAGCGTGCTGGCGTACCTGACGCGGTGCCATCGGGCTCGCCTGCTCGGGATCGAACCCCCAGCTCTCACCCAGTCCCAAGGGGCGGCGGCTCTCGCCCGATAGGGGTACCTCCAGCTCGCCCGATCCGACGATCCCCTTCATGCCCTTCTCGTCGGTGTAGTGAAACAGCGTCCGACTCTGAGCGGAGTTAGCACCCGACCTGTGAATGGGTACGATCCAGGAATATACTTTCTTACTCCCAATACGCTCAGAATTGGCTCGTTGAAAGACAAGTCACGGAATCAAACCATCGACAACTGATGAAATCAACGATTCAGAACCTACTAACGCGTGCTCTCGAACCTGGTGCCGACTTCGTGGCCGTATTCGACGAACTTGGAGCTGTCCGAGTGACCGATTACGACGACGCCTTAGCTCTTTGTGCGGCATTGGAGCAATTACCGGATCCGGCACCTGGTGCTCTTCCAGGTAGAACCCCGTTGGATGTCATCCTAGGTCTCTTCCAGAGCGTAGAAACGGAGGTTGCGTATGATGCTGTACTCAGAGAAGGTTTACCAAAGCTCTCAGAAATTCTGAGCGAGCGACTCAATGCACCGATCCTGGAGCCGGATCCCGCCCAACGCGCGTCGACGATGTTCGGTATCAAGATTCTAGGCCTCTTCGGTGGCTTCCACACGCCGGACTTGTTGGCCCGCGCGGCCCAGCTTCCCGTCTGGTCGGACGAGCCTCTCTGGTTACGGGTTCTTTCGATTGGAGGAGAGTCGTACACCTCATGGTCGCGCGTCTTGGAGAAACTTCGCAACCCCTTGCCTAGAGGATTAGCAGGGCTTGCATACCTCGAGTTTGCTAACGCCCTTGCCCGTGCGAATGAAGGTATGCAGCATCCTTTTGATACTCAAGAGGGGCGTAACCGCCTTGCCGAATTCCTTCAAGAACAAGAGCCCAAACACGCTCCGTTCAAAGCAAAGAACGCTGCTGAGGCTCTCGTCCATCTTCAGTCGGTAGAGACTAGGGAACTCATTAGGCTCGCGCTGGAGCATCAATCGCCGATCGTCCAGTTCGAAGGAGCCTGTGCCTCGGCACGGTTAGGAGAACAGGAAGGGATTAATCTCCTGAGTCGGTTCTCCCTTGACCTTAATTTGAGTATCAGAGCCCGGATGGTACTCCAAGAACTTGAGCTACACCATTCTGTCCCCGATCGGGCCTCTGAGCCGAACTTCGAAGCGATGGCCAAGTTGGTTGACTGGCTGAGTGATCCCGAGGAACTCGGTGCTCCACCGGATCGAATCTCGATGCTCGACAGCCGGGAACTCCTTTGGCCCCCTTCGAGTGACCTAGAAAAGCTCTGGCTATTTAGGTTTTCTTATGAGAACCATCCATACGGAGGTCCCGGTTTCGAAGGGGTTGGGCTTGTTGGTTCAATTACGTTTTGTCTCTTCGGGGAAACCAATCCTTCGATGTCACCTGAAGATATTTACGCACTCCATTGCTGCTTGGAGCTTCAAATCGACGATGATCCTCGAGCCCCAGAGAAACGGACGGTCGACGCGGGCCGTAGGTTGCTAGGTTTTCCTTCATAGATTAATTATTCAGAACATGCATGCGTCTGCATTCAATTGCAAGTATGCCTCGTACTGTCACTTGGTACTATTGGTGTATCATGGATCTAGCATTCTTGGATCCGATTTAAGTCAGTGTTCCAATCGTTTCTTCGATGTTGTTACGCAACTTCATCGTAATCAGAGTCTGCTTTTCGCTGGCCCCTCCATCGATAAGTTGGCCAAGAATGACTCGACAAACTGAGAATAGCGACCTCTTAGGCGCGATTCAAAGAGTATTGAGGAAGCATTGCGAGTAGATGATAGGCTTCCATCAACGGATTTGAAATCCGCTAATTCCAGGTTTCCGACTCAATCTCACTCGGGTGGGTTAAGCTCGCGCTTGAGGCTGCCGATAACCTAACAGCCAGCGGATGGAGAAGACTGGCAACATTCATTCACTATTACTCTTTCGGGCCGTGAGCTTTCATGTTCGTAACTATCGGGTCGGACTTGGACAACGCGGTCGGCCTAAGTGCATTTGAGTGCATTAGCGATTTAGTAATGATCGAGCGATTAATGAACTTGTATCTGTTCGAGTGAATTAATCGCCCACGAGAACTGACAACTGGGAAGAGACATCGCGCAGCGGTTCCCGAGATTCGGAATGGGGTACACACGCCCACTTACTCGCCACGGATCGGCATCATGCGAAACTCGGGAGCCGCCTCGCGCGTCGGAACTCAAGGTTGATTACAATAGGGTCACGGACAAGTCCTCAGTTTCCCCAGGCTACTTAAATAATGTAGAGACATGTCCGCGTGTGATCCGAGCAATCTTATGCTTTCGGTTCACTCCTTCAACGTGACCAGACCCATCGTCCGTCGGACTTGGCAACACGAGCAGACTCCTCATGAGCACCGCATCACCGGTTGATCCAGCCCATCCCCAGTTAATTCGAGGCCAGAATGCTCCCGGCGGGACGGGACCGGCCACGATTGTCGCCGTCCGAGGCCGCCAGATTCTTGACTCCCGAGGTAACCCAACTGTCGAGGCTGATGTGCTCTTGGCTGATGGGACTCTCGGCCGCGCTGCGGTGCCTTCGGGTGCAAGCACGGGTGAATTTGAAGCAGTCGAACTCCGAGACAAAGACGAGACGCGATACAAAGGGAAAGGTGTCAGCAAGGCTGTCGCCAACATCAATGGTGAATTGGCGAAGGCCGTAGTCGGACGTGATGCCTCCGACCAAGTTGGTCTTGACCACGCGATGATCAATGCCGATGGGACCGAGAACAAAGGAAAGCTTGGAGCGAACGCGATTCTAGGCGTTTCACTCGCTGCAGCGAAGGCTGCGGCCGCATCTCGAGGCCTTCCGCTCTATCGCTACATTGGCGGGACCAATGCCCGTGTCTTGCCGGTCCCGATGGCGAACATCATCAACGGTGGAAAGCACGCGGATAATAAGGTCGACTTCCAAGAATTCATGATCATGCCGATCGGTGCCTCCAGCTTCGCGGAAGGGATCCGGCAGGTCACCGAAGTCTTCCATACGCTTAAGAGCTTACTGAAGAAGGCCGGGCATATCACGGCGGTTGGCGACGAAGGCGGCTTTGCCCCTGACTTCGGTAATGAAGATGCCCTGAACTATTGCATGGAGGCGATCGACAAAGCCGGTTACAAGGCCGGACTCGACGCGGATTTCGCGATTACGCTCGACTGCGCAAGCTCCGAATTGTTCGATGAGGGCGATCGGAAAGGGTACAAATTCTGGAAGTCAAACCCTGACAAGCTCTTCTCCGCCGAAGACATGATCAAGCTCTTCGAAGGATGGGTCGATAAGTACCCGATTCTCTCGATTGAAGACCCACTCGACCAAAATGACTGGGATGGTTACGCCAAGTTCACCAAGGCGCTCGGTAACAAACTGCAGATCGTAGGCGACGACTTCTTCGTTACCAATAGCAAGCGACTGGGAGACGGCATCGCCAAAGGCTGTGCCAACAGTATCTTGATCAAGGTCAATCAAATCGGAACCCTGACCGAAACTCTGGAAGCTGTCGAATTGGCAACCCGTTTTGGTTACACATCAGTCATGTCGCACCGTTCCGGTGAGACTGAAGATGCTACGATTGCTGATATCGCAGTCGCAACCAACTGCGGCCAGATTAAGACGGGTTCAGCGAGCCGATCTGACCGGATCGCCAAGTACAACCAACTTCTCCGGATCGAAGAAGAACTCGGCACATCGGGACTTTACGGTGCCTCAATGCTCCGAGCGAAGTTGAGCCTGATGGGCTCTTAATCAACCGTACCAATCTACCGATGGCAACTACTGAGCGAACTGAGCGGTGTGGTGATCACGTCCGATGAGGAAAGATCGCCACACCGCGATTCTATCTTCGATCGAAAGGGAGCTTTCGGTACAGGGCATCATCGAATAAAATTTGGATGGTATGAAGGTATCGTGTCTGTTTGGGACGCGTGAGGATTCTGAAGAGCACCCGGGACAAAACCATCAGGGAGGTAACTGTCCATGCGGCTTAACGTGGACGTTCGGGGTGACGGTCCGGTCGTAGTTTTGTTGCACGGCTTCCCGCTAAACCGAACTCTCTGGTCATCCCAGCTGGAGGAACTCTCCGCGGGATACCGCGTTATTACGCCGGATCTCCGAGGCTTTGGAGAATCGGTGGCGAGCATCCGGGCTGGGAGTCTTGAGGACCTCGCCGATGACGTTATTGAAACGCTTGATCAACTGCAGATCAACGCGGCGATCGCCCTAGGTGGCCTATCAATGGGTGGTTATGTTGCACTCGCCATTGCCGAACGTTATCCGGAGCGGCTCCGTGGTCTGATCCTCCTGAATAGTCGAGCCGTTGCCGACACTCCAGAGATTGTTGAGAAGCGCAAGGCGTCGGCGAACCAGATTGAATCTGACCAATCGACCTCGTCGTTGATCGGGATGGCTAAACAGCTCATTGCCCCGACCAACCAGAAACGTCCCGAGCTGGTGGAGCGGGTAGCGTCAATGATCCGGAGCACGACCGCAATCGGCGCGGCGAACGCACAGCGAGCGATGGCGATGCGTCCAGATCGTCGGGCTCTCCTCGAAAAACTCCCGGTTCCAATACTCGTCGTCGCGGGCGATTCTGATCCGATCGTCCCCATCGAAGAAAGCCAAGCGATGGCCGCTGCTGCGCCTGATGGAATGCTGATCGAAGTAACCAACGCTGGCCACCTTGTTCCGATCGAGGCCCCCGCCGCAACCTCAGCGGCCCTCCGCGACTTTTTGGGACGGTTGACCTAATGCCGCATCCCCGAGAACTCCAGTTCATCCTCGGTCTGTTGCTGGTTATCGCACTTCTCGGATGCAACGAGCAGGAGAGTCCGTCTGATCCGATCCCCGGCGATCCAGCACCCTTCTTCCAGCAGCTTGAACCGATCGATGGGTCGGTTGGCCCCGTTGTTGCGATCTCCTGGGGACCTGGATCGAGGGACGATCGATTGCTTGTTCTCTCCCAAGAGGGTGAGACGTTGGCTTGCTATCGACCGTTCGTTTCAAAACGTCCGCTTAGTCGTGTCCTGATCGATCGAGCCCGTGGTTTAGTTCAATCCCTCGTCATTCTTGAAAATGAACAGGTGATTACAGGTGATGAAACTGGCTTAATGCTTTGGTCAGTTGTTGGGGAAGATCTCAGACTTGTGGACCAGAATGACGTTGGATCGATCGGCGCGTTGTCAATCGATCCGGTCGGCCCCGATGAGGTCGTTGTGGGGCTCAGTGACGGTCGTCTCTTGCGTTATCGACCGGATCGTGGGGAACTCGGAAAACCCCGAGGTGAGTCGCGATCGACAGGGAGAGCAGCCGGAGTCCGTGCGATCCACTTTAGTGACGACGGGCGATATCTCATCATAGGTCGGTCAAACGGTAAGTCGGAACTCCGAAGTCGTCACTTCGTTAATCGTCCACTCCCACTCGGTGAGGTGATTGACGTCGCTGCCTCTGGTCAAATAGTCGCTCGGCTCTACGGGTCTGAGGTTGGCGGACCTGGAGTCCAATTGGATCGGATGGAGAACCAAACCGACTCGAGACGGCTAGCGCTCCCCTCTGAGGGAATCGCGGTTCGTTTTCTTCGCGACCGAAGATCTCTCGTTGTCGCTTTGAGAGATCGTTTGATCCTAATTCCGACGATCTCCGCAGAAGACGTAAGCCCCGTTGATTTAAAGGAGATTCGACTCGAAGCCGGCGTAGCCCGAATTGCCCTCGATCGGACCAGTACAGAACTGGCAATCGTCGACACGGTCGGTGGAGTCAAGATTCTGGATCTTGAGCAATTCCTGATCCACGCGAGGCCGATCCCGGCCAGCGATCTAGCGGAGCTCGCCTTCCGACACCGTACCTGGGTATATCGGGGTCGGCCTCCGAGTCCGTCTTTGAGATCTGCAACTCTTGACCGGGATCGAGAAGCAGCGAACCAGCCCTCCGCGATTCAACGACGGCTCGATGATCTTCGTGGAGAACTCGACCGTGGCAACGCAAATTCACTACTCACCGAATTGCGAACGCTTGACGCCGACCCCGCCCTTGATCGTGCTTCGAGTGCCGAGGTCGCGCTCGTTACTGCCTCGGTCCGGCAACGAAACGGTTGGAGTACCGATGGCTTGCTCGAACTTCTCGAGCGCGCGGCGGCGACATTTGAAGTTCAAGGCGAAATCAATCGTCAAGCAGATCTCACTACATGGATCGCGAGTTTACTGATCCCCCGACTCGATGGAGTTACTCAACGCGGTTCCCTCGATCTTCAGCGAGCACTTCATGAGCTGACCGAAGCAAGCGCGCTCTATCGAAAAGTTGAGCCCCCGCTTGAGCGTGAGGCACTGATCGCAGAGTCGCTCCAGGCTTGGACACTCCTTGCAATCGGTGAGTTACCGGAAGGGCTCCGGCAGTTTACGGAGCTTGAGCGGATTGCTGGATCAGACCCAATTCTTCGGCAAGCTCCCGAGTATCTTCGGATCCGGACAGCAATCAGTGTTGCCCGCCGAGACTGGGAGAGCGCGGATTCGTCAAGCGATGCACTTCTCCAACAGGTCCGTGATGCCTTCTTTCAGGACAATGCTTCGGTTGCGCTTGATCGGGAAGCGTCGCTGGTCCGGATCGGAGTCCTCGGGTCGCTCGGTCGATGGGCAGAGGCGGCACGGGTCCTTGAAGAACCCCGTCCCACCGATCTCGAGTGGCAACTTCGTCGACTGATCCTTCAGCACCGCGGCGGTATCCCGTTAGATGCAGCCGAGACTGTCGAGGAGCCCCGATCGCCTGAAGCGACCGCCGTTTCCGTTCACGGGATGGCACTCTTAGCGGCTTCGAGAAGCGAAGATGAATCGGCGGAATCCTTGTTCGCGGAGGCTCTGAGCCTTCATGAAGCGGCTGGTCGAACCGACCTCGGGCTTGAAGCGATCCTCGGACGCGCCGAAGCACTTGAGCGTTTGGGACGGTTCGCCGAGGCTGCCGAGCACTACCAACGAGTCGCTCGATTACTCAATCCTTCGAACAGTCGCCAGCAGACCCGAGGCGCTGCGCGACCGATTGGTTTCGGAAGCCCAAGAGTTTATCGAGGACTTGCCCGTACCCAGATTCAACTCGATCAGGTTGATCGAGCGATTGCAGCGATCGAGTCGTCGCGACTTTTGGAGTGGTTCCGGATCGCTGGTGAAGACCGTGTGCGTTCCGCGTCGGTCACTGGGAAGTCTCTGCATCGAGGGATCGGAGAACTCCGAGAAGCCCGACGGCGAATCAACGACACAAGCACCCCAGGGAGTCCTGAAGCTATCGAGATCCGACGTCTGGAAGCCCGAGTCGCCGCAGGACATCGGGAACTCGCCAACGGAGATCCAGGACACTCGTTTGACCTCGGAGGCATTGGTTTAGGTCCGAGCGAAGCCGTGCTCTACTTTGCGGCAATCGGTCCGGAGTCTCTCCTTGGTATCATGATCCTACCAACTGGAGATACCAAAACGATCGTGCTTCCGATCACTCGTTCCAGCCTCCGACGCTCGACCCGACTCTGGCTTGCATCTATCGGCGATGGTGGACGGACCATTGATTTCGGAGCCGAGGGTTCACCCGATTCCTTACTCTCCATCATTCCCGAACCTGATCTAGACCTCCTTGAACAGGGAGTTCCTCATTCAGCCGAGGGAAGTGATCAACCAGGACGGTTGTTGGTGGAATCACTCTTGGAGCCGTTCCAGGCCGAACTTCAGGAGGTCAAAGAGCTGGTCGTTATTCCCGACGACGCGATCAATAATCTCCCGCTTGAGACGCTCGGTGCTGGGTCAATTGGCGTTCCTTTAGTTTCCTACACACCCTCCTTGACCCTCCTTCGACAAGTCCGCGCCCATCGAGGCGATCGCCAAGAGTCAGAGTCACTGACGGAGGCTCGAAGAGTTACGATTGCAGTGATTGCACCGGACGCTCCGGTCGAAGCAATCTCTGTTCGATCCGCTTATGCAGACGCAAAAGATTTCTTCATAACAGAAGTGCCAGGACGATTCGAGTTTTTAGACATTCTGAATCAAGGTGCAGATGTTATCCATCTAAACTGCAAGATTGAGCTGGATCATGCCCGATTGCGATCGGGATCACCGGAGTTTTGGTTTGCGAATCCTGCAGACCCCGACCTTCGAATCTCTAGTCTCGACTTGCTCCGATGCACTCTCGAGGGTGCCGTCGTCGTTCTTTCTCTGGACGGCGGTACGGATCGAGTCTCGATTGACCCGAACGCCCGGAGATCGATGGCCCGTGATCTTATTGCGGCGGGGGCCAACGGGGTAATCCTCAACCTCTGGGATCTCCCAGCAGAGTCGGGTCCTGCCTTGATGGCGGAAATCCATCGAGGACTTGGGGCCGGACTTGGCCCCTCAGAAGCGCTCCGATCTGCCCAGGATTGGATCGCCAATCGCGCTGGATTCGTTGACCCCGTTCATTGGGCTGGGGTTGTGCTCTATCGATAAATCCTTCGTTGACTACTTGACGGTGGAGTCTCTATCCGACAACATGACGTTGCAGCAATTGAGATTGAATCTCAATTTCGACACTGGCAAGTTCATCGCTAGCGTGCTGGTCCCACGAAGGCGATCGACCTCGTGATCTCACCTTTTCTCCGATGCAGACTCGTCAAACTCGGCTTGGTTTCACTCTTATCGAGTTGCTAGTCGTTATCGCGATCATCGGCGTCTTGCTTGCACTATTGCTTCCGGCCGTTCAGAGTGCCCGCGAGGCGGCTCGACGGATGGAGTGCGTCAACAATCTGAAGCAGATCGGCCTGGCGCTGCACAACTATCACGACTCAAATCAGGTGTTTCCGGCTGCCTTCCACGGCGGCTTGGGCAACGTCTACATGAACTTTACGGGCTTTCATGCAATCCTACCCTACATCGAGCAGCAAATTCTGCAGGATGCGTTCAACTTCGACTACTCGGTGTTTGCTCCCGGTCTCGGTCACTACTACGGATGGTCGGGAGGGCAACAGACTACCGGCTTCTCAACTCAGCTTTCCAACTTTCTCTGCCCTTCAAACCGAGCCTCGACCGAGGTCGGTGCCAGCTACAGTAATTGGGTTGTTGAGCAAGCAGCCGTGACGGACTATGTGTTCAGTGGCGGCGGCGACAATTACATCACAGAACCATTTCTCAACCGCAACCTCCGCGGTTTTTCCGGAATGGACCTGTTCAGCAGGGTCGCCGAAATACGGGACGGACTCAGCCAGACATTTGCTTTCGGTGAGGCTGTTGGTGGTAATGGCGGCAACCCGTTTGTTGCTGAAGGATTTGCAGCGAACCGGGTTTGCGTTCCGTTGGAACTCTATGATCGTGCCCAGTATTACGACAACTTGATGTTCATGGCCTATGGACGTCGTCGAACCTGGAACAACCAATTTATCGTTGGCGGGATCGTGGGAACGACTACAGACCGCCTCGGTGCATTCTATGGACTGAATGACTGTGGCTACGAGTCATCGACTGATCACTGGGGGACAGCATCACCGACATCCGGCCAAACAGTACCCAATTTCCGGAGCGTACACCCCGGAGGCGGTAATTTCCTGATGGCCGACGGCAGCGTCCAGTTCATCAAGGAGACGATCGACAGAGAGACTTACGTCGCTCTCTCCACGATTACGGGTCGAGAAGTGATCTCCGCTGATCAGTACTAGTTCACCTGGTCGGTAGTGATCACAAACTTGCTTCGAAACTGACTTCCGCCCTCGCGTTGTCCTGATTAGTTTTCATGGTCTAAGTAATTCATGTTGGATTACTCGGACCCATTACCTTACATCACCCATCACCGACGTTCCTCAAACCAAGATTTATGAGGTGACGATGTCTCTTCGCCGCGTTCAAGGCTTGTCGCTCATTTCCGTTGCGTGCGTCGTCCTTTCCTTCAGCTCGCCCGTTCGAGCCCACTTCCTCTGGATGACTGCCGAGCCCAATGGCGATTTGGTCAAGGTTCAGGCATTTTTGGCCGAACCTCCGATTCCAGATCTTCCGATGTTTATGGACTTCATCAAAGAAGCCACATACTCGGCCAACGGCTCTAAGTTGGAACCCACGACAGGCGAAGAAACATACCTCTTAAACTATTCTGATCCGACACCGACGACCACAATTGACGGTCTCTGTCCGCTTGGCGTGATGAATCGAGACGAAGTGCCTTTTCGCCTTTTCTATTCCGGTCGCCTTCAGTTTGGTCCGGTCGATTCCAAGACTCCAGAACTCAATGACCACCTTCGGGTACGTCTCGAATCCAATGGAGTTGAAAGACCCTACGTTCAAGTCACCTTCCAAGGCAAGCCCGCAGCAAGTGCTTCGGTGAAGGCCTACTACGAGGACGGTTCGACTGAAGAGCTGAGAGCGGACGAGAATGGTCGGTTGGTCTGCAATGGAGTCGCCGAAGGGAAGACGGGATTGCTCGCTAAGCTTGGCGATGGTCAAGCCGGCGAACTCGACGGTGAGTTCTTCGACGAGACACGATTCTACGCGACCCTGACGATCGCCCCCACTGCCGTCCTTGAGTTGATCGCCTCTGACGACGAGACAGTGGTCGCTCCTGCACGGATTGCCGAACAACTCCCGCTTCTTCCCGAACCCAACAATAGCTTCGGCGGTGCAGTGGCTGGCGAGTGGCTCTATGTCTACAGCGGCCATACAGGGACGACCCATCGTTACCACAAGGGAACAACGATCCAGCAATTTCGACGTCTTAACCTCAAGGATGGCACAACCTGGGAGGAACTCCCCTGTGGTCCAGACCTTCAGGGCGTTTCACTTGTTGAACACAATGGCTTCCTCTACCGGACAGGCGGGATGTCTGCCCAGAACGCTGAGGATGAAGAACATGATCTCGTTTCGACCGATGAGGCTGCACTGTTCGATCCAGAGACGAAGACTTGGACTCTTCTCCGAGCGATGCCGGAACCTCGGTCGACACACGATGCCATCCCCGTCGGTGATCATCTCTATGTCGTCGGTGGTTGGGCAATGCTCGGTGGCGGCTCTGACAATACCTTCTTTCATGAAGAAATGTTACGCCTCGATCTCAACGATCCAGAAGCGGAGTGGGAAGTACTCCCACAACCATTCCTCCGTCGGGCGTTAGCAGCCGCAACCATCAACGACAAGCTCTTCGTTCTCGGTGGCCTGACCGAAGACGGGAACGTGGTGACCGATGTCGACATCTTCGATCCCGCCACCGAAACCTGGTCAAAAGGACCAGAGCTGCCGGGCGCAGCAATCAGCGGATTTGCTCCTTCGGCATTCGGAGTCCAAGGACGTCTTTACGTCACCGGGATGGAAGGCGAGATCCATCGGCTCAGCACTGACGAAACCACTTGGGAACTTGTTGGACGGCTGGCAGTCCCTCGGATCACGCACCGATTACTTCCCGGACTTGAGGGCGACCTCATCGCAGTCGGCGGCAACTTTTCGGGTGTTCCGATTCGTTTCATCGAGCGATTCCGACCCGATGCCGACCAAAATCTCCCGGTTGTCTTGACAGGTGAAGTCACGATGCCGGGCGAGGCAGTTAAGAGCCACGCCCTAAACTGGACGAGTGGTAAGTTGGTCATCGCGGGCGGTAGCAAGACCTGGAGCCCTCATGCCTTCGAAGCGGAGTACTTGACGGACCAGGTTCTCGAATTCAGCATCGCGACGCTCAAGGTTGAACCGTCGAACACTCTTCCGGAGTTGGTTCAATCGAGCACGGTGGTCACAGTTCCTGCTGGCGGTCGGGGTGTACCGCACCTCCTCGGTGGGATCGGTCATGACGGCGAGTTTGTCCGAACCATCGGGGCTGTCCACCGGTTCGACAAAGAGAGTGGCCAATGGACCACGACTAACGCCACCATTCCTTACGATCGAGGGATGTTCACTGCGGCGGTAAACGGTAATCAGGTCTGGATCTTTGGAGGGAGTGTTTTCGACCCTCGACCCGACGCCGATCAGACCGGCTTGGTCACAGAAGTACTCCGCTGGAAGACCGACAGAGAAGGTTCAAGTTTTCAACCGACTGGAATTGAGATGCCCCACGGACGACGCTCCTTTGCGGGTGCTGTCTTGGATGGCAAGTTCTACGCGGTTGGTGGCATTGCCGGTATGGGGATAGTGGAAGAAGTTGACGTCTTCGAATTCGATTCCGGAACCTGGAGTCAAGTCAAGTCTCCTTTGTCCGATCGAGTCTTCCCTGAGTTGGCTGTTGTAGACGGGGCTCTCTTCCTTGCTGGTGGTTTTTCAAGGGGAGAGGACGGTCACTTTGAACCGACCAGAACCGTCGAGTGCTTTGACCCCGAGTCGGGTGCTTGGAGCATCGTCTTGGGCGATCTTCCGATCGAGACCGGTGATACCCGGATGATCAGTATTGGCAACCGGTTGCTCTTCTTCGGCGTTGACCGAGACGACCCAAGTCGCGCCCACTTTGCCATTGTTGCCCCCTAACGCGGACTGAACAGATCGAACCATCGGCCTCCGAGACGTTCGGAACGGTCTCCATCGTTCACTCGGAGGTCCCCTTGCTATCAAGACCCGATTGGAGATCGTCTCCCCATGCACAAGCTACTGCAGAATTTGGTTGGACCTCGAATTGCACTCAGCTCTCCAATCCAGCGTTTGTTATCGACGATAGTGGTCGTCGTTACGCTCGCTTTAAATGGCTGCTCAGATTACGAAAGGAACCGCTCCCCGCTTTCTACCGATGATCCTGCCCGCGCCGCGCGTGCCCGAGAGGAAACAATTGCGGTGGAGGCCGCCAGCAAGGCCGCCGAAGCCGCATTCTTTGCAACAACTGTTGCTGCTGAGGAAGCTCCGTTTCCTGAAGCGAATGGACCAGCCGGCAGCCTAGAGGATCTTGATTAAGGAAAGAGTGATTCAAGTCTAGGTCAATGTTAGTTTGTAATAGCGTTATGTTTACAATTCATTAATACATATGTTATATCATCGATGATTAATCGCTCAAAACCGGAATCAGGCGGTTTCGGTACGATGAAGCGTCGCGGTCAGTCGATTTCGCCGGAAAGAAGTGGTCGTGCGGGTCATGATTGTCTAGGAGCATTAATCGATTTCTTGCTGCAGATTCTCATCGGAATTCTTTTACTCCGAGGCGATCAGATTGCAAGCTTGCCGGAACGTTGAAGTTGTTGATCTCAATGGCCGCTAGGGAGAGCGGTTGGCTCCCTTAATTCAGAGCGGCTCCAATGATACGACATACGGGTTCCATCCTTTTCGGTCACTTGAAGACTTGGTTTCAAGGTCCTGATCGGACTACTACAGATCGACGGAAGCCTAACTTTCAACGATCACTGTTGCCCACTTGTGGAGCGTTGGAAGAACGGCGGCTCATGTCGTCATTCAGTGAACTACGGAATCCGATAGCACCTCAGAGTGAGGTGGCAGAGGTCAGTCGATTAAACACGTCGAGGCCTAATCCACGACCATCCTTTGCAGGCCCTGTCCAAGTTGTCCGAAACGTCGTCTACCGGACAGAGGGGGATCGGCCGGAATTCCTGGACCTCTATGTCCCATCCGGTCCGATTCCGGCAGGTGGACGACCTGTCGTGATCGCAATCCACGGTGGCGGTTGGCGACAGTTCAACAAGGAACACTTCGCGCCGAAACTGGCTTCCCTCACGCAGCTCGGGTACATGGTCGTCGCTCCTAACTACACCCTTGCAGCTCCGGGCCGTCCAAGTTGGCCGGAAAATTTTGAGGACGTTCGGGCTGCGGTCCGCTGGGTTCGGGGGAATGCTGTGCCACTCGGTGCCGATCCCGACCGAATTGGAGCGATCGGGGAATCGGCCGGTGCTCACTTAGCGACGTTGCTCGCAACTTACCCAGACGGTCCAATCTCACCTGACGGCATCTCGGTTGGTCCCGAGCCGGTTCTATTTCGGGATGTCTCAGCACGGATTAGCGGAGCGATTGCCTTATCACCTCCGACAGATTTGATCGCCCTAGTCGTCCATGCGCGAGGCGGAGCTGCTGCCGCCCAGATGCTCGGAGGCCCGCCTCAACTGATAGCGGGACGCTACTTCGCGGCGTCACCGCTCACACATGCTTCGGCTGATGATCCGCCGATTCTTCAGATCCATGGGACAGCGGACCCGATCGTCCCCTATGGCCATTCCATTGCGTTGTCATGGGCCTTGAGTGCCCGAGGCGTCCCGAACCGCTTTGTGCCACTCTATGGCATAGGGCATGGGTTTTCCCCATTCACACCACAGGGCGGTGCCGGATCGGAAGTCCTCCGATTCCTCAGAGATTTCGTTTAAGTTCACCTCGGAGAGTCAATCAAGAGAGCCGATTCGATCAGTTCGGCTCTCGGCCGCTTGCAATCGGGAGAAGGTTCGTGCGATAACGAGACGAATTGATTGGTTCCATCTAGTTATCAACTCCGTGCGATCTTCCCTCTTCGGTTATGCAGATGCCAGGACGACATCCGGAACCATTGATCACGACGCAAGGATCGTTAGATGACCTGGTGGTCGACCTGAAGTCGTCTGGCCGTTTTGCTTTCGATACCGAATTTGTCTCCGAAGATCGATTTGAGCCCGAACTTTGCTTGATTCAAGTTGCAACTGATGAACGACTTGTCGCGATCGACCCATTGGCCCGTGGCCTCTCGCTCGATCCTCTCTGGAATCTCGTCCTTGATCCGGCGATTGAAGTTGTAATGCATGCGGCCGGCGAGGATCTCCGGATCTGTCGAATCCTCACGGATCAATTGCCTGAGCGTGTCTTCGACACGCAGATTGCGGCTGGCTTTGTAGGACTCAGCTATCCGCTTTCCTTGGTCAACCTAGTTCAGCAGACTCTTGGGATCACGCTCGCTGGCTCTGAGACGAGAACTGACTGGCGTCGACGGCCGCTGACCAAGGCACAAGTTGACTACGCGTTGGATGATGTCGCGTACTTGCTTGAGATCACCGACCGGATGAAGGCGGAATTAGAGTCGGCGGGACGAACTGGGTGGGTCATTGATGAGTTCGAGGCGCAAATCGAGACGGTCCGGAATCGCGTGGAGCAGGATCGCTGGCGGAAAATCCCCGGGACTTCAAGCATGGGAAGGCGGAGCCTCGAGATCGTCCGTCGGCTCTATCATTGGCGGATCAATGTGGCTCGCGACTCGAACCGGCCCGTCCGACAAGTCATGCGTGATGACCTCATCTCTGGGATCGCCAAGCGTCAACCTAAGACCCGTCGCGACTTGGAAGCACTCCGAGACTTCAACCGACCGGGATTGACGCAAAATGCACGCGAGATTGTCGATTTAGTCGCTGAAGCCTTTGCTCTTCCCGAGAATCAACTGCCTGAACCCTCAGAGCGGTTCGACGATCCTCCGGGATCCTCAATGCTCGTTGGCTTGCTAAATGCAACGCTCGCCCATTGCGGTACCAAGCAACGAATCGCGCCAAGTCTGATCGGGACAACCTCGGACCTTAAGGAATTGATCCGTTGGGAACTGGACGGTCGTCCTCAGGAAAAGCGTCCAGCGTTGCTTTCGGGCTGGAGGGCGCTTGCTTGTGGAAACCGATTGCTCGATGTCCTCAGTGGCCGTCTGGCACTTCGGATCGATGGAATCGGCGCAGAAGTTCCAGTTGCGCTCGAACCCGTCCTCGACAAGCAAGAATCTCAACTGGACACGAACGAATCTCAGGAAAACTCATGAAGCGGATTGTCAGTTGTTTTACAAACTGTTACGGCTCGGCCGGAGTCCGAGTCGCCGTCGAGAAGATCGGTAATACGGGGATAAACCACCTAGAATTAGCGCTCCGGGGGCACAACTTCGGCGGTCTAGTGATTCCAGAAGAGGTTGTCGTCACTGAACAAGCCGACCACGCGACCGTCAAGAACTTTCTCGAACTCCTTAAGAACCATCGGGTCTCGATTAGCGCTTGTAATGTAGGAGGAGGTGACATCCGGACCGACGAAGGGACCGCACTCACTGAGCGTCGAATGCGGTTCGCTAAGAAGTGGTTCGGTGTTCCCGTGGTGGTCTCGGGCGCAAGCCAACCGGAGACGCCGCAAGAGCGTCGCGCTGTCATCGAGAATCTCCGAAAGCTCGGTGATCTCGCAAAGGAACTCGACCTCGTGATCGCGCTGGAGACTCATCAAGGTCCGACTCAGAACGCCGATGAGATGTTGACGCTGATGTTCGAGGTTCATCACGATCGAGTCCAGCTAAACTTTGATACCGCGAACATCCTATACTACAACGACGGTGTTGATGTCTATGAACAACTCGATCGCGTGAAGACGTATGTGAAGAACGTGCACATCAAGGATTCGCGCGGTCAAAAAGGGGATTGGTTTTTTCCGGCGGTTGGTGACGGAGGTGCGATCGATTTCAGCCGGATCAGATCAATTCTTGATGGTGTCGGTTTCCAAGGACCTTATGGCATCGAGATTGAAGGGATCGGCGGCGAGCCTGATCCCGGTCTCGAGGGACGACAGGACAGAATCAAGCGAAGTGTCGACCATCTCCGGACTTGTGGATTCTTCGACTAACCACAACTGAATGTCCTCATCTTTCGTACGAATTACCAACTCTAAAATGATATCGGACGCAACACGATTTCAACTGATTCCGTTCCTCGAACGTTCGAGAGCCCAGTAGAACTTTAGACTCGGGAATGTCTTGTCTCCGTCTGAGTCGCTCCGAGGTTTTCCCCGTATGGCCAATTCGGGCGAATCGCCGCAATTCACAAAGATCGAACTCGAGATCATTAGGACGATCGGTCTCGGAGCCGGAAGTACGATCTCACTTGTCCGTGACAAAGCCACGCGAAAACCGTATGCCCTCAAGCAAGTCGAGCGAAAAGGGCCGGAAGACGACATTTATATACAACAGGCACTCCATGAGTTCGAAGTCGCCCGGCTTCTCCGCCATCGTTCTTTGCTTACGATCTACGATTGCCGGACCCGCCGTTCCTGGTTCAAGGTTGCTGCCGTCGAGCTCTTGATGGAGTACGTCGATGGCGCAGTTCTGGATGAAATCCAGAGCTTGACCCTGAAGCAACTGGTCGCCGTCTTTCGACGGGTTGCCGATGCGTTGTCTCACATGCACCGACGCGGAATCTACCACGGTGATCTCAAGCCCGGCAACGTGATGGTTTCAAAGCAAGGCGAGGTCAAAGTGATCGATTTCGGGACCGCCTGGATCCGTGGTGAGAACAAAGACCGAATCCAAGGGACTCCTGAATACATGGCTCCGGAGCAAGAGAACCGGAAAGTCGTCGACGATCGGACCGATCTCTACAACCTCGGCGCGACGATGTACCGGATGTTTACTGGGCAACATGCGAACCTCGGGATCCTCGGTCTTAATGCGAGCCGAGTGAGCCGTCGGATGCTTCAGCCGCCGATCGCGATCGTCGGAGGACTTCCGAAGGAACTCAGTGATCTGATCATGGAATGCCTCCAAGCAAACCCGAACCGTCGGCCTTCCAGCGTGCGGGAAGTTCGGTTGCAACTTGATGAGATTGCGAAGAAGCTCCGGACCTCCTCTGAAAAATCGTTGGACGAAGATCGCCCTTCGTGAGACGAGTTGCGGAGATGAGACAGCACACTGAGTCACCGATAGCTCGTTCTAGCTTTGCTTTGGTAAGCCGTAGAGACGTTTGGTCGGTACTGAAGATTGAGGCATCGAGAAGGCGGTCGACCCCGATCAGCATTCTCCGATGTCATCGGGTTTTTGTCCTGAATTAGTCTCGGAATTGCAACTGGCTTGTCCTCAAGCCTGACCGGCCATCGATCAGATCTTGTTATTGGACCCGGACCTATTTCGGGGCGAATCAGATCGACACAACGAGCAGATCCATCAGTTGCTACTCGTTGAGGGATCCATGCTGAATCACGAGACAGTCATCCTGTTTCCTCGACTCGTCGTTGCCACCCGCCAAGTCTTAGAGTTTGATTTACTCCTCAACGTGATCGAGGTCGGAGACGGTCCCATGCTTGAGGGAAGTGGTTCGATCTATCCTACGGGTCTGACCGTCTTGGGTAATCGCATGACGATGGCTGCCATTGTCCCGACGAAAGCGGCGATCGTGGCTGGGCCGAATTCGCAGGCTTACAAAGACATACTTGGGAATCTCTGGCCCAACGATCTTTTCGGGAGGGGCGGAAGCGGTCGCAGGCGGCGGGAGTGGAGACCGAGTTGGTATCAATACGTGCGTGATGCGTCTCTTCCTCCCACAGGGTTATCCCTCCGGAGCCATACTGACCTCCAGCACTGTCTTCAACTATAAATCGTTCGACATTTCCCCATCACTCCTTGTACCCTCGCGTAAACCTGGAGTTCGGGAGCAAAGGTCGATTCCTTCACGGTCCAATATGAAGCCACCGTTCTGGAACCTTCAACAATGGTTCTGGAGGAGAGTGGGCTCTCGGCGCTGGTCTTGTTGGTTACGCACTGTCGAGTTGGTTGGGGCGTAGATTCAAACACCCCAAACACTTACTCTCGACGGGTTGTTGTCCGTGTACCCTCGTCGGCAGCGTTATGTCGAGATTTTCTGACGACTTCATCTCTTGTAGTGGGTCGTCCGATCGTGCGTTGCACGAGAATTGAGGGTCGGGTGACCTCAGGACATTGTCTCGGATCGCATGATCCATCTACTTCGAATCATTCCGATCTCTGAGAGCTCCTAGATCGAATGGGGATCCGACGCGCCTGCATCTACAAGTCGCCGGGGTTACGGGTCGGGGTTGTCTTGCATCGTGGGTTATTGTTAGTCTAGTAATCTTTCCACCATTAAAGTCCGCGTCGTCTGTGTAATGCCTCTCGACACGCGGACTTCCGATTTCCTCAGACTGTTTGATCCGTCGAGAACCTGGGAGGGCTTATGGCCAGTCGCCGTCGCGGTAAGGGTCGTCGCAAAGTGGGACGCAAGAAACGCCGGATGCGTAGCAAGATCCGACATCGTAAGAAGTAGTGTAGTCCGTCCGTTCGCCCCCGCCGAGAGTCCGCGACGCATCGTCTTAATTTTGAGTTTACCGCGATCGGAATCGCCCAATCTTGGTTCAATTTTCACTCGTGGAGCACCAGTTGTGCGAGATTCCCTCTTGGTCCTAGCAGCTTGCGTTGGAATTCTGAACATGATCTCAGGACCCGCCTATGGTAGATCAGGTCCACTTGATGATTATCTCGGTAAAGAAGATTCAACGTATAGCTGGAAATTGAAGAAGACCGAGGAATCGGCCGCAGGGACTCTTTATGAGATCGCTCTCAGATCGCAGACCTGGCGTGGAATCCCCTGGGATCATCAGTTTCGGATCTATGAACCGAAGCAGTACGAGCATGTTGACGTCATGCTTCTTTTCATCACCGGGGGAAGCAGTCGATCGGTCCGTCGACCCGATGATGACGCGCAAGCGTTCGCGCTCGCTCAGGCGACCGGATCCCGTGTAGCGGTCTTGCCTCAAGTTCCCAATCAGCCTCTTTTGGGAGATCGAACGGAAGATGACTTGATCGCCCACACATTTCAGGAATTCCTGAAATCGGGTGAGATGGACTTGCCCTTACTTCTGCCGATGGTCAAAAGCGCTGTCCGGGCGATGGATACTGCTCAACAATGGGCTGTCGAGTTTGGAGAACCGATCAAGGACTTCGTGGTCACCGGCGCTTCGAAACGGGGTTGGACCACTTGGCTGACCGGTGCAGTTGATGATCGAGTCGTGGCGATTGCACCGATGGTCATTCCGACCCTGAACATGCGTGCCAACTCGGAAAATCAGCTCAGCCTCTGGGGAGTTTACAGCGAGCAGATTGCCGATTACACCGATCGAGGTCTTACCGATACCTTCGATACGGAACAGGGGAAGATTCTCTGGGAAATCGTTGATCCTTATTTCTACCTCGATCGAATCCAAGTCCCGATCCTGCAGATCAACGGTACCAACGATCCCTACTGGACTCACGATTCGATGCGATTCTATTGGGATCAGATCAAAAGTCCAAAGGGGGTCGTTTACCTCCCCAATGCAGGTCATGGTCTCGAAAAGAATCGGGACTATGCCATCAACGGTGTCGGTGCGCTCGTCCGACTTGTAGCGACCGATCGCTCACTACCATCACTTAGATGGAACACAGAAGGTGAGGAGGCTATCCGGTTCTCGGTCACTACGGTCTCCTCAGGGCCCGAAGCGCTGGCTCCGAAGTCCGGGGTATTCCACGTCGCTCAATCGAGCGACCGCGATTTTCGAGACGATCTCTGGGAACCGCAGATCGTAAAGTCCCTTCACGAAGATCGGGGAAATGGTACTTCTTCAGGCATATTCATCGATCTGATGCGTCCGGCTCAAGGATCGATCGCTGCGCTTGCGGACTTGACCTTTGAAGTGGATGGCCTGGAATTTCATTTGACGACACCGATCCACGAGTTTCGTCCCAACCCCACTGAGGATACGAATGGCGGAGCCTCAGGTAATTGAGTGACGAGGTTAGGGATGAGTGGTGAGGTTCTTGCTGTAAATGTCGGCCGACCTCGTCTCAAGCAATGGCGCGGCCGGACCATCTCGACGGCTATCTTCAAGAATCCCGTGGAAGGGCGGATCCGCGTTGGCTCTGAAGGGCTCGAAGGAGACCAACAAGCCGATCGTTCCGCCCACGGTGGCGTTGATAAAGCGGTCTACGTCTATCCAACCGAATATTACGACGACTGGCGAACCGAATTAGGACTCGATCCATTACCTGCAACAAATTTCGGCGAAAACCTGACTATTTCAGGTGGCTGGCTCGATACTGAAGTCCGGATCGGCGACCGCTACCAGATCGGCGCGACGTTGTTCGAGGTCAGCCAACCTCGTCTGCCTTGTGCCAAACTAAACCTTCGGTTTGAACGTCCCGATATGGTGAAGCGGATGACGGCGAACGGGCGAGTAGGCTTTTATTTCCGAGTGATCGAGACCGGGACCATTGCTGTACGTGACCTCGTTGAGCGGGTTCATCAATCCCCGATTGAGTTTACTGTCCTCGATGCAGCCCGTTTAGAAACACGCGATCGATCGAATCTATCGCTTCTCCGACTCGCCTTGACTGTCGAGGCGTTAACCAGCTCTTGGAAAGAGAACTTTCGGCGTCGATTGAGTATGATCGAGAATAGCTAAGCGGCTGATTGTCGTACGACCCGGGATCGACTTTGATCGCGATCGGATCGACCGACAGGACTCAACGGC
>CAZEAN010000055.1:0-28262 GCA_964510225.1 uncultured Isosphaeraceae bacterium
CGGCCGCCTTGGCGGTTTCGATCCGGAGTTGGTCTTTTTCGATCTTGGCGATGGCATCCCGTCGCTTGTGAAGATTGGCTCTGTTCGTGGCATCGATGGCGTCTGCGACCATACGTAATGATCCCGCCAGCACCGTAAGTGATTCTTCTTCAGGATCACAAAAGCTTCTCGCTGCGGCTGCATTTGCGTGAGAACTGGGGCAGGAGTTTGATTTGCAAAGGATGAGGATATCACCTGATTTTACCAAGATGACTAATAACTCTGCACAGAGAAAAGTGAGTAGCCATGGCGGAAACGCTAAGTTGTGGTGACTCGAGCACATCTCAAACTCTCTCGCTCCAAATAGCCGATTGAAGTCGTTTCGGTTTCTAAACATCCGTGCACCTTAGCGAAGGTTAGAGCAACAAGTCAGGGTTACTCAAACGATGCAACGATTCGTTACGCGGCGCGAAGAAGTCGTCCGGAAGTTAGAATGATTCCGAACTTGGAACGAATGTCTTTCTGATCCGCACAAGGCTTCCGGTGGGTGCCGATCGCGAGTTCCGAAATAACAACGCCGGCGAATTCGGGTGGGGAGGGGTGATGTACGAGGAACGGGCTTCAACACGAGGGATCAATCCCAACCAGCGATTGACGCGCAGTCTGGGGATCTTCACGCTGATCTTCTCAGTCCTGTTGATCCTCTATGTTTTGTTCAACGCCGCCATCGTGGCTGCGCTCCCCGCGGTCAACGAATTCATGACGACTGCAATGGACGAGGCCGAAGTGGCGAGGATCCAGGGTATCGAGGATTTCAAAGAGGATTATGAAACCAAGATCGCCGAAGCTGAAACACCTGAAGATGCAGCGCGTGTTAAGGCTGAACGCGAGCTTTATTTGCTCGACGACAACATGATGAATGCGGTGCCGACCGGATTCAGTCTGAACTTCTTTGACGATCCCCAGGTACAGCGGATTTGTTGGATACAAGTTGGCGTCATGTTGACGCTCAATCTGGCGTTGTTTGTCGCGAGTATTGGACTGATTCGGCTGAAGAGCTGGGGGCGCTGGCTCGCGATCATCAGCTCCGTGGGCAAAGTTATTGCCTTGGTGGGCCTCATGGTGGCTCTCAGTAACATCTCTGCGCCGATCATGGGTGAACTGTGGGGAAGTTCGCTCTCGAGCATGATCACGGGAGGCGAAGTTGTGCCAGGAACTTACCCTCCTGAATTCGATCAATCTCTCGCCAATTTTCGCGCGGGGATGGTCACCCTCTTCCGACAATCGTTCAACGCGATCAATGGCCTTGGTTTCATCCTTCCCATTGGCCTCCTGATTGTCCTTAACCTCGGTCGAATTCGTTCCTCGTTTCAAGAGACTTCCGGACTTGACTCATCGGCCGAGAGGCCCGACTTTAGCAATGATGGGGAGTGGCACTAATGGCTGATCGACAATCAGGGCCGCGTTACGTAGTTCCGACTCCGTCAACGGTTCGGACACTGGGCATCCTCAACATCGTCTTTGGAGTCATCCTCCTCTCGTATGGCTCCCTCTCGATGATCGGGGCCATCTTCAACACCTTTGCACGCGAACCGTACAATAATGTGCTCCAAGCCGTCGAGATTAAGTCAGAAATTGACTACAACGAGAAACTTGAAAAGCTCAGAGAACTTGAAGCGGATGCCGAGTTTGATTCCGTCCGCACACTGTACAGTGAACAGATTGCACGATTAGAAAACCGGGGGCCCCAGCCAAACTTCATGGCCGAAATGTCGACCATGGGCTTCAATATGGACGAGGTGCTTTGGTGGTCATGGCTTGATGCAACGACGACGGTTTTCGTCAACCTTCTGATGATTTTCTCCGGATTCGGCTTGCTGCAGTTTGCGGAATGGGGGCGTAAGCTGGGAGTCCAAGTCGCTATTGCCAAGATTAGCAGACTCGCCCTGGTCTACGGATACTGGGTGATCGGTGTTGTACCGGTCATGTCGAGGACGGTCGCGGAGTCACTGGAACGATCGATGGGCCCTCCCGGAGCAGGAGGACCACCGTTCGATATGACCAGCATGTACCTGATCATGTATACGGTCATGGGAATCGGGGCGGCCTTAGTTGGATCAATCTACCCTGGGCTCGCCTGGTTCTTTCTCTCGAAGCCCGGTGTCCGGGCTGCCTGTATCGCAGAGAAGGCAACAGGGGAGACTACGCCGAAGGATGAATTCCAATGATCGCCGCGATGGTCACACGATTGTTGGGTCCTCTGGTAGTGCCGGAATGCCAACGGAGTGTCGGACGGACCCGGTCACTCGTGTTCCGAACGGTGGGGGCGTTCTGCTTCTCGTTGATTGCGCTCTGTATCATCTGGTGGTGGTGGGCCGTGACTGAGAGTAAGGAGAGTGCAGTCTCTCCTTACGGAGGACTCCGGATTGGCCTCACGATCACCCTCGGTCTCGGTGTCGCCATTGGATTACTCCTGGCACCAGCAACTTTGGCGGGCGCGATTAATGGTGAACGCGAGCGGGTCTCGATCGGTCTCTTGCTGACGACACTCGTCAACTCTTTCGAGGTCATGACCGGAAGGCTGATCGGCAAGTTCTCTCAGGTGATCTTAGTCCTGAGTACGGGGATCCCTTGTTTGGTCTTCCTTGGAGCCCTCGCGGGGATTCGGGTGGGCCCCCTCCTGATGATGATCTTCTACCCGGTTCTCTTGGGGCTCGGAGCTTCTGGTCTTACTGCCGGTGTTTCAAGTATGACCCGTCGAGGCCGCGATACCTTGCTCGGAGCCTACCTGATAGGCATGGGGATCTGTGCGATCCCCGTACTGAACGCATGGATGCCTCCTTATGGGAGTATCAACCTTTGGTTGGAGCGAGCGAATCCGTTCACCGCAGTGGGACCTTTGGTCTACGACGAGAATCCGGTCCCTGCGCTGCAGTCATCCCTCATCTGGCTCACCATCGGCCTCGTAGGAACGAGTCGAGCAATCTCTACCCTCCGTCCAAACATCTTGCGGTGGCTCGACGGAGATCCACCAAGACGTCGACGAAAGGCGACTCGTCGCGTCCGCAAACGACCACCCGTCAACAATGCGCCGATGATTTGGAAAGAGATTTTTGCCGACCGGACCAGCAAAGGTGCTCGGGTGGTGCAAGTTCTCGGGATCTCTGCGATTAGTTACTTAATGATCACGAGCCTCAGTCAATTTGGCCGTTACTTTTACTTTCTACTCTGGGAGTCTAATGTCAGACTAGCAGACGATGCCCAGTTCTGGATGCAATCATTTATTACTGATACGGCGATTTACTTCAGCATTCTGATCCAATGGGCCGTTGGGTTGCGTGCCGCAGTTCTAATCTCGTCCGAGCGCGATCAAGGAACCTGGGATGCCCTCCTTGCAAGCCCGTTGAGCGGTCGGGAAATTGTCCTTGGGAAAGTCCTCGGGAGCCTCCACGCCCTTCGTTGGTTGATCATCGCGACTTTACTTGCGTGGACGCTCGCGCTTGTCTGCGGAGCGATGTCGATCTGGAACTTCGTGTACAACATCCTCTGGATGCTTGTCAGTGCTGGATTTATGGCTGCGGTTGGAGTGCGCACCTCATTAAGTCGGTCGAGCACGACATCGGCAATGTCGTTTACCATCGGTGCTTGGCTGGCTGCTCTTGTTCTACTCTCGATTGTCGCTGGAGTTTTCGTTGGAATCATTTCCTTGACTTGGCTGATAGTCCGGACGACGGCTACAAATCTTGGAATCCAGACCATCGTTTTTCCACCGGGAACCCGTGAAGTTATCTTTGCGGTTAGCCAGTTGATCATGTATGCCATCTTGGCACAACTACTGGTTCTCGAAACGCAATTGCGCTTCGACCGACTTGCTGGTCGATTGCTCGATGGAGGACTAGGGCTTAAGCTTGACCGAGTCATTCACGGCGAAGCTAAGGAGCCCGTCTTGCTCGACCACGCCAATCCCTAAAGTTATGTAGTTGGATTCCTGCCTGGCCGATTGTCTCCTTGCACGTAGAAAGGTCATGTCCTGACCCAGGTGAGATCGCGTAGGCGATGGGATGCAACAAGACCGAACCGACCTGCCGATCCTGAGGCCACCATCCGGGGGTGTGGTAGGAAGTACGAGATTTAGATCTATTTCGAGTATGTGCACAATCTCTGACGGCGGGCCACCTCTTCGGAGTTGGGTTATAACTATTCAATCCAACAACAACTCGTTCATCACTAAATTGTTTAAACTGGCAGCTCTTTATCTGATCGGAATCTCTTTCATTTAAGTAGCTTCTAGTGATTTCGGCGGTTTCACGATGAATCGAGGAAAGCAGCCAATGAACATTTGCGATATAGTAGCATTATTCCTTTATCTCATCGATTCCCCGAGACAACGGTTGCTCTTAAGTTGTTTCCGGAGACAATAAGAACATTAGCGAGTTCGATTCGGAAGACGTGCCGACACGATGGCCCGCTCAGATCAATTTTTGCGTCACTAAATCATTTACGTTCTTGAACATCAACTGTATTCGTCGCAATCGTCTGGTCAGATCAACCCTACCTCTCAATGATCGTTTTGCCTCATGATCCTCTGCGTGACCTTAAATTCTTGCTTGGACAAGACACTCGTAGTACCTGCCTGGAAGCCAGGACACAAAATCCGAGGTCTAGGAATTTCGGAAGTTGTCGGAGGGAAAGGGAACAACGTTGCCCGAGCGTTGACCCGATTGGGCCGATCAGCAAAACCGACCACCTTTCTCGGTGGCCCCATAGGCGATCACTGCGCTTTCTTACTCCACGAGTTAGACGGATTTGATCCGCTGGTGATCCGCTCTGAGGCTCCAACGCGGACTATCTTGACAGTCAAAACGGAGGATTCCAACGAGCAAACCGCGTTCTTCGACCCGTCGCCTGAGATTACTCACGCGGAGGCCGAGGCGATGATCCGGGAAGTCGAACGTGTCGTGACCCAAGGTGACGTTGAAGCAATTACCCTCTCTGGTTCCAGCCCGTCTGAATCAACTGATGGGCTGTACCTTGATCTCATTTCGGTAGCGCAGTCACGTCGAATACCGGTCTTCTTAGATACTTACGGTCCCGCACTCAAATCAATTTGGGGTTTTTGGCCGGAAGTCATCCAACTAAATCGAGATGAGCTTGCTCGGCATTTAGAGGTCAGTGACCCAAGCGACGACCAAGTCATTCAACAACTCGGAGACTGGATTCGACATGGTGTCCGGTTTGCTCTTGTGACTGATGGTCCAAATCCAGCCTTAATTTGTACTGAAGATAAGGTATACAAGGCGTATCCCCCCGAAATTGATCTCGTTAATCCCGTTGGTTCGGGTGACAGCACACTTGCGGGGGTAGTGCAAAGTTGGCTCGAACAAGCTTCTGTCGATGAGATGATTCGTAATGCAATGGCATGTGGCGCCTCGAACGCGGAAACTTGGGACGCTGGAGCAATTGATCCAACATCGCTTGTTGAGCTTAGGAATGCCGTCGAGATCGAGTTACTGGATAAGAATCCGATGATCGAACCACCTGACTCCTCCGGAGATAGCACAGGATTCCTTCGAGTCGGGGTGTACGGACGTCCGACTAATCGCTTTGGGCGTCGATGAGGCCCATAATTTCCCTTGGCATGGACTGAAATTCGGTAACCCAAGTGAAGCCAGGATGATCTATCCCGATCCTGTTGGCTTTCAACATAATCTCGTCCCAAATTCTCAAAGAGATACTGATCGATAGTGTAATTATGTTAAGTTTGTCTTGGGAAAAAGCGACTGAATTGGGTAGTCTCAATTTGCATCAACAACCAAATTGATCGGAAGATGACCATGGCTGACATGAAGATCACCGAGAATGATCGTGATGTACAAGACTATATTGAGAATATTCCCCAGGAGATACAACGGAATGATGCCTTAGCCTTGCGCGACCTAATGGAAACAATTACCCATGAACCACCGAGAATGTGGGGGACTAGCATCGTGGGTTTCGGTCGGTATCACTACAAATATGCGACCGGTCGTGAGGGTGATTGGTTCTTGACGGGATTCTCGGCACGAAAGCAAAATTTAACAATTTATATAATCTCAGGATTCGACGCGCATATTGATATCATGCAAAAGCTTGGCAAGTTTAAGACAGGGAAGAGTTGCCTTTACGTGAAGAAGTTGGACGATGTCGACCTCAACGTACTCAGTAAACTGATTAAAGAGTCCGTTGCGCGAACTGCCTCGATCTACTCCACTGAAACAGATATAATTTGAAAAATCCCTCGCCTGAACTGATTGCGAGATCGTAACTCGTCATGCAACGCCCGTTTTCAATGACGCTTCGTTGCGATCATTCAACGAGGTCCTTACGTGTCTGCTCCTAGAAATGCTCTAGAATCATTGTCGGCTAAGTCAGGCTCAACACCACGATTCCGGACCGCCTTACTCGTAACCCTTGTGAGCCTGGGACTCATCGCCATTGGGTTTGGCTACTGGGTTGCGTTGCCATTGTTATCCCGTTGGGGAGATCCGCTTGCGGCAGGTTGGGTCGCCTACGATTCGGGTGACTATGATGGAGCTGCCGAAGTAGCGCGGGCTCGACTCCTTGATCAGAACAACGATCGAGCCGCCATCAAATTGCTTGCTCGTGCACAGGCACAACGAGGCCAACGTGAGTCCTCGCGACGACTCTATCAACGTCTCGGTCCCGAAGAAATGGAGGTCGAAGACTTTTATCTTCTCGGGGACGGAATGATCCAAGAGGGAATGGATGACGCGGCAGGTGGTGTTCTGGAGGTCGCGGAATCGCTCGACCCCAACCATGGACCGACATTGGAAGCTCGACTCCGACTCTTCGATCGATACCAGATGCCGGAGATGGCGCTCCTTTACACAGAGAGGCTCGGAGCTTTACCCGGTTGGGAAGCGGTCGCCAAAGTTGCGGAGGCTCGGGCTTTTGCTGAAATGCTTGATACTAAAGGCATGATTGAGTCCCTCGAGAAGGCATTCGCCCTCGACCCGACGCTTGAGAATGCTCCGATGAGTCCCGACGGGGCGCGGCGATTTCTCTCGCGCGCTTATCTGGCGAACGGTCGCGGAGATGATGCTTGGGCAACACTGCAGGAAATCAGCAAGCCTGATGGTGATGTTTATTGGCTTCTGAGTCGTGCCGAGCTTCAGCGGGGGAATATTGAAGCGGCCCAGGAAGCTCGAGTTCAAGCCGAAGAATTAGGCGTCGGTTACGATCCGATCCGGATGGAACCCGCCCAGTTTGTTGGTGCTGCTCGTTGTGCCGAGTGCCATGAATCAATCTACGAGACGCAACAAGCGAGCCGCCATGCGCGAACGTTTCAGCGGGCACCCGACTTTCGGTTCGACGAGATCCCTGCGAGCGGGGAAGGAATTCGAGATCCAGGTCACTCTGATGTTGTCCATACCCTGACCAGGGATGGAGACGATCTTGTCCTGGAGACCGAGACTGAAACCGAAGAATACCGGGCTTTCGTCGAGTTCATCATGGGGTCGGGACACCATGGCTTTACGATGGTTGGTCGCGATAACCAAGGCGATCTCTGCGAACTCAGACTTTCGTACTATGGTCCCGAAGTCGGCTGGGACCTTACCACAGGGCAATCGAAGTCGCCGGGATCTCCCCACGACTTCCTCGGACTCACACTCGCTGCCGACGAACATCGACGTTGTCTGGGATGCCACACCACAAACTTCCAGGCCTCTCTTCGGGGAGAAGGTCCAACACTCGCTGATGGTGCCATTGGTTGCGAGCGCTGTCATGGACCCGGTGGAAATCACCTCCTCGCTGTTGAGCACGACTACGATGAACTCGCCATCGCACACCCGAGTTCCGCAACAGCTGCTCAAGTGGTTGGACTTTGCGGAAATTGCCACAAACCGCTCAAGGGGATGAGTGTCGGCCCATCCGAGCACCCTTCTGCGGTCCGGTTCCAAGCGTCGACGCTAGTTCGGAGTCCCTGCTACATCAAGTCACCATCTGCGGCAAAATTTGATTGCGTGAGCTGCCATAATCCGCACCGAAACGTCGAGACTGATCATTCGTTCTACGAAGCAGTCTGCCTTTCTTGCCATACTGGAAGCTCAAGTGTCAGCAGTCGTGTTGCCCACGACCAACGAGGTTCGTTAGAACCAACCATTCCGCTCGAAACTCAGGTTATTTGTCCGATTGAGCCTACCGAAAACTGTATTGATTGCCACATGCCGCGTCGTGACAGTGTCATGGCTCACACCAAATTCACCGATCACCACATTCGAGTTCAGCGCGATGTTCCCGTCGATAAGCCATCGACCATCGGCGAGTAAGTCTCTGACAGCACCACCTCAACGAAACATAGCAAACAGATGACGACTGACCAACCGATTACCCAACTTGATCATTACCGACTCCTGGGTCGTTCTGGCCTCCGGATTTCGCCACTTTGCCTCGGGACGATGACGTTCGGTACAGAATGGGGTTGGGGTTCCGATAAAGCGACGTCGCGACAGATCTTCGACCGGTTCGTCGAGCGTGGCGGCAACTTCTTTGATACCGCCGACTTCTATACCTACGGTACTAGTGAAGAGTATCTGGGTGAGTTCATCGCGGCAGATCGTGACCGCCACATCGTCGCGACCAAGTACACGAACAACATCACTACAGGTGCGGGAAAGCAGGGGACCCCAGACCCCAACGCCGGGGGAAACCACCGCAAACGGATGGTCCGTGGTGTTGAGGCTAGCTTAGAGCGACTCAAGACAGACTACATCGACCTCTTCTGGCTGCACATATGGGACTGGACAACACCCGTCGACGAACTCATGCGTGGCCTCGATGACCTGGTCCGTGCCGGTAAAGTGCTCTACTTAGCGATCAGTGATACGCCAGCCTGGAAAATCGCACAGTGCAACACTTACGCTGAATGCCATGCCCTCACTCGATTCGTCGCCACACAAGTCAATTACTCACTGGTTCTTCGTGACGTTGAACGTGACATTATGCCGATGTGCCGCGAACTTGGTGTCGCTCTCTTGCCTTGGTCACCGCTGGGAGGTGGAGTTCTCTCTGGAAAATACACCCGCCAAGACCTAGAAGCACAAGAGAGAGCAGGGGCCTTGCCCCCAGTTTTTGGTGGAGAGAATCGGAGCATTGCGCTGAATGAGCGGAAACTCACCATCGCGGAAGAGGTCATCGCGGTTGCGCGCGAGCTAGGTCGGACTCCTGCTCAAGTTTCCTTGAATTGGCTTCTCAGTCGCCCTGGTGTAACTAGTTTAATCATCGGTGCCCGGACCTTAGCCCAGCTCGATGACAACCTAAGCTCCCTCGACTTCACCATCCCTGAAGCATTACGGGAGCGCTTGGAGACCGTCTCAGCGATTGTTCGGGGCTTTCCTCACGACTTTATTAACTCTGTCCTCGCACGCGATATTATTTCGGGAGGTACGTCAATTCAATTTCCGAGGCCAGACTTACCCTAAAAAAGGAGAACCGGCGACCTCGTCGTCACCGGTTCAATTCCATCGAAGCCGACTCTTGGTACGCTTAGCTTAACCCTCGAGCTGCCGGGCAATTCGGTTTTTCGGGAGGCTCGTAGATTCGTTTGTACTTGAAGAACAGTCGAGCAAATATTGAAGGACGAATGCGTCCTCGTCTGTATCGTCGTAGTACGACCTGACCACATCTGAGGCCCGAAAACCTAGGGTCCGGTAGAAAAGCTGGGCAGGGAGGTTTGTTTCCCTGACTTGCAGGACGATTCGGGTCCGGCGATGGTTTGAGAGTTTCCCGACAAGTTTGGCGACCATTTGTCGCCCAATTCCCGAACGTCGGTGCTCGGGTGAAACTGCCAGGTTCAAGACCTGCAGCTTAGATTTGTGAAGTTCATAGATCATAAATCCGAGCACATTTTCACCGTGCTCGGCGACCATGCCGATACAATTGCGTTGGCGGAGGACTCTGAGGAATTCCTCTTCGCACCACGGAAAATCGTAGCTGGCATGCTCGATGGCCAGAACCTCAGGCATATCACGACGAATCATCCAACGGATATGAACGCGGATCTGGTCCATGGCGGTCGGGACCGTGCTCATCGAGCCTCCCTCCTGGACAACGATCGGGAAGGCGGCACCCCATGTCCTTCGGGGTCCGGCAATTGCATCACGATTCGAGACGGCCACGCGGAATGCTGATGAGGGAGTTGAACAAGGTATCGCGAACGCCGGAGATCCCGGATCCCTCGCATCCCTTGATCGGTTTCTTTCCCAAGAGATCTCGGTTAAGAGATCTTCATCATCCGAACGCCGAAGCGACCAGATTCTACTCGGAGTTTCAATTTGCTGCCAAGGCTGTCTGAAACCCCCGGGAGGTTGATCTGAAGGGGATCGAACCTCACGCGTTTCCGTCTCGCTACGGACCTTTCTATCGGCCAGCGCCCACGCGATCGTGAGGGCTCTGAGAGTTGAAAGTGATCTCCTCCGAAACCCTGGATTTCTTCTCAAAAGGATCAACCTCACTCCACTCTGAGCCGAGAGCCTCGGAGCGACTCGGCATGATCCTGATCATCAGCGTGACCGATAAACTCGGGGCCCCAATGGAGGTCTTAATAGGTCTCCGCAGAGGGCAATTCAGCCTGCCTTCCGACGCGCGACGATTGTATTTCGCTTCGTGTCACAATCCCATGCACATCGATACTCTGCCTCGGTGAAGGAAGTGACCTCGAATCCAAGGATTGCGAAGATCGATCGGTAGGTCCCCAGCGAGAGAGTCCACCAATTATAGGAATGCTCGGGGTGGTTGGGATCACAGAGAAAGCGCGCGATGTTGTCCTCCGTTTCGAGGACATCACTGACGACAATGATCGTCGAGGTCGTGATCTTTGCAACCGACGAAAGAGCCAGGACTGGATTGCTCAGGTGCTCCAGGATCGACCCTAGGATCGCCACATCGAAAGCACCAGCTTCAAGAGGGAGTTCATAAACATTTCCATAGAACGCTTTCGCACGGGACTGATTCAAGCGATGGGCGAGCCAATAGCCGTTCTTCCATCGCTCGTAATAGGACGTGACGCCAGTTCGCCAGGTTTCATGGTCCTCAACATACGGTGAATCCTTGAACGGAAGAAGATGCTGGTATTTAGCGTCACTAATGTCGAACGAGACAACTTCACGTGCGCCTCGACGTTCTGCTTCGAAGGTCAAGAAGCCACTGGCCGTGCCCACATCAAGGACTCGTTGTCCTCGGAGATCCGTTCCGGCGATATATTCATCGAACCGGCCCCGGAGGTCCCACTCTCCTCGGACGAGACCAACTTCGGGGAGGTCGAGAGTGTGGTAAAAGTAACATTCCTCCAGGGACGAGATTTCCCTCGGAGGCGCGTACGAAAAGATCTCGGTTCCCTTGAACATCAGTCACCTCGCTCGGCACTTGAAGATCGAGGCGTGGATCATAGTCGTGGCTTTGAACCTTGAAAAGTCAAATCGCAACCAAACAATCCGCATATCTTAGGTCTAGTAGGTCTTGAGCAAACGCTCGGAGACCTCAAACTAAGGGAGAAACCGACGAATCCAACGCTCGGAAGCGAAACGTGCCTGGTTTCGGGAATGATACGGCTCTGCCCACCAGGTAAGTTGCACTACATCATTAAGGGACAAGGTCTGAAGCCACTGGTCGATCATCGCCGGAGAACGAGTCACTAAGGTTCCTCGACGAACGAACCCGGCGCTGGTTAGCTGCTCAAACCGAACAGCATAGTAAGGAACAGCCTGGTGGTTTTGATCGAGAAGAGCAAGATGTTGGTTAATTCGGACTGAGATTCGCTCGAAGTTACCGCCGAAAGCCTGCCGGAATTCGTGGAGATGCTGGCGCGGAGTGATCCGATGTTCCAGACGTTCCCGCTGGCTGATCAGTGCGATATAGCGACGAAACGCGTCAGGTTCATGGTGAGCGAGAAAGTGCGTCAAAGCCCAGCAGAGCGCATAATCAGTCGGGTCCAGTTCAGTTCTGGTTACGAGTCGCGCGATCCAATCGATCCGGAGATCCTGACCATTCCATCGGGGTGCTTTCAGATCGGATCCCGGTGTTTGGAAATGTGCCAGGAGAGTCATGGGATCCTGGAGGTCGATCAGGGTCGCCATATGAAAGGGGTTGATGGCTCCGAAGTTTTGGCGACCGAAATCACCCGATACAACACGAACTCTTCCGGATGAATCCTCATCGAACTCGACCACGACCGAGGCGGGAGCGAAGTACTCGGCGAGTCCTTCTACTAACCAGGGGGGCCATGCTGCGAAACGAGGCTGCACTCCGATGTTTTGGAGAATCTGGTGAACACCCTCGTGGACAATTGCTTGAGGACGACGGATCGAAGCGATATCCGGAGTTCGTGCATCCTGTGCCGACGATTCAAAGAGAATGATCCGGTTTGATGCGACCTCATAGTATGCTCGGACGTCCGAATCAACAGCTCGATAGAGTCGAAATTCCGATTCGTTCCTAAAAATAACTACGATTAGTGGAAATCGTGGTTGATAGATCTCAAAGCCGACATCAGAGAGGAAATCCGTGAGGTCTTCGTAGAACTGGCTCAAGAGGGATGCTGCTACACGCGCAAACTCAGAACTCCCATTGGATAAGACCACAAAGGGAACGTCTCGGATGGCTTCAAAGTCGCTGAGTTCAGCCTCGGCACGGATAGCGTTGATCATTTGATCTACCGACCATGGGCGGAATGGTTCGTCCGTTGGAACGAGCTCCTCGGGCCACCCCATGGTGCCATCGGGCAGGAGAACTAATGGCCCTTGCGGTCCTCGTGACACGACTTGGCTGACTACCGCACGGCCTCGCTGATCTCGGACCAAAAAACGCTCAGGCTCAACGCGGCTTGCCATGTCTGGCACTGCTTCCGCGGCTTCGATCGGTGGTAGTTGCTCAGCCTTCTTCCTTACCAAGTTTGGAGCTAGGACTGGCAGGTCCTCCGAGCGATCTGACTCGGTATCGTCGAATTCTCCCAACAACTCGAATGCTTCGGAGAGAACTTCTTCCTCCGCCCCAGGATCCTCCACCCGGATCGAGAATCTTGAAGAAGTTGTGGGAGCACTCATCTCCGAAGCTGGAGCTATTGCGTCGCTTGGGGACTCTGGTGGGCTGACGCTATCTAGTGATGCATTCGACGTTGCTAATGGGATTCTATTTTGTTTAACCTCCGAGAACTGAGTCGTGCCCTCTGAAACTCTGGGCAATCGTGACTCAATGGAACCCTTCGATAGATTTGACTCTCCAAAAGCAGAATACTGCGTGGCCAACCAAGGATTGGATCGTTCCTCAGCGTAGGATGCCCAATCGATCTGGATCATCCCACCCCAACCCACTACCGCTGTCGCAGCAAGCAGAGTTAAGACAAGGCTAATTGCGATCCGTTCACGAGTCCGACGTCGGGCCTGTGATTGCAGAAAATCAGCAACGTCGACCCATTCTGGGTCGATCCCTGAGCGTTGGTGAGAGTCTTGAGAATTTGATTCGGCGTTCATGCTTTGCGCCGATGGAATATTAGGTTCTGACAGTGATCGAAGGGAAAACTCGTGATGGTCCCGATCGATCGTTGTTGTCGGACTCGATTGAGACTGAGGAGCATTATGAGCACCTTGGGAGAGAACCACCGGGTTGCTCATCAACGACGGACCCTCCGGATGGCCCGATGAGTTGATTCATATCAGAAATCGTACGACGTGTCTCTAAAGATTAACTTCCCACACGCGTCGAGAAAAGTCCTCAACAACTGTGTTTCGCAAAATCAACATCGGCTCATGAAGCGGAATGCGTGCAGGGACGCCCACCGTCGGGATGGCCCGAGAGCTAGGGTACGATCGCAAGGACATGTGTACAAGAGAGTGGACCATTCGGGACCCAAGTGGACGTGGGCCCGCCATCTTCGTCTGGATTCACAACATCAAGACGATCACCAATGAGTTTCTACGCGTCCTCGTGGGAATTCCTCCCAACAATGCAATCGCCCCATGAGCCGAGAGTTGACTATGTGGCTGAAGGTGAGGCTGAGTGAAATACGGCAAGCGCTCTGTGGAGGGTCCGAAGCGCGAGAAGGCCACATTTGCGGCGGGCGGGGGTGAGGGAGATGCCGAGCCAGTCGATCATCTGGTCGGCAGTGAGGGAGGAGGCATCGGCGAGGGAGAGGCGTTCGACGTTCTCGGCAAGGATCGAGGCAGCAGCCTGGCTGATCACACACCCTTTGCCGTCGAAGCGGATTTGGTTGATCCGAGAGGTCTCGTGGTCGATAGCGACTTCAATTGACACACAGTCGCCGCAGATTGGGTTTTCGAGCGAGGCAGCACAATCGGGAGCTTCGAGGGGGCCCCGGTAGGGGGAACTGTCGTAATGATCGAGGATCTCGTCTCGATAGAAATCGTCCATCATCAATTCTGGTTCCTTGAGGTTGATGGTCGGTAGCGAGCATTCAGAATCAGACCGAAGTACATCAAGCCCTTGCTCGATTCCTGCGACCCAGGATTTGGCGAGCCCCTTCGATCGCCTCGGCGAGGCGATCAATGTCTTCGGTGGTGTTGTACACGTAAACGCTGGCTCTGACTGAAGCAACGAGCCCGAGTCGGTCGTGCAAGGGCTTCGCACAGTGTTGGCCCGCACGAATCGCAACACCCGCACGATCGACGAGATGTGACAAGTCGTGGGGGTGGACACCGTCAACATTGAAGCTGACGATACCTCCCTTGTGGACTGGTTCGGGCCCAAGCAACTGGACTCCCTTGACGTCGATGAGCCTGGAGTGAGCGTACTTCATCAACTGACGTTCATGAGCGGCGATCAGCGAACTGTCAAACGTGGCGAGGTAGTCGATCGCCGCACCAAGACCGATCGCCTGGGCAATCGCTGGTGTCCCGGCTTCGAACCGAGCCGGTGGGGCGTCCCACTCGAAGCCGTCGCGAGTTACTCGAGTGATCATTCCACCACCGCCGAGCATCGGCGGCATCGACTCCAGGAGTTCGCGCCGTCCGAAGAGAACACCAATGCCGGTTGGTCCACAGACCTTATGCCCCGAGAAGGCGAGGAAGTCAATTTGGAGACGGTCGACGTCGATCGACCCATGTGGGACCCCTTGTGCGGCATCGACGACGATCTTCGCGCCATGGTCGTGGGCGAGGCCGACAATCTCTGCGAGCGGGGGAATTGTCCCGAGTACGTTCGACATCGCGGTCACAGACACAATCTTGGTCTTCGGCGTCATCAGTCGAGCAACAGCGTCAAGCTCAAGTCGACCATCCTCAGTGATTTCGGCAAACTTCAGGACCAGGCCACGCTCTCGTGCAATTATTTGCCAAGGAACGATGTTTGCGTGGTGTTCGAGGTCGTTCAGGACAATTTCGTCCCCTGCGGTGAGATGGGCTCGGCTCCACGATTGGGCGACGAGATTGATCGCGTCGGTCGTGCCGCGCGTCCAGACGATCTCTTCGACAGATCTCGCGCCGACAAAACCCGCAACCTTCTCTCGAGCTGTCTCGAATGCCCCGGTTGCTTGTTCGCTGAGCGTGTGGATACCTCGATGGACGTTCGCAGGATACTCTGCGTCATACTCCTGAACTGCCCGGATCACTGGCCAGGGCTTAAGGGTTGTTGCTGCGTTATCGAGATACGTAAGTCGAATCCCCGGATGCACTTCGCGTTCAAGTGCCGGAAAATCGGCTCGTAAATCTGGGAGCGGGATCTCTGGAACGGCGGTGGTCGTCATCATCACTTGGTTTTCGGAGCCGTGCGATCCGCTCGAGTGTTCACAAAGAAAGAATCGAGTCGACCACAGTGCCTGTTATCCTATCAGAAACCGATCGAGTCGGCAGTGCCCAACTTCCTTCCGAAAGACCTGAAGACGAGGCAAGGCGCTCGGAACGATTCGGACTAGTTCATCAGTACGAGTAAAAATCTACATCACTTCGACTGACCACATAAACGATCGAACATCATTCGTTAATCGACTTGGCAGTATTGCGTAACATAACGTTGATTATCAGACAATATGTCGTTCTATCTTTCATGCAATCACGTGATCAGTGCGAGGAGTCGCTCGGCTGAACCAGGTTCAAGGGATGAGTTGGGCTATAGCGCGGGCGGGATTGTTGGCGACCATCCCGCCAAGTCTTTACTTGGTTTCTGAGGAAATCAGGAGCGTCGGTAACGCCGGCTGATCAGTACAACGCTCGTTCCACCAAATGCCAGGAGAAGAACTGAAGCGGGTTCAGGCACCATTACCGCCAAGCTGTAAATGTCGGTGGTGTTACTTTCCTCGTTCGCGACGATCAGAAGCGCTTGGCCTGTTGGGCTTTCGGTTGCGGAGACGAAGACAAGGCCTTCAGGTCGAAGCGACGCTGTTGGACCAGAAGCATTCGGAGTGTAACTCAAGAAAGTCGGATCAATCCCGCTACTCGGATCGAAGTCGGTCAGGTCATAAGTGAAGAATCCACCGACACGTTCCAAGCCGATGAAGGCAAGGAGTCTGCCATCGACCTCACCGACGATAACGGCCTCGGGCTCGGGTCCCTTAGCGTCACTCCGAGAATCGAAGCTTCCTGGAGTTCCGTTGGAGTTGAAGATGAGAGGGAACAAATCTGCGGTGATGGTCTCAAAGATGTCGCCGCTATCGAAAACGAGATCGCCGCTCTCGTCGAATATAGAGAAAGAACGACCTCCGAAGCTAAAAAGTTCATCGAAATCGCCATCTCCATCGGTGTCACCCATGGTGGTTGTGATCTCCAGGCGACCAAAGCGGTCTTCATCATTAAAACTGGGGTCGCTGAAGACGGTCGGATCAAGGAACACATCTTCTACGCGGGCCTCTTCGAACCCTCGAGCGTCGCCTTCATTGGCGGTGATCAAATAGCGCTGGCCACCGACTTCGAACGTATCAATTGCATCGGCTTGTCGCATACCGAAGACAGGCTCGATTGGAGTGACAATGTTGATGACGTCGTCGCGATCGCTTGGATCGAGGCTGATATCTCGGAAATCTTGGGTGCCCAATCCGAATAGTTCTTCGATCGTATTGTTCGTCAGATCGACAACAGCAACGCCGTTGTTTTCCTGGAGTGTGACGAACGCTTTCGTGCCGTCGCCAGAGATCGTCACAAACTCCGGCTCTAAGTCCTGGGCAACGGTCGTGGTCACGTCGTTTGCCGACTGACCAACAAATCGGAGCCCCGCTGTCTCGATGTCAGACCGAGAGAACCCTTGGAAGCCCAGGGTAGTGACTGTCGACGAGCCGACGCCTGCAGATATATCAACGATACTGATCGATCCTTCAGGATCGATTCCACCGCTCGCTTCGCCCTCGTTGGCGACAACGATTATGGTTCCGTCGGGACTGAAGCTGAGTGAATCGGGCAATGCGCCGACGGTGGCTTGCCCTTGAAGATTCCCGGCGGTGTCATAGAACGCGACGAGACCGTTATCGGTTGAGGTCGAGGCCTCGATGGCGACAGCGACGATGCCATTGGACACGGCAACACTATTCGCACCACCTCCCAGATTCGTCACGTCAATCGCGCTCACGAGGGTCGGGTTAGTCGGATCGCTCAGATTAATAATCTCCACCGTGTTACCTGTTGTGACGAACAGGAGTTCCGAATCGTCGTCATACGCGGCAATTTCGGCACCAGCATCGCTCGTAATCTGGCCGATTTGGGTGAAGAACGACTTAAACTGAGCTAGAGAAGGAGCTGCAACGGCCAGCGATAGGAAGATCGATAGCAAGATCAAAAGGGTTCGTAGCATGGGTAGCTTTCTGGGATGAGAAACGGGAGTGAGCAAGAGGAACGACTGAGGGCCCCTGTCCCACTCAGGTGAAGGATCCAATTTCCCCGACATCTGGTCGGGGAAATAATTACACCAACTGCCCCCAACAAGTTCTAGTCGAATCAAAGAGTATTATTGTGTATGGCCCTTAACGACAACACGTGAAGTATGTCTCCTCGGACTGAGGTAAATCCAATCATTGGGCGAGTGGCTCGGCAAAAGAGTCACGTCGAGATGCCCGACGAGGCCCTTGCTTTAGAGCGCGACGATAGACATCTAAGTAACGATCAACGTTGCGTGACATGGCAAAGTATTCTTCAGCCACAGGACGCGTCGCACTAGTGAGCCGAGACGCTAATGTACGGTCGGTCAGTACATTGATGACCGCATCGCCAATCGAGTCCGAATCGACTGGTGTAAGGAGTCCTGCACCAGTTTCGCCCAAGATCGTCTGATAATCAGCAAAGTTCGTGGCGACGATTGGTCGGCCCGAGGCTAAGTAAACAGCGATTTTGCTCTGTACCGAGTAATTCTCCCGGCAGGCGAGCCTGGGGTGGACCAAAACGTCGGCCCGTTGTGTGAGCGCGACGACCTGCTCGGGTGTTTGCTCAGTCAGGACAATCAAGCGATCACCAAAATCACCGAGCCGTTGACGGTAAGCCTCGCCCGTCGAGGCTGGGCCGCCGACTAGTACACATCGTGCTTCCGGGACAGTGCTGAAAATCTGTGGGAGTGCATTGATCAGAATCGGCACACCTTGGTTAGGGTGCTCGATATTCCCGACATACATTACAACCTGATCTGAGTCACCGACACCCGGGACCGTAATCGCGGGAGCTGCCGAGGTTTGATGATACTCATTGAGATCGATCCCAGGGTAAATCACCGAGACACGGTCGACGGGGACCTTCTTCTCGTTGACCACAACTTCCTTGACCCTTTCACCAAGGACAATTATCGCCGCGGCGCGATCCAAGACTCGTCGCTCTAAGGACTGATAGGCTCGAAAGGTCAAACCACGGCCGAGCCGGTCCCGTTCGACCTCTTCTCCCAGAAGCGAATGGATCTCATAAACCAATGGCCAATTATTGAGCCGGCACGCTGCGTAGGAGCGAGTCGCACCGCCATAGTGTTGCGCATGGACGAGGTCGAAAGGTTGCTCCTTGGCAATTCTTTTAAGTCCAGCAACCCATGACGGCGGGCAGAGTGTGTATGACGGAGTCCCTTCGAAGTCAGTCACGGTTGTCGAGTGCCACGGCCCTCGCGCTTTCAAGTGGGCAAGAACGACGTCGACCCCCCTGCTCTTCAGCGCACGGAGGATTTTAATTGGTAGCATTGCCGTTCCATCATACTCACCCGGAATCGGGAACGACGTCACCATCAAGATTCGCATCGTCAGTGCCCTCCTTGGCGTTACAACGCAATTTGCTGTAGCGAAAACCTAACCCGACGACCGAAATTCAGCTAGTCCGGAATTCAGAGAGTTCTCCCTCGACCATCAGCTCGTGTGCTTCTTAATAAACGCAAAGCCATCGCGACAAAGCCCCATCGGATCGGGGAAGAGATCACGCCATACTTTGGTCGCAGCCGCTAAACTGGGTAAAGCCCGACCGAAGGCTTCAATCGTGTAGGAAGCGTCGAAGTTGATTTCCTTGAGGCCGCCAAAGTAGCTATCCCAATCGACCTGCCCTGTCCCTGGAGTGCCTCGATCATTCTCAGAAACATGGGCGTGAACGATCCGGTTGCCGCCAGTCACGATCGCGTCGCGCTGATTCTTCTCCTCGATATGAGCATGGAAACTGTCGTACATCATCCGGAATGACGGATGCCCCACGGCATCGACAAGCTTCGCATTCTGGGAGGCCGTGGTAACGAAGTAGATCTCAAAGCGATTGAGATACTCAGAAGCGAGCATGACCCCCTTAGCCTGGGCAATCTCAGCGGCACGTTGGAGAACTTCGACGGCATATTTGAACTCTTCGTCGGTCGGGCCTTCGCCAGAGAATTGACCCAGCGCTGAGTGGATCGGACCGCAGAGGACCGTTGCTCCACAGGCCACGCAACAGTCCAAGATTCCTTCAAAGCGCCCGACGGCCGCCTCCCGGACCGCAATCTCGGGCGAAATCGGGTTGGCGTCGGGAGTCATCACCGTGACCGCCGTCGCTTCGAGGCCAATCTCCTTCAATCGCTTACCAAGTCGTTCGTAGGGAGCCCGATCAGATCCGTCGAAGATCGGAATCTCAACACTGTCGAAACCGATCGCTTTGATCTGATCTAGAATCTGGTCGTGTTCGGGTGTGACATTGTCTGCCCAGAGGAGAAGATTCATGCCGATTTTCATCGATGGTGTCTCCGAGGAATAGTCGTGTTGATCACATGAATGACTGGAATTGCTGCGTGAATGACCGGAACCGCTTATCCTTCGAATGGCTCGACATTGAAGAGAATGACGAGCCAGATTCCGTACGCTGCACCAATAAAGCCGATCCCAAGGCCAGCACGGTCACGCCAATCGGCCCGAGGGATCGGTGACCGAAGCCAGCCTGTGCAGATGAGTCCTAGAAGGAGTGCCAGGATCGAAACAGGGGTTGTATAGTAAAAGTACCAAAGCATGTAAGAGGTGTCGTTACCGACTATCCAGCTCATGAGTCTAGGGCCAGCGAGCACCCAACTCGCGAGACCAAGTGTGAACCAAAGAAGCCGGCCACCGCGCCAACGTCCCGGATACCGACGATCCAGAGCAAACCATGGTACGCCAACTAAGGCAATCCCCACGGGAAAACAGGTCAGCGCATACAATCGGGCGATTCCAGAGAGGGACTCGTCTTCTGTCAGGTTGGTGAATCCCCAAGCGCCCAAGGCAGAACCGACAATCAGAAGGATGATGTCACTGAGACCGAATCGTCGCCTTCGTAGAGACGCCGAGGGAGTTCCCAACATCAGTCGTCACCGTTGTAGAGTAACCAGAGAACGTAAAGCCCGGTGCAGGCCCAAAGGAAACCAAGGACGAGTCCGAAGCATTCTTGCCAAGGGAGAGCCCTCCGCCGGAAACGCCGGGGACGAAGCCAACCGCCGGCGAGGAGCCCGATCGTTAGATAGAGAGCCATCAGTGGCGTACCGTACGCGTAGCAGACTCCCGAACTCGTATCTTCGAGATTCCCTCCAGAGAGGCGTTTCCAGACTACCGGAGGCCAGAGAAGCCAAGTCGCGATCCCTTGCGTTGCCCAGATGAGCTCACCAGGCCGAGGGGGTTGTCGTCTTCCTCGGCGGCTCCGAATCACCACGATTGGACCGGCAAGCGAAAGTCCTCCGAGGATTGCTCCAACCGTGTTGAGGATGATCGGGGCATGGAGCCCAATGACACCTTCAATACGATCGGGCCTCGCCGACGCAATCCAGATGCCGAGGACAGCACCGAGGGAGACAAAAGTGAGGTCGACGATCAACCAATGCAGACGAATCTGGCGTCGCTTGGGCATCTGTCAGCCTCTCAATAGCAGGTCAGACGGGCACAACGTCTTCCCATTTTCGTTGCTCGGCGGAGTCGAGGACTGCGTCGCATACAGCCTGTGTTGCCAAGGCATCGCGGAAAGTCGGAGGGCAAGGTGTCCCCTTCGTAAGCGACTCCAGGAAGTCGGCAAACTGATGAATAAAGGTATGCTCGTAGCCAATCTGGAGACCAGGGACCCACCAACGATCCATGTACGGCATGTCGCCATCCGTCACATGGATCGACCGCCAACCTCGGACGATTGAATCGTCTCGGTGATCGAAATATTCAAGCCGGTGGAGGTCGTGGAGGTCCCAGCGAAGCGAGGCCTTTTCGCCGTTCACCTCAAGGGTGTAAAGCGCTTTGTGACCTCGGGCATAGCGGGTCGACTCGAATAAGCCGAGCGATCCGTTCTCAAAATGGCAGAAGAACGAGCAGGCATCATCAATGCCAACCGGCTCAACCTGGCCCGTGAGGTTGTGCTTTCGTTCCTTGATGAACGTTTCGGTCACTGCACAGACATCGGTGATCGAGCCGTTCAACCAAAGAGCGGTATCGATGCAATGAGCCAAAAGGTCGCCCGTGACTCCGGACCCGGCGGCCTTGACATCGAGGCGCCAGAGGGCTGCACCGCCCTGAGGGAGGTCCTCTGAGATCGTCCAATCTTGCAGAAAGTTGGCCCGGTAGTGAAAGATCTTATCACCGAGCCGCCCTTCATCGATGAGGGCCTTGGCAAGTGACACAGCGGGGACTCGTCGGTAGTTGTACCAAACGGTATTGGCAACTCCTGCCTTCTCGACCGCGTCGACCATTTGCCGACCCTCTTTGAGATCCATCGAGAGAGGCTTCTCGCAGAGGATCATCTTGCCGGCCTCGGCGGCCGCGATTGCGATCTCGGCATGAGTGTTGTTCGGCGTGCAGATGTCGACAGCGTCGATGTCGTCGCGCTTGAGGAGTTCCTTCCAATCGGACTCTACCGACTCGTACCCCCAGCGATCGGCGAACTCTTGCGCCTTCGCCTGATCTCGACCGCAGACGGCTTTCAGGACCGGCTGATATTCAGTATCGAAAAAACTGGGGACTTGTTTGTAGGCATTGGAATGGGTTCGGCCCATAAAGCCATAACCAATAATGCCGAGTCTTAATGGCTTCTTTGCTGCCATGGGAATCCTACCTTTCCTGAAACCAAGTTGAAGGCTCGTGGAGTTTGGCTCGGTGGTTATCGCCAACCATGCTGATCACGGACGGCGACCATCTTGGCGAGGATATCGTTCCAAGTCCCTGGTTGCATCATCGTCGTATTCGGGAACATGCAGCCGTCCCAACAGATATGATCAAACTTCTTCGTGAGGTTGTTGTCAACGTCGCGGAGCCAAAAGCCAGCGTGGTAAGGAATGTCAAGTTTGCCATTGGGGTCATTCGCCAAACAGTGTCTACCGGTGTGATCGTGACTCCCGGAACCGAAGACCGTAGCGTCATTCTGTGCAACGTGAAAATCGATCGTCCAAGGACGGAGTGCCTCCGTGAGCGTCCGGAGCGCGGCGTCAAGGGTTCCCGGTTCATCCCAGTTGTAGCCCTCGGGGAGAATCCTGTCTTCCGGAGCATTTTCGCCGAGAGTGTAGAGTAACGTATGGGCCATGTCTGCCTGAAAACCGACAGTTTCAGGCTCATCGACGCGCTCGAGGAGGTCGATCATCTTCTTCCAGGAATGCATTCCTCCCCAACAGATCTCCCCTTCCGCCGCGAGTCGTTCGCCATGATCGCGAGCGATTACCGCAGCTTGCTTGAACGTCTCAGCGATGTTCTTCTGGCTCTCCTCCGGGTTCGCTGCCCAGTCACCGGGTGAGCAGGCCGAGTCGATTCGGACAACTCCGTAAGGCCGGACCCCGAGTTCCTTCAATTTCTGTGCGATCCGACATCCCTTCTTAACCTGGGTTAAGAACTTCTCGCGTCCCTCTCCGGGATCGTTTGCCGGACCACCTCCTGTCGGTGGCCAGACTGGGGCGACTACGGACCCGATGACCAGGCCTTTCGCACGGACTTTGTCTGCCAGAGTCTTCAAATCATCATCGGTGGCATCGATCTCCACGTGCGGTGCAAATAGGAAGAGGTCGACACCATCAAACTTGATTCCGTCAACCTCAGCCGCAGCGGTCAATTCAAGCATCGTATCGAGTTCAATCGGCGGATCGTTCCCTTCCCCCCCTTTGCCGACGACACCCGGCCAAGCCGCGTTATGAAGTTTGGGGAACGTATTGATGTGGTCGTTGCTCATGAGTCAATCCTCCGGTTCTTCGTTGTCGACCCCGCCTTGATGTCACAGGTGATCAACGTCAGAGATTAAGCGCCAAACGTCTTCGGGAAAAGCATTTGCTACGAGAGAACAGCTCAAATCAATCGTGAATGGTCAGAGTTCTTCTTGCGCTACGGAAATCACAAGAGTTTCCGTCGCTCGTTAATGTCAATCCTTCGTACACAGAGTTCAGGCACCAAGTACATAACTACTCTCTCGAGAGTTTTACTCACGCTGCTCTATACGATCAGAGGTTTGGCATGCTACATTGTCCAGGTTATTTAGTCTAAGACTGAACGAAATGTTTGGTATCGGTTTTGATCCGTTCCCGACGTTTGCTGTTCAGCCTCAAACATTCTTGAGTCAAACCAGAAGAGTGCATTGAAAGGCAGGCACGATGGCCTCGAAGTCAAGCATCGAGAAGATGAAGCGGATTGAGCAAATGATTGAAAAGTACGCGGCAAAGCGCAAAGAGCTCAAAGAAGCCGGTGACTATGCCGCCTTAGCCAAGCTCCCGAGGAACTCGAGCAAAGTACGACACCACAAGATCTGTGCACTTACGGGTCGGTCGCGCGGTGTTTATCGCAAGTTTGGGATCTCACGAATCATGCTCCGGAAACTTGCCCACGAGGGGAAGATTCCAGGGATGAAAAAGGCGAGCTGGTAAACGAGAGTCTTTTCTCGGGTTCGTTTTGGACCTTCGCCGGATGACTCGAGCAGCGGAAGCCGAGGCATAACGGTACAATGTCGGTTCCCGTCGCGATACTCTCGAGCTATGTTCCTTCACTCGTCCTCCGACGCTTCGCGACCAATCCTACGCGTATTGGTCAGGAAGTCGAACGAGTCACAGGAGCCGTCCTTTTCTCTGACCTCGCTGGGTTTACGGCACTAACTGAGCGCTTTGCAGCGGGAGGGCCCGCTGGTGCCGAAAAGCTCAGCGGGCTCCTTAATGCCTATTTTGAGAAGCTGATCGAACAGATCGAGGCTCACGGTGGAGATGTTCTCAAGCTCGCCGGTGATGCACTCGTTGCCTTATTTCGATCGACCGATGAACAACCGTTGCGGAACGTTGCGTTCCATGCCTGCCAATGTGGTCTTGCCATCCAAGAGATGCTTGATCAGTTCAGGGCTCCCGGTAATATCCAACTTGGATCGAAAATTGGCATCGGGATCGGAGAAGTGATCGCGATGCATGTCGGCGGTGTATTCGATCGCTGGGAACTCCTGATTGCTGGCGATCCACTCCAGCAGATGGGGCGTGCTGAGAGTGTCGCCGAACCGGGAGAAGTGATTCTCTCGCCAGAACTTTGGAGGACAGTTCATCGCTTTGCCCAGGGTTACGTCAAGGAACCTGGATTCCTTCGACTTGAGCGAATGAACCACTCCTTGCCTCGTTGGCCCCTCATCCGACCCCAACCACTCGCCGACGCGATCCCTGCACTCTTCGGCTACCTCCCCGGGGCGATCCGTGCACGACTTAATGCAGGGCAGTCGGAATGGCTTGCGGAACTCCGACGGCTTACGGTCCTCTTCGTCAACCTTCCCGATGTCGCGAATACGGCACCTGACGATCTCGACCGTCTGCACCGACTAATGAGAACACTTCAAGAGGCTATTTACATGCCGCTTGAAGGGTCAGTCAACAAGCTCAGTGTGGACGAAAAAGGGGTGACTCTTGTCGCAGCCTACGGTCTACCGCCACTCGCTCACGAGGATGACGCGACTCGAGGAGTCCGCGCTGCCTTGGAAATCTCCGAACGACTTCGAGCGATTGGCGTTTCGTCTGCGATCGGTGTCACGACAGGTACGGTATATTGTGGCGAAATCGGCGGTACGAACCGTCGTGAGTACACCATCATCGGCGATGGGGTCAACCTTGCCGCACGCCTCATGCAAGCCGCCTTGAAGTCGGGTGAGGCCGGCGCCATCCGCTGCGACCAAGAGACGATGGAATCAGCGAGTGATCGGTTGGAGTTCGAATCTCTCCAGCCAATCAAGGTGAAAGGAAAGTCGGACTTAGTTTCCCCCTATCGGCCAATTTCCGATAAGGAAAGAACGCGGGGGGTCTCTTATGCCGACCAACCCCCGATGTCGGTTGATCTTGCTAGCGACCTCCGGAGTGGTGAGATCGATCTCAGAAGGCTCCAGACCATGATCGGTCGGGAGATCGAGATCGAGACGGCAGCAATGATAATGGAAGATCTCCGGAATGGGGGCTCGCGGGTGCTCCTTGTCGAGGGTGAGGCTGGTATTGGTAAGTCAACGTTTCTAAAGGCACTAATCCAACGCGCTCGGAGAACCGGATCGATTACCCCACGGACTGGCTCCGCTGACTCAATTGAATCTTCGACTCCCTACTTTGCTTGGCGACCGATCATCGCTGGCTTGTTTGGAATTGAGCCAGACGATGATGCTGAAACCAGGCGTGCCAAAGTTCTCTCACGATTTGAACGAAATCCTGAGAGAGATCGAGTGGCACCACTACTAAGTCCGATCCTTGCAATCGACCTGCCTGATACAGAAACAACCGCTTCTATGAAGGGTCCTGTACGAGCAGAAAACACTCGGGATCTCTTGAATCAACTGTTGCGGAGTACAGTCCGACGCGACGGTACCACCCTCCTCGTTTTGGAAGATCTTCATTGGATGGACTCTGCCTCACTCGCTTTTCTCTGGAGTGTGGTTCGGGGCAATATCAAGGGACTCATGGTCGTTCTCTCCACTCGACCGATAAGAGAGAATCGTCCTGCAGAGCTTGATGCTATTCTGAACAATCCGTACTGCCTTCGCTTCGACCTAGAGCCACTTTCAGAACTCGATGTTACCGAACTCGTCCGCGCCCGCTTGAACGTCAACGATCTCCCTGGACCAATCGAAGAACTGATCCAAGAACGAACACGAGGAAATCCGTTCTTCGCGGAGGAGCTTGCCTACAGCCTCAGAGACTCAGGGATGATAACGGTCCAGGACGGTATTTGCCGAGTCCGACCAGGAGTCGATCTCAGTGCGCTTCACGTCGAGCAAACCCTGGCGGCTTTGGTCACGAGCCGGATCGATCAGCTCAAGCCTGGGCAACAAGTGGCCTTGAAGATCGCCAGTGTCATCGGACGCCTCTTCTCATCCCGAGCCCTCCGTGACATCTACCCGGACGAAGCAGAACGTCCACAGCTCCCCAACCACTTGACTGCCTTGGAGGAACGTGGCCTAACTGTACAACAAGAGAAGGAGCCTGATGCACTATACCTCTTCAAACACGTTGTTACCCAAGAAGTCGCCTACGGGCTGATGCTCGAAAAGCAACGCAGACCGATCCACCACAGAATCGCACTCTGGTACGAACGCACTTATGCGGGTGAACTCGTCTCGCACTACCCGTTACTCGCCTATCACTGGAGTCGCGCCGAGGTCAACGATCGTGCACTGAGTTATCTTGAGCGCGCCGGAAAACAGGCACTCGAAGGAGGTTTGGCTCAAGAGGCGGTTCGGTTCCTTCAAGAGGCACTGGGAAGAGCCGACCAGACAGTCGACCAAGGTCGTCGGGCTTCGTGGGAAGGGATGATTGCTCGAGCATACTTGGATTTAGGCCGGACATCTGAAAGCCGTGCTCATGTCGTCAAGGCGTTGCAACTGATGGGTCGGCCCGTGCCATCGAATCCGATTCGGCTTATTGCCGCCTATACGAAACAAGCCCTTATCCAAACGTCTCGACGTTTTGGAATCGGTCAGATTGGTGGAAAAGAGCGGAAGGATCATTTCTGGAAGGCGTCGGCTGCTTACGATGTTCTCGGCAACATCTGCTACTATGACCAAGACCGAGCGACCGGCGTCTATGCGGCACTCCGAGCACTCAATCTGGCAGAAGGAAGCCCTGCGTCAGTTGAGCTTGCCCGAGCCTATGCGACAATGTGTGTTGCCGCCAGCCTGGTACCCGCGAGGCGATTGGCCGAGGTCTACCGGAAAGAAGCCCTCCGGGTCGCGACGAGAATCGATGACCCGGTCGCGGAGGCAATTGCCTCGGTCCTGACCGGGGTCTTCCTCATGAGCGTCGGTCGCTGGGACGAAGCTCAGAGCGCACTCACCAGAGCGATCAAGCTTACTGAAGAATTGGGTGATTGGCGACGTCATGAGGAAAGTCTCGGTGAACGAGGCCGACTCTACTATCTCCAGGGTGATTATCGTGCTGGAGCGGCTGACTTTGAACGCCTCGGGCGGATCGCTCGAGCACACGGACACACTCAACAGGAACTCTGGTGGCGTCACGGACTCGCGAAGAACCTCTTTCGGCTGGGTAATGTCCGCGAAGCGATGAAGCTCCTGGAACAGTCCCCTGCCGTACTCGACTCCAACGGTGTAGACCGAGCCGATGCCGTGTTGGGACTCGGTGTTTTGTCACTGATCAAGTGGCGCGCTGGCGAGCAGCAGTCGGCTGTCCTGCTCGCCAAGGAAGGCTTGCAGCGGATCGGTAAAGCTCGTCCGATTGTGAACTACAACTTGGAAGGATATGGTGGCGTCGCAGAAGTCCTTTTAAGTCATTGGGAGGCAGAAGGTAGTCAATCGACCAGCAGAACTGACGCTCTTGCCGCATGCGCTGCCCTGAGCCGGTTCGCTTTGGTCTTCCCGATCGGCCGTCCTCGTGCCCTCCTTTGTCAAGGACTCTCGCTCTGGCACCAAGGCCAGCGGAGGCTCGCAGAA
>CAZEAN010000055.1:28272-39957 GCA_964510225.1 uncultured Isosphaeraceae bacterium
CGATCATTGGATAGGGCTCGGGAACTTAAAATGCCACTTGAGCATGCCACAGCCCTCTTCGAGTACGGCCGACACAAGACTCGATCTGACCCGAGTCGGCAATCATTACTACTTGGGGCCGCCGCGATCTACAAACAGATCGACGCTCTATCCGATGCACGGCGTACTCAAGAGGAACTTTGACAACCTTCGTCCGATACTCGCAAAGATGTGTTGTAGTAATGCAAGAATCTTCACTTTCAACGCAAGTGTGTCGAGTGCTAGCATTACGAATTCCACTCATTCCTTGGAGAGCTTCACGATGCAACGCCGGACTTTCTTGAAGACCGCATCCACCGCCGCGCTCGGATGGCAGTTGGGGAATACTGCAAGAGGCCGAGTTGGGACAGCCGATTTGACTACTGCCGAGTCGTGTGGAGCTACCTACGCCTCACCCGATGAGGCAATGAAGTCTCCCCGCGAGACCCTTGCGTATATGCCATGCATTTACACAGGTACAAAGGTGGAGAAGCCGGATTACCTGGCGACGGTTGATGTCGACCCTACGTCACCGAAGTACGGGGCGGTAGTACATCGACTCGAGATGCCGAATCTCGGTGATGAGCTTCATCACTTTGGTTGGAACGCGTGCAGTAGTTGTCATGGCGATCCCGATATGATGAGACGGTTTCTTGTGCTACCGGGAATCACCTCTGGCCGGATCCATATTGTCGACACAATTGATCCGATGGCTCCCAAGCTACACAAAGTGATCGAAGGAAGCGAAGTCTGCGGAAAGGCAAATCTCTCTGCACCTCATACGGTCCATTGCCTCGCCGACGGGACCATCATGATCTCGATGCTCGGTGATGGTGAAGGAAGAAAGCCTGGTGGCTTCCTCTTGCTCGATCAAGAATTCGAGATCAAGGGCTCCTGGGCGAATGATCGATCGGGGATGGAGTATAACTATGACTTTTGGTACCAACCTCGACATAATGTGATGGTCTCGAGTGAGTGGGCAGCTCCAAACACCGTACAGAAAGGCTTCAACCTAGACGATGTGGCAGCGGGCAAATACGGTCGTCGGCTCCACTTTTGGGACTGGAAGGCACGGACAGTTTCCGAGAGTATCGATCTCGGTGATGAAGGATTGATCCCTCTCGAAGTCAGATTCCACCACAACCCCGATAGTACTCACGGTTTCGTCGGTGCAGCACTCTCAAGCGCGGTTTGGCACTGGCATCGGCCCGAAGCTAGTTGGGTTGCCGAGAAAGTAGTACAGGTCGAACCCATCGAGCAAGAAGGTTGGCCATTCCCGGTACCTGGCTTGATCACAGATATTGTCCTATCGCTTGATGATCGTTGGCTTTACTTCTCCAACTGGCTTCACGGTGATATCCGGCAGTATGATGTCAGCGACCCTTCCCATCCCAAACTTACGGGCCAAGTCTGGCTCGGTGGAGTGGTCGGTAAAGGAAGGCGCCTGAATGGCACTGTGCTCAACGGTGGACCGCAGATGCTACAGCTTTCACTGGACGGGAAGCGACTCTATGTCACCAACTCGCTGTACAGCCCTTGGGACAACCAGTTCTATCCGGAGATGGCACAACAAGGCTCCTGGCTTCTCCAGCTTGATTGCGACACCGGCCAAGGTGGATTGTCCTTGAATGAGTCATTCCATCTTGATTTTGGTAACGAACCTCACGGGCCTGCACGCGCTCATGAGATCCGTTTCCCTGGTGGCGATTCGACTTCTGATATCTGGGTCTAATCTGAACTATTACTCCGTTGGTTCCCAACGAGGCTCTACCTCGAGTAAGTGACGGACAAAGAAGTCGAGCTGCCGGCGGCGGCCATAAGGTGTCCCGGCAGCACCGTGCCCAGCACCTGGAATGATGACGAAGTCGAAATCCTTGTCAGCCTTGATGAGTGCGTCGACAACTTGCATCGTGCTTGCTGGATCCACGTTACGATCGAGTTCACCGACGATCAGCATCAACTTGCCCTGGAGTCGGTGGGCTTGGGTGACGTTGGACTGCGCTTCGTAGTGAGACCCGATCGGCCACCCCATCCAGAGTTCATTCCACCAAATCTTGTCCATCCGGTTGTCGTGACAGCCACAGTCGGCAACACCAACCCTGTAAAAGTCACCGTGCATCAATAATCCCTGGAGTGCATTCTGGCCTCCCGCCGACCCTCCATAGATGCCAACTCGGGTGAGGTCCATTGCTGGATACTCTTCGGCTGCTGCCTTAATCCACTTGATCCGATCAGGGAAGCCAGCGTCTCCGAGATTTTGCCAGCAGACGTCGTGGAATGCTTTAGAGCGGTTTGATGTTCCCATGCCGTCGATCTGTACAACGATGAACCCCAGTTCTGCTAGTCGAGCCATGTCGCCGACTCTACCGAACGATTTAGGAACATAGGATGACTGAGGCCCCGCGTAGATTTTTTCTATCACGGGATAGCATTTGGACGGATCATAGTGGCTTGGAACGACGATGATGCCATGAATCTCTGTCGTATCGTCGCGGCCGGCCGCCACGAAGGGGATCGGTGACTTCCACCCGGTCTCCTTAAGTGCCGACCAGTCGGCGCGTTCGAGAGGTACCACCAACGTTCCACTCGCAGTGTTCCGTAACTCGATGATGGGAGCGTGATCGACCCGGGACCACGTATCGATGAAGAAGTCGCCATTCGGGGAGAACTCCCATGAATGTGTACCATCTCCTTCGGTGAGGATGGTCAACCCTGTACCATCAAAATTGACCCGGACGAGGTGTTTATAATAGGGATCTTGGTCAGGATAGATTCCTCCGGTACTGAACCAAATCTGCCGTTTCTCTTCGTCAACTCGAACTATGTCGCGGACAACCCACTCCCCTTCGGTAATCTGGTTCTTGAGGTCTCCTGTAGAGCCATCAATAAGATACAGGTGGTTCCAGCCATCTCGTTCACTCATCCAGATTAGCTCATCAGTCGCGTCGATCCAGTTCATGTACGTTTTGTGTGCATAATCGATGAACGTCGGGCTGTGTTCATCCACAATACAACGTGATGTTCCGGTTGCTGTATCAACTTGAACGATACGAAGAATCTGGTGGCCTCGTTCGTTGTACAAGAAAGTGAAGTTTGTGGAGTCGAGGGACCATCGGAGCCGGCTCAATCTCCAGGGGTTGCTAAAGAGTTCATCTTTGATTGGGATGGAAGTTTTTGATTCGAGGTCGAAAAGCCGAGGATGGGGGTGATCAATCCGGTCGCCAGGCTTGGTGTAGTCGAGGGTGATCAGCTTCGGCTGCAGTTGGTCATCGGGTGAGGATTCGATGATGTGGATCTGTCGATTTTCGCCTGGCTCCACCTGCATCACCACAAGCTTTGTTGAGTCAGGTGACCAGTACAATGGCCCGCGGTAGGAATTTTCTGGTGTCCCATTCGTCGACAGTGGGACTGCTTCCGCGCTATTCTCCATGTCATGGAGAACGATGTTGTGGTCGACGATCTCGGCTCGCCATCTGCCGTCGGGAGACACCTCGGATCTTCGTTGTCGATTTGGACGGGATCGTGGAGTGACGATTCTGGGTGCAGTTGACTCTTCATTGACAACAGCGAGCGCGGGTGATCGGGTTGCCCTGAAGGCTGCTAGCGGTTTTCCTTCTTGATCGAGGATCAGCCAGACATGCCCCGCGAATGTGTGTTGCTTCCGATCCTGACCCGGTTCGAGGGAGCCATAAGAGAGGCGACGTCCAGACTCACTGATCCAGTATAGCTCGATCGTCTCCTCAGTTTCATTGCGAAACTGAATCTCTGTATCTCTGTCACTTGTTCGCGAGGGTACGAGGACAGTTAAGGGAGTCAGCCCAGACCTTGTGACCACACCGTCGTTGGCTTGGACGAGTTCCTCGGTGACGTTGTTATAAATCCAATCCTTACCAAAGGACCGAAATTGGACTGTGGATGCTTCTTCATCAAGCTCAATCGTACGGAATGGCAACCGATCTGGCTCGACTCCCTCTTGAGCCTGCTCGCTCAACGCCTCGGCCAGTTGCACATGGTCGAACGCGCGTTGGCGGGTTTCGGCAATCGCATCGACAGCTATAAATTCTGCCGTATCACGACTTGTTTCGATGCGATACCAGAATGTGTTTCCTGATGCATCCCACTCCGGACGAACCTGGTCTCGATAGACCAAGTTACGCGTAGTCGAGGGCCATGCTATCGCCCGTTCATAATCAGACCGCGTTCCTTGTCCAACGAATTCTGCATCTTGAGTCCGGGATGGTTCTAGCGCTGAAAGGAGTACGAAAGCAACGATGTGAAGGGGAATCATGGCGACTTCTCGATCAAGTTACCCAATGTCATGGGATCAACAATGATCTAAGATGATCGCCCCAGTGAGCGGCAGGAGCAAGTCCTTCGTCCCGATCCACTGTATTACGGCGCCGAGCGTGCCCATCGCTTGCGGACTGCGATCACCACACCACCGGTGAGTCCGAGTGCGGTCAGAATCACGGTCGATGGCTCAGGGACGGAGGCTGGGCTTCCTCCGAAGGCGATTTCGCCCAGCGACGAAAAGGTGGAAGAATCTGCGTTTCATGTTAGGAATGATAAGAGTTCAATATTGTGATCTCTTGTTGGATTGACTGGAACTGATCACGGTGTTTTGATCCGATCCGCCACTACAAGAAATCAGATTCCAATCGGGAGATCATCCTGGTTTCGTCTGCGTCGGGTCTTGATAACATAGTGAAGCTACATCTCTCCTGAGAATTGCGTTCGGATCGCTACGGTTCGATCACATTCGCAGCAATCCAGCGTGTTCAACCAAGATATAACGACATCTAGAATTTCGAGGAAACATTGCACATGACGATCCGATTCTATTGGATTCATCCTCTCCTCTTCGTTTTACTATTCCTGAGAACAATCTTTACAGGACCGCAGGCTGTTGCGCAGGAGGAAGAGAACGAGAGTCAAACTGAAGTCCCGAACGCAGTGAGTGACGATCAAGCTGAGGAGTCTGAGACGGAGGACGACGAGACCGAGGAAAAAGAACCCAAACTTGATCCCGGAATGCTCGGCGGTCTCCGCTTTCGGAACATCGGTCCTGCGCTGATGTCCGGTCGGGTCATCGATCTCGCCGTCGATCCTGAGAAGGCAAGCACGTGGTACTTGGCAGCCGCCTCCGGAGGGGTCTGGAAGACAACCAACGCTGGGACCACTTGGACACCGATCTTTGATGGCTATGGTTCCTACTCCATCGGTTGCATCACCATTGACCCCAACAATCGCCACTGCCTCTGGGTCGGCACCGGTGAGAATAACAGCCAACGAAGTGTCGGTTACGGTGACGGCCTCTATAAGTCGCTCGATGGCGGGAAGAGCTTCAAGAAAGTCGGCTTAGCAGAGTCCGAGCACATCGGCATGATCCGTGTCGACCCTCGTGATTCAGACGTCGTTTATGTTGCTGCCCAAGGACCCTTGTGGTCCTCCGGTGGAGACAGGGGACTCTACAAGACCACCGACGGGGGTGCCAGTTGGGAACGGATTCAACACATCAGTGAAGATACCGGGATTTCTGAAGTCCACCTTGATCCTCGTGATCCGGACACCATTTACACTGTCGCCTATCAACGAAGACGCCATGTCTGGACCTTGATCGATGGTGGGCCTGAATCAGGGGTCCATAAGTCAACTGACGGTGGCAAGACCTGGACTCAGCTCAAATCCGGGCTACCCGGTGGCGATGTGGGGCGAATTGGCCTCGCAGTATCGCCAATGAATCCCGATATCTTGTACGCGATCGTCGAAGCTGCGCGGGGAGGCTCAGGTGTTTACCGATCGGCCGATCGGGGTCATACCTGGTCCAAGATGAGCAGCTATGTCAGTTCCAGTCCCCAATACTATCAAGAGCTTGTGGCCGACCCCAACGTCTTCGACCGTATCTATTCCATGGATACGTACCTCCAGGTTTCCCACGACGGTGGAGCCACTTGGGAAAGCGTTGGTGAGCGCTGGAAGCACGTCGATAACCACGCGATGATCATCGACTCTGATGATTCGGACCACTTTCTCGTCGGTTGTGACGGTGGCCTGTACGAAACCTGGGATCGTGGGGAAAACTACAAATTCTTCCCCAATCTTCCCCTTACGCAGTTCTACAAGATTGCCGTCGATAACGCCGAACCGTTTTACAACGTCTACGGAGGGACTCAAGACAACGCGACTCAAGGCGGTCCAAGTCAGACTTTCAGCGGTCATGGGATTCGGAACTCGGACTGGTTCATTACGGTCTTTGGCGACGGATTTGACCCCGCGATCGATCCGACTGACCCCAACATTGTCTACAGCCAGTGGCAGTACGGTGGTCTCGTTCGATTTGACCGAAGGTCGGGGCAGCGAGTTGACATCAAGCCTCAAGAGGATCCTGATGGACCACCCCTGCGCTGGAATTGGGACTCCGCGTTGATCATCAGCCCGCACAACTCCAACCGACTCTACTACGGAGCACAAATTCTCTTCCAGAGTGACGACCAAGGGATGAGTTGGAAGACGATTAGTCCCGACCTCACCCGGAACCTCGACCGCAACAAGCTCAAGGTGATGGGTCGTATCTGGGGCGTCGACACAGTCGCAAAGAATGCTTCAACCTCATTCTATGGGACCATTGTGGCCCTTGCGGAGTCGCCACTGGTCGAGGGCTTGATCTACGCAGGGACTGATGATGGTCTCGTCCAGATCACCGAAGATGGCGGTGAAAACTGGCGGAAAGTCGAGGCCTTCGAGTTCCTCAATGTTCCTGAACGTGCCTATGTTTCCGATATCGAACCATCACAACTAGATCCGGATACCGTCTATGTTGTGGTTGAAAATCACAAGATGGGTGATTTCAAGCCCTATGTCCTCAAAAGTAGTGATCGCGGTAAATCCTGGACCTCGATTTCGAGCAACCTCCCGGATCGAGGGTCGGCATACACCATTGCCGTCGATCATGTCGACCCTGACCTTCTCTTTGTCGGGACCGAGTTCGGCGTCTTTGCGACCGTCGACGGCGGACGCGAATGGGTACAACTCAAAGGAGGTCTGCCGACGATCTGCATCCGTGACTTAGAAATCCAGCGCCGGGAGGAAGATCTTGTCGTCGGCACGTTCGGTCGAGGAATCGCCATCCTCGATGACTATTCACCTCTCCGGCAACTCGCAGACGGTATCGAAAGCGACTCTCCGGTCATCTTGCCGATCAAACCCGCCGAGCTTTACGTTGAGCGCAATGAGATGGCGGGCGGTGAAAAGGCCTACCAGGGCTCGACTTTCTTCAACGCCCCGAACCCAGCAGTCGGAGCGACAATTACCTATTGCCTTCCTGAAAGCCTCAAGACCAAGCAGGCGGAACGGATCGAACGGGAAGCGAAGGCATCCAAGAATGGTGGCGATGTCCCCTACCCTTCTTGGGAAGATCTGAAGGACGAGGATCGGGAAGAATCGCCTCGGATCATCCTAACGATCAGGGACTCCAATGGCGAAGTCGTGGATCGATTCGATGGGCCTTCCGGTCAAGGTCTCCATCGTGTGACCTGGGATTTTCAACTTCCTGGTTACAGACCGATCGGTGCCACGGGGGGTAGCAGCGGTCCTGGACCTCGAGCGTTACCGGGCACGTACACGGTGGATCTCGGTCAATGGCACGAGGATCAATGGACGGAACTCGTTGGACCAACAGCCTTTGAAGGCCAACCAATCGGTTTCCAAGCCCTCTCTGAAGAAGCCAAGGTCGAAGCGCTAGTATTCCAACGCCAGACGGGTGAGCTCGTCCGAGTTGCCTTCGGTACGTATCGCGCGGCGTCCGATGCGATGGTACAGTTGGAGGCGATGAAGCAAGCGATCGACCTCACACCTTCACTAGGCCCTGCAGAATTGGCTGAGGCCCGCGCTCTTGAACTCAAACTCCAGGATCTCTTGGAAGCTTTCCAAGGAGATCCGACCAAATCGCGACGCAACGAGCCCGCGATGCCTGGGCTCTTGGATCGGATCAACCAGATAGTCTTCGGGCATTGGTCCACAGAGATGGGCCCGACCCAGACTCATCGTAAGAACTTCGAGATCGCTGCAGCCCAACTCGAGTCGTTGATGGATGAACTCCGAGTCTTCCTCGAATCCGAACTCCCTGGACTCGGTGAACGACTCGAAGCGGCGGGTGCGCCTTGGACACCTGGTCGAGCGTTACCAACTTGGAAGCGGCCGACTCCTCCCGGCCAAGAAACCGCAGAATGATCATCAAACACCAGAGCACAATCATGAATCATTGATCGTTGGGCTGCCGAGTGATCTCCAACATCTTCGATTATCGACCACCGCCCTCCGGAGTCCTGCGTCAAGGCTCCGGAGGGTTTGGCTATCTGATTCCACATGATTGAGTCACTTCAAAACATGGTCAAGTTGAGCCTAAATATTCCGAATATTTTTCATTTGAACATTTTGTTGCGATAATCCACAGCTTGTCGAAGTAAAAGTGGTGAAAGAAAGCAGAAAAAGTGCATTGATTTCTTCTCGAATCCCGATTCTGAAGTTAAACTTAGAATAATTAAGTTCTTCCTTAATCAATGAAGTCGACTTCGGATCCTCCATCAGCGTTAGTCTATGTACCCAGTGAACTCCTCGACATCTCCTGGAATCCACGACTAAAAGCCCGCCGACCGCCGTGCTTTGTCGAGGATTCGGAGTAGAAACTCCTGCGTTTCAAGCTGCTCGTTCCCTTTCTCATTCGGTGACGCATCGCAATGGCCAAGGTTCTACTGATCGACGATGACCCTAGGATCTTTAAACTTGTCTCTCCTGCACTCCGGCCTTTGGAGTGTGAACTTCGGACAACCCTGACCGGTGAAGAAGGATTCGAGCTGGCGCGAACGGGTTGGCCGGATGTTCTTCTCCTCGACATCCTCTTGCCAAGGATTTCTGGATTAGAGTTATATAAGCAAATTCGAGAAATCGATGCCAAGCTTCCTGTTATTTTCATTACAAGTCTTGCTTCAAGTGGGACTGCCATCGAGGCACTCGTCCTGGGCGCCTTTGACTATATTGTTAAACCGCTCAACCTCGAAATCCTCCGTGAGAAGGTTGAGAAGGCGATCAAACTTCGTCAACTTCATGAGCCGGTACTCCTCCCCGATTCTGGGAACAGCAGCCTGAGTGGTGATGAACTTGTCGGCAAGAGTCCCGAAATGCTGCGAGTCTATAAGGATATTGGCAGGGTTGCAGCTCAGAATGTCTCCGTCCTGATACGTGGTGAAAGTGGGACGGGGAAAGAACTCGTCGCCCGTGCTCTCTATCAATACAGTGATCGTTCTGAAGGTCCATTTCATGCAGTCAATTGCGCAGCGATACCAGAGCAATTGCTTGAGAGCGAGTTCTTCGGTCACGTCCGGGGTGCGTTTACGGATGCGCTAACTAACCGAGTCGGTAAGTTCGAGCAATGCCACCAAGGGACCCTCTTCCTCGATGAAGTCGGCGACATGTCACCATCGCTGCAGAGCAAGGTCCTTAGAGCGCTCCAGGAAAAAGAGATTCAACGCGTCGGCGATACTAAAGTCATCAAGACTGACGTCCGGATCATCGCAGCAACACATCGCGATCTCGAACTCATGCCGGATCATCAATTCCGCCGCGATCTCTACTACCGCCTGAACGGATTCACCATCGACCTTCCCCCACTCCGCGCTCGAGGTGAGGATCTCTCCCTCTTAGTCGACCATTTCCTGAAGCGATATAACCAAGAGTTGGATAAAGAGATCAAGGGATTGTGCGCCGAAGCGTACGGGATCTTACAGCGCTATCAATGGCCTGGTAACGTCCGAGAATTGCAGAGCGTCTTGAAACAGGCGATGTTGAAGTCGGTTGGTCCGATCCTGGTTGCTGATTGTTTTCAAGATGAACGCCGTCTGAGTCGTCAGCGAACGGTCGAAACCAGTCCGGAAGATCCACTTTCAGGACTCCATCAGTTCATCAACGAACGACTAAACGATGGTTCAACCAATCTCCATGCGGAGACGATCGAATTTATCGAGCGGGTCTTGCTTCAACGCGTCCTTACTGAAACAAAAGGGAATCAATCACGCGCCTCCGAAATCCTTGGTATCGCACGTGGGAGCTTGCGCTCTCGGATTCGCTCCCTCCGTATCAAGATCGATCAGGTTGTGTTTGATGAGCAGAATATGGATGAGCAATGATCCAGAACAAAACATCAGGGTGAGTATTGCCTCGTGACGATGCCGATTACTTGATTTATGGGAGGACGGTCAGCGGGCTGGCGGCTTGCATGGTGAAAGCGGACAACTCCATTGGGGTCGATTAACACATCACCACCGAGTTGGTGGATATCCGCATCACTCCGTCGGGGTCGACGTCCTCGGCACAACAAACCCAAGTAGGCGATTAAAGTTGCGGGTGCAAAGAGATCCGATATCGTTCCACGCCCAAACTGATAACGATTGTACAGTACAGTGTTGTCATCAATCAGGATCGGCCAGTCGATTCCTGTCTCAGAGATATATGATTCAACCACAGGCCCATTCTGAAACGTCAGCACCGCGACCTTGATGTTAAGCTCAGAGAGACGTTGTTTGTTCTGACGCAACTGCGTCAGGTGTTCACGACAGGGGAGTCATCCCAAGTGCCGGTGAAACACCAGCCAAAGCCAGCTCCCCTGCCAATCTTCGAGCCGATGTTCGAAGCCTTGGTGATCGGGGAGGACGAATGAGATGGCGGCTCGACCTTCCATTGAAACGGGTGCGGGATTACTCATTGTTTTCGGTAGCGCAAGTGTTCTTCCAGGACAGCCCGAAACTCAAGAATGTCAACGTCTCGCTCACAACAAACGAGCATCAACGATCCGTCTGACTTAAAGTTGCCGTCCCAATGTATCACTTGATCATCACTCCAGTCAGCTTGATACTTCGTAAGATGCTCGTCACTAAGGCGTGACAAATAAGCACGGAGGTTGATGTCCGTTTCATCCATCGCGAGATCGGCTGGGAGCGACTCGTAGTCGGGCTCGGACTGTGTCTCCATGGTAGCTAGCTCCTTAATACCTGCATGTTTTACTTGTAAGAATGGTTGGTCGTATAACGTCGGCTTTGGGCCGCTCTGGCTTGTGGCAGTCGAAGCACAAGCTTGACTCCGGCAGGAACTGGTGATCAATCGTCGAAGGCTCGTGGACAGTATGACACGAGAGGCAACTTAACTCTTGATCGCCATAGAGTACGATCGAACGGATGTTGTGCAAAATGTGGCGATCGCCTGGTCCGAGACGATCTATCGAGTCTTCTGATAGATCGACGACCAAGTCTTGAAAGAGATTATCACCGGGAATGAAATTCGAGGCGTATGGTCTTCCCGTACTTTTCGATTGACCCGATCGGATGTGGCATTGTCCGCAGATCGAAGCAACGACGCGTGGGGGATCATTCCTTGCTTCCGCGAGGATCATTTGACTTGGATCTTCGCTGTGTGCAAGGCTAGCATCGCCGTGGCAAGTAAAGCAGTCGAGGGAGAGATCGGAGAATGCTGCTGTCGGAGGGTCGACACCAGTTGTGTGGCAACCTGCACAATTCGTGTTGAAGGTATCGGAAACCCAGGCCGGTTCTCCGGCATTCTCCAGTATTCCAGGATTGTTGTCCGTACTGGGTCGGTACTGAGTCGTTAAGAGTTCGAGAG
>CAZEAN010000056.1:0-39185 GCA_964510225.1 uncultured Isosphaeraceae bacterium
AGTCATGGAGAAACTGAAACAGAACCCCTCCGGTAGCCAGTGATCCTTTGATGTCACTCTCGGACTCTGTGGACCTGTTCTGGCTGCGGCGTCGCAAACGTCGCGGCCAGATTGAGAAATGACCAAATTAATAAGGCACTGCGCAACAAGAACGTTTCAACCTCTACGAATCAACTGCTTGTCAGCATCCTCTGGTGTCGGATCTTGGCGCTCGCTAAACTTAGTGGTCCGAGGATTTGTGATCACCGAAACAGAGAATGACGTGTCCAGACACAAAGGAGACAGCCGTGCGCCGCTATCTGACGATCCTCCTAACCATCGCCCTGCTACTCGGGTTCGGGTCGTTGAGCACGCTGATCGCTCAAGAGGAAGAGCCGTCGACCGAGACTCCTACTCCTGTCGAACCGGAAACTCCTGACGCCGCAACAACTGAAGAGGGTGCCGAGTCAGAGTCGACCGAAGACACCAGCGCGTCGGACGAACTCCCAGCGTTGGTGAAGGAGAAGCAGGAAGCTGCACTGAAAGCGTTCGCCGAATTGGTAGTTGCCGCTCAAGATGCGGGGCTGGTTCAAACCAATCTGTCGCCGGTTCCGCCCGTCCTCGACCTCCTGATCACGGGCAAAGCGACCGACAAAACGGAATTGGAAGCCGCGAAAGACGCTGTTGCCAACGACCCAACACTTCATATCGGTCTCAAGAATCCAGAAGCCTTTGCCGCCTACTTCACCGGCTACGCGACTCCTCCCGAAGGAATCACTGCTGAAGCTAACGTCCGGATTCTCCAGCCCTCAGAAGGCTTGAAGGAATTCTATGACCTTCGCGCTGAAGTTCTGGGGCCGTACATCGCTCAAGCCCGCGAAGCTACCGATGCGGCAACAGCTCCGGCAGAAGAACCCGCCGAGGCTGAATCGACCGATGAGCCAATGACCGAAGAATCGGCTGCACCCACCGAAGAACCGGCAGAACCAACCGAAAAGCCAGCAGAACCAACCGAAAAGCCAGCAGAAACGCCAGATGATCCTGGTGACACACCTGCTGAGACTGAAACCCCGGATGATGATCCTGCGGAAGAACCGACCTCGGACGATCCTGCACCGAAGCCGGAAGAACCTGCAGAAACACCCGAAGAGCCAGCGGAAACACCCAACGATAATCCTCCGGCAGAAACGCCCGAAGAACCCAAGACCGAAACCCCTGCTGACGAGCCGGAAGAACCTGCCGACAAGCCAACCGAAACTCCTTCAGAGACACCTTCGGAAGAACCAGGTGACAAGCCCGCGTCAGAAGAACCAGCTGACAAACCCGTAGAAGAACCGGGCAACAAACCGGCCGAGGAACCTTCCGCCGAAGATCCCGCTGACGAACCGAGCACGGATGATCCCGAGCCGTCGACTGACGACCCTGGTTCAGATGATCCGACCGGCTCTGAAGAACCGGAGACTCCCGGACGCTAAATTGTTGTTTTACTAAGGGCAAGATGTGCTCAACTAGGGAGCCCGGAGGAGGTCGATCGTCGACTCCTTCGGGCTTCAATGTACCGTCGGTGTCGGTCGCGATTGGTTAAGGGTCGACGTGCCTTTGCGGACTTGCGGTCGAATCATCAGCCGAGGCCTTCCCCGTCGAACTCTGGGCTCAAGGGGGCCATGCTGTCGTGTCGTCCACAGGGCTCTCCAAACTCTCGGCCAGAATCCTTGCGCTCGCCTGTGATTCTGTTGAACGGCTGGGGGCTTCGGGACTCCTCTTGCTACCTGATGAACCACTCGATTGGTCTGCCGTTCGAGACGTCACCGGTGAAACGCGGGTCTTGGTGAGTGTCTCGGAAAAGCAGATTCAGGGAGTAATTGAAGCAGGCTTGATTGGCGTTCAGGTCGAACCGTCCGACGCCGGGATCGCGGAGCGGATTGCGCTCGCGCTAATTGAATCCGTCGCTAATAAAGCCTTAAAGTCCGGGGCTCGCGTCGTCATTGCATATGGAGTGTTTAACTCAGAGTTCGACTCGATTAGTACGATCCGGCTTGGCGAGAGGCTCGAACGTCTTAGCTCACGTGATTTGCAAGCATTAGAAACAAGTGTGCCTTTCGAAACACTTCAAGCAATCGTCGATCTTGGCGTCGCGATTGGTCGTGAAGGTCGTGAAGGTAAGCCGGTCGGCACAATGTTTGTCGTCGGTGATTCTCGGGATGTCCTCACGCGATGCCGAACGATGGGGTTTGATCCGGTCAAGGGTTACCGACGCCGTGAGCGGAACATCCGCGATCATCGGGTCCGTGAGGCGATCAAAGAAATTGCCCAACTTGATGGGGCGATCATCGTATCCAAGGATGGAACGGTTGAAGCCGCCTGCCAGATGATTAACGCGCCTGGTGATGGTTTAGCGCTTCCCAAAGGGCTCGGAACCCGGCATTGGTCAGCCGCCGCGATCACTCGAGTAACGACCGCAGTAGCTGTTGCAATCAGTCAATCCACGGGGACGGTCCGGATCTTCCAGAACGGTGAAATCGTTCTTCGGATCGCCCCAGTCAGCCGCGCCCGGGCGCTCAAGTGGACCGAACCCGAAACCGAGCCACCACCCCCGAAGGTGGAAAAGACAGCCTAGCGAGCTAATGATCACCCTACGGGCACGGAGTAATCTCGATCAACAATCATGGGTGCTAGTACTGTACCGTCTCCAGAACAATCTGCTGGTCCAGGTCGGTACACCCATCCCAGGTGTTTCGAGTTTAATCTTTCCACTCGACCTCCGACTCCTTTCCAACGCGCTGCGACCGAAGATCGAAGTCCGTCAGGGCGGAAGCGAACAGATTCGGATTATTTGACCGCGAGGCACTCCCTACAAGCGCAGGACATCGAGATAAGATTGAGTTAGAATTAATGTGACAAATCGCCCTAAGGCATTCTGACCCGTCAGGTTTCAGACCGTCTCAATTCGACCACTCGTGAAAGCCAATCGATTATGTCCCAACATCATTATCCGTGTGGCGGTGTCCACCGTCGGGGGTTCCTAACGGGCGCGGTGGCAGCAACAGCAACCGCGGCACTATCGACGACTTCCTCTTTCGGTGCGTCGTACCAATCCTCAACCCGGCAGGAACAAAGCCGAAAGCCGAGCGGCGAACTCGGTGTTCCAGGACCATACCCAGGAAAAGTCATTGAGGCCCGGAACGCCGCGATGATCCAGGGGGGTTCGAAGAACAAAGACGCGATCGGCAAGACACTTGGCAAGGCGTTAGCTGCACTCACGGGCGCTGATGATGCGACCGAAGCGTGGCGAACCTTTTTCGAGCCGGGTGACGCCGTTGGTGTGAAAGTCGTCCCGAACGGCCATCCCGCACATCCGACCTCGCCCGAATTGATCCTGGAAGTGATTGACGGCTTAGTCTCCGCCGGAGTGAAGCTCTCGGAGATTGTCGTCTTCGATCGCTACGAAGGTGAGTTCCGGACTGCGGGCTATCAAGATATCTTGCCCTCTGGTGTTACCCTCGGTGGTCTGACTCCAGCCATTGGCGGCGTCTCACAACTCGACGTCTCCTTCGATGTCCAGGACAAGCCTGTTGCAGGGTATGACCCGGACGAGATTGTTTATCTCGATCTCGTAAGCAAGAACAACGACCCCAAAGATGATCGCGCATATCGATCGCACCTTGGCAAGCTCGTCACCAAGCGGCTCAACAAGATTGTCTGCTTGCCCTGCTTGAAGGACCACGGTTCGGCTGGGGTGACCGGTGCGCTCAAGAATATGAGTCACGGCCTAGTGAACAACGTTGAGCGGTCGCACTCCACTCCGTTCTCGAACGCCTGCAACACTTTTATCCCAGCCGTAGTGAACCACCCAATCATCAAGAGCAAGTGCGTCCTCCAGATCATGGACGGGATCCGAGGGATCTGGCAGGGTGGCCCCTTCGGTCGAGATCCGGAATGGGCGTGGGATTATGGTGCGTTGCTCGTTGCTACCGACCCCGTTGCGATGGACCACATCGAGTGGGACATCATCGATGCGAAGCGAAAAGAGATGGGTGTACCCGGTGTGGGTGCAGTGGGCAAGCTCGCTGCTGATCCGTTCAATCGCGAAGGCTTCGACATCCGACAACCGCAACACATCGCTCTTGCGGGCAACATCGGCCTTGGCTACTTCGACTACCGGAACCCCAGAGGCCGACGTTACTCGATCCAGCACCGCGTCCTCAACGTCTCCTGATCGTTGGGGAAGATGTTTTCCTTCCCCATCTGGTAGCAAACGGCCCTGGATACGCTCCAAGGTCGTTTGCTTATGTTTGACCTAATATTTTCATGGAGTGACTCGCTTGTTTATTAAAAACATTAATTTGCTACGTTGCGTCAGCTTGTACGACGACCTGGGTTGCGATCGCTCTCGGCTCATGATCGAATCAAGCGCACCACTCTCGCTTGAAAACCAAGCGAACGACTGGGTCGATCACCTATTGTATCGTTGATGGAACAAGCCTCCCTGATTCCAGGCAACACAAACGAACGGAGTAAATCATGAATCGATTGCTACTCGCATCCGCCGTGCTTTCTCTCATCAGCCTCAGTACCGCTTTGAAGGCCGATGAGGTAAAGCGGTACTCGATCGAAGAATTCCTGGACACAATACGGTATAGCGGTGCCTCCTTCTCACCAGACTACTCCAAGGTCTTGGTGACAAGCGATGCTTCTGGTGTACCGAATGCGTCTGCAATTCCTGTCAAGGGTGGGGATCCTCAAGCCTTGACTGCATCCGAGACCAACCCGATCTCCGCCCTGACCTACTTCCCGAACGATGAGCGTTTTCTTTTTTCAAGTGACGAAGGTGGTAACGAGCTGGACCACCTCTATGTTCGGGAACTCGACGGTACGAGTACCGACCTCACCCCCGGTCAAAACCTGAAGGCAATCTTCGCAGGCTGGGCTCAGGATGATCGTTCCTTTTTCGCAATGACCAATGAGCGAGACCCTCGCTACTTTGATCTCTACGAGATTGATGTGGAGAGTTACGAACGATCACTCTTGTTCCAAAACAACGAAGGTTATTTTCCTGGGCCGGTCTCTCCAGATAAGACCTACGTCGCACTCGATAAGATCAACACGCGCGATGACAGCGATGTTTACCTGTACAACACCCAAACGAAGGAAGTAAGCCACTTAACGCCACATGAAGGTGAGATCAACTTTTCTGCTGCCGACTTCCATCCCAACGGCGACGCCCTGATGATGGTCACGGACGAGGACAGCGAATTCCGATACGCTATTGAACATGATCTCAAGACGGGTGCCCGCAAGGTCCTCCTCAAGGAAGAATGGGATGTACAAGGTGGGGGTTATTCCAAGGAGGGAACTTACTTAAGTCTTAGCTTGAACGTCGACGCGAGGACCGAACAGCGACTGTACAAGACCGCAACAATGGAGCCGGTCACTCTACCCGATCTTCCCGATGCCGACCTTACGGGACTCGGGATCGCACGGAACGAATCTGCGCTTGCGTTCTATGCCAGCTCGTCAAAGATGCCGGGAGATTTGTTCGTCGGTGAGGTCGGCTCGACTGAAGCGAGACAACTAACAACCTCACTGAGCCCCAAGATCGATCCTGATGATCTGGTCAACGGTACTGTGAAGCGGTTCGAATCATTTGACGGTCTCGAAGTCCCCGGAATCTTGTACATGCCACATCAGGCAAGTGCTGAGAACAAAGCTCCTGCCCTCGTCTGGGTTCACGGTGGCCCTGGTGGCCAATCGCGGATCGGTTACAATCCCTTGATCCAGTACCTTGTCAACCACGGTTATGCTGTTTATGCGATCAACAACCGTGGGAGTTCAGGGTACGGTCGGACATTCGAGCAACTCGATAACCAAAAGCATGGTGAAGGTGATCTTGATGATTGCGTATCCAGCAAGGAAATGTTGATCGCCACGGGGAAAGTAGATCCGGAACGGATCGGCATCATCGGCGGGAGTTACGGCGGCTACATGGTGCTGGCAGCCTTAGCGTTCCGACCCGAGGAATTCAATGTTGGAGTTGATATCTTCGGTGTGGCCAACTGGTATCGAACCGTCCAGAGCATTCCCCCTTGGTGGGAAGCTCAGCGGCTCGCCTTGGAGAAAGAGATGGGGGACTTCTCTGATGAAGCCTACTTCAGGTCGATCTCGCCACTCTTTCATGCTGATCAGATCGTCCGACCGTTAATCGTGCTCCAGGGCGCCAATGATCCCCGCGTGCTTCAAGTCGAAAGTGATGAGATGGTCGCCGCAGTCCGCGCAAATGGTGTCGCTGTGGAGTATGTAGTCTTCCCCGACGAAGGCCACGGCTTCCGCAAGAAGGCAAACCAAAAGGTCGGCTATCAAGCGATCGGTGACTTCCTCGACCGCTACTTGCAGTAACATTCAATCGAATGAGCTGACGTCATTTCATGGAGCCCGTCCAACACATCGGGGGTTGAACGGGCTCTTTTTATGTTGGACCCAGCGTTTCGTCGATTCCGTTTAGGGGCGATCCAGATTCGGACCCGTTCGTTGACTTCGTCGACGGTTCGATGACGCCTCTGCTAATTCCCGATAGTATCGTCGGATCGATTCCCTGTATTCCTGTCGATAGGGGAGTCGGGAAGCTCGGAGAAGCTCGCTTCGGAGGTGCCCAGGGAGTTCACCCCACTCACGTTGGGCTCTTGGATCCGCCAGGAGTGCTTCAGGGAGTACACTCGCTGTCGAAAGATCGCTTCCCATCCCACCACCAGGCTCTGAATATGGGGAAGGGTCTGGTGAAGTATCACTCGGAGCTGCCTCTGCTGCGAGTTGCTCGGCGAGTTCGTTGGCCCGAGAGGCGGGATCATTAGACCCTGAGGAATTCTGAAGATTCTGGGCCGCCTCACGCATCGCTTCGGCGGCTTCTTGTGTCGCCATTGTGGGATCATCAGCCTCCCGAGCCTCCTGGAGCGCTTGCAAGGCCTGGGCGGCCTGCTCCATTGCTTCACCAATGGCCTCTTGTAGAGCCGGTGATTGCTTCCCCATCTCCTCGAGTTCTTGAGCAATCCGCTCTTGATCTTGTTCGATCTGTTCGAGCGACGAAGAAGATCCGTCCGACGCTGACCCTTCGCTCCCAGCTTCATTTCCTTCCGATGGGGCAGGGGGGTTTGTTGGATCGTTTGGGTCACCTGCCGGTTGATTGAGTGCTTCGGCTTGGTCGGCGAGCTTCTCTTCACGACGGCCGAGTTCTGAGAGTTCACCTTGAGCAGCAGCGGCTTGGGCGAGCGCATCGAACCGTCGCTTGAGAGAGTCGATCTGTCGTGAGGCATTCTTCAGTTTCGTATCCGCGCGACGGAGTTCGTCGAGTCGTTCCTCATTCTCATTCGCTTGTGTCGCAGACTGGAGCGCTTGGAATGCATCGGAGGGATCTGCTTCGGCAACCTCGCGGATTGGTTCCTCAAGCGATTCATAGGTTGGGTCATTACCGAGTGACCGCGCAAGCTGCTGGAGCCGATCCACTACTTCTCGTGACGCCGCTTTCAGTTCTTCGAGATCCTCCGAGTTTGATCCCAACCAATCGCCATTGCCTCGTTCAGTCGCTTCGGCAGCATAGCGTAAGGGAGCGACCTCTCTCGAATTGGCGGAGGCGAGTCGGGCGATCTCATCCAGTTCGTTCTTGGCCGGACCGAGCGACTCTTCACTCCGATCTGCTTCAAAGCGTTCGATGTCACCGACAACTGGGACGGAAACTGGCATGGACCAGGACTCATTGGGGCCTCGAGGAAAGGGACGATTGTCGAGCACCCGGACCTGTACCACTAAACGATCGCCTTCTTGAGCATTGACTTGGGCGAGATCAAGTCGAGCGATTCCATGTGCTTCTTCGGTATCGAGGCCTTCAAGATCGATGCTTGAGAATAACTGTAAGGAGTTGTCCGCGTTCCCTTCTCGTCCAATCCGATAGTACAACTCTGCGAGCGCGACGCTGAGGTTGTCTCGGGCAGCAACTGGGAGTTCGAGCGTATCGTCGGGCTCAACAGCCTGGTTGCGATCTTCCGGATTTTCAACCACAACCTTTGGTGGCGGATCTGGTATCACGCCGATTGATCGTGAGCGATCGGGTTGGTTTAAGAGTCCCCGATCATCAACGACACCGAACCCGTACGGGCCGGATGCTGTGGCCATCACGGTTACCGACCATTCCTGCCGATCATCAGATGGTTGGAACTCGACAGACTCCGTTTCCGAGGACCCCTTGTTACGCTCCGATTCAGTTGGCCATCGGAGGGTGGCGTTCTCCAGTGGCCGGTCAGCCTCGATTGTCAGCCTGAGGCGACTATCCTGGGGAACTCGGAGGCGCTCAATCTTCGGGTCCTTGACTTCGGCCACTGGCTCACCCAAATACTCGGGTGGCTCAATCGTCACTGAGGTAAGGGACAGACTCGGTGGGTCAGCAACGGTGATTTGATAATCGTCTGTTTGACCTGAACCGATCCGTACTCGATAGAAAATGGAATCCTGGAGTGCTGCAGTTTCTATCACAAACCCTCCAGCGAGATCGGGATCGGTCTGCATCGGTCGTTCCTGTCGGTGACTTGGATCTGACGTTGGCGACCATTCCAGGACTGCCGAAGCTGGGATCCCACCACCAAGTCGATTCCGTGCAGTCGCACGGATGGTGATCGTGTCACCGCGCCCGACCAACGCGTTTCCAGGTTGGAGGTCAATCGCTAGAAGGCCGGCTGTTCCGGTTTCAATCCAGGGGATCATGCAACGACGACCGAGGGTCGCGAACGGCTCCAGACCACCGATCGGTGGTCCAACCACCAGGGCTGCAGCAACAACGCCCCAAGCAAGCCACCGCCACCCTCGGCGGAGCCCGACGGCTTGGTCGAAATCAACCTCCTCGGCCTCTGCCCCTGTCTGCTCCACAAACGCCGCGATCAGTTCCGGTGAACCATGTGCCCGAGTTCCCTCGGTCACGAACTCCACGGCAGAAGTTAGCGACCCTCCTAGCTTCGGTGCGACCCGATCCGCGAGCCCTGCCAGAACCCTCGGCTGATGCCGTCGGAGTACGGGCCTCAACACGCCAAAGGTACCGAGACCCAAACCAATCACAATCCAGCAGACCAAGATCACCCCACGGATCAACGACGGTAGCGGCCAGATAAAGTCGATTGCCATTACAATCGCTCCGACCCCAGCGCACACCAGCAGTAAAGCGCCAATCCCTTCAGTGAGACTTGCAATCTTCAGTCGGAAGTCGATCCGTCGGAGTCCTCGCTGAATCGTTGAAGGTAACGGAAGAGTACCCTCGGTCTTCAATCCGTTCAGTACAAGCGCCATTGTGCTGGCTCCTCTTCCGAGCGATTGGTTCAGGACGCGATCGGCGGAACGGAGAGCGCTCTCAGCAACGCATCGTTCGCAGTCTTCCAGCGGTATTGTACTGCAACCGTACGGCCGATTGCAGTGAGGCGATCACGTTCGGTCGGGGAGTCGAGCAGCGAACGGAGCGTGGAGTAGATCGAATCATCAACCTCAGGATCGAAATACCAGGCCGCATCACCGGCCGTTTCGGGGAGCGCAGTCGAATTGGCCAACGCTAGAGGACAACCCTGCGCCATTGCTTCGACTGCGGGAATCCCGAAGCTCTCACAGGTTGAGGGAAAGACGAGTGCAGTTGCTTCGGCATAAAGGGCCCGGAGTTTCGGACCTTGACGGTAACCGGGCATCAGAATCGTCGCTTTCGAGCCCGACGCCTGAATCGCTTCACGGATCAACTCTGTTTGATGCTCGTCACCCTCTCCGATCAAGACCAAGGCTAAGTCACCTGAAGCGACTTCAGTCAATCGACTCGCAACCCGGACGAGTCGAGAGAGGTTCTTCCTCGGTTGGAAGTTTGCCACCGAAAGCAGGTAGGGTTGGCCCTGCTTCAATCCGATCTCGGGACGGGCTGCCAGACGTTCTGGCGCGGTGGTGGTCTCGAAGAAGAGGTCGTCCGCCGCATTCGGTACCGTTGCGACTTTACCAGTACACTCCGGGAAGTACTGAAGGAGTTGCGTGGTATTAAACTCGGAAACCGAGAGGACTCGATCAGCCGATCCGAGTGCATGACCAAGAAGCTCGCGACGGCTCGGTGATCCAAAGCGGATGTCTTGTAAGATGTCGTGACTCGTGACGGCCCGTCGGAGACGTCGGGTCGGGACATAGTACTCGGCCGGACAATAGATCCAATCGAGGCGTCCTGTCCAATAGTCGATCGGTGGCCAGGCGAAGAGCCTCCAGAACCGAAGGGTGTTTCGGGTAGAGAACGGCAGCTCGATTCGCCTCGGTGCTTCGGGGAGTTCGTCGAGCATCTCCCAACGAGCGAGGCCATCCGGATCAGCAATCCGTCCCGAAACAACCCTGAGATTTACCTCGGGACGTTTGATTAAATGATCGAGTTGAGCTAATGCGTGCCGAGTGACTCCGGTCGGCCCTCGACAGGCATCCATGTCATAGACCCAGGCGATCGCCATCGGTTCCGATTCCATCGGGGTTCTTGATCCTCCCTGGGGTCAGGATGGACGAAGTCGTCGATCTCAAGATTCAGAGAACTTACCGCAGATGATCGCTGAGGACGATTGCATTTTCGGTCGGACCAATTGGATAAACTAGAGCAGCGCTGTAGGGTCGACTTCCTTGGTTTTCGATTCAGTTCACTTGCCCAACGTTGAGCCCCTGACGATGTCCGAACCGACTCCCCCCGATCCCAGAGTGGTCCTGGCCGCCGAACGTACCTTGCTTGCCTGGATGCGAACAGGGCTCTCGCTGATGGGATTCGGATTCGTCGTTGCCAAGTTTGGCTGGTTCCTGCGTGCGATGCCGGCGATTGGCGAAGTCGTCCCTGAAATTGGGGCGACCGCCTCGCTCCGACTCGGGACCCTCTTTGTTGGCCTCGGAGTCTGGGTCTTGATTGGCTCGACGATCCGCTATCAGCGCTTCTTGCGGAACCTCAATCGCGGCGACCACTCGACTCCGGGCCCCGGACTCGGAACCGCAGTTGCCTGGGTCTTGGCCGCAGTCGGGGTCGGAATGGTCGCTTATCTCGTCGCACTTGCGCTCCAGAGCTAGACGAAACGCAGACTCAGAGTCTGGATAAACTGATTGCGGTTTTTTTGCGCACGTGAATGCTCTGGGCAACATCTACGAGCAATCTTGACTGAGCGTTAATGATTGTTCATCCACATCCGTGAAAAGTACAATTAAAACTCGAACAACGTGTATCCTGATTACATAGCAATGCATGTCAGGCAGTAACTCTGTTATCTCAGGGGTCTTAAGAATGAGCGAGCCAACCGCCGCTGAGAACCTCCTTTTTGCCATTGTCGCGTCTCGGTTGGACTTGATCAGCAGGGATGAGATGATCGAGGTGCTGAAAGAATGGTCTGAGCACCAGGATACCCAGGTCCGTGACTTGCTCTTCGAGCACAACAAGCTTGATCCTAATGAGCTCGAATTCATCGACAAATATCTCAAGCGGCGGCTTGAGGAATGTGCTGGCGATGCGGAGAAATGCCTCGCTGAGGTCGAGGTCTCCGTTTCAGCCTGGCAGGAACTCGTCGCCGCAGGTGTCCCAGTGGCAAAGGCCCAGCAATCGACCGAGGGTCGCCCAGGAAAGCCGACCGATCAACGCGCGATCTCGATCCATTCTCAGGAAACGGCGTTGGAGACCATCCCTCCGCCTCCGATGGAACAAGGGGCTCAAGATGAGTCATTAGATTCTCGGCTCGCCAAAGCGGGAACAACCGCTGCCCGTTACACCAATCATCAGCACCACGCCAGCGGCGGCCTCGGACGAATCGCGCTCTGTCGTGACTCGCGACTGAACCGAAAAGTTGCGTTCAAAGAAATTAAGCATGAGCATGCACACATCAAAGATCATCGGAAGCGATTCCAGCTTGAGGCAGAGATCACCGCGAGTCTCCAGCATCCGGGGATCGTCCCCGTTTACGACGCCGGCGAATTCTCCGACGGTCGACCCTTCTACGTCATGCGATTTATCGAAGGGAAAACCTATCATCAAGCGCTGACCTCTTATCACGACGAACTGAAGAAACTGGAATCGTCGACGGCCGAGGCCAAAAAGCAGATCCGCCAAAAAGCTCTAAAGCTCTCGATTCAGGGAGTAGTCCGGGACAGTCTGGCCCTAGCAGCCGACCGTTCTGAACGAAGACGCCAGCTTAACATCACGTTTCAGGGCTTGCTCCGGCGCTTTGTCGACATCTGCAACACGATTGCTTACGCCCATGACAAGGGAGTTCTGCATCGCGATATCAAACCCCGGAACGTCATGCTCGGGTGTTTCGGCGAGACACTCGTGATCGACTGGGGGGTCGCGAAGCCTGCCGGAGAACGCCTTGCAGCAATCAGGTTGGAGCGTGAACGGACTGGCGTCGGGAAACCGAACTCGGTTGTCCAACCCATGAACGTCGTTCCTCCCGAAGAGGCTGGGTCGTTAGTCGGAACACTCCCGTTCATGAGTCCGGAGCAAGCCAACGGAAAAAACGACACGCTGAGCGCCGCAAGCGATATCTACAGCCTCGGGGTCGTCTTGTATCAGTTGCTCACGGGAACCCGTCCCTTCGACGATTCGGACGTCTTCCGTCTCATTGACCGAATTAGCCAGGGAAGTTTTCCGAAGCCTCGGGAGATCAATCCCACGATCCCGACCGCTCTAGAACTGATCTGCCTGAAGGCAATGGCGTTGGATCCGAATGAGCGTTACGCCTCAGCTCAGGAGTTGGCGGAAGACATCGAACGCTGGCTCGCCGATGAACCGATCGCCGCTGCCACCGAGCCTCGATTCGACCGGATGACTCGATGGGCCCGGAAGAACCGGGCGACGATGCTCGCTGCGACTGCCATCTCAATCATTACCGTCGCTTTAACGGGGACGAGTCTGATTGTCCTGGCGTCGATTAACGGCCAACTCAACGACAGAAATCTGGAACTCGATCAAGCCAGGAAACAAAACGCCTTACTGACAGAGCAAGCCGCCGAGACCATCGATCAACTGAAGGCCTCGGAAACCCTCGGGATCCAAAACGTTGATCCGAAACATCAAGTAGCCGTACTTAATTATTATCAGTTCTATGTCGATACTTTTCAGAACGATCGAAACGAACAGCTCGCCCGTGCTCATGCTGAAGTCGGGTTCATCGAGGCCAACTTCGCTCGTGAAGCAGATCCGAGCGACTCGAACGGGACACCAAGCCCTGCGGTCCGCCATTACCAAGAAGCGATCGAGATCTATCGAGAACTCCACGATCAGGATCCCGACAACGCCGAACTCGCGATTGCTCTTGCCGATACGCTTGACCAGCTCGGTCGGTTGTTAAGTGAGCGAGGTGAAGTCGAAAAGGCGAGGATGGTAAATTCTGAAACCTCGGCGGTACTTGTTGAACTCGGTGACCACGCCTTTCAGGATCGCCGTTATCGTCGGGCAGTCGCGCGCGGTTATCATCAGCGAGCGATCTACCAGTTCGAAGCCGGTCTCTATGAGGATGCCGGCGACGATTTCAACAAAGCGATCCAACTCCGTCGCGGACTCTTCGACGAAGTCGGGACTGAAGAGCCCGGTGAACGGGCCGCCATCGCCAACGAACTCGCAGAATCATACCTTCAGGAGGCGGTCCGACTCAGTCGGCTCGGGAAGTACCCTGCAAGCTGGGAGATGCTCGCCAACGACGCGCTTCCGATCAGGCTCCAGCTTGGTAGTGAACCGTCGGAGAATCCTTTCGCCAATGATCTCGCCGAGACGTATCACATGATGGCGATGACCAAGCGATGGATGGGCGAACCGATCGAGGCGATCAAATGGTTCCGTGAGGCGCTCAAGATCAGACGCACCCTGGTTGAACTCAACGAGTCGATCCCAAGGTTCAAGAGCGACCTGGCACGGACCTACGGCTGTCTCGGTGATCCGCAACGTGAGACGGGGCAATTTGACGATGCCTTGGCTTCCTATCAGGCATCGCAGGCGTTGCGTGAAGAACTCCACGATCGCTATCCCAACCAAGTTCTTTATGCTCAAGATGCCGCGTTCTGCTATGGGAATCTCGGAAATCTCTATCAGGCCCAAGAGCAATGGAACAAGGCCTTAGACCAACACTTGAAGGCCGCCCGTCAGCAGCGTGAAACCAAGGACGCTTATCCAGACTATTGGAACATCCGACCCTGGCTTGCACAGTCACTCAATCGGATCGGTGAGATTGAACTCGAACTCGGGAACACCGAAGCCGCCCTCGAGCGCTTCGAGGAAGCGATCCGGTTGATTGATTTTCGGTTGCAACAGACCGAGATCGGCCGACGGATCAGAGTGCAAACACTTGCGAGTCTTGTTGCGATCAAGGCCGAGAGAGGCGACGCCACAGAATCGGAGATCAATGAAGCCCGAGACCTCTTGGAACGTGCTGCACAAGCCACTGACCAAACCGTAACCAACACCTCGCTCCAGACCCTCAACCAGATCGGCAACGCTTGGTACCGGATCGGCCAGGCCTTTCAAGCGCTCGATCGTACCTCTGAGGCCAAAGCCGCATTCGAGCGAGCTTCAGAGATTCTCGACTCTGTCTCGACAGCAGCACCACATGTACCCCTCTACGTGTCGTCGGCCAATCGAGCCCGCGCTGCGGTCGATCGCCTCCGTGTTGAGTAAACCGGAGCGCCTGTCAGTTCTCCAGAGAGGTCGCTTGCTTCGAGAGAGTTGATTGATGGTTTGCGAGACCTCTCTGCTGTCCAGATCAGTCAAGTCTTGGGCGTGACTTTCCGCACCAAGACTACGCCGAAAGATCCTCTTTGCCTCAAGATGAGCTAATACGATCTGAACTGAAGTGGGGGGTTCGAATCCGGATCGTCCTTTGGAAGACAGAAACTCCAGGAGCGATTCGAAATCGGGAGGATTCCTACTCTCCGCTTTCATGAGAAGGGAAGGAGTGGTCGTGGTCGAACTCGAAGAGATGATTCGGCGAGTCATGGTCGATGTTCGACGTACCGGTGCGTTGCGCGGTTTCGTCAGCGGTCCGAACTGGAACCCCATGGTTCCCTACGATCCGATCGCCTCATTCGCCATGGCTCAGCACTTACTCTCAAGTAGGGAATACCAAGCGTTTGTGGCAATTGCACCCGAGGGTCACCTCTACGGCTACTTCTTCGAGGATCTTGGAGCAACAGTGCTGTCGGTCGAAGTCGACTACCCTCCAAAGACTCTATCGTTGGGAGCTGGAATCGATACCATCCAAAACCGGGATGTGCTGCTCATCGAGGATGATGTCGTCAGTGGAACGACCCTCAGGAGGGTGCTCGACGAACTCGACTTCTTCGAGCCCCATTCCTACGGGCTCTACCTTGGCCGTGGCAAAGAAGGGCAGATTCTGGAGAACGTTCCTGACCGCATCAGTCGTGTACACCTCGCCGAAGAAGACCTCGGTACGACGAATCGAGAGTCTTCGGAGATGGTTTTCCTGGACCACTTTCGGCATCGAGGCTCGCTGTGGGAGGGAGAAGGCAGACGATGAAGATTGGTTTGGTTACGGACATCCACAACGATGTCGCCAACCTGAGACTAGCTCTTGAGCGGGTCGACGCTTGGGGAGTCGACAGAATTGTAACGCTGGGGGATTCTTGCGACGTTCTCGTTCCAGGTGAGGATTTAGCCGCAGTTGCGGAACTTCTTGAGCACTACAAAGTCAGAGGAGTCTGGGGAAACCACGACGTAACTCTTTGTCGTGATGTTCCCGAACGTTACCTCTCACGATTCGCCGGTCGAACCGTTCTCTCCTATATGGAGACACTTCAACCATCACTCACGCTGGGCGATTATCATTTCAGCCACCGCGAGCCCCTTGGAGACTTGAGTGACCCAGGCTTCCTCTGGTCGCTCTCTGGTGACGAGGTCGATCTCGTGGGGCTGGCAACTGAGTGCTTCGCAACTCACGACGCTCGGTGCTTTTTCGTGGGGCACTATCATCGGTGGTGGGCTGGAAGCTTTACGGGGCAGCTCCCCTGGGATGGATCTCAAACCCTCAGGCTCGATCCCGACCAGCCTTACTTCGTCGTCATTGCCCCGGTCTTCCAGGGTTTCTGTGCACTCTTGGATTCGACTTTGGGGACGCTTCAGCCGATCCGACTCGATGAGAGCCCCCCCTGAGGTTCGTGCGTCTGTTCGAGCGAGTCCGTTCCGAGTCGGTGTGGTTTTTTTGCAACAACTGTTGCGTGTTGTCCTTCTTGCGAGATGATGCAACTGCAGAGTGTTACGAGCATCGTTAGGATGTAGTAAGGATGATTGGTATGACCAAGAACAGGCCGTCTGGCGTTGTTTCCATGACGGATTCATGCCGATTGCTCATCAACTTTACTTTTTGAGGATTGATCAAAGCATGCGTCTCTTCGCGTATTCTCTTTCCTTCAGCGTCATGCTCAGCATCGCGACCAATGCCGAAGCGGGACTCATTCGCGTTGCTCAAGAGTCTTCATTCCTCGCCGGCGACTTCGAGGACAATGTCCTCGGGTTTATCAACCCGTTTCAGACTACTGAGACCGCTGCGGATTACTACGACTTCAGCTCTGGTCAATTCAATGGAGTTGCCCCAACCCTCCAGAACAACACAGCTCATCTCTTCCTCGTTAATGCCTCGGACGGACTCTCCTTGTTTCATGTGCTCGACGCACCGAATAGCCCAATCGGTGGTAGGGCAGATACCGTAGTTCGGATCCTAAGGGACACCGCCGCGTTCCAGGTCCAAGATGATCTCGGCGACTTCTACACCACGGAATTCGGTGGCAGACGCTTTACGGCGAATAACCTATGGGCTGCCCCCAACACTGATGGGTACGCCATCGGTTCACTGGATCATCATTGGGAAGCTCGGGTCCGGTTTGCTTTTCCCCCTCCCGTTGGCCTTGCCCGTTGGCATGTCATTAGCAGCGACGGTTCCGAAATCAGTGTCGACATCAGCCGTCGTCGGGTTCAATTGCTGATGGTCCCCGAACCCTCAACCGTTGCTCTCGCTGGGATCGGGCTCCTCGGTGGTACCCTCGGACTCGCGATCAGACGCCGATTCGTCAAGTAAATCAACCCTGATTCGAAGAGATTAATTTGCATCGAGACATTCAGTAAGTCTCGATGCAATCTTATCTAATGATTGAGCGTGTTTAACAATATTCAGGGGCGCAGTCGGTCCCAGGAAGATTGGCGGTGGGTTGATCATGTTCACCGCAGCTACGATGATCGAATAGTCTCGCGACGGTGCCAGGAGATCACCGAAAGGCCAGGGTAAAAAACTGATGTGTGGAATCTGTGGCGCGGCCTGGACGGACTCTGGTAACGGACCGACCCCGGAACAACTGAACGCAATGATCGCCCGACTCGAGCATCGAGGGCCTGATGATCGCGGGTTGTATCGTGATCAGCATGCGGCCTTAGGTTTTCGGAGGCTCTCGATTCTTGACCTCCCTGGTGGTCGGCAGCCGATGAGCAACGAAGACGGCACGGTTCAGGTTGTCTTCAACGGCGAGATCTACAACTTCCAAGCCCTCCGCCATCGCCTTGAAGCTCGAGGACATCAACTCCGATCAAGCGGCGACACCGAAGTAATCGCGCATCTCTACGAAGACGAAGGGCCCTCGTTCGCAAAACTCCTCCGAGGGATGTATGCAATCGCTGTCTGGGACAGCTCAAGACGTCGATTGGTCTTAGTCCGGGATCGACTCGGTCAAAAGCCCTTACTGTACCGGATTGAGGCCGACCGGGTCCTTTTCGCGAGTGAACTAAAAGCACTCCTTGCACTCCCAGAATCAGCACTCCCCCGGCGGGTTGATCCCAGAGCCATCGATCTCTACCTCACCTACGGGTACATCCCTCATCCCAATACAATCCTGGAAGGCGTCTACAAGCTACCGCCCGCGCACACTGCCGTCTGGGAAGGCGGCCGGCTTACGATGGAGCGTTACTGGGAGCCAAACTGGGACTTGGAAACGCGTCGGAGTGAGACTGAAGAGATCGAGCAGCTCCGTGCCACACTTTCGGAGGCTGTCCGCGAGCAGATGATCGCCGATGTCCCGCTCGGTGCGTTTCTTTCAGGGGGGGTTGACTCCACAATTATCGTCGGTCTGATGAAGCAACACGCCACCGAGCAGGTAAAGACCTTCTCGATCGGCTTTGACGACCCTAAGTTTGATGAAAGCAACTTTGCGAAGATGGCCGCCGAGCATCTTGGCACGGAGCACTACCCGTTCGTCGTCCAACCCAAAACTTGGGAGACCCTCCCGGAACTCGCCTGGCAGTTTGATGAGCCGTTTGCGGACAGCTCGGCGTTACCGACCTGGCAAGTCTCTAAACTGACTCGTGAACACGTTACGGTTGCGCTCACGGGTGACGCCGGTGATGAACTCTTTGGAGGCTACGATCGCTATCGAGCGGTCGCGATGGCCGATCTGATCGCCAATCTTCCAACAACAGTACGGAAGTTCCTTGCGGGACCGTTGGCAAGTTCCATTCCTGCCTCCTCCCGCGCCAAGACCAAGCTGAGATCGATCCGACGCTGGCTTGAAGCATTGGATCTTAGCTTCGAAGACCGTTACCTTCGTTGGATGACCAGCTTTAACGAATCAATGCGCTCTGGCCTCTACAGTGACGTCTTTCTTGATCAATTGGCCGCCGCTTCGATCGACGATCCTGACCATGCCGACCCCGCGAGTCTACTCCACCGGGTCTTGAACGTGACGATTCAACGTGACCCGGCAACTCGGGCGATGATTGCCGACTTGTTGTCCTATCTCCCTGGTGATCTTTTAGTAAAGGTCGATCTGGCGAGTATGGCATCGAGCTTGGAATGTCGAGGGCCGTTCCTTGACCATCGAGTTGTGGAGCTAGCCTTGGCAATGCCGATCGATCGCAAGGTAAGGCTCCGCGAAGGAAGGTCCAAGGCGATCTTGAAGACGGCGTTCGCCGACCTCCTCCCAGAACCGATCCAGAAACGCTCGAAGATGGGTTTTGGCGTCCCGATCGACCGCTGGTTTCGTGCTGAGTTGAAGGATGAGCTCCGCGAGATCCTCCTTGATCCTCTCTCGACCAATCGTGGTCTCTTTCGGACCGAAGTGGTCGAGCGGATGTTGGCAGAGCACTGGGAAGGAGAGCAGGATCACGCCTATCGGCTCTGGGCCCTGGTGATGCTGGAACTCTGGTTCCGACACCACCTCGACCCCAAACCCGAGAAAGCCGAGGCCGGACCTCTGGCATCGAAGACTGGGATTTCGTAGCGTCGTAGACCAAGAGAACGCAAGGAGGCTTATCCGATGTCTGAGCTGAAGACCGCGACGGCAACACCCGGTCCGACCGCGATTTCCATTCCCTGGGGTTCTGAACCGCCGCTTGAACTAGCCCTTCCCAATCATTGGCCGACCCCGGACGTCATCGCGCCCGATCGTTCGATGCCAATCACTGACTACCCCGCTGCGCTCGGAGAAGCATTGAATGCTCCTCAAGGAATGGAGAGGCTCGAGGACCTAGTCGGACCGGACTCTGACGTCGCGATTGTGGTCGACGATCCATCACGTTGGACGCCGGTCCGTGAAGCCATCCCTGTCGTTCTGCAGCGACTCCAGCACGGAGGAGTTCCGGATGATCGGATTAGTATTAGCATTGGGGCAGGGCGGCACCCCGGTGTTGATGACGAAGGGATGAAGCGGCGAGTCGGCGAGGAGGTCGCAAGACGATTCCGTTGTTACGTTCCACCAGTCGATGATCTTGAGGAGTACAGCGACCTCGGTGAAACAACCGATGGGATCCCCGTCCGCGTTTTCAAACCGGTCGCGAAGGCAGACCTCCGGATCCTGATCGGTTCAGTCTTACCGCACCTGCAAGCTGGCTTCGGAGGAGGCTACAAGCTGATCTTTCCCGGGACAAGTCATCGCTCGACCCTCGGTGCCATTCACCGAACGGGACTCGGAGATCAGACCCCGACACTTCTCGGAGCCCGGGCCGAGGTCAATCCGATGCGTTGTGCGATTCGGAATGCGGCGTCAAAGCTTGGGCCGTGTTACTCGATCAGTCATGTGATTGGCTTCCCGGGGGAGATCTTCCAGGTCTCTTCTGGCCACCCTGATGTTGTCCAAGATCTTCTTGCTGCCGAAGTTGCCCGACGCTACCGAGCCCCCGATGCCGGACCGGCCGATGTGATCGTTGCAGGGAACGCCCCCTGGCCCGGCGACCCTATGCAGAGTTTTAAGGTCTTGCTGAACCACCGCGCGGGATGTCGGCCAGGTGGGGCATTGGTCGGTTTTTTTCGGGTCGATCCCGACGAAATCGGGCAGTCGTTCTCGATCCCGCTGATGAAGTTGATCGCGATGCTTGGCCCCTTGGGAGACCTTAGCGCACGCTGGATTCTCCCCGCAACCGAGCATTTTGTCGGGGCATCAAATAGCGCTGCTAAGTTTATGGTCAGTTGGGCCCGAGAGTTGGTGCTTGATCGTGCCGTCCTTGTTTACGGACCACCGCTCTATGATCGACTCGGACCTCGACTCGGACCTGTCCGGCTCTTCAACGATCAAGAAACGCTCTGGAAGACAGCTGGTCGGTTGCTCCGCCTCGCTCCTGGAAGTGGCAACCGACCGATCCTCCGGGTTTTTCCTTCAGGCGGGTTAACCTATGCACCAGCGCCCGAGACCGATGAGCCAATCGCCTCGATCTGAACGCCGCAAGACGCTCAGAATTTGGGGACGAGTTTGCGACGCTCGTCATAGTCGGGGTGGCGGTTACGCTCTCTCCACTGACAGCTAAGACCTCGATTTAGCGTAATCAGCGCCAGATCGGCCCAGGGAGTGTCGGGGTGTCGCTCGATCACGAGGTTGAGCAACCGTTTGGCTTCGGCCGCCTTCTTACCTGTTTCTCGGACCGGAGCGTGTGGCTTCGGAGAGTGAACAAGCACCCAGTCCGTGTCCCGAACACCGGGTAGGGTTGGATTCTTGGGAATCAGACGTCCCTGTTCGGCGCGCGTTCCCATCTCTTGTATGCAAGACCTGAATTCATAAGCCTTTACCTGGAACGCGACAATCATCGCCAGCATCAAGTCATAATTTGCTTGCCAACGACGTTCGTTCTCGCGATCACGCTCTGATTCCAGACTCCGGAGCTGGTTCTCTAGATCAAGGAGCGTTGCGAGTTGGGCATTGACCCTCGGAATCTCGGCATTGATGGCCTCGAAGAGCTCGGCGTAGTTCACCGGGAACCCATAATTGAAGCCAAATTCCGCCTCTTTTGTTTGCATAATGATTTGAACGAGCGTCCGCCGCAACGGACTCGAAGCGATATCAGACTGGTATTCAGCACGAGTCCGGAGGTCGGGTTCATATTCGCGGAGGAGATCGATGGAAAACGCTTTCTCTCCACGAGGTCGGCTCCGGAGCCCTTCCTCATTAGGAAGTTGGAAGAAGATCCCGCTGGTTTCTTTAGCGAGCCTCGCCAGTTCGTAAGGTGCAAAGCCTGAAGGTTGTTCGTCATTGCGGACTTTGTAGAGACCATCCCATTGAAGTAACTCCAAACCAGCAGCCTCGGGACCGCGACGGATCACAGGCCAATAATGATCCTTCGTGACGGGATCAGTATAGAGGAGACGCACTCGGTGGTTCCCTAAAATTGATTGACGGCCGAGGACAAAAAGGGAAGCCTCGTTACGGTTTAATGCTTCAAGTGCGAGTTCGACTCCTTTGCCGTCATCTCCTGATTCGTCAGTCGCCAGGACGATCAGGATTTTGCGATCCTTCGGGATTGCTGAAGTATAGGTATCCAGGGTCCCGACGATCGCTTCCATCGTCCGTTCCTCACCCGAGTCGTCGATCGGGACTGCTTCGATCGCACGACCGATCGCGTCGGACTGACTCTGAGGAGCCCCTGAGACAAAGTGGAGTTCGTCGCCGAACCCAATGACGGCGTGTTCGAGATCCCCGGCCCTCAATTGTTCCGCCGGAACACGCTCCGCGATCGTCTCAAGAGCTTCGTCAAACTGTTTCCGGATCTCCTCACGATCGTCCTTCATACTCCCAGATTCGTCGAACATCCAGAGGACTGTGACACGTCGCTTGGCGAGTTGCGCCAAGATCTCTTTCGCGAGTTGGTTGAGGGCCTCTCCATAGTCGGCCACCGGGCGAGCAGACTCACCTTTAAGTCGATTCCCAATACTCAGATCGGTGTCGATCACCGACTCGGAAGGGATCATCGCGGTGCTCGGTGTTTTCTTAACGATGACAAATTCGGTTTCGAACCCCTTGCTCTCGCTGCTCGCTGCGGTAACGAGTGCTTCGAGCCCGACTCGACTACTCGATCCCGAGACACTGAGACTGGCGACCTCGCCAACTGCGAGTTCCCGATCCGCATCGTTTGGATCTTCAAGGATCACCAATTCTTCGACGGCTTCGTCTTGAACCAACGCGGCGTCCATCGACGTTAACGCCTTCTGGACCCGATCACCGACGACGATTGACGCCATCGTCAGGATCAGAGCAAGGTGGACAATCACCGAACCTGCCCAGCTTGGGAGATGATGGAGCTCTTGGAACCGGTTCCAGAACGACAATGATGAAGATGGTTCTGGCGTTTGGGGGACAGCAGTTTCCATTGTTTTTGCCCCCTCCTGTGCTTCGAGTTGACCAACTTGAGCGCTTGAACTACGAGATTGAACCTCAGCGAGCGTTGTTGCGTTTCGACTGGTGGTTTCAACATCGGATACGTGCACACTCATCGACGGTTCTCCTGCACCAAGCATTGGCGTCCGGGTTCTAAACAGCGTTCCACTTCTGAGGGTCCGTAGTTTCAATTATTTCTTTGACTTCTTTGATCTTCTGATCCGACCTCGTCTACGTCTTTGGGGGGCTATCAACGCCTGACCGCAGACGATCGATCGATCACGCTCTGGTATTCATCAGAGTTTGGGAGGCGGCGGTGGATCGGGACGATTCGCTTGACGGCGATTATTCGGGGGATTGCCACCACCGGATTGGCGCCGAGGCGCCGGTGGCGGGACTCGATGTTCGACCCAACGGAAACCAAATGGATTGCGCAGCTCCCGCTGGGCAAGCAACGCCCACGGGGTCCCTCCATGCTCAGTGACGATCCCTTCCAAGAGTTCGGTTGCTTCTTGAGCCGCTGACTCTGCACTCGGGGAATAATAGTTCGTCTGATCCGCGACGAGTCGCCAGGCATTAGAGCCTTCATTTTGGAAGGGTAGCGGTTCTGTCTTCATTTGCGCACATGCTTTGTCGTACACATAACAGCGGACTTTCATCGCCAACAACCGCGCCTTGATTAAATCGTAGTGAGCCTGCCAACGTTTGGAAGTCTCACGATCTCGGAAATCTTGCGCTCGGAGGATCGGGACAAGGGCTTCTTCAACGGTGTAGAGGACCCGAGCCGCCAATACTTGGTTGTTTTCCATCGCCTCTTTAAATTGGTCACTAGAGGCGGCGGGGAAGTTCAGCGAAGGTTGCCTCGGCAGGTTTTGTTGCGTGATCCGCGCTGCGTTGAGGACCGAAGATCGAATCGGGCTCCGGCTGACAGCGGTCTGATAGGCAGAGGCACTAAACCAATCCGGTCGATATTCGAGCATCGCGGCGGGGTCGAAGGTCGGTCGATTATCCCCCATCCGCGTCACGAAGTAGATTCCGCCTGTCGACGCAGCGAGTCTCGAAAGGCCATAGGGACCAAAACCGGAGTCGAGTTCGTTGTATTGCGGACCTCGACCCCAGAACGGGAGCCGGATCTGCTCAAGCGCAACACTTTCGGGTCCTTGCCGGACCGGAAGCCTGCTGTAGAACCGGCCACTCCGAGGATCCCGATACGACATGTACCCTTCCACCCGACCAAAGAGCGAGGATGAGCCGAGCACGTAAACCGGCATCTCGACCCGCCGAGCGGCCTGAATCGCTCGCTCTAGTTTTGCCTCGTCGTCGCCGACCTCGTCCGTGATGATCACCAGCATTGGCTCAAAGCGTTTCCCATCGATCTGAGTCCGACCCCATGCCTTCGCGACATCGATCGTGGTCTGGAAGGTCGTCTCGGTCCCTGTGGTGTCGGGTGGCACCGATCGAATCGCTCGGGTGACCTCGTCGGGTTCGGTCGTCGGCTGACTTAACATCGTCCGACCACCGGAACCAAACGCAACAACCATCGTTGCCAAGTTTCCGTCATTGGCCCCCGCGTCGATCGCTTCTTGTCGACTCAGGGTGTTCTGGTACACCTGATCGATATGATCGGCCAACCGACCACGCTCCGACTGAAGGCTCTGTGACGCATCGAACGCCCAGATCACGAGAAGTCGACCCTGTTCCAATCGCTGCAAGATTTCGAGCGCTAGGCGATCGATTGCCCCTTCGACTCCGTCAACATGCTCAACGCCGTCTCCCTGTAACTCGATCCGGGTGCTTAAGGTCGAGGCAGTGGGGAGAAGTTGGGCAGGTGAGAGTGAGAGCGGATCGATTTCTAATTCTGGATCAGGTTCAACAACCTCCCGGACAATCCGTGGCGAGAGTTCAGGAGCAGTCCGCGCCCAGATCGGCTCAAGGGTTACCCGACGGTCGGTTTCAAGCAACTCAGTCGAATCGAGCCGTTCAACCTGAGGTAATTCGGTGTCCACGATCGTCGCCCGGATCCTGGCGGTTGCCTCGCGACCAACAACTAACCCGACAACAAGGACGATCGCTAAGAGGACCACGTGGACGACAAAGCTTAATCCATAAGCCGAGAGCAAATATTCCGGCTTAGAACCCAGCGATCCCGTAATTCCCGGAATCTTGGTCCCAATCGCGTTGATCAGACGATGGAGTCGATCCATCACAGCTCCCCCCGAGATTTGGAATGAAGAGCGTTGTTCGAACTCGACAAAACTCGGGACAACGTCGAAAGTTAGAAAGGCTGGGTGTTGTCTCGAGTCGTGATAAAATCATTGTACGGCCGCATGGATGCTCAGGCAACGCGACCACTTCTTCTGATCACGCTTCTTCAACGACTGTAGATCCATTGGGACTGGTTCGATTCAGGAGAAGTTGAGGGTCCTTTGGGCTCGAACGGCTCGCCGACTCAATTTGTTACGATCACCGATTCGCCATTGTGACTCCCTCGAATCACAATGCAATTCCGCTTTTAACATCAGTAATGAGCATTTCGACGATCTGGCTATTTCATCCGTTCAACACGATTATCTTCGGTAACACCATCCTCGCCGGTGTGCCGGCACCGGTGGCTTAGGCGGAGCAGCCGGAGCTGGTGTCAGCGACTCTGACGGTGACGACGGCGCGGATGGCTCGGACGGCTTGGCCGAGGGTGCCGACGTCTTCGACACTCCCTGACTCCAGCACCAACCCCACCCAACGAGCGAGGGTTCGGCACCTCGCGTCCGCAATCCTCTGCCCTCGGCACTGGCGGCCGGGGGCGGGGTTCGCGGAGGCGATTACCCTCGGATGTTAAACCATTCGCTACCCGGAAAGCTCTCGACAGAACCGCGCTTTGTGGAAAACACAAGGCTTGCCACGTGCAGTGGACATGGTGGTGGTTTCGGGAAGATCGATGGTCTTTTCCAAATACTATCAACCTCAGCAAGACGGGTTCCGGAAGTTGCGTAGTTGTCTTCCGAAACCCATGGACTCAACGAATTAGCGCAGGACTCGACATTATTCGACCGTCTTCGGTCAAAGCATCTGCATAGGTTAATTACTCAAACATCGAGATTCTTGACTTCAAGGGCATGCTTCTCGATAAAGTTCCGACGGGGCTCAACATCATCACCCATTAGGGTTGTGAAGAGGTTATTGGCAGCAGCGGCGTCATCAAGCCTGACTTGAAGCATGGTCCGGTACTTGGGATCCATGGTGGTCTCCCAGAGCTGTTCGGCATCCATCTCGCCGAGCCCCTTGAACCGGGTGACTTTCAAGCCACGTTCACCGAGTTGCCGGACCTTCGCCATCAGTTCCCGGAGGTCGTACAACGGGTGCTCATCCCCATTTTTGTCAAAGATAAACCGGGGGGGAGCGTCGTCGCCCGTAACCTCAAGTGGAAGCAAGACTTCAGCGTTGAGGCCAAACTCGCTCTGGAGTCGGAGGAGCCACTTATTCAAGGTCCGGATTTCGGTAAGCTCGGTAACATTGAGACTTGTCGGAGTATCGGTGGAGTGAGACGAATCCTCATCGACTGGCTCGCCAGGGATCCCCTGGTCTTCGGTCACCGGAGCGACCTCGGCCGACTCGGGCGCGTGCTCTTTCGTGAAGCGTTCGAGGTCTTCGGCTGTATCGAGGTAGATGTCTCCTTCAGGCCCTCGGACCCGGAAGAGGGGAAGGAGGCCGGTCTCGTTGTTTGCCTTTGAGAGGAACTCCCGGAGCGGGAAGTTCCGTCGTCCGAAGACCCGGAGTGCGTTGTCGAGTCCCGCGGCAATCTCAACAAGGGTGCGCAACTTGTCGCCCGTAATTGGATCAGCAGCCTGTTCGGGATCGACTCCGGGCTCAACCTGACGGAGGCTGGCATCAGCAAGACCGTTGCTGAGGAGGATTTCATGCATCTCAGCTTCGGTCTGGACGTACCGACGTTCTTTCTTCTGGGCAACGAGGTACAAGGGGGGTTGTGCGACGTAGAGATGACCTTCGGCAACAAGCCTGGGCATCTGTCGGTAGAAGAAGGTCATCAGGAGCGTTCGGATATGTGAGCCGTCGACATCGGCGTCACTCATCATCACAATCTTGCCGTACCGACGCTTTTCTGGATCTTCCTCGTCACCGATCCCCGAGCCGACCGCCGTGATGATGCTCCGGACCTCTTCGTTCCCCAAGACCCGATCGAGCCTCGCCCGTTCGACGTTGAGGATCTTACCACGCAACGGGAGGATCGCCTGGATCTGGCGATCACGACCGACCTCGGCCGTTCCACCTGCAGAGTCACCCTCGACAAGGAAGAGTTCGGAGTTGTCTCGGTCGTGGCTGGTACAGTCCATCAGCTTCCCAGGGAGTCCCCCACCGGTCAGGACTCCCTTCCGACTTCGGACCAGTTCTCGGGCTTTCCGGGTTGCTTCCCGAGCCTCAGCCGCGAGCATCGCCTTCGCAACCAGCTTCTTCGCCATCGCAGGGTGTTGTTCGAGGTAGGCCCCGAGCGACTCATTTACAATCTTGGCGACAATCCCTTCCACATCACTATTACCAAGCTTCGTTTTCGTCTGGCCTTCGAACTGAGGATCAGGAACCCGGACGCTGACGATTGCCGTTAGCCCTTCACGGAAGTCGTCACCAGTGATCGCAAGGTCTTTCTTCTTGTTCGAACTCGCTGGCGCGTTGGCCTTCAGGTAGGTATTCATCGTCCGGGTCAGCGATGACCGAAATCCGGTCAGGTGGGTTCCACCTTCGATCGTCTTGATGTTGTTGCAGAACGAAACGACCGACTCCGCGAAGCTGTCGTTGTACTGCAATGCCACCTGTACATCGACATTCCGTTCTTCGTCACTACCACTGAGCAGGACTGGTTCGTGGAGAGGAGTTTGGGCCTGGTTCAGAAAGCTGATGAACTCGCCGAGACCACCTTCGCTGAAGAAAGTCTCCTCTCTGGTTTCGTCACCACGCTCATCGACGAGCCGGATCCGGACACCGGGGTTCAAAAAGGCGAGATCGCGGAGTCGGTGTTCCAGTGTGTCGAAGTTGAAGGTGATCTCGGGAAAGATCTCGATGTCCGGTAAGAACAGGATCCGAGTGCCAGTGCGATCGGTTGCACCAGTCGACCGGATCGGACCATCGGGCTCACCCTTACTGTACTCTTGACGGTAAATTTTACCATCGCGATGAACCTCCGCTTCGAGGCGTTCGCTCAGCGCATTGACCACCGTAATCCCAACACCATGAAGGCCACCCGAGACCTTGTACGTCTGATGGTCAAACTTACCACCAGCGTGGGGTTTCGTGAGGACAACTTCGAGGGTGCTGAGGTCCTCAAACTGGTGGTGTGGCCCGACCGGAATTCCTCGACCGTCGTCAGCGATCGAAACTGAGCCATCGGCGTTGATCACCACGTCGACGTTCTCGCAGTATCCCGCCATCGCCTCGTCGATCGAGTTATCCACAACTTCGTAAATGAGGTGGTGGAGTCCACGCGCTGTGGTGTCGCCGATGTACATACCCGGACGTTTCCGCATTGCCTCGATTCCTTCGAGGACGCGGATATTGTCTTCGCTGTAGGTTCCGGCGAGTTCTTCAGCTGGGCCGTTACCATTGGCTTCGCCGGGTGAGAGAGCCTCGGGGGTTTCGATCGAGCCGTCCGGAGTGGTGGCCATCGTCGATCCTCAATCGTCAGAAAAGAAACATACGCTTGGCATTGAAAAATAACAAAACGTCCGGAACAAGCGATTTAGACGGCTTGGCTCAGTTGACCGAACCAACCCGGAACCTCAAGTCTTGGATTGGTGTCCCGGGAGCATCGCGCCGGAGGGCTGCGAGGAGTTCGGGTTTCCGGAAGCCGGCTAACTCTTCCAGGACCGCTGGATGCGTCACCGTAATGTTCAAGACGCCTCGACGGAGACCGCCGAGCCGGGTGCTGCCGACAAGTTCTGGCCCGATCGCCGATTCCCAGGCTGCTTCCAGCTCTCGGAGTCCTCGGTGTCGAGCAAACCCTCGGGCTGCGAAGAGATCGTTCAGCGCCTCGGATAATGGAACCGGACCCCGAGTTGGTCGTCCCAATCCTTGAGGCTCTCTTCGATCTGAACGTTCTTTCATGATACCCTGTTCAACCCTCTCTGGGCAACCGAATTAGGAAAGGCCGATGGCTTTCGTCCCAGAGTCTGAGACTTCAAAACGCCTCCCACCATGCGCTTTGTTTTCATCAATTGTCTAAATTCATCGGCATTACCACATAGGTGTAGTCATCGTTCGTCTGAAATGACGCAGGAGTTTTTCCATCGAGTAAGTGAACATCGATGGGTTCTTTAGGTTCGAGTTGTCGGAGGGCGTCGATCAAGTAGGTTGGATCGAAGGCGATCGCTATTTCCGGACCTTCATAGGTGCTTTCGATTTCAATATGAGATTCGCCAACGTCGGCGGTCCGACCAGAGAGTTTGAGGAGCCCGTTCCCAAACTGGAAGTTCACCGCCCTCCGGTCCTTGTCAGTCACAATCGCCGCCTGCTCGATCGCTGAGAGCAAGACGCCGATCTCTTTGAACTCCACCGTCACGTTGTTTTGCTCCGGGATCACCGCACGGTAGTTGGGGAACTTCCCTTCAACGAGCCGACTCTGAATCACCGAACGTCCAGCGTCGATCAAGACGGCCGACTGAGCCTCAACCTTCAAGAAGACGTCTGTTTCATCGTCGACCAAGTTCCGTTCGATCTGCCGGAGTGCCTTCTCAGGAACCAGCGGCGCAGGGCCAGTTGCCTCGACCCATGCAGGATCCACGGTTGCGGGGATCACCTGACGCGCGAGCCTCCGCCCATCAGTCGCAACCAACGTGATGGATTCTGGGCCTGGTTCGAAGAGGACGGCGGTTAAAGCGACCCGATGGGTTTCGCGACCCACGGCGAAGAGGGTTCGTTTGATCGCTTTGCGGAGGTCACTGGGCGCCACCCTCGTTCCTTCCTGCTCCTCAAAATCCTCGGGATCGGGGAAGAGGTCAGGATCTTCTGACGGGAGTTTAAACTCGGAACGATCACCCCTGATGATCAAGAGATCATTGTCGACCTCAAGCGTCAGCTCATCGTCGGTGTTGGCTCGGAGGATCTGAGTGACGCGCTGGGTTGGGAGAATGACCGATCCTTGTTGGTTAGCAACCACGCCGTGTACGTCGTAACGGATACCGACTTCAAGGTCGGTGGCCATCAAGATGGTCGGTCCGCCAGGCTGATCTGATACCACCAGCTTCAGATTTTCCAAGATCGGCTTCGGGCTGTTCCGCGAAGGAACCACCCCACTGACCATTCCGAAGGCAGCGAGGAGTTCCTCGCGGTTACAAAAGGCTTTCATTACCAAAGCTCCGCTTCGGAGTCCGCTCCGCTTCGGAGTCCACCGCGAAAACCAATTTTCTTTTCGCTTGTGTCCGTCCGATGTGCGTAAAAGGACGAAAGAAACCGTCTTCATCTTCGGAGTGAACATCATTGATTGTGGACAGATGACCACAATCTGAATCAAAGGCAGTCTATCAAAAGACTTAGCATCTGACAACCTAGGTGGGAGCCCGGGGGAAAACTCGTTCGTGGATCGGTTGCGCACGCTGGGTTAGTTGATTCTTCATGATGATCCATTTGGGGATTGGTCTGCATCCCTTGTTGATTAGTCGAGGTTCAAGCACAGGAGCGCGACCGTGGATCAACAAGTTTTCCCCCAGGATTCTCAACAGGAGTTTCTCAAAAGGATCGCTTGCGTGGTGGCTCAAAGCCTGGTCCGGGAATCGCTTTTTCGTCTCCTTCGATTCCCGTCCAACCCTCGGCCTTGAGGGCTGATCGAGTTGGTTAATCGGCGCGTCCTGGATTTGGGCATCCGCTGATGCCGTTAAACCACTTTCCAGTCCATTTTGGATCTCTTACGTGCTGGAAGAACGTACGGAGCGTATAATTCGAGAGATGACCAACTGAACGACAAGTGGTGGTTGGCCCGTTTTCTGGAACAGGAGGATCTCCCACACTCCAAAACGTGGGCCTTGAACTCATTGGAAGAGTTAGGAAGCGTTGATCTGGAGCTGCCGCCGATTTGGAACGTGCCCCGACTTCCGTCGTTGCTACCTTCTCAGTCAACGCTCCTTTGCCGCGTTCGGCTCCGCTTCTCTCCCGAACTCCTTGATCCGTTGGCGACGGATCCTCGCCTCGGCTCCGCTTCCGGAACTCACACGTCGTGCTTGCCGCAAGATCCGGTCCATCTTCTGGAGGAACATTCTTAAGAGCAGATGGTCTGCAGGTCAGTTAAATGCATTAAATATTGTTGAGCCATTGAGTGATGAGATAGCAATGAGTTTTTAGCAATTAACAGATCTTCTCTTTCTTCCTACGAGAACTTGAGCCTCTCAGTGATCTCTGTATCGAGAATGGTCGCTCTCGGATTATGATACGAGTTCCTACTGATCGAGTCTCCAACGGGTCGGAACACTCCGAGAGGCTGGCTATGGATACGGACCGCGACGTATTGTTTACTGCTTTGGCTGTCCAACAAGGTGATCTTGATGCGGAACGTCTGGCCGAATCGTACAAGGCCTGGCGGAAGAGTACCTTGCCGCTCTCCGATGTGATCGTCAAAAGCGGTTGGATCAAGCCGGAACGCTGTGACCAACTACAGGAGAGTGCCGATGAGCTTCTCCGATCGCACGATGGTGATCCCTATGTCGTCTGGGCTGAAGCAGTCGACGGCACGGTCCGTGAGGCACTCTCAAGTCTCGGGATCGAACCCTTTCAACCAACCTTGGATATCAGCCCAGAAAAGACCCACGAGGCGGATACCGTTGATAGCGGTTTCCAGCAAAACGCGCATAACGCAGAGCGTCCTCGATTTGTGGGGATTCAGTCGCTGGTGACCGACGAGAGCAGCTCGAGCCTCCAGGGGTCGACCACGACGCGTTACAGTCGGACCAAGTTGCATGCTCAAGGGGGAATCGGTCAGATCTGGCAGGCGCGCGACCTTGCCCTCGGTCGCGAAGTCGCCATGAAGGAGCTTAAGACCGATCGGACGATCGATCCCTTGGTCGCCGAACGGTTTGCCCGCGAGGCAAGGATTACGGGAAGGCTCGAACACCCCAATATTGTCCCGGTCCACGAACTCGGCCGTCACCCCGAAGATGGGCACCTTTTCTATACGATGCGGTTTGTCCGTGGAAAAACGCTCGCCGAGGCAATCGACAAGTATCATCAGTTAGATCGTCGGGACCCACGTCGATCGTTGGAACTCCGAGGGCTCTTGGAAGCCTTCATCGCCGTCTGTAACGCGATTGCCTTTGCGCACTCTCGAGGCGTGATCCACCGCGATCTCAAAGGTCAGAATGTCATCGTCGGCGATTTTGGGGAGGTCCAGGTCCTTGACTGGGGGCTCGCCAAAGCAGTCGGATCACGTGAGCCAGAGCCCTCAGCGGGTCAGTTTAAGTCTCCGACCGATTCCGATCAATTTACCATGGAGGGTCAATATCAGACTTTGGAGGGGCACGTCGTCGGGACTCCGTCGTTCATGAGTCCCGAACAGGCGAGAGGAGAGATCGATCAACTCGGTCCGGCAACCGACGTCTACAGCCTGGGCGCAGTCCTCTATCAGATCCTCACCGGCCGACCGCCTCATCATGGTTCCAACGCCTCTGAAGTCTTGCAGAAGGTCCGGAACGAGGAGGCACCTCCCTGCCGTTCGATTGATCCCAGTATCCCGAAACCTCTGGAAGCGATCTGCCAATTCGCCCTCGGACGTTCCAAGGAAGCTCGGTATCCGACCGTCAAAGCGCTCTCCGAAGATGTCCACCGTTGGTTGGCCGACGAACCAGTCAGCGTCTACCCGGAACCGTTTTTCGCCCGGGTCCGTCGCTGGGCGATCCGACACCGGACCCTTGCGGTTTCGGCTTCGGTCCTGATCCTCGCGACGATTCCTCTCCTCGCAACCGCCAATTTCCTGATCGGACGCTCCCGCGATCGCGCAACGCAGATGGAAGGAGTCGCCCGTACTGCTGTCGAAGAGATGTACGTCGAGGTCGCTAGCACCTTCCTGGAAGATCTCTCCGACCCCAGGCAAGACCTCTTTCTCAGTCGTGCCCTCGACCAGTTCAATGGAACGCTGGCGGGTCCAGAAGAATCTGGACCGGGAGAGACTGCTCCGAAACCACCCGACTTCGATGCTCGGAGTCGCGATATCCTGGCCACCACCTTGAGCTATTTCGTCCGTTTTGCGAACGAACCAGGGGTCGGTTCGGAGGTTCTCTTGGATCAGGCCGACGCACTCCGACGGAGTGGCGATATCCATCGAAAGCTCGGTCGATTCGAGGAAGCAGAACGCTCTTATCAAGATGCGATTGAGAAGTTGACACCGATCGTTCAGAAGCAACCCGATTCGGCCCGAGCGAAGATTTTATTGGCAACAGCCCAATACAGGCTCGGTGCACTCTTGGGTATCCTCGGTGAGACCGATCGGGCTGAGTCCCTGCTCCTGGAAGCCATCGTTGGACTCGAAGGAGTTGATCCTGCAGCTTTGGAAGATCCGGAGGATCGCCTCTTACTCGCTCGAGCCGAAGGAGAATTGGCCGAGGTCTTGAAACTCGACGGCCGTTCCATTGAGGCGAAGCGACGTTACCAATCCGCGATCGATCGTCTTGAGGCCCTGGTCGAGGCCACTCCCGATTCCGTTCCGGCACGTCGAGAGCTGTCGAGCCGTCGCGACCATCTCGCGGTCCTCGAACTGATCCTTGGCCAATCCGGAGAAGCTGAAAGACTTCTGGAACTCGCCATCGAGGAGCAACGCGAGTTGCTGAACGAACTCCCAACGGTCCCGACGATCCGTGAAGGCCTTGCCAAGAGCAGCAACACCCTCGGTGCGATCTTGTACGGGACCAGCCGACCCGAAGAGGCGGAACAAGCTTATGCCGAGTCATTAAAGCAGTACGAGCGTCTCGCCGGTGATTTTCCAGGACGCTTAGCCTATCAACGGGCCCTCGGGAGAAGTTACCTCAATCGAGGCGTCCTCCTGCAGGAACTCGGTGATCTCCCTACGGCTGAAGAGTCACTCCGGGAAGCCGTTTCGGTCTATGATGCTCTCGCCGCGACGGCCCCTGGTGTCCTGAAGATTGGTCGTGACCGTGTCTTGGCGATGGTCAACCTCGCTAGGGTCTTGGTCGCTCAATCGCAATACCAAGCGGCTTACGATCTCTCAAAACGCGCAGTCGTTGTCGGCGAAGGTGTTCAGAAACAGTTTGCTGAGATTCCCGATGTCGATGATGTTCTTGGGGTTGCGTTGATCAACCGTAGTCGATTGCTCTTGAGGTTCGGCGCTGCTGACCGTGCTGAAACGGACCTCCAACGCGGTTCGGAGATCTACGATCGTCTCATCGCTGCCGATCCTGACCGACCGTCCTACCGACAAAAACGCGCCGACTGTCTGGAATTGTTAGCACTCGCTCAGAAAAGAATGGATCAGATTGAAGTCGCTGAAAAAAGTTATGATCAAGTCATCGAGATGCTCGAGGCATTGATTGCCGACTCTGCGGAACCGGATCCGCTGAAGCGGCAATTGGCGACCTCGTTGGTTAACCTCGGTGACATGAGGAAAACCGACCCTGAACCAACTCGAGAGGCCTTGGAACTCTATGAAGAACTGGTCGACGGTCGGGAGTCGGTCCCGCCGAGCTTGAGTCAAGAGTTGGGGATCGCGCAGTACAATCTCGGTGAGCAATTGGCGAGGATCGATCAGACCGAGGAAGCGGAGAGCTACTTTGCTCAAGCAGCGGAGCAGTTGGGAACCCTCGCCGATTCCGAAACCGGGACCGCCAACATTCGCTATATGGCGAGTGTCGCGGCATTTGATTATGCCCGGCTCCTGATCGACCGTGGTGCCGCTGAGCAAGCGCAAGGTCTGATTGAGCAGGCGATCCAGTTTGCTCAGCAGTCGATCGATGCCTTAAGCCTTGCCCAGGCTCGTCAAACAATCGACCAGGCAATCACGAAGTTAGTCGAAGCATTGATCGCCCAGCGTCTCTATGACGAAGCCGGGGATACCGCCGTCCGTCTTGCTAATGCCATTGCGGGGCAGCCGGCACTCCGGCAACGGACCGTGGAACTCCTCGCCGATTGTCTCGAAGCGATTGAGAACGATCCGGAACTGACCCCGGAACGAGTGGCTGCGCTGCGGGATCGGATCAAGGTTCGGGCGATCGCACACCTTCAAGTCGCGTTGGACGAAGGGCTCGATCGCCGACTCCTTCAAGATCGCTCCGAGTCGTTTGGTTCCTTCGCGGACGACCAGGAGTTCCGGGCTTTGTTGGACCCCACCGAGTCTAACCTCACAGACACTGACTCGGAGTAACAAACGGAGGAGCACCGGATGAAGCTAAGCGGCGTAAGCCGAACGAGTTGCTTCTCGTCCATCAAACCAACGGGACCGTATCGAGCCGAGCACCAAGAGTCCTGAGAACCCGATCAACGAGGCAACTAAAGTCGACGGTTCGGGGATAAACATCACTCGGGTGCTATCGATCCCGGACTCCTTCACGATTGTGCCGTCGGACAACTTCTTGGATGTCTGCCAAAGAATGGTGAGTTCGCTCAGTGGGTTGAGGACGGGAACATCCGCGGTCTGGATCGAGAAGGTCCCGATCGGGATCCTCCCTTGATCACCAACCTCGATGATGTCATTCGGGAAGAACGAGAAGGTGATATTGGGGATATTCGGGTCATCGAAGAACGGCGGATCCAGTGGCGGAAACGGGTCGATCCCGACGTTCTGAATCGTGCTCGTCCAACCAAGTGGTTTGAAGACGTCGTCGATGAGGTCCGGGACATCAATCACCGTAAAGAAATCACGCTCGGAGGGATCGGTCGAGCCTTGAACCAGAGTTCCCGGCCCTCCGACCAAGTCAATCTTGAATTGGTATTCGATGAAGGGGTCGAGTACCACCTGTCCGCGCCCCTCGAGGATCTCGAATCCCCCGTGGGCCGTCGAACTCAAGAGTAGAATCAAGCAGAAAACCCCGACCTGAGTTAGGGTTATGTGAACTTTTGCGATCGACATATCTCGTTAACCCACGAATGAAGAAGATGAAGAGTGCTCGACTACTCTCGATGTGAGGATCAAAGCATCCTGGGCGCTGCCACTGGAGATTGATTCCAGGCACACACCCAACTCCATCGTAGGGAGCGATTTCATAAACATTCAAGCGTCATTTTTGTCGAGAAGACCCCAACCTTGGGTAATGTTTCCTGGAAGCATCATCGATGGGAGGACAGTTGACCTGAGAACACAACCACCGAGAATCTCCTCACAACCCCGATTCAGGCGGGTTCGGTGGTCTCTCGGGAGGCCGGCGTCGACCTCGCGCTTTCGGCTTCCCGCCAGGTTTCTCTACGCTTTCCCCCTTGTCGGTCGAACCTACACCGGCAGCCAACAGCGCACCGATCCCCAGGTCGTTCAACTTCCCCGTTGGTCCAGAGTTGCACAAGAACCAGGCAGGACAACGGGTACAAACCAACAGAATCAGCGTATCACGATCCAGATCCGGTTGGACCAGATCAAGCAAGTCACCGCAGTGGGGACAGGAGGGATAGATGTTCTCCATGGTTCCAATCGAGTGGATCGAGGAACAAATCGGATCAATTAAATTGGCATTGTTTGGCGCATCCGTACGGAACGCCAAGAGGGCGCAGTGCTCGACGAACACGACGGCTCGTGCCTTTTCCTAGACTGCCGTATTTGCCTGTTTGATGATGATGGTGCGTCGACGTCAACCATCCAACTGCGCAAGCAGCTCTTCTCTAATTTGTGTTCATCATCACGAGAAACGCAATTAAAAATCAGACTGAACTCAATTTTTGGGTAATCTGGATCTTTCGATCCGGAGATCGTTGAACTGCTCGCGACTCTCTGCTACTACATCTTTCGTTATCTGATACTGTAGACCTGGATCGCGATACCCCGCTCTGATCTCGAGCGCAATGCTGCCGAGACAACTGCCCCAATCAGATGGTCACCGGAGAGGGCCACCGCGATCTCGGTTAGCTTCTGGATCTCGGAAGAGTCTCCGAGTCACTTGGCATGCCGAAGTGACTCGGAGAATGGTGAAACGGTCATCCCTCCTCATTCGGCATCGTCGCCTGGCGTTACGCTCCGATCTTTCCAGCCGACTGGTTGGGTCCAAGCCTGCCGACGTTGATCTTCGAACGAGGGATTCTCTGCGGAAAGGCTCGATGTGACGACCGCGCGGACGTAAAGCCCCTCTCCTGAGAGGGTGTAGGTGGCTTCGGTCCCTTCGACACTCTTCAGAACACGTCCCGGCTTCGTTGTCGATTCCTCCGCTCCGTGCGTGCCGATGAAGTCGATCGTGTAGGAAGCTCCGGAAACGGGCTCCACCACGACTTCGAGCGTTCCTGACTTCGGTTCGAAGCTCACGTCCCGTAGTTCAACACCGCTCGAGGCGTAGAAGTCGCCGGCCTCGATCGCGTTCACGATATGCTCGGGAGTCAAGTGCGAGGCGCGAACCATCACCCAGCCACGGCCGGGCGATGACCCGGTCGTCCCAAAATAGTTGTGGCTGTCGTCCGTACCGAGTCCGTAAAGCGGACGAGCCTTCAGCTCGGCGATCCGGAGGGTGTTGGCAATAACCCAGATCTCCTCAACGCTCAAATGGTTGTCGTCATCTAAGTGTCGGACATAAGTGTATACGTTGTAGAATTTTTAGAAATTCTCATAAGACACATCGGCAAATTCTTCCGCGGAAACGCCGTAGCCGAAGTTTGGATGGTTCAGGTGGGTATTGATCGGCCTTCCGAGGCGTTCGGCCTGCTCTTCGACTGCGCGGAGGTTGTTGTCCATCACCTCGACGACACTATTACCTCCTTGGGGTGGGACGAGTTCGTCGAGGTTTGTTGCGTTAAGGTGAATTGGCTTTGACTCAAATCGATCCGTTATCTCTTCCCCCTGGATCAGAAGAAAGCGTCCAGCCTCTTCGACAAGAGCGCGGTATTCGTTCAGCGGCTTGAGCCGAACCTGGAGGTCACCTCCGACAGTCCTGGTTTCGGCCCACGAATCACCAAACCGCTCACGGTACCGTTCGAAACCACCACCGGGTCCTCGACGCTCGGCCGCTTCGACGCTCATCCAACGCTCGCCGATGCTTAAGACTTTGTGGTCTGAGAGCGCGAGAAAGTGATATCCGTGGCGTCGGTACCAATCAACGATCATTTCCGGGTAGTCGTTGCCGTCACTCCAAAGTGAATGGGTATGCTGATTTCCTTTCCACTACCGAACCGGTGGATCGGCGGGGACCAAAACCGCATCGTCCGCCCGGACCGTCGCGGTCGCAGCGATGAATAGGAGAGCGAGTAACAGTGGGGTCCGCATGTCTGAAACCGCAAGAGCCCAGCGGATCTGAAGTCGATTCCGAGCGTTGCCGGTCCACTCCGCCGATCAGAGATGACCCCATGGAATCGATCCTGTCAATTACCCGGTTCGATCCAACTCGGAAAAGAGAGCGCGAATTGCAAGAAGCGTCGATGGATTCCGTCTCATTTGAAGTGACCGGCGATCTGGTGGGGTTGATCCCTGATCTAGTGCTGTGGTCTCACGCTGATCCTACTCGCCTCCGGAGTAGCCTGTTATAGTGTTTTTAAGAGGCAAATCCCTTGATGCAACTCTTAAATCGATTTGATCCTCCTCAGTCCCAGGGACCAAGTTCAAGATTCGATGCTGTATCGGAGCACGATGATGAAGTGGTGTTGTTATCGTGGGGTGATCACGATTGCCATTCTAGCCTTGGGGGTTCCGGAGGGAGCCAAGAGCAAGGGGCCGAACCCCGGCGCCCCGTTGTCTATGCAAGACGCTTCGGCGAGTTCGGGCTCGGTCGATGACCATCTGGATCGGGGCAAAGCCTGGATTAACAAGGGCGAGTTCGACAAGGCGATCATCGAGTTTGACGAAGCGCTCCGTCTCGATCCGGCGAATGTCGACGCGCACAACAACCGAGGCGTCGCTTGGTACAACAAGGGCGAGTTCGACAAGGCACTTACTGATTTCGACGACGCGTTACGTCACGACCCGACGTTTGTCTCAGCGTTCTACAATCGTGGCCTGATCTGGTACGACAGAGACGAGTATGACCGGGCGATCGCCGAGTACGATAAAGCGCTCCGTCTCGATCTGACGTATGCATCTGCAATCAACAACCGCGGTAATGCCTGGTTTGCCAAGGGCGAGTTCGACAAAGCGCTTGAGGACTACAACGAAGCGCTCCGTCTCGATCCGACGTTCAGCCTGGCGCTTAACAATCGTGGTTTGGCTTGGTTCGCCAAGAACGACTCTGAGAAGGCGATTGCAGACTATGACGAGGCAATCCGTCTCGACTCAACATTTGCCTCGTCCTTCTTCAACCGTGGCAATGTCAGGTCCTACGAAGGTGAGTATGAGAAGGCGATCGCGGACTACGACGAGGCACTCCGTCTAGAACAAACTTCTGCTCACGCGTTCAACAAACGAGCAAATGCGTAGCGGAACCAAGGCGAGTACGAAAAAGCGATAGCGGACT